>NZ_QOWE01000038.1 GCF_003334855.1 Larkinella punicea
TTCCAGGATGAACTCGGGTAACAGGAACTGAATCAGGGGCAAGAAACTCTCCAAAACAATACAGGTTTGATCAAAAACACAAACCTAAAAAAATCCTACGCCCTCCACAACTTTTGCTCTTGATCCAGGATTTCCTTGCCGGTATGCATACGGTGAGAAACGGGTTAGAACGTCAAATGTAACGGATTGGGAACCGCCATTCAAGCACCCGGACGCATCCGGACAGAAGCGGGATCAGGTATGGGAACCTGCCGGCTGCGTTTTGCCGCAAATTTTCCACAAAAAAATAACCCCGACAAAGTTTGTCGGGGTTATCGGAGTGACCAATACGGGAATCGAACCCGTGTTTCAGCCGTGAAAGGGCCGCGTCCTAACCGCTAGACGAATCGGCCATATCCAGTTTTCAGTTGGTCGGCGACTCATTTGCTAACCCTGATTCTGAAATTGTGGTGCAAAGATACGGCTAAAATTGATAGCTGCAAATCTCCGGCTAAAAAAAAATGATTTTTCTGCGATTTGACGGGGGTTTGTGGTTTCGACTTATTTTTGGGGATTGCCCGATAAATTCATTATTTGCACTTCATGAAAAGACTCTCCTCATTCGGTCTGTGCCTGTTAATGGCTCTGACTACGCTCGCTCAGAACACGTTACAACATCCCGATCAGTTTTTAGGCTATACCGTCGGCAAGCGGTTTTCGCCCCACCACCGGGTGCTGGCCTATGCCGAACAGGTGGCCCGGCAAGCTCCCTCCCAGGTAAAAATAATTCCGTACGGAACCACTTTTGAAGGTCGCCAACTGCTGGCGGTGGTGGTGGCCTCCGAAAAAAACATGGCGCGGCTGGAAGAAATCCGCACCACGCACCTCAAACAGATCGGTCTGGGAAATACCCCCGCTGCAACCCCTCAGGCCGCAAATTCGACGCAACCGCCCATTGCCTGGCTGAGCTACAACGTCCACGGCAACGAAGCCATCAGCTCCGAAGCCTTCATGCTGGTGCTCCACGATTTGCTCAATCCCACGAATGCGGTTTCCCGGAAAATCCTGTCGAATACCGTCGTCATTCTGGACCCCGGCCTGAACCCCGACGGCCACGACCGCTATGTCAACTGGTATAACCAGATGGGTGGCGTACACCCCGACCCAACACCCCTGGCGCGCGAACACAGCGAACCCTGGCCCGGCGGCCGCTACACCCACTACCTGTTCGATCCGAACCGCGACTGGGCCTGGCAAACCCAGGAAATCACGCAGCAGCGAATGGCACTATACCAACAATGGATGCCACACCTGCACGGCGACTTTCACGAAATGGGGCCGGAAAGTCCGTATTATTTTGCCCCCTCGGCCAAGCCCTACCACGAAGATATTACGCCCTGGCAACGGGAATTCCAGCAGATTATCGGACAGTATAACACCCGGTATTTTGACAAAAACGGCTGGCTGTATTATACCCGTGAAAATTTCGACTTGTTCTATCCGAGCTACGGCGACACCTGGCCGACCTACAACGGCGCCATCGGCATGACCTTTGAACAGGGCGGTGGTGGCCGGGCCGGACTGGCCTATCGCAAAAACGACGGCGACACGCTCACCCTGCGCGAACGCATCGACCACCATTATACCGCCAGCTTCGCCACCCTCGAATCCGTGGCCGACCGCCCGGATGATGTGGTGAAAAACTTCAACCGTTTTTTCGAAAAATCGCTGACCAATCCGGTGGGTGAATTCAAAAGTTACGTCATCAAAACCGCCAACGATGAAGGCCGGATTACGGCACTCCGGAAACTGCTCGACAACAACCAGATCCGCTACGGGCTGGCCGGAAAATCCCAGAAACTGGTGGGCTTCAACTACCAGAACCAGAAGAACGAAGCGGTTACGATGGAGAGTAACGACCTGGTGATCAGTGCATACCAACCCAAATCAACGCTCCTGAAAATTCTCTTCGAGCCTAAATCGACGCTGGAAGATTCCGTGACCTACGACATCACCTCCTGGTGTATTCCGTACGCCTACGGTTTAAAAGCCTACGGTTTGAAGGAGAAACTGACGCCGGTGGCCTATGTCAGTCCGGCGACTGCAACGGTTCCGGGAGCCACCGGTTCCGGGCCAAAACCGTATGCCTACCTGGTGCGCTGGCAGTCGGCGCAGGAGGTTCAGTTTCTGGCCGGTTTGCTGAAAAACAAAGTGCGGGTTCGGGTGGCGGAACGAACATTCAAGCAGGGCGAACAGCGGTTTGAAGCCGGCACGCTCATCATCACCCGCGCCGGAAACGAGCGCCTGGGCGACCGTTTCTACCAGATCATCCAGCAGGAAGCCAGCAAACGGAACATCCCGCTCATTCCTGCATCCACCGGTTTTGTGGCCGAAGGGGCCGACTTTGGTTCCGGCAGTGTTTTCTCCCTCAAAAACCCCCGGGTTGCGGTCATTGCCGGCGATGTCACTTCCCCGACGTCCATGGGTGAAGTCTGGCATTATTTTGATCAAGACCTCGATTATCCACTGACGCTCATCGAAGCCAATTCCTTCCCGAATGCCTCACTCGCCGAGATTGATGTGTTGATTATGCCGCAGGGATACGGCTACGGAAAAATCCTGAACGACCGGACGTTGACCAAACTGAAAGACTGGGTTCAGGCGGGTGGAAAACTCATTGTGATGGAACGCGTCACCTCGTTTTTTGCCGAAAAACCGGACTTTGGCCTAAAGAAAAAAGTGGATAAACCGGACGCAAAAAAAGAGAAGACCGATAAAAAACCGGATACCGATGAGTCGCTGCGGGAATACGGCGAACGCGAACGGGAAGCGATTTCGGAAGAAACGCCGGGCAGTGTCTACCGCGTCGATCTGGACCGGACGCATCCGCTGGCCTTTGGCTATCCCAACGGCTATCATGCGCTGGTTCAGAACGTCTACGACTACGATTTCCTGAAAGATGGATGGAATGTCGGCTACCTGAAGAAAGACAATTATGTGGCCGGTTTTGTGGGGAAAAATGCCCGGTCGAAGCTCAACAACACCTTGCTGTATGGCGTGCAGGAACTGGGCAAGGGCAGCATCGTCTACATGATGGACAACCCGCTGTTCCGCGGTTTCTGGTATAACGGGAAGCTGTTGTTCGGCAATGCGGTGTTCATGGTGGGGAATTGAGTTTTTAGAGGAAAGAGAAAAGACAAGAGCGCAAAGACAAACCGGTTTTTTGAAAACACGGCTAATCTTACACTCTTGTCTTTTCTCTCTTGTCTTTTCTCTCTAGTCTGATCTACCTTTTGAACAGCTTCAGCGTCCGACTCTGGCCGTTGGTGCTTACGTTCAGGAACAGCAGACCTGCCGGAGCACCGGAAATACCGAAGCTCTGCTTGTCGATGGCAGCCGCTTTTTCAATCTGGCGCTCACCAATCACCCGGCCCTGAACGTCTGTCAGCGCAAAGCGCAGCGGCTGCCCTTCGGCTCCGCGAACTTCCACCTCGACCCGATCGTTCACCGGGTTGCCCAGTAAAGTCAACTGAAGACCTTCGGTTCGTTCAGCCGAAAGCCGACCTGGTGACGGACAATTCAGGATTTTTCCCGAATCCTTCAGATCATACGTACTTCCCTGAACACGGGCATGAATCTTGGTATCGCCAACGCCTTTCAGAACGTCAGGAACCACAAAACTGTAGGCATGAGCCCCATTGCCTTTCCCGGCATTCTTCAGGTCGACCCGGTAAATATTGGCCACCGTACTGCCCCATACTGTACCACTGCTCAGGGTATAGAATTCGACCGTCACCGGTGCGTTGGGCTTCTTGCGATCCCAGACCCAGCCGCGAATCGTGCCACATTCTACTTTGTCCAGATAGCCTTCAAAATCGCCGGTGACACCACCGGAAGAAGCCGGGCTAACCGTCAGCGGAAAACTCACACTATTGCTGGCTCCGCCTTCATCCGTCGCCTGATAGGTCAGCACAAACGTGCCATCCACCGTTGGAATACCGGTGATGATGCGGGTGGACATATCCAGGGATAAACCGTTGGGCAGGCCCGTCAACCCGTACGAAAGCGTCGTTCCTTCCGGATCGGTGAAGGCTACCAGCGTGGCCGAAAACGGTACACCCACCTGAGCCGTCAACGGTGCAATCATAACCGTCGGAGTCGGCGGTTTGGGTAGTTCGTTGCCCGGATTGGCCCCGCTGCCCTGGCAAATCAGGGCTTTCGGTGAATCTTTCAGAATAAAGCTGCTGTTGGTCACCCGGGCCGACAGCAGGTGCGACTGGTTGTCTTTGATCGATTCCGGAATGGCAAAAAGAAAGGCATGTTTCCCATTTCCTTTGCCCGCGTTCAGCAAATCCTGCCGGAAGACATCAGCCTGAATGGTTGCAATAACGTTGGGTCCATCCAGAATTTCTACTGAAACAGCGGTATTGACCTTGTTACGATCCCAGGCCCAGCCCCGGAACGTGCTGCAATCGGCCCCGTAGATAAAACCGTCGAAACTGCCGGTAACCGACGGGGGCGCGACCGTGACCGTGGCACTGCCGGCGGGGCTGACACAGCTTCCCAGCGTGCAGGTGGCCGAGTAAACCAGCGTGGCTGTGGCGGAAGTAGGCACCGAAATGCTGGTGCCGGAACCACTGGTGGCATTGGAACCCGTCCAGGCAACCGACCCGGATTCACAGCCGGTGATGGTCAGGGAAACGAAAGGGGTATTCTGAATAACCGTCACGTCGTTTTGCCCCGAAAACGCCACCGTGGGTGCCGGAGGCAGGGAGAGAACCGTCAGGGCGAAGGCGTCCGACCAGGCCACTCCACCGTCGCCACTGACCCGGCAATAGTAGGAATCCGAATCGGTGGTTTGTACCCCCGTCAGCGATAAGGTTGCCGAGGTCTGACCATCAACCAAGGTTGCGGAAGTACTGGCGGCTCCTTTGTACCATTGATAGGTCAGGTTATCACCCAAAGCGGTTAGGGTAGTGGAAACAGGGCTCCCCTGACAAACCGTGGATGAAGACGGTGTCGGCTGCTGATCAACGGCTGTTGCCGTGTAAATGTCGACCAGAACCGTTGATCCCCCGTCCAAAGCGCCAACAAAGCCTCCGGCAAAAAGCGCTTTATTTCCGACACTGGCCGATGCCAGATCTTTCCGCTTCTTGGTAAGATTGTCCGTTGTCCAGGTGTCTAAAGTCATATCGTAAATATCGACGACGGTAGAGCTCCCCGAAAGATTTTCACCGCCGGCAAAAAACACCTTGTCACCCACGGTAGTTGCGGTCAGATTGGTTCGTTTACTGGACAAGGTAGCCTGCGACCAGGTTGTGGTAGTGAGGTCATAGATATCTACCCGGTCGGAGTAATCTAATAAACCTTTAACACCGCCCGCAAAAAAAATCTTGCCCCCGGCAACCACGGCCGCTAAACCACCCCGGGCTTCCGATAAGTCACTCGCTGTCGACCAGGTGCTGGTAGCAACATCATAAATATCTACCTTTTTTGAAAAACCACCCAACAGACTTTTATACCCTCCGGCAAAATAGATCTTGCCATTGGCAGCAACCCCAGCCAGACTGGAGCGGGCTTCCGACAATTCGCCAGTGGTCCAGTTTTTATCAATTAAATCGTAAATATCGACGGTTTTAACCGTTGTAAGGAGTTTAACAATCCTACCTTCCAGGTGAATACCGCCGGCAAAAAGGACTTTTCGTCCTGCCTGGGCCGATGCCAGTAAGGAACGACTCTCCGAGAGATCGGTCTGGGACCACGTATCATTGGCAACGCTGTAGATGTCTACACGTTTGGAAAAACCCTTCTGGTCTAAACTACCTCCGCCGGCAAAAAATACGGAATCCGGTGAAGCAGTTGCGGTCAGGTCACCCCGGCTTTCGCTCAAATCGGCCTGCGACCAGGAATCCGTACCCAGGGTATAGATGTCGATCTTTTGGGAAGCCGTCACGCCTTCGAACCCGCCACCGAAAAAGGCTTTACCGCCGGCACTCGTACCGGCCAGTTTGTTACGACTCTGGCTTAAACTCGCGGTGGTCCACTGCGCCAGAGCGCCGGGAATGTGTAACCCCCAGGCAAGCAACAGACATAAGGTTAGGGAAAACTGGAAATTTTTTTTCATAAAAAATGGATTAAAGTGTTTGGAATAGACTAAATAGAAATCTGCCCCGGACGGCAAACGCCCGGATCAGGTACTGAAAGAAAAGAAGAAAATCAGGCGGAATTGACCGAGGTAAAAACCGGGGAAATGTACTTAAAACCAGGAAAAAGAGATCGAAAAATTCGTAGTGTAAATTTCATTCGATTGATCGATAAAGGACAGGATTTGTAAGACATTGCAAAATATGAACAAATAATAAAATAATACTAATACTTAGTTCAAACATATGAAAAAAAAGGCAACATGTCGTTTTGACAGACAAAAAATCCGGCCAGATACTCAATCTGGCCGGATCTGAAAAATGTAGAAAGCGGTAGGATGTCTCCCATCTGGCACGTCCGGCCAGAGCCCCTTCTAATCGATTCAATCAATTAATTTTCAACACCTTTAAGATCTTTGTCTGCTCGGTCGTACTGGCCCGCAGGATCATTAAACCCGGCAATTGACGGCTGAGATCAAAATGATACCGCTCCCGAATTCCCGCTTTTTTAATCGACTGTTCCATCCGTATTTCTCCCTGCGTATCGATCAACTGCAGCCGCAGCGGCTGACCTGTTGCACCGGAAATTTCAACCGCTACCCGATCGGTTACCGGATTGCCCAACAGGACGACGGATAACGTCTCTTCCTGCTCGGCCGACCGCCGAACCGGCGAAGGACACGTCAGCGGTTTTCCCGAATCTTTCAGCACATAACTGCTGCCCTGCACCCGGCCATAGAGCACATGCGTCCCCGTGCCAATCAAGCTGGCGGGAACCGCGAAACTGTACGCATGAAACCCGTTGCCTTTTCCCGCATTCTTCAGATCGACCCGGTAGAGGTTCGCCACCGTGCTGCCCCAAACCGTACTGCCCGTATAAAACTCCACGGTCACCGGCGCGTTGGGCTGATTGCGATCCCAAACCCACCCCCGGATGGTGCCGCATTCCACCTTGTCAAGATACCCCTCGAAATTGCCCGTTACCGTCGTGGTGGCTGCGGCAGTGACGGTTAACACAAAACTGACACTATTGGTCGCTCCGGCCGGATCAGTGGCTGAGTAGGCCAGCACAAAACTCCCCGCTTCGGTCGGGGTGCCGCCAATCACCCGAGACGCGCTGTTGATGGTCAAACCAGCGGGCAACCCGCTCAATCCGTAGGTCAAACTGCCGGATTCCGGGTCGGTAAAAGCCACCAGCGTAGCCGAGAATGGCACGCCCACCTGAGCGGCCAGGGGCGCAACCAAAACCGTCGGCGTGGGCGGTACGGGTGGTTTGTTGCCCTCCGGCGTCGTGCTGCCCTGACAAACCAGGGCTTTGGGCGAATCTTTCAGCATAAAACTGCTGCCCACGACCCGCGCCGAGAGTTGGTGCAGCAAACCGTCTTTCAGCAGATCAGGAATGGTGTAGCGAAACGCATGTTTGCCATTTCCTTTGCCCGCATTCAGTAAATCCTGGCGAAAATCCCCCGCAGGGAGTGTGGCAATGACGGCAGAACCGTCCAGAATTTCGATGTTGAGGGCGGTATTTACCTTGTTTCGATCCCAGGCCCAGCCCCGGAAACTTTCGCAATCGGCTCCGTTGACAAACCCGTCAAAGCTGCCATTGACGAGGGCCGGCGAAATCGCAACGGTGGACGTACCGGGTTCAGAAACACAACTGCCGATGGTGCAGGTGGCGGAATAAACCAGCGTTCCGGTAGCGGAAGTCGGAACCGTGATCAGGAAACCGGTCCCCGTCGTCGCGTTGGAACCTTTCCATTCAATACGCCCGGATTCGCAACCCGTAATGGCCAGGCTGACAAAAGGGGTATTTTGCAGAATGGGTAACGTGATTGACGGCGGCAGGTTCAACACCGGCGTCGTGGGCGTCGGATGAACCGTCAGCCCGAAAGCATTCGAAGTCAGGCTGTTACAGCCGGTGACAACCACCACGTAGGAACCGGATCCATCCGGTTGCACATTGTCCAGACTCAGTGTCGCCGAGGTTTGATCCGGTCCCAGCGAAATCCCGTCTTTGTACCATTGATACGTCAATGGGCTGTAACCGGAAGCGGCCACCGAAACACGGATGGGTGTGCTGGCACAGACCACCGACGCAGAAGGCGGCTGGCTTGTAATCGAGAATGGGATGGCCTGAAATTCATACGCACCCATGTCGATGGGGCCGTTGTTATAAAACCGGGGATTGCCCGCCAGATCGGTCGTTCCACTGATGGCGGTGGTGCTGCCCGGGTAGCCCGCATCGACGGCTGGTGAACAGGCCGTCAGTTGCAGATCGGAAGGACTCGCAAAGGGCGACACGGAGGTAGACCGGTTATTGGTGCCTTCATACCCGGTTGTTTCGGGATCGAACAGACCGTAGCCGGAAGTCAGGGTAGCATTTTCGTTGTAGATCGCCTGGTCTCCGCCGTTGTTCCAGACGATGCAGTTGGTCAGTTTCGGATGACTGGAACCAGAATCCGTAACTTTATTAAAAATACCGCCCCCCTGATAGGAAGCGGTATTGCCGGTAAATGTGCAGTTGATCACTTTGGGGCTACATTCGCCATCCTCGGCGTTGTTGTTAATGGCTCCGCCCGATTGAGCCACATTTGCCATAAATACACAGTTGGTCAATTCAGGACGAAGCAGCCCTCGGGTTACCTGGTTATACATTCCACCACCCCCGTAGGTTGCGGTATTGCTGCTAAAGGTACAATTCGTCAGCACCGGCGTGTTGGGTTCATCGTCCGTCCGGATCAGCATACCGGCCCCACTTCCCGCTTTGTTTTCTGAAAATAGACAGTTGGTGGCAACCATGGCACAGGCATGATTGTACATACCTCCTCCCATGATCGAAGATTCATTACCGATAAAGTCACAATTCGTCAATTCCAACCGATTCTCGGCATTGAAAAGGGCCCCGCCACCGAATGCAGCCGTATTTTTTTCAAACAAACAGTTGGTGAGTACAAGCTTGCTAAGATCATCATCGGCAAAAGTAAATAGGCCTCCGCCATTTTTACTGGCCATATTCTCAGTGAATCGACAGTTTATCACGGTTGGCCCGCTAATACCCCACAACGCGTCGTTGGCTATGGCTCCACCAAAACCAGCGGAATTATTGATAAAGCTACAATTCCGAATCAATGGGTTACACACACTAAAGTCTCCATCGTTATAGATTCCACCGCCTTGGCCATCATCCGAATCACCATCTGCATTTCCGGCAGTGATCACAAACCCGTCAATAACCGCACTGTTGGTTAAACTCAACGAGGCCGGGTTGCTGATCACATGCCGGGAATTGTCGTCGATGGTACCCGGATCACCAATTTCTCCACTGAGCGTCGTACTCGACGGCGTGCTCAGGTTGAGGGTTGGCCGACTGCTTAACTGGCTTTCATTACCCACAAAACCGCCATAAATCGCCACGTTGTTGCGCATCGAAAAACTAATGCCCCGGTCGGTGGTGGTGGTGGGTTTGTACAAGCCGGCCGCTACCCAGACCTGCACGCTTTCGTCGGCATGGGTTTGCGAATAGGTGCTGGCTGCTTCGATCGCAGTTTGCAGATCAGCCCCGGCGTAGGCTTCATTCCAGGATGTGCCGTTTTTTGTCGAAACGCCCCCCGAAGGACTTACGAAATAAATTTTCTGCGCGTAACCCGTCAGACTGGAGAGCAGTAAAAAAGCCATCAACAACCGATGGGTCGATGGCATCCAAAACCATACAGATGTTTTCATAAAACCGGAATTAAGGTGGAAAATCAATTCCCCAAAATTCCCCTCCTGCACCCAGACGGGCTGTTGATCCTGTTCCAAATACTGTTGATCTTGTTTCAAAATCACGCGATTTCAGCTTTTTACCCCGGTTAACGGGAAAAGTGGTGATTTCGTAAACGACAGAACCCGTATTATGCATCAGGTGTCTGCTTCAACAAATTCGGAAGGCGTCACCTGGTAGAGTTCGCGGAAGCAACGCGTAAAATACGAGTGGTTTTCGAAGCCAACCAGCGTGGCGGTTTCCGAAACCGGGTGGCCCTTTCGGAGAAAATGCGTTGCACGTTTCAGCCGGTAGTTGCGGATAAATTCTTTGGTTGGCAAACCGGTTAAGGCTTTAATTTTCCGGTACAAATTGGTCCGGCTAAAACCGGCCACCAGCGCCAGTTCGTCAACACCGAAGGTCGAATCGTCGAGGGCATTTTCGAGGAGCGTATAAAGTTTCTCCAGAAAGGGATCGATGGTTTCGGCCACCGGAAGCGTCATCAGTGTCGACGGACTGAGCAGCGATGCCCGCACCCAATCGCGTATTTTCTGGCGTTGTTCCAGCCGATTTCGTACCCGCAGTTGCAGTTCCGAAACCAGAAACGGTTTGGTGAGGTAATCGTCGGCACCGAGCGAGAGTCCTTCCAGGCGGTTCTCCGTCGAGGATTTCGCCGTTAGCAAAATGACCGGAATGTGGCTTGTCGCGTGGTTTTCCCTGATTTGCCGGCAGAACGTAAACCCGTCCATCACCGGCATCAGGACGTCGGAAATGATCAGTTCCGGCATCCGGTCAATCGCCAGTTTCAGGCCTTCCGCGCCGTTTCTGGCCCGATGAATCCGATACGCCGTCGGCAAACTGGTGGTGATCAAATCGGCCAGTTCATCGTTGTCTTCCACAATTAAAACCGTGGTTCGTTCCTCCATTACCCCCTCATCCGGTTCTTCCCTGGCCAAATCCAGCGCCACCCGACTCACGACTTCAGGTGTCGGAATGGCCGGAAATGGCGGACGCCAATCATCGTCCCGATCACGGCTTATCTGACCACGATCCGCCCTTCCATACGGCAATTGAACCGTTACGGTGGTACCTTTACCCAGCTCACTTTCCATCGAAATCCGCCCGCGCTGCAACTGAACCAATTCTTTCACCAGGGCCAGCCCGATCCCGGTACCTTCGTGCTGACGCGTGGACGAGGGATCGACCTGATAGAACCGGTCGAAAATAACCGGCAGTTGCTCCTTCGGGATTCCAATTCCGGTATCCGAAATCCGGACAACCCATTCGGATTGACCCGGCGCTGGCTCCTGAATGGCAACGGCAATTTGTCCGCCTTCGGGGGTGAATTTCAACGCATTCGCCACCAGGTTATAAACAATCCGCTCCAACAGGGACGAATCAAACCAGTACTGATGGTCCGTTATCCCGCAGACAGTCAACCGGATCGCTTTCTGATCGGCGGCTTCCTGAAACGTCTCCACCACCTGTCCAACCCATTCGCCCGGATTCCCGACTCGTTCTTCGACGGTCATGGCGTTGGCATCCAGCTTTGACAAATCCATCAATTGGTTGATCAACCGCAACAATTGGTGTGCATTCCGGCTGACGGACGACAGGCGGTGAGCGTATTTTGTTCCGTGTAAATCCTGAATCAATCCATCTACTGGCGAGAGAATCAATGTCAACGGCGTTCGAAATTCGTGGGTAATATTGGCAAAAAACCGGGTTTTCATCTCATCCACAGCCTTGAGCTGTTCGGCTTCCTTCTGTTTCAGTTCCACCTCCCGCTGCTTCAGTTCGATCGACTGCCGGAGTTGGAGCCGGTTGCGGTAGGCCCGCAAAAAAACCGCGAACAGGCCCAGAACCAACAGGCCATACAGGGTGTAGGCCCACCAGGTGGCCCACCAAGGCGGCCGAATCGTGATACCCAATTGCCGGACATAACGGCTCCAGACACCGGACGTGTTGGAAGCATTGACCAAAAACCGGTAGTGTCCGGGTTGCACATCCGTATACACCGCAACGGGTCGTTCCGAGGTAATCCAATCGTCGTCCAGTCCCGTTAACCGGTACCGATACCGGTTTTTGGTCGATTTATTATACTGCAAAGCCGCGAATTCAAGATTCAGGAAGTTCTGATGATGCGGCAGCGTGAGAGAGGATACGGCCTGCTCGGGCTGCTCCCCTACCGGCGAACCGACGCCCGGTTTGACATTTCGATTATTAACCTGAATACCAGTTAGTTCCACCGAAGGTTGGTAGGTGTCATTTTTAATCTGGTCCGGATAAAAAGCCGTTATGCCTTCCAGCCCGCCCATCATGATTCGCCCGTTGGGGAGTTGCAAAAAATGAAACCGGTTGAATTCATCGGCCAGAATGCCATCCTGTGATGTATAACTCTGGCCCAGAAACGAGTGCCGGTTTAAGCGAAAAACACCTTTATTGGTTCCGATCCAGACGTTTCCACTGCGGTCGGGAATGGCAGAATACACCACATTGTTGGGCAAACCGTGGGTCATTGCAAACCGTCGGCATTGTCCCGTTCGCTTATCGAAACGGCACAGCCCGCTTCCGAATGTTCCAATCCACAGGGTGTTTTTGTCGAGCGGATCAGCAGATAAACAGAAAAGTGCATTACTGCTCAGGGAAGCCGTTTTTTGGGGTTGATGGGCATACCGTCGAATCTGGCCGGTCACCCGATCTACCCGGTATAACCCGTCAGCTTCGGTAGCCAGCCAGAACGCCCGTTCATCGACGACCAGTTGCTGAATGGTTGAAGGAAGTGAAAAACGGTACGGAAATACCTGCCAGCGTTGCCGGGATTGGTCATACCCGGCGAGCTGGTTTGCAGACACCACCCAAATTTGACCAGCAGGATCACACGCCAGGGATAAGTAGTTAACATCCTGTCCCCTACGCTCTTTCGACGGAGTCCATGCTGGCGAAGAAACCGGTTTTATCCGCTTCGTTTTCAGGTCCAATTGATAAATTGGGCCACCCAGATTAAACCAGAGGATACCTTTTTTATCGAGGGCATACCGGAAATGATACGGGTCGGTTGAAGCCGGAAACGGGGGTAAATCAGCCTGCGAAACCCCCAACTGATCGCGGAGCAGGTCGGTGTAAAAATTGGTTCGGTAGGGATACCGTTCAAAGCCATTTTCTGACAGATCGTATTTCCGGACACCCGATCCGTTGGTACCGATCCAAAGAACGTCGGAACGGTCGATAAAAAAACTCTTCGCCGTTATGCCGGCGGTTAACGCCGGCAGGTGCTGCAAGCCGGTTTGTTCGTTGAACCGAAACACCTGATTGAACCACAGCAGGTAATCATTGCCCCGACTATCGGATGTAAAACTGGCTTCCCACCATAAAAAATCACCCAGGGGAGGCAGCGGAAATACAGTGACCCCGCCGGTTTTGGTATGCATCAGCGTCAGGTGCCGACGGGAATGCACCAGGAGATCGCCGTTTTTCCGGACGTGCATCCGCCCCAGAACACGGTCCGGCATCGATGCCGGATTTCCGGGCTGGTGCCGGTAATGAATAAAGTGCCCCGTCCGCTCATCCAGTCGGTCGAGTCCGCTATCGGACGTGATCCAGAGGTTCCCCGAATGGTCTTCTACCGCATCCCGCAACTCGTTGTTACTGAGCGATTCCGGGCGATCGGTATGTTTATACCACCGAAACCGGTTGGTGCGGTAGTTCCAGCCAACCAGGCCGTTATTCCGAAAAAGGAACCAGACCCGGTTTGCGGTACCGGGACACACATCGTACAAGGTATCCCGACCAAAATGGCGCTGGTAAAAAGGCTGATGTGTGATGTTCTGAAAGGTCTCCAAATTCGGGTCGAACCGATCCAGATTGTCGTGTTCACTCTTGATCCAGAGGTTGCCCTGAGGATCGGACTTCAGCCTGTAAACGTCGGGAAACGAAATCGAAGTCTTTGCTCCGGATGCCGGCTGAAAAACCCGAAACCGCTGCCCGTCGTAGCGACACAGGCCGTCGCGGGTGGCCATCCAGATAAAGCCTTTCTGGTCCTGAATGATGGATGACACAAACGCCTGGGGCAATCCCTGGCGTTCGGTCAACACTTCGGCAGGTGGCAACGCTGTGGGCTGAGCAACCAGGCCAGGCCATAAACCCACCCCGGCGGCCCAGGTTCCTATTGCAGTTAAAATTTGACGGGCCCAAAATCGCATGGTCATGCGGAAACATTCCTCACTTCATTTGCCCACAAATTTTAATCCAGTATTTGGCATATACAAGCAAAATCATTTTGGCGCCTTCCGCTGGCTGAAACTCACGGTTTCACGACTTTAAGCGTCCGGGTCTGGTCGGCGGTACTGACGTTCAGGAACCACATACCGGCGGGCAGGGTCGAAATGCCAACGCTTTGTTTCTGAACCACGCTGGCTTTTTCGATCCGGTGTTCAGAGACGATGTGACCCAGGCTGTTGGTGAGCACAACCCGCAAAGCCTGTCCTTCTGCGCCCCGGATTTCCAGTTCCACCTGTTCAGAAACCGGATTGCCCAACACCGTTACCGTCAGTTCCCGGACATCTTCGGCGGATAAGCGAACCGGTGAAGGACACGTCAGCGGTTTTCCCGAATCTTTCAGCACATAACTGCTGCCCTGCACCCGGCCATAGAGCACATGCGTCCCCGTGCCAATCAAGCTGGCGGGAACCGCGAAACTGTACGCATGAAACCCGTTGCCTTTTCCCGCATTCTTCAGATCAACCCGGTAGAGGTTCGCCACCGTGCTGCCCCAAACCGTACTGCCCGTATAAAACTCCACGGTCACCGGCGCGTTGGGCTGATTGCGATCCCAAACCCACCCCCGGATGGTGCCGCATTCCACCTTGTCAAGATACCCCTCGAAATTGCCCGTTACCGTCGTGGTGGCTGCGGCAGTGACGGTTAACACAAAACTGACACTATTGGTCGCTCCGGCCGGATCAGTGGCTGAGTAGGCCAGCACAAAACTCCCCGCTTCGGTCGGGGTGCCGCCAATCACCCGAGATGCACTGTTGATGGTCAAACCAGCGGGCAACCCGCTCAATCCGTAGGTCAAACTGCCGGATTCCGGGTCGGTAAAAGCCACCAGCGTGGCTGAGAATGGTACGCCCACCTGGGCGGCCAGGGGCGCAACCAAAACCGTGGGCGTGGGCGCGACCGGCGGTTTGTTGCCCTCCGGCGTCGTGCTGCTCTGACAGATGAGGTTTTTGGGCGAATCTTTCAACATAAAACTGCTGCCCGCGACCCGCGCCGAGAGTTGGTGCGGCAAACCGTCTTTCAATGATTCGGGAATGGGGAAACTGAAGGCGTGTTTGCCATTGCCTTTTCCAGCGGTTTGCAGATCCTGCCGAAACACATCAGCCAGCATCATGGTAATGACCGTGGGGCCATCCAGAATATCGATTGAAACCGGCGTGTTGGCTTTGTTGCGATCCCAGGCCCAACCCCGGAAACTACCGCAATCGGCCCCATTGACATACCCATCGAACGAACCGCTGACCAGCCCCGGCACAATCGAAACGGTGACGGAACCGGGGTCGGAAACACAACTGCCAATGCTACAGGTAGCCGAGTAAACCAATGTGGCCGTCGCTGAAGTAGGAATCGCAATACTGGTTCCGGTGCCGCTGGTGTTGTTAGGCCCGCTCCAGCGCAGATTACCGGTTTCACAGCCCGTGATCGTCAATGAAACCAAAGGTGTATTTTGGATAATCGGTAGGGTAATCGACGGCGGCAGGCTCAGCACCGGTATGGGTAAGGGACTTCCCTGAAATTCCAGGGCTCCGATGTCGATGCGGCCGTTGTTGTAGAACCGGGGACTTCCCGCCAGATCGGTCGTTCCACTCGTCGCGGTTGTGCTGGCCGGATCGCCCGCGTTGATCGCCGGGGAACAGGTCCGGAGTTGCCGGTCGGTATCGCTGACAAAGGGCGAGGTAGTGGTCGTCAGGTTGGTATTCCCTTCGAGGCCCGTTACCGTATCATCGAACAAACTATACTGGGCGGTGACGGTTGTGATATTGTCATTATAAATGCTATTCTCCCCACCATTGTTCCAGAACAGGCAATTAACGACCGTCAGGTTTAATGTTCCACGGGCTTTGAAATTATAAATAGCTTTTCCCCGCATATCACCTGAATTGTTGACAAACGTGCAATTGATCAGCCAGGGGTGCAGTTTCCCGTCGTTATTTCCGCTAATGTTCATCATGCCTCCTCCCATGCCCTCCGTTACACTATTTCCTGAAATTTCACAGTTAATGAATCGAGGGCTTCCGCTTGAATTATCTTCACTCAGGTTATATACCCCGCCACCAGATCCACTATATCCCGCCCATTCGGCCCGATTGGCAATAAAACTACAATTGATAAAATCCGGATCAGAATCCTTCGCCTTGCTTATATTAAGAAGACCACCCCCATTACGAGCTTTGTTGTTCAGAAAACAACAATTCCGGATGATCGGACTGCTATCCGAGTTGTAGATACCTCCGCCACCACCCCCATCCGAATTCCCCCCGGTAATCAAAAAGCCATCCAGTACCGCCGTGGAAGTCAATGAGGCATTAAAAAGCACATGAAACGAATTGTCGGCGATCCCGGGCTCACCAATATCCCCACTCAGGGTCGTGCTTGAAGGCATACTGAGGGTAATCGGCGGACGCGCACTCAAGGCGTTTTCATTGCCCACAAAACCTCCGTAAATAGCCACATGATCCTTCATGGTAAAGGAGATGAATCGGTCTGTTCCCGTAGTGGGTTTATAAATCCCCTGGGCTACCCAGACCTGTACTACCTTCTCCTGATTGGCCTGCCAATACGCGCTGGCGGAATCGATAGCGGTTTGCAATTTCGAACCGTCATAGGCATGTTGCCAACTGGAGCCGTCCCGGGAGCCTGCTCCGTTTTGGGTAACGTAAAAAACAGTGGGTTGGCTAAAGGCGCTCTGTGTGCCAAAAAGCAGCACCAGTAGCCAAAAGTAAATTTGAAGAAATGATTTCATAAGGTACAGGAAATTGATGGGGTTAAATAGACCTCAAAGGTCTGTTTCCATTCCCAAACCGATTGTTAATCCTGTGCCAAACTCCTGTTAATCCTGTGCCAGGTAGCGTTTCGAGGGGTTTCTATGATAAAAAAGGGGTTGTCTCGCGGAGTTGAGCGGAGAAGAAAAGAGTTAAGCGGAGAAATTAGTAATAAAACTCTGCTTAACTCTTTTCTTCTCCGCTTAGCTCCGCGAAACAACCTTTTCAACACTTATTCAACTTGGGATTCAGCAAATTCGGTGGGTGTCATTCGGTAGAGTTCACGAAAGCAGCGGGTAAAGTAGGAATGACTTTCAAAGCCCACCATCGTTGCCGTTTCCGAAGCCGAATACCCCTGACGAAGCAACTGGGCACCGCGCTTCAGACGATAATTGCGGATGAACTGATTGGCCGGCAAGCCGCTCAGGGCTTTCACTTTCCGGTATAAATTGGTTCGGCTCAATCCGGAAACTTCCGCCAGTTCGTCAACTCCAAAGGCCGAATCATCGAGGGCGGTTTCGATCAACTGATAAAGTTTATTCAAATAGGGATCGACGGTTTCAGCCACCGGAAGCGTAACCAGTGTCACCGGGCTGAGAAGCGATGCCCGCACCCGCTCGCGCACCAACCGGCGTTGTTGAAGCAAATTCCTTACGCGCAGTTGCAGTTCCGAAACCAGAAACGGTTTGGTAATGTAGTCGTCAGCACCCAGCGAGAGCCCCTCCAGGCGGCTTTCCGTCGATGACTTCGCCGTCAGCAGCATCACCGGAATGTGGCTGGTCGCATCGTCCGCCTTGATTTTTCGGCAAAATTCAAATCCATCCATCACCGGCATCAGGACGTCGGAAATGATCAGTTCAGGCATCCGCTCGACGGCGATCCGCAGCCCTTCGACCCCGTTGGCGGCCCGGTGAATTCGATACCGGTCGGGCAAACTCCCGATGATGAAATCAGCCAGTTCATCGTTGTCTTCCACCAGCAACAGCTCCGTCTGCTCAGCATTCGGGTTGACTGACTCCTGGGGGTCAACCTCCCGTTCCGGTGGGCCGAAACTCGTATGAACCGGTTCCATCCGGGACAAAACCACTGCTGGCAACTTCGAAGAAGCCTCCGTTTTTCCACCGGTTTTTGCCCGGCGATAAGGCAGTCTAACCGTCACACAGGTACCCAAACCAACCTCACTTTCCATCGTGATCAGCCCCTGTTGCAGTTGAACCAGTTCATTGACCAGAGCCAACCCAATTCCCGTCCCTTCATAGGCCCGGGTCGAGGAAGGATCAACCTGATAAAACCGCTCAAAAATGGCCGATAGCTGTTCTTTCGGAATGCCGATTCCGGTATCAGAAATCCGGATGATGTATTCCGAAGATTCGGGTGTGGCCGGGCGGCATTCCATGTAAACATCAATCTGACCGCCTTCCGGCGTAAACTTCAACGCATTGGCAACCAGGTTATAAACGATACGTTCCAGCAACGAACGATCGAAAACAAAAGCCCCGGTGGTCTGATCCTGAACCGTCAACCGGATGACTTTCCGACTGGCAGCTTCCTGAAACGTCCTGACCACCTGCTCAACCACCTCGCCCGGACTCCCCACCCGTTCTTCGACTTTCATGGCCTGGGCGTCGAGTTTCGACAAGTCCATCAACTGGTTAATCAATTGCAGAAGTTGGCGGGCGTTTTGATGAATGGAAGTCAACCGCCGAACATAGCCGGTGCCTTCCAGTTCTCTGATCAAACCTTCCAGGGGCGACAGAATCAGGGTCAGGGGCGTCCGAAATTCGTGGGTAATGTTGGTAAAAAACCGGGTTTTCATCTCCACTTCCCGCTGCTTCAGTTCGACTGATTGCCGGAGTTGCAGCCGGTTGCGGTAGAAGCGCAGAAAAATATAGAACAGACTGATCAGCAATGCACTATACAGGACGTAAGCCCACCATGTAGCCCACCAGGGTGGTAGAATCGTGATGGTGAGCTGGCGAACCACCCGGCTCCAGCTCCCGGAGGTATTGGACGCATTGACCAAAAACCGGTATTTCCCGGGTTGCAAATCCGTGTACACCGCAACGGGTCGTTCCGATGTAATCCAATCCTTATCCAGATCTTCTAACTGGTACCGGTACCGGTTTTTGCCAGCTTTGTTGAATTGTAAAGCCGCAAATTCCAGATTCAGAAAGTTCTGGTTGTAAGGCAGATTCAGCGATTGAAGGGTCTGTTCGGGAAGGTCGCCCATCGGAGAATCAGCACCGGGTTTGATTGTCCGGTTATTAATCTGAATGCCCGTCAACTCTACCGCAGGCTGGTAAGAATCATTGGTAATCCGGTTGGGATAAAACGCCGTAATTCCTTCCAAACCGCCCATCATGATCCGCCCGTTGGGAAGCTGTAGAAAATGAAACCGGTTGAATTCATCGGCCAGCACGCCGTCCTGTGTCGTGTAATTCTGTACCTGCAACGTCCGGCGATTGAGCCGTCCGATGCCCTTATTGGTGCCGATCCAGATGCTTCCCAGCCGATCCGGAATGGCGGAATAGACGACGTTGTTGGGTAACCCATCGGCGATGGTAAACCGCCGGCATTGCCCCGTCCGTTTGTCGAACCGGCCCAGCCCGCTGCCAAAGGTTCCCAGCCACAGCAGATTTGGGTCGAGTGGATCAGCAAACAGACAAAACAGGGCATCGCTGTTCAACGAAGCCGGATTTCGGGCATCGAACCCAAAGCGCCGGGTCTGCCCCGACGCCCGATCGATGCGGTAGAGACCGTGGAACTCCGTAGCCAGCCACAAGGCGCGGTCGTCGACAACCGCCTGCTGAATGTCAGAGGCCACCGAAAACCGGAACGAAAAAACCTGCCAGCGTTGCTGGCTTTCATCGAACCAAACCGCCCGGTTTTTGTAAACGGCCCAGATTCGGCCTCCCGGATCAGCCGCTAACGGCACATACATACGTTCATCGGATTCGCCGGGCAATGCGGGCGGCTGAATGGTCTGAATTTGTTTCGTTTTCAGATCCAGGCGATAAAAGGGTTGACCCCGATTGAACCAGAGCAGCCCTTTCCCATCGACGGCATAGCGAAAATGATAGGAATCGGTGGAGGGCGAAAACCGGGGAATCCGCGACGTCGGCATACCCAACTGATTCACTAACAAATCCGTACAAAAATCGACCCGATACAGCGACTGTTCAAAACCCGTGGTTGCGAGATCGTATTTCCGGACGCCCGCGCCGTTGGTGCCGATCCACAACACATCCGAGCGATCGACAAACACACTCTTGGCGGTGATGTCCTTCGTCAGTTCCGGCAGGGGTTGCAAACCCGACGACTCATTGATCCGAAAAATCTGATTCTGCCACAACAAGTAATCGTTGCCCCGGCTGTCGGACGTAAACCGGGCTTCCCACCAAACGTCATTTCCCAGGGGCGGAAGTGGAAAAGCCCGGATTTGACCCGTTTTTGTGTGAAAGAGCGTGAGATGCCGCCGGGAATGAATCAGCAGATCGCCGTTTTTCCGGGCGTGCATCCGGCCCAGAATCGAATCCGGCCACGAAACCGGCTTCCCGGATGCAAGCGGATAATGAATAAACCGGTGCTGGCTTTCATCAAACCGATCCAGTCCGCCATCCGATGTTACCCAGATGTTGCCCCGACGGTCTTCCCGGACGTCCCGAACCACATTGTTACGGAGGGAATGGGGCTGGCTCGTGTGCCGGAACCGCCGGTAGCGGTTGGTTCGCAAATCCCAGCAAACCAGTCCGTTGTTGCGAAAAATCAGCCAGACGCGGTTGCGACTGTCGGGGCAAAGATCCCAGAGGGTGTCGCGCCCGAAATGACGGCGGTAAAACGGTTCGCGGGTGATATTCCGGAATGTTTCCGTGGCCGGATCAAGCCGGTCCATCTTGTTCTGTTCGCTTTTGATCCAGATGTTTCCTTCGTGGTCGGGAGTCAGGTTGTACACATCCGGAAACGAAAGTGCGGTTTTCGCCGGTGAGGCCACCTGGAAAACCCGAAACCGCTGCCCGTCGTAGCGACACAGCCCGTCGCGGGTGGCCATCCAGATAAATCCCTGCCGATCCTGAATAATGGACGACACAAACGCCTGGGGCAAACCCTGTCGTTCGGTCAGCGATTCGGCAGGCGGCAATGAAATCGGTTGGGCTACCAGGGTTTGCATGGGCAACACCCCACACAAAAGCAACCCGATTAGGCGGATTGGTCTCCGTAAAGTAGATCTGAAGCGTAGAAATGGCATGAAATCAATCCACAAAAAATACAAATACGATTTTAATCATCCCGCCGGGACTTGCCGTATCTTTGTCTGTTTTATTTTGAAAACCACTAAAATAGCGAGCATTTGTGAGATTTTTCCGGTTGTTCCTGCCCTGCCTGATTTTTTGTACCTCCCTTTACGCCCAAAAGAAAAACGACGCCTATCAATACCACATTCGTCAGACAACCTCGCCCGTTCGAATCGATGGGGTGATGGATGAGCCGGGCTGGCTCGAAGCCGATACGGCGACCAACTTTTACATGGTTTTGCCGATGGACACCAGTTTTGCCCGCCTTCGGACGGATGTCAAAATGACGTACGATCAGCAAAATCTGTACATCATTGCGGTATGTTATTACGATCCCACCGCTTCGGTCCGGCAAAACCGGCCGTTTGTCCAGTCGCTCCGGCGCGATTGGGAGTTTGGCAAAAATGACAATTTCATTTTCTTCATGGACCCCTTCGACGACCAGACCAACGGTTTTACGTTCGGAGCCAATGCCGTCGGGGCGCAGTGGGACGGTTTGTTGTATGAAGGCGGAAAAGCCAACCTGAGCTGGGATAACAAGTGGTATTCGGAGGTTAAAAATTACGACGACCGCTATGTTTTCGAAGCCGCCATTCCGTTTAAAACCATTCGCTATAAAAAAGGCATTACCCGCTGGGGCATCAATTTCAGCCGCCAGGATTTACGAACCACCGAAAAGTCGAGCTGGGCGCCCGTTCCCCGGCAATTTCCGACGGCCTCGCTGGCCTATACTGGCACCATCGTCTGGGATCAGGCTCCTCCGCAGGCCGGCTCCAACATTTCGCTGATCCCCTACGCGCTCGGCGGGTTAACGCGCGACTACGCCAACCAAAAACCAACTTCTTACCGGGGCGATGTCGGGCTGGATGCCAAAGTGGCCGTAACCTCGTCGCTGAACCTGGATTTGACCGTCAATCCGGATTTTTCCCAGGTCGACGTGGACCGGCAGGTGACGAACCTCGACCGGTTTGAGTTATTTTTTCCAGAACGAAGGCAGTTTTTTCTGGAAAACGGCGACCTGTTTACCAACTTCGGCTACGCCAACATCCGCCCATTTTTTTCCCGCCGGATCGGCCTGGGCGTGCCCATCCGCTTCGGAGCGCGGCTGAGCGGAAAACTCAACAAGGACTGGCGCATTGGATTGATGGATATGCAAACCGGAAAAGTGGATGAAACCGGCTTGCCCGCCCAGAATTTTGCGGTGGTCGCGCTGCAAAGGCGGATTTTCTCGCGTTCCAACATCGGCGCCATTTTCATCAATAAGGAGTCGCTCAACTACGATCCGGGGGCAACCGAAGCCGGAAAACCGGTCTATTCCAGATACAACCGGAACATCGGGCTGGAATACAACCTGGCCTCCTCCAACAATGCCTGGACGGGGAAAGTCCTGTTTATGAAGTCGTTCGACCCCCAAACGGGCGGAAAGCGTAACCACGTTCATGCCGCCAACCTGTTGTATAGTAACCGAAAGTGGATTATTGGCTGGCAGCACGAATACGTAGGTAGCGACTACACGGCCGAAGTCGGGTACGTTCCGCGACGGGGCTATATCAAAGCCAACCCGACGGTCAGTTACCTGATGTTTCCGAAAGGTGGAAAAGTGCTGAGTCACGGCCCGCAGCTTACCTCGTTTTACATTTACAACGAGAAGTTTGAACAAACCGACAATCAATCCATTTTTACCTACCTGACCACTTTTCGGAGTAAAAGCGTGCTGTCGGTTTGGGCTGCGCACGATTATGTGCGGCTCTTGCAGCCCTTCGACCCCACCAATACCGGTCGTGACACCCTGGCGCGCGGAACCGAACACCGCTGGAATGCGGTTGGTGTCGACTACATTTCCAAACCGCAGAGTTTGTTTACGTATTTGTTCTCGGGCCGTTACGGCGGTTATTTTGCCAACGGCACCCGTTTATTTCTTTCCACCGAACTGGGCTATCGTTTTCAGCCCTACGTCAGTCTGGCCTTGAGTGCCACCTACAACGACATCCAACTGCCCGAAACGAAATCCACGACCAAATTCTGGCTGGTGGGTCCGCGCGTCGACCTGACCATGACGAACCGGGTATTTTTCACTACGTTCGTGCAGTATAACGAACAGGCCCGCAATGTGAATCTGAACGCCCGGTTCCAGTGGCGCTACCAACCCGCTTCCGACCTTTTTCTGGTGTATACCGACAACTATTTACCAGGTTCGCTCACGGTGAAAAGCCGGGCACTCGTGCTCAAGTTTACGTATTGGTGGAACGTGTAGCCTGGTTTCTGTAAACAAATAAATAAAATTGGGAGTTGATTACCTGAACATTAACCCCCACAAACCATGCGTAATTTCACTCATTTTCTATACACCCTGACGATTTCCCTGTTTCTGCTGGTCGGGATGACCAGTTGCGAACTGGTCGGCGATATTTTCAAAGCGGGTCTTTGGGTCTATGGCATCGGTATCGTTCTCGTCTTATTCGTGGCGATCTGGCTGTTCAGAAAGGTGTTCGGCGGTGGCCGATAGCGATTAGGTCAGACAATAGCTCATCTTTACTAGGACTTTCGCATCTGCCCCTAAATCCCCTAAAGGGGACTTGGACGCAGCTTAATCCGGATGCAAAAAGTCCCCTTTAGGGGATTTAGGGGCAGATGCGAAAGTCCTATTTACATTAAAAAACCGCCCTTGTTGTAGCAAGGGCGGTTTTTCATGTGAAGCCAATCCGAGCGGTTTTCAGGCCACCAGTTCGACCAGTTTATCGCGTTGCAAAACCTCCCGCATCCGTTCGCCCAGATCATCCGAAGCCGTGTAGAGCGGCAGACGAACCGTGGAAGAAATCAGGCCCAGAATTTCCAGGATTTTTTTGATTCCCACCGGGTTACCTTCTTCGTATAACAGCGGATCGATGCGCAGGAAATGGCCGAGTTCGGTACGAGCAAACGCAAAGTCACCTTGCAGGGCGGCATGGATCATATTCGTAAATTTCGCCGGTAACGCATTGGCAACCACCGACATCACGCCAACGCCACCGATGCTGATGATGGGAACGCCCTGCACATCGTCACCCGAAATCAACAGGAAGTCCTCCGGTTTGTCGCGGACAATTTCCATGCACTGCTCGATGATGCACGAGGCTTCTTTGACGCCGATGATGTTCGGGTGTTCGGCCAGGGTGCACACGGTTTCGGCGGTCATGTTGATGCCGGTCCGGGGCGGAATGTTGTAGAGAATAACCGGCACCGGGCTGGCGTCGGCGATGCGCGTAAAGTGTTCGATCACCCCGCGTCGGCCCGGTTTGTTGTAATACGGACACACCGAAAGAATGGCGTCGATGCCCTCGAAATCGGTATCTTTGATCGTTTCGACAACTTCCGGCGTGGCATTGCCGCCGATACCGTAGACGATCGGTAATTTTTTCGGGTTATTTTCCTTGAGATACTGAAGTAGCTGTTTCTTTTCCGATTTGGTCACCGTCGGCGATTCACCCGTGGTACCTTGCAGCACAATATAATCGACACCTCCGTCGGTAATGTGCTGAACGACTCGGCCAAAGCCATCGAAATCGATGGTCAGGTCGTCGTTGAATGGGGTAACAATGGCGACCCCAACGCCGTGGAAACGAGCATTCATGTATTTACTACTGGATTAGAAGGAATAAGCAAACCGGAAATTAGGACAAAGGTACGGTTTTTCGGTGGATAGCGGAATAATTCAGGTAAACCGTTTGCGATTCCCGTGGTATAAAGTCGCTCCCAAGCGGGCAAACTCAAATTCGTCGTTCAAATCGGACGCTTTTTGCGTGGGCCGGGCTTCTGTCCTTCCAACACATGCATACGCTTCAAGGCGTTTACTGGTAAAGGAGAGAACGTTCGTAAAATGCGAAATGGTTGCCTTTAACTGGCTTTTTGCCTTCTGGTTATGGCTTGCTCGCTGACCAGCTTTGGAGGTTTCTTTTATTTCAACGAAAACAAACGTCTTTGCATCAAAAACCGCAAAATCACACCGCTCAATCGGGTCGTTGTCATCAAACAAACATTTATCGATTGCTAAAAAATGAATGGATTTCGCGGCCGGATTCTCAACAGTGAAATGAATGATTCCGTCGGAGTCGGTTTGTCGGTAACATCGTTTTGTTTCAGAATCGTAAATTCCAAACTCCTGATCTGAAATCGTTTCAAGGCAACCGTTTAAAACCGTTTGGGGAAATACCCGCTCAATTTGTTCTTTCACGCTGGCCGTTCCGGTAAATGGTTAAAAGTTGATCCCGTTCACCGGCTATATTCTCCGAAACATCATCGAGTTCATTATCCGCAATCAATCCGGTTGATTCATTCACGATGGAACGGATGGTGCCGTTTTCTACGAAGTAGGCTGAAAAATCAGCCGGATTTAGCCAGGATTCTGAGGGAATAACCTGTTCAATTTCAGCCCGGTTTTCAGGAATTGATTCGGCTACTATTGAAGCAAACAGGAGGTTATTGATCGCACTCAACACATAAGGACTATGCGTTGTCATAACCATTTGGGACGGATGAAGGGTAGTTTCTCCCTGTTTTAGTAAGTAATAAATCAATTCTTTTTGAGCCTGCGGAAATAGGTTAAGCTCCGGTTCTTCCAGAATAAACCGCCGGCTTTCCTTGTTTCGCAAGTGATTCACTACCAACAACAAGGGAATGATTGACTGGTACCCACTGGCACTTTTCCCCAAATCGACAGAACCCTGATCACCGTAATAAATTCGGTCTTTCCCGTTTTCGTACGAATACCGGATGTCAAGAAATGGAATGGACAGGGTATTGATTTGATTGCGGGCTTCTTCAAAATTCCGCCCAAATAGCGCCAGCGGTTTTGGAATATTGATATCGGAATACATCAAACTCCAGATGGCTGAGGAAAGTAATGCTGTTAAATTCCTTTCTGAAGGGATATAGTTAGATGGACACATTATAACATACTCTTTCAAAAAGGACTGATGAAAACTGTGGCTTATCCCAAGCATATTTCCTCCAGACGAAAAAGGAGGTTGTTCCTTTGTTTTCTTGTTATAAGTGTGTGAGTAAGTAAGGAAATCCCAAGGAACTCCCCATTCTTCATAATCAAGGTTATTAGTCCGCTTTTGATCGATCAGTTTTTTATTTAATTCTAATCCATAATCTGTTAAATTAAAAGTAAGGTCTCCTTTGTATTCAATATAATACATTAAAGTTTCGTATCGAAAATAGGAATTATACCCCACATAGCTTTCAAGATTATAATTTACTAAAAGATCTGTGGGAAGTCCGCCAATTGGGAATATACTCCGATCTGTACACAATGCAATCAACTTTGCCAACGTACTTTTTCCAGAGCCTTGCGGACCAATGAAAACCGTATTCTTCCTGACGTCGACAGTAGCTTCTTTAATAGGTCCACAGTTCCGTACGATCAATCTCTCCATACTACAATATTACGCGAATAAGTCGGTTCCTACCCATTCAACATCGCCAGAAACTCATCTTCTCCAATCATCGGAACCGCCATTTTGGTGGCTTTCTCCACTTTCGACGGCCCCGGATTTTCGCCGACAATCAGGTAATTCAACTTCTTGGAAACCCCGCTCAACAGCTTTCCGCCGTGGGCTTCAATTTCGTTTTCGAGTTCTTCGCGGCTGAAATTAGCGAATGTGCCGGTATACAAAAACGTTTTGCCGACCAGCGTCTCCCCTTTTCTCTCCACCGCTACCCGGTCCGTTTCCATCTGCAGGCCTGCCAGCCGCAACCGTTCGACAAATACCTGATTGTCGGGATCGGCAAACCAGGCCACCACACTCTGGGCAATCCGGTCGCCCACTTCCGGAACGCCGAGCAATGCCTCATGGGGAGCCGCCCGGAGCGCGTCGATGTTGCCAAAATAATCCGCGAGTTTTTCGGCCGTCGTGTTGCCGACATACCGGATGCCGATGGCAAACAGCACATTCGAAAAAGGCTGGGCTTTCGAGCGTTCGATGGCCGTCAGGATGTTTTCGACGGATTTCTCCCGCAAACTGACGACCCGCTTTTTGCCGGTTTCCGGGTCGGTAAATACTTTCTCCAAGCCCAGCAGTTTCTCCACGGTTAGTTCGTACAAATCAGCCGGGCTGCGCACCAATCCCCGGTCGATCAGCATTTCGATCTTGCCTTCGCCCAGGCTTTCGATGTTCATGGCGCGCCGTTGGATAAAATGTTCGAAACGAGCTTGCAACTGCGGGGGGCAAGCTTTTTCGTTCGGGCAGTAAAAATGAGCCTCGCCTTCTTTCCGCACCAAAGGCGTTTCGCAGGCCGGACAAAGCGTCGGATAAACGATGGGCAAACTGGCTTCGGTTCGCTGACTGAGGTCGACACCGGTTATTTTGGGAATAATTTCGCCCCCTTTTTCGATAAAAACCGCATCGTTCAGCATCACGCCCAACCGCTGAATTTCGTTGGAATTGTGCAGCGACGCGCGTTTGACGACCGTTCCGGCCAGCAAAACCGGTGTCAGATTGGCCACCGGTGTTACTGCCCCCGTCCGCCCAACCTGATACGAAACGCTGTTGAGCACCGTCGTAGCGGCCATCGCCTTGTATTTGAAGGCAATAGCCCAGCGCGGACTCTTGGCCGTGAAGCCAAGTTCCCGCTGCTGGTCGTAGCGATTGATTTTGATGACGATGCCATCCGTCGCCAGCGGCAGTTCGAACCGCCGGGTTTCCCATTCGTTGATGAACGCCATCACCTCCTGAATCGAACCGCATTTCCGCCAGGTGGGTGACACGTTGAAGCCCCACTGTTTCATGACCACCAGACTTTCTTCGTGGGTTTCAAACACTTCCGGGTCCGACAAAAACGAGTAGAGGTAACAATCCAGCCGCCGTTTGGCCACCGCACCGGAGTCCTGCTGCTTGAAGGTGCCGGAAGCCGCATTGCGCGGATTGGCCAGCAACGGTTCGCCAATGTCTTCGCGTTCGCGGTTAATGCGCTCAAATTCAGCGAGTGGCAAAAAGCCTTCACCCCGGACTTCAAACAACGGCGGCACATTGGAACCGTTCACTTTCAGCGGCAGGGTGCGAATCGTTCGAACATTGGCCGTAATGTCATCCCCCCGGACGCCGTCGCCCCGGGTGACGCCCCGCACCAGAATCCCGTTTTCGTAGGCCAGGCTCAGGGCAACGCCGTCGAATTTCAGTTCGCAGATGTATTCGTAAGCCGCCCCGTTGAGCCCTTTTTGCACCCGGACATCGAACTCCGTCAACTCCGCTTCCGAGTAGGTATTGCCCAGCGACAGCATCGGAAACCGGTGAAAAACCGTGGCAAATTCCTTGCTGATGGTGCCACCCACGCGGTGCGTCGGGGAGTCGGGCCGACCGAATTCGGGGTGTTGCCGTTCCAGGGTCGTTAGTTCCTCCAGTAGTTGGTCAAAGGTAAAATCATCGACCTCTGAAATACTGTTTTGGTAGTACTGGAAGTTATAATGATTAAGCCGATCAGTAAGTTCAGCGATTCGTTCCTGAGGATTCATTCTATTTTTAAACTAAAATTGCACCGGGTTTACGCAGGCGTCAGTAATATCCAAATTAAACTGCAATCATACTAAATCCTGTACGGACTCGGGCATCCGGTTCGAATTGTTCCAACAAAAGAATTAATTTTGGTGTCAACTTTTGCTATTCGGAAACATTATTTCACTAAAAACGCCTTCATGATTCCACCTTTGATTGCCCCTTCTATCCTGGCTGCTGATTTTGCAAACCTGCAACGCGACGTTGAATTACTCAACCGCAGTGAGGCCGATTGGATTCACGTGGACGTGATGGATGGCGTTTTTGTACCCAATATTTCGTTTGGCATTCCCGTCTGTGAAGCCGTTAACCGCCACGCTACCAAACCGTTAGACGTTCATCTCATGATTGTGCAGCCGGAGCGGTATGTCGACGCGTTTGCCCGAGCGGGTGCTGCCAATCCCGACCGGCCGGGCACGATCACCGTTCACCTTGAAGCCTGTACGCACCTGTACCGCACGCTGACCCAGATCCGGGAAACCGGTTGCCGGGCGGGGGTGGCGCTGAATCCGCACTCGCCGGTGGAGTTGCTGGCGGATGTTCTCGAAGAAGTTGACCTGATTCTGCTGATGTCGGTCAATCCGGGATTTGGCGGACAATCGTTTATTCCGCATACCTTGCAGAAAATCCGAAAACTGCGCAGGCTACTGGCCGCTTCGGGTCAAACCGCTTTTATTGAGGTAGATGGTGGAGTAGGGAATGATAATGTAGCGGCTTTGGTAGAGGCTGGTGCCGATGTGCTGGTGGCCGGCAGTTCCGTTTTTCGGGCCGCCGACCCCGCCGAAGCAATTCATACCCTGAAACAGTTTGGCCAGACCGCCCGGCCGGTATAAACGGAAGCTTAGTCAATTTACACGACCTTTTTAATCAGGCATGTATACGAAAATATTTTGTGGTTTACTGTTGGGAAGTTTGCTGTTTTTCTCGGTTCTGTCCTGCAAGCAAACGCCAACCACCGGGAACGATCCGACCAGCGTCAACGACTCCAGCGTGGTTCAAAGTCGAATTCCCACCGTCGATTGGGCCAAAAACGCGACCATCTACGAAATCAATATCCGGCAATTTTCACCGGAAGGCACGTTCAAAGCCGTTGAAACGCAACTTACCCGCCTGAAAGAACTCGGCGTCGATATTCTCTGGTTCATGCCGATTCACCCCATCAGCAAAGAAAACCAGCGCACCCTGCCCGGCAATCCGTACGCCGTGGAAGATTACAAAGCCGTCAATCCAGACTACGGCACACTGGCCGATTTCAAGGCCCTTGTCAAACAGGCTCACGACCTGGGCATGCACGTGATCATCGACTGGGTGCCTAACCACACCGGCCGCGCCCACACCTGGGTGAAACAACACCCGGACTGGTATACCCAAATCAACGGCAAGATGAGTCCGCCGATTGACGACCAGGGCAAGGTGACCGATCGCCCGGACGTGTTTGACCTCAACTACAAGAACCCGGAACTCCGGCGCGCCATGATAGACGCCATGCAGTTCTGGGTGCGTGAATGCGACATCGACGGCTACCGTTGCGAAGTCGCCGGCTATGTCCCGGATGATTTCTGGAGCGAGGTCCGTCCCAAACTCGACAGCATCAAAACCGTCTTTATGCTGGCCGAGTGGGAAGACAAGCCCGAGCATTTCAAGGATTGTTTTAACATGAATTATAGCTGGAGTACCTACCAGCTTATGAAATTGATTGCCAAAGGCAAACGCCCGGCATCTGCCCTCGATTCGCTGCTGGCCCACAACAAGGAACGGTTTCCGCGTGGCTATTACCAGATGCAGTTTACACAAAATCACGACGAGAATGCCTGGGTCGGCACCCCAACCGAACTGTTTGGCAATGGCGTCGATGCCTTCACGGTGCTGGCGTTCACCTTTGATGGCATGCCGCTGGTGTATAACGGCATGGAATCCAACCTGAGCAAACGGCTAAAGTTCTACGAAAAAGACCCGATCTACTGGGGCAATTACAGCAAAACGGATTTCTACAAAACCCTGTTGACCCTGAAACACCGCAACCAGGCGCTCTGGAACGGCCTGGCCGGTGGTCCGCTGATCAAAATTCCGACGGAGAAAGACGACAAAGTGTACGCTTTTTACCGCCAGCAGGAAAACGACCGGGTCATTGTCATCGTCAACCTCAGCCCAACGCCCCAAACCATCCGGCTCAACGGCGACGGTTTTGAGGGCGTCTATACCGAAGTGTTCAGCCGCCAGCCCGCCGAACTGCGCAACTCCCTGACGTTTGCCCTCAAACCGTGGGAATATAAGGTGTATACGAATTAAGAGTTATGAGTTAAGAGTTAAGAATTATAAGTGCTATCTTGGTTTAAGGATGCGGATTCATCCTTTTAACTCTTAACTCATCATTCTTAACTCTAACTCATCATTCATAATTTAACTTACATGATCCGGGGAGTCTTACTAGTGCTGGGATGTGTGGTGCTTCTTGTACCTGCGGTTTCGGGTCAAACCGTGCAGTGGGCCAGTTCCGTCGTGGGTTTTTCGTCGGAAGGCCGGGGGGAAGCCTATTCGCAGCAATACCGGGCGAATCAAATCTTGGGAAAACCGAACCGGTTGCCGCAGGTTGGCGACAACGTCTGCGCCTGGTCACCGCTCTACCCCGACGGCCCGAACGAGGAATGGATAACCGTCCGGTTTGCCGCAGCCATTCCCATTCACCAGATCGCCATTTTCCAGAGCGGAAACCCCGGCGCCATTAGCCAGGTTTTGATCATCGACGGATCGGGGCGGGAAATCCCCGTTTATCAGATGGGTCCTTCGGCCCAGATCGCGGAGAGTGGGCAAACCCCCATCCTCCGCATTGCCCCCACCGATCCGGTCATCACCGCCAACACCATCAAACTGGTCATTAGCCCCAACCGGATTAAAGGGCCGAACCAGATCGACGCCATCGGAATTTCGTCCGATCCGCAGCCCATCGACATTGGTATCAACGTTTCCAAAGACGCTCCCAAGGATCTGGTAAAGGAAAACATTGGTTCGCAGGTCAATTCACGGGGACAAGAAGTAGCGCCGGTGATTTCGCCGGACGGCAAAACGCTCTATTTCACGCGGGGGCAACACGAACGCAATACCGGGGACCCCAAAAGCCAGGACGTCTGGTATTCAACGCTCCAACCGAATGGCGAATGGGGAAACGCAATCAATATCGGCCCACCGATCAATACAACCGCCGATAACGCCGTCAGCGGCATGTCGCCGGATGGCCGAACCATTTACCTCATCAACGTCTACAAACCCGACGGTTCCGTGACCTACGGTTTATCCAAATCGACGCTGGGCAAGAATGGCTGGTCGTTCCCGGTCGAATGTGTGATTGCCAACAACCACAATCTCCACAAAAATGCGTACACTGAATACGCGATTGTGCCGGATGGCAAAACGATGGTATTGTCCGTCCAGCGCCGAAATTCGCTGGGAAATAAGGACTTATACGTCTCATTTTTACAACCGAACCAAACATGGAGCGAACCGGTCAGCATGGGGCCGGTTTTGAATACCGCCGAATACGAAGGTGCTCCTTTCGTGGCTTCCGACTCCCGAACGCTCTATTTTACGTCTGCCGGGCGGCCCGAATATGGGAATGGGGATATTTTCGTCAGCCGTCGGCTCGACGATTCCTGGACCAACTGGTCGGAACCGGAAAACCTGGGGCCGGTCATCAACACCCCGGAATGGGACGGTTATTTCACCATTCCGGCCACCGGCGATTACGCCTATCTGAGTTCGATTCAGAATTCGATGGGTGGCGAAGATATTTTTCGGCTGAAACTGTACCCCGCCATCAAACCCGATCCTGTGGCCATTGTATCGGGCCAGGTCATCGACGGTGTTACTAAAAAACCGGTCGCTGCGGAGGTTTTTTCAACAATTGCCCCCGAAAACAAAGAAAACAGCCGGGTTAATTACGATCCCGAAACCGGTGACTTCAAACTGTTGCTGGCCATGTCGAGCAGTTATAATCTGACGGCAAAACGCGAAGGCTACTTCCCGTCTACCGAATGGATCGACCTCAGCAAAGACAAACGCTTCAAGGAAATCCGGAAAAATCTGATTTTAACGCCGATCAAAGCCGGGCAGCGGGTCGTCCTGCGCGACGTTCTCTTCGAACAAAGCAAAGCCATTCTTTTAACCGGCTCTACGGCCGAACTCGACCGCGTGGTGCAGATGCTGAAAGAATACCCAACGATGGAAATTCAGGTCGATGGACACACTGACAACCAGGGGGTTTGGGACCTTAATATGAAACTGTCGCAGGATCGGGTTCGGGTCGTTAAGGAGTACCTGCTGGCGCAGGGTATCCCCGACCTGCGCATCCAGACCAAAGCCTGGGGGCCGAGCAAACCGATCGCCAGTAACGAGACCGAAGAGAAGCGTCGGTTGAACCGAAGAGTAGAATTTACGATCCTGAAAATGTAAAGTCCCACAAATCAGTTTAATTTTACCCGCAGAAAAGTTATAGTATTGGATTAATGTCTCTATCGCCCCCTCGTCGAACGTCTGTTTTTATTCTGTCCGGAATTATTCTGTTGGCTTTTATCCTCCGGATTTACCGATCCGACACCTACGGTATCTGGTTTGACGAAAAGGCGACGCTCCTCATCAGCCAGTGTATCGCGATGGAAGGAGCCAATCAACACGATGTGTTCGACAAGAAAGATTCGCCTTATTTTACCCCCAAAGAGTTCTGGAAACCCAAAACCTTCGCCGATTTCAGTGAAGCTGTTCAACGGAGTGACATTGGGCACAGCCCCGCTTATTATGCGGTTTTGTGGATTTGGGAAGAGATTTTCGGCCTCAGCGATTTGTCGATCCGGTTTCCATCGATCATCTTCAGCACACTAACGGTTTTACTCCTCTATTTTTTTGCAAAACGCCATTTTCGGTTGGAACCGGAATCGGCGACCCGGCTGGCGTTGATCAGCGCGTTCATTGCAGCCATCGAGCCGTTGTTCATCGCCCACAGCCACATCGCCCGCAACTACTCGATGACGTTCTTTCTGACACTGCTGTCGACCCATGTTTTTCTGATCATCATGGAGAAAGAGCAGAAGAAGAAAGCACCGACGAAGCTCTACCTGGGCTATTGCGCGCTCATTGCGACCTCCATTCTATCTCATTACCTGACGGTTACGGTTTTTCTGTGCCATGGTTTGTACGCGTTGCTCTACGTCCGTAAATGGCCGATGTGGTATAAGTTGGGCGCGTCCTTTGCCGTAGCCATCGGGTTTGTATCGCTGTGGATGATTTTCGGCGGTGGGCAATCCACGTTTTTCACCCTGAACCACCAGGCCGTCTTCTACCGCAACCTGGCGCTGACCAACCCCGTGAACAGCGGTTTTGGCCTGATTCTTCCGGCCACGATTCCCAACGTTTTCTGGCGGTCGCTGCCCATCTGGAGCGATCTGGTGCTGTTTACCAACGGCCTGGCGACGGCGACGGCCGGTTACCGGAATGTGGGGGTTGCACTGCTCATCGGCCTGCTTTCGGTATTCCTTATTTACCGGTATCGGAACCAGCGCCAGCCCCCTCAATGGGTCAAATTCGTGCTGCCCGTTCTAATGCTGGCCGGGCTGGCGTTCTACAGCATTTATCCGTTGCAGCACCTGGTTTTGTCGGCGACGCTGCCTCTTTTCTATTTGATGATTGTGGCTTTGCTGGAAGATTTCAGGCCGAACGACCGCCCGTTGATCGTTTTTCTGGTGCTGCTTTCGGTGGTTCCCACCCTGTTTCTGATCCTGATGGCGTTCCGCTCCGGGCATACCTACGGGCTGACCCAGCGGTATTCCGGTTTTTCATTTCCGTACGTGATCATCCTGGTTGCCATCCTGATTCGGAAACTTTCGACGCAAAAATTGTGGCTTAGTTTACCCCTGACGGCGGTTTTGATCATTCAGGGCGGTTTGGTCATTCAACTGTTGCAACGCATCTATAACGATACGGCAGCGAAGTATACGTCGTTTTCCGTTCCCCGCACCACCAATCCGTTTCGGGAATCCGCGAAGAAAATTGAAGCACTCTATGCCCCCGGCGATACGGTTTTGTATCCGTCGCTGAAACGCCGGGAATATTCCGATATCGACAAAAGTGGTCGACCGTATGCCATTATCGATGCGCAGTTGGTCAACATCTATTTGCCGAAAGACGCCACCTATTACCAGCGCATCGACCCTATGGAACGGGATAAGATTGTACTGGTCAAAGGCAAGACGGGCCAGAAAATCACTATCTTTGACCTCGAAGGAACGAAATACAGGTATTAAATGACTTCACCAGCACTCACAACCGATATTACGACCCTCAGCGGCCAACTGCGGCTGAAGGTTCTCGAATTGTATAATAAGGCCCACGCCGGCCACATTGGCTGCTCGCTGAGCTGCCTCGATATGATGATTGCCTCACTGATTCTGCGGAAACAGGAAGAAGACACGTTTATTCTGTCGAAAGGACATGCCGCAGCGGCCCTCTACGTCTGCCTGAATCACCTGGGCGAAATTTCGGACGAACAACTGCAATCATTCTACAAAAACGGCACCACCCTGCCCGCTCACCCCGCGCCCAACAAACACAAAGGCATTCCGTTTGCCACCGGCTCGCTCGGCCACGGTTTTCCGATTGCGTCGGGCATTGCGCACGCGAACAAATTGCAGGGCAACACCAACGCCGTGTACGTGCTGATGTCGGACGGGGAAACCAACGAAGGCACCACCTGGGAAGCCGCCCACTACGCCCTGCAGCAGGGGCTGGATAACCTGACCGTGTTGATCGACAAAAACGGTTTGCAGGGATTTGGCCCCACCGCCGACGTGTTTGGCGACACCGCCGATGTGGCAAAGTGGAAAGCCATTGGTTTTGACGTCGTCGAAGCCGATGGACACGATGTGGAAGCCCTGCTCGTGATCCTCGACACGCTTCGTCTGCAAACCAACGGCAAGCCCAAAGTGATCATTGCCCATACGGTGAAAGGCAAAGGCGTTTCGTATATGGAAAACCGGCTCGAATGGCATTATTTACCCATGACCGCCGACCTCTACGATCAGGCCTGCAACGATATAAACGACCGGTATTTTACCGCTTGAAGCCTTTTTTAGAAACACCCGTCAGGTTTTGGAAACCTGACGGGTGTTTCTAAAAAAGGTAAATACATTTACAAGTTAACCACGAATGTCTAAACAGATCCTACCGTACCAGGACAGCATCCTTCAACTAAAAGGACCCATTTTCGTCTTCGGAGCCAGCGGCTTTATCGGTGCCAATTTATTCGATCAGATTTTTCAGCTCCGCAAGGATTGCTATGCCCTGACGCACGACGCCACCAAAGCCTGGCGGCTGAAGTTGCTGAACGTTCCGGCGGAAAATGTCATTCACTGCGATATACTTTCCTATAAATCGGTTCAAGAGATTTTTGACCGCTACAAACCCCGCACCATCTTCAATCTGGCGGCATACGGGGCCTACAGCAAACAGAAAAACGTCAACCTGACCTACGAAACCAACGTCAACGGGACGGTCAACATCCTCGAAAACTGCACACCCGACACGGTGTATATCCACGCCGGCAGCAGCTCGGAATACGGTTTTAACTGCACCGCCCCGAAAGAAACCGACCGCGTCGAACCCAACAGTCACTACGCCGTTTCGAAAGTTTCGGCGGCTTATATGCTGGAATTTTACGCCCGTGTCCACGGCCTCAAAACCCTGAACCTGCGGTTGTATTCAATTTACGGCGGCTGGGAAGAACCCGACCGGCTGATTCCCCGGCTGGTGGAAGAAGCCCGGAAAGACACCCTGCCCCCACTGGTTTCGCCCGACATCAGCCGCGATTTTGTCTACATCGATGATTGCGTAGAAGCCTTTGTTCAGGCCGCTTTGAAAGTCGACAAAACCATCAGCGGACGGTCGTATAACATTGCAACGGGCCAGAAAACGACCATGCGCGAGTTGGTCGACGAAACCCGCAACACCTTTGGGTTGACCATCGAACCCGTCTGGGGCAGCATGGGAAACCGGCAATGGGACCTCAGCGACTGGTATGGCGACCCCGAAGCCGCCAACGCCGATCTGGGCTGGAAAGCCCGGACGCCCCTGGGCGTTGGACTCCGGAAAACCGCCGACTGGCAGATCCAGCACGAGTACGCCGAGCGTGTATTGCCCGCTTTCGCCAACCCGACGCTCAACCCGGTTATTACGGCCATTATTGCCTGTTACAAAGACGCGCAGGCCATTCCGTATATGTATGATCGGCTGGTCAAGACGTTCAACGAGATGAAGGTACGGTACGAAATCATTTTCGTGAACGACAATTCGCCGGACAACCAGGAAGAAGTCATTGATGGTATTTGCGCGAAAGACCCCAACGTGATCGGCATTACGCATTCGCGCAATTTCGGTTCGCAGTCAGCATTTCTGAGCGGCATGGAAATCTCCTCGGGCGATGCCGTGGTGCTGATGGACGGCGATTTGCAGGATCCGCCCGAAATCATTCCCAGCTTCTACGAAAAATGGCAGCAGGGTTTTGACGTCACGTATGGCGTTCGGGTGCAGCGCGAAATGCCGCCCCACGTTCATTTCTTTTACCGGACGTTCTACCGGCTGTTCAAGAAAATGTCGTACATCAACATTCCGGTCGATGCGGGGGATTTCTCGATGATCGATCAGAAAGTGGTGCGCGAACTCGTGGCCCTGCCCGAAACCGAGCAGTTTCTGCGCGGACTGCGGGCCTGGGTGGGCTTCAAGCAAACCGGCGTCGGTTATGTGCGGCCTGAGCGGATGTTCGGCGTGTCGACCAACAACTGGACGAAGAACATCTGGTGGGCGAAAAAAGCCATTTTCTCCTTCAGTTTTGCCCCGCTCGAATTGATGTCCTACGCCGGATTCCTGCTAACAGGTTTGTCGCTGCTGGGCATTCTCTGGCAGATTTTGGCTAAATTTGTATTCTTCCCGAACACCCCTGCCGGAATCTCGACCATTATTGTGCTGGTCATGCTGTTCGGTGGCATCAATTTGCTGGGGGTGTCGTTTGTCGGGGAATACATCAGCAAGATTTTTGAAGAAACGAAAAAGCGACCCAAATTCATCCGCACCAAGGTTCGAAAAGGCGAACAACTCTATAAAACCGCATCCGAAATCCGGGCGCTGGTAGAAGCGAGAAAGACAAAATAAAGAAAAAAGAGTTGTTTCGCAGAGTTGAGCGGAGAAAAGGGGACGGGGCCGCCCGTGCGGTTAAGCGGAGAAATATAAAAAAACTCCGCTTAACTCTGCTTTCCTCCGCTCAACTCTGCGAAACCAAAACCATACTAGAATGCGTAAAGAATTTTCTGCTGCGATGGAACGGATTGCTGCGGCTGATGAGAAAATCATCTTCATCACGGGCGACCTGGGATACAATGCGCTTGAAAACGTGGCCGCCATCATGGGGCCGCGCTTCATCAACGCGGGGGTGGCCGAACAGAACATGGTCGGCGTGGCCGCCGGAATGGCCTATAAAGGGTATAAAGTGTTCTGTTACAGCATCGCGCCCTTTGCGGTGTACCGCTGTCTCGAACAGTTTCGCAACGATGCCTGTCTGCACAATTTGCCGGTTTTTCTGGTTGGCAACGGTGGTGGCTACGGCTACGGCATCATGGGCTCGACGCACCACGCCATCGAAGACCTGGCCTGCCTGAGCGGTTTGCAGAACGTCAAAACCTGGATTCCGGCCTTTGCCGACGAAATTGATTCGATTGTCGATAGCATCGTTTCCGAAGGTCGCCCGGCGTATTTGCGGCTCGGTGCCGGACCGAAAACCCCCGAAGGCAGCGAAACCACCGGATCGTTCAAGAAAGTGGTGAGCAGCGAAAACCCGAAAGGAACCGTTGTAGCCCTGGGGCCGGTAGCCGCCAATGTGCTGAAAGCCCTGCAAACGTCCGACGCCCTTGGCAATCAGTTCGACGTCTACACCGCCCTGAATCTGCCGCTGGATTTGCCGTCGGATTTGGGCCAGCAATGGGCGGAAGCGAAAAATCTGCTGATTGTGGAAGAACACGTCAGCATTGGCGGTCTGGCGCAGCAATTGTCGGTTAAATTACTCGAAAATGGCCTGTCGTTCCGGCAGTTTGTCAGTTTGTCGGCGCAGGGCTATCCCGACGGATTGTATGGCGATCAGAGTTATCACCAGCAGCAATCCGGCCTGGATGCTACGTCTATTCAGGAAAAACTGGCGTCTTTTTTATGATACGATCGTTACACAGGGTTGATCAGAGAACATCAGAGGGAACCAGAGAGGATTTGTTGAGTTGACCGAATGGAATCGAAAACACAAGCGGGAGCGGTTCAGGAAATCCGACCGAAAGCGGTTTCTCAACGATCCGTCTTCCTGGGCGGGATGGTGTTGCTGGTCCCGATCCTGGTCTATTTTTGGGTATTCAGCCGCTACGCCATCAATGTTCCGAAGTTTGAAGACCACATTCTGAAGACCTTTCTCTTCAATCTGGAGAAAGCCGATTCGTTCCGCGACAAGGTGTACGAGTTTTTCCGGCAACACAACGAACACCGCATTGTCTACGACCGGCTGATTACCTGGCTGGATTATAACCTCACCGGCAAGCTGAACTACATCCACCTCATGGTGGTGGGAAGCCTCAGCCTGGTTGCGCTACTGGTCGTGTTTGTCAGGGCGTTGCGAAAAGCCAATGCGCCCGTCTGGATGGCCCTACCGGTTTCGCTGCTGCTTTTCAACCTATCCCACTGGGAAAATATGTTCTGGGGCATGGCAGCCCTGCAAAACTTTACGGTGGTCGCGCTCGCCATTGCTGCCTTCTACGAACTGGCGTTTAAAAACCGGGTGAGCTGGGTGGCCATTCTGCTGGCCGTTGTGGCCACGATCACCAGCGGCAATGGCCTATTGATCTGGCCGGTGGGTCTGGTGCTGATTTTTCTGCGTCAGGATTACGTGGGCGTTCTCCGCTGGCTGGCCGCACTGGCCGTCACCTTCCGGCTCTATTTTCTGAGCTACCAGAAACCGCCGGGTAATCCCGCCGATCAGGGCACGTTGCTGGATCAAATCCACGGCTGGTTTCTCTTCAACGGGGCATCCGCCGAGGCTTTTCCGATTCAGAATTTTATGCTCACCTGCCTGATTCTGGGGATTATGATAGTTGGATTGGCCGCATGGACGGGCTTTTCGACGCTCTGGCAACGCTTTCGCGGGATTAAACTGAGCCCGTGGCAGTTGTTTTTTCTCGGTGGTGTGGCCTTTCTGGTCGGAACGGGCCTCGTCGTGGCCTTCAACCGCGTGGGATTTGGTCTGGGTACGCTCACCACCAGTCGCTACAAAATCTACTCTCTGACCTTGTTGGCTTTTCTGTTTTCGTTCTGGATTGCCAACGCGAGCCCTTCACGCCGGTTTCTGACGGCGGTTTTAGCCTCCGGTTTCAGTCTGCTAATCGCTTTTTTTTCGTATACGACCTATTTAGACGAAACCATCAATTTGAGAAATTACCTGGCCACCATGCAATTCAACTGGACGTATACCCAAAACCGGCCGGTTTCAACCATCGATGCCCAGACCCGCGAATGGGTCGATAACGCGCCGGCTTTTTACGATGCGCAGTTGTCTGCTCTCTATCAGGAGTCCAAACCGGCTGCCGTTATCCGACTGGATACGCTTTTTAAAGCCAACAACGAGTTTGTGATTCGGGTGGACTCCTTTCCAACGCTGGGGATTCGCGACCAGGGTGCCTACCTGATTGCGCGGTCGCCCCGCCGAATCTATCTTTTTCCAACCCGTCAGAATCTTTCCGGCAGTCGCAAGCGATGGATTAAACCGGCGGCCACTTTCGGCTCCGGTTTCACGGCGCAATTTCTCGAAGCCGAACTGGAAGCAGGTACGTATAACCTCCAGATTCTGGCCGTCGGCCCCAATTCGGAGTGGCGGTTTTATAACACCGGACGTCAGGTTGTTTCGACCGGAAAGCCGCTGGAATCCTTTAAGAAAAACTGGTAGTATGCAGGTATTCCGTAAATCGATCACGCTATTTTTACTCCTGACGCCGGTTTTTCTGGTTGGCGCAACGGTTTTAAAATACGCCATCGACCTTCCGTACTGGGATGATTACCTGGTTCAGACGCATTTGATTTCCCTGAAAAGCGACACGGGAACCCTCCGCAAACTCAGTCGGCTGTTCGACCAGCACTGGGAACACCGGATCGTCTGGACCCGCAGCATTTTCTTTCTGTATTACAAACTCACCGGACAACTCAACTACTATAACCTCACGCTGGTCGGGTTCAGCGGTCTGGCGGTTTTGTTATCACTGCTGTATGCAGTTTTCCGGAAAACCCGTTTGCCGCTGTATTATTTTCTGCCGGTGCCGTTTCTGCTTTTCACACTGCAATCGCACGAGAACCTGATCTGGGCGATGGCTTCCATCCAGAATTTTTACATCCTGGTTTTCGCACTAGGGGCCTTTTATCTGCTCGCCTATCCATCGCGCCGGGCATTTGGGGCGGCTTTGCTCGTGGCCACGGTCGCCAGTTTCACCAGCGGGAACGGTTTTCTCATCTTTCTGATCGGTGCGATGTTGCTGTTCGGGCAGCGGCACTTCCGCCGGGGAGCGCTCTGGCTGGTGGTCGGTTTGGCGTGTGTGATTGTCTACTTTTACAGCTATAACCGCATCACCTTTTTCCCTTCGCCTTATCTCTACGGCTTCGGGCAGTGGATCAAAGCTTTTTTTGTGTTCGTCGGTGGTTTTGTCGACACCTATCCCTACCCCAAACCCGTTGCCATTGGCTATGACAACCCGATCTGGCTGACCATTCTGGTGGGCGTTCTGTTCATCGGGTTTGCAATCTGGCAACTGATCCGGCTTTTGCTGACGTATTTTCTGACCAACCGCCGTTCCATCCCGGCGATGCCCTGGTTCTGGCCCGCTTTTTTCGGCGGCAGTCTGCTGTTTCTGCTGGCGACGGATGCCATGACGGTGTATGCCCGCGTGGGTTTCGGCGGAGCGGGGTACATGCTCCAAAGCCGGTACAAAATCTATTCGGGGCTGTTCATCAGCATCTGTTACCTCTACGCTCTCTGGATTTATCAGAAGCAGGACTGGTTGCGGTTTGTCTGGGCCGTCGCGCTGGTAGTAACCGTTCCGATCAGCCTGTATGCGGATTACCAATGTCTGGAAGGCGTCATCAACCAGCGCCGGAAAACCGTGGCGTCGTACCTGACCTGGCGGCTGCAAACCCCGATCCGAGAACAACGGGCCTTTGAATCGGTGTATCACCCCCAGCCGTCTTCTGATTCCTACATCAACGCCGTACAAACCGCCCCAAAGGATACCACGGCGGTTTTCGACCGCATCAACGAAGCGCATTTTTTTCTGAACGTTTTCAAAAAGGATGCCGCGAACCCCACGCTGGAACGACCCGAAAACGGCTCCTACATCGTGCTGCTGGGGGCAGACAGCAGTTACGTCTACCCGGCCCGGCCCCTTCGCCCCTATTCAGTGCCGGAGTCGGACCTGAAATCCAGCAAAACCGGCTATTTTAGCCCGGCGTTTCTGGCGCAGGTTCCGAAAGAAGCCACCAGACCGGGAACATACCGAATGGCCCTGTTGACCAACCGCAACGATTCGCTACGGCTGGAAATGAGCCCGGCAGTTTTTCGTCACACCACCACGTATTAACCCATGTCCCTCTTGACACCAGCGACCGAAATCCCATCGAAAGAGAAACTTTACCTCATTCAGTTAGACGGACTGCGGTTTCTGGCCGTCACGCTGGTGATGCTCGATCACTGGCTGGGCGAGAAAAACAGCCTGCCGCTGGGGTATTTTGGCGTCAACCTGTTTTTTGTCCTGAGCGGTTTTCTGATCACCCGCATCCTGATTCACAGCAAGCAGGCGGATGACCGGCTTCAGCGGACGCACGGGCATTCGCTGCGGCAGTTTTTCATCCGGCGGAGTTTGCGGATCTTCCCCATCTATTACCTGACCATCATCATCCTCGCACTGATCGGTTTTCAGGCTGCCCGGGAGAATTTCGTCTGGTTTATGACCTACACGCAAAACTTCTGGATCATCATTCACCAGACCTGGTTTGGCGCGCTGGATCACCTCTGGTCGCTGGCGGTAGAAGAGCAGTATTACATCTTTTTCCCGTTTCTGGTGCTGTTCCTGCCACTCCGCCGGTTGCCGGTGGTTTTGGCATCGCTGGTGGGGCTGGCCTTCCTTTTGCGGGTGTACCTGTTCGTGACCGGAGCGCCCTGGATGGTGCAGTTTGTTTTCATGCCCGCCTGTCTGGATGCTTTCGGCCTGGGCGGAGTGCTGGCCTTCCTGATGGTTTTTCGCCGGGAGCAGTTCAACAAGCTGGTTGGCAATACGGGTTTTCTGCTGGCCAGTCTGGCTTTCTACGCCCTCAATGTGTATCTGATGTCAACGACCTCTTCGTTACGGAATGTGTATACGGACGTTTTCGACCGGTTTTTCACCTCCTTGTTCTGCTTTTTCATCATCGGAAAAAGCGTCGTGGGCTACGGCGGTCTGGCCAAGTGGGTGCTCGAACATCCGGTGAGCAACTACCTGGGCCGCATCAGCTACGGATTGTATTTATTTCATAATTTGGTATTTAATTATTACCACACACCACCCGATTTTATTACCGTTCGGGCCTGGAACCGGGTCCTGCGGGAGATGCCGTTTCTGGTCGATACCGGAGCCGATACGACGCTTAAATTTCTGTTTTTTTACGGGATTACGGTACTGTTAGCCACCGTTTCCTGGTATGTAGTCGAGAAGCCGCTCAATGCCTTAAAAGACCGCTTTTCGTATTGATTTTCCGGAAACATGCCCGTTGAATAAATCTAAGTGCGGAGGTAGGACAATTCCTACTTCCGATTTCCTTATCTTTGCCTAATTAATTTCGTCAAACCGGCAATTCGAACGCATTTGGTCAACGTTGCCACTTATAAGTCTGCTACCAGCTAATGAGTTTACACCTGTCAATAGTAATGCCGGCCTACAACGAGGAAGAGTGTATCCACGAGGTAGTAGAAACCTGGGTCGATCTGCTCACCCGGCAATTTCCAACTGAAAATACGCGTCTGATTGTGATCAACGACGGTTCCAAAGACCGCACCGGTGCCATCCTGGATTCGCTGAAACCCAAATATCCAACCAAACTGGAGGTTGTTCATACGCCCAATGGTGGACACGGCAATGCTGTCGTTCGGGGCTACCGCCACGCCGTCGCCATGGGTTCGGAATACGTATTCCAAACCGACAGCGACGACCAGTTTGTAACCGACGATTTTGCCAAGCTGTGGGCCAAACGCCATGAATCCCATTTCATTCTGGGCTACCGCCAGATTCGCTTCGATGCACCCGCCCGGCTGGTCATCACCCGGATTCTGAAGTTCAGCCTGTTTCTGATTTACGGAACCTACATCAAAGACAGCAACATTCCGTTCCGGCTCATCAACGGAGCCTACCTGAAAAAACTGCTGGAACAACTGCCGGACCCGACGCCCTTTGCGCCTAATATTTTCCTGGCTGTCATGGCGCGGAAAGCCGGTCAGAAAACCTTCGACATTCCCATCGTTCACAAAGAACGACTGACGGGTACGGTTTCCATTTTACGCTGGAAACTGATCAAAGTCTGTTTGCAAAGCTTCCGGGAACTGGCAGAATTCCGCCTGGAACTGGGCGCGAAAGTGAAAGCCCTGAAAGCCGTGGATGTGAAGCAGCCCGTTAAACTGTAAGCAACCCCCTGCCAGGAATGCGCCCGGTCGCCCGTGATGACGCAGATTGAACGGATCTCCACAGATTTTATCTGCGAAAATCCGCCCGGTCTGCGTTTTATTTTTGACGATTGACCGCTGACCATTGACGATCGACGGTGGTCAGCGGTCGATCGTCAATGGTCTACTACTCAAACTCACCTACATGACCAAAAAGCAGCTCTGGATTGGCATTGGGATTTTGGCGCTGATTCTCGGCGGCTACTTCGGGTATCGCTGGTGGAAAGCACCCGCCCGTTCGACCTGGATGCTGATTCCGTCGGATGCACTGCTGGTTCTGGAAAGTGCGACCTTGCAGGATACACTCTCCAAACAGGCCCGGCTGAACGAAATGGCCCTGCAGACTACCCCGGTTTTTCAGGAAGCTGCCCACAGCCTCGAAAAATTCGTCTGGGCACCCCTCGACACCGCCAGCGCCATTCAGTTTCTGAACGGAAAACCGATCTGGTATTCGCTGCATCCCACGTCCAAAGACCGGCTGGGGTTCATCTTTTACATTCCCATCCGCTCCTTGCAGGATCAACCGTTTGTCGACCGCATCCTGAACCCCAATGCCGACCGCTTCCGGGTGCTCAGCCATCCGTACGAAGACACCCGGATTCATGAACTGCTCACGGTCCGCAACGAATCCCTGGGGTCGTTCGTCGTGCTGGACGATTACCTGATCGGCAGTCCTTCAACAATATTGATGGAAAGCGTCGTTCGGCGGATGAAACAATCGTTTACCGAAACGCCCCTGCAACGGGCCGACGTGACGCTGATCCGGCCGGGTAATCTGGCGGGCATTTACGTTCGCAGTTCGGTGTTGTCGGCCATTCTTTCGCCGAAGGAGGAAAGCACCGATTACCAGTCAAAATACATCAAAGCCCTCTTACCCACGGAGTTACTAACCCGGTTTCGGCAGTCGGCTTCCCGCTCCCACCTCATCGGCCTGTCGACGGACGACATTGGTTCCAAAAGCGCCCTTGCCAATCTCTTCGACCGGCAAACCCCTTTTAAGATCAATTGTGGTGCGCTCATTCCCGACCAGACGACCACGCTTTTTCATTTTAGCCTGAGCGACGGCCCCCGGTTTGGCAAGGCCCTGACGGCGTTTATCAACTCGGAAGACGAAGACGACACCCGCGAGGGTCGCCGGAAACTCCGCCCTTTGTTGCAGAACGAAGAAAACGGCATTTATAAATACGTCGGCAACGAAATGGCGCTGCTTCGGATGGATGCTCCCAGCGCCGACCGACGGCTGGTGATGTTGATTCACTCGCCCAATGTCGATCGTTTGTGGGATCGCTACCAGCTTGCGGCCCTGCTGGCTTCCGGCACCGATCGTCTGTCGAGTTCCAAACCGTTCCTGCGCTACCGGATTTCGTCCATCGAAGCTCCCAACCTGCCGGCGTTTCTGTTTGGCGGCCTGTTTCGCGGTTTCGAGCAAAACTGGCTGGCCCAGGTGGGCGATTACCTGGTGATTGCGAACGGGCAGGGCGTTTTGCAGGAATACCTGCAATCCGTCGAGCAACGAACAGTCTGGTCGGAATCCTACCGCCAGCGGGATTTGCTAACCCAGACCCTGCGCCCCGCCAACTTTACGGCCTACACCCGTTTCAGCCGGGCGGGTGAATCGGTTACCGCCAACTGGCCGCAATCCTGGCAACAATTGCTGAACCATGACGAAACGGCACTGGACAATGTCGAAAACCTGATCTACCAAAGTACCTACGGACGGGAACGGATTTATTCGACACTCATTCTGGGCCACACAACCCGGCGCGCCAGCGAAGCGGTTTTGAACCGGATTTTTCTCCAGCGAAAAATTGCCCTCAATGCTCCCCTGCTGAGTCAGCCGATGGTCATCGGCGATTTTGTCGGCAGCTCCGGGGCCATCTGGGCGGTCGATCAATCCCAGCAATTTCTGCTCATTACCCCCGAAGGCGAAAAACATCCGATGGGGTCAGTCAATGGCCCGGTGATCAGTCCGATGGTGCCGGTCGATTATCTGAGCAATGGACGTTTGCAATACGCGTTTGCAACGGCCCGTTCCTTATACATAGCCGACCCGGTGAATGGTCTGGCCAAATTGCAATCGATCCCATTGCCGGAAGGCCTTGAACCTCGGACGATGATGGCCCCCCGGCGCGATCAAAACCGCTCCCTGATTCTGCTCATGCTCCATGCAAACGGCAGTGTGTACGGTTTTGACCGGCAGCGGAAGCAGTTTGTCCGGCAATTTCCGGTGAATAATGCCGGCGGAGAGGGCGTATCGTCTTTTCACGCAGCCGTTCGCAACCAGGCCCTTTCGGTGGCTTCGGTTCAAAAAGACGGCAAACTGTTTTACTGGAACGAAAATGGCGGTTTTGCCCCCGGTTTTCCACTTGATTTAAAAGCGGAACTAACCGGACCGGCCTGGCTGGAAGGTGGAAATCCGACAACCCTCACCACCCTGACGCGACAAGGCGAACTGCTCAGTATTTCGGCCGATGGAAAGGTTTTGGAGCGGAACCAACTGGTTCGGCCCATCCGACGCGGTTCCTTCCGACTGCTGCCCGAAGTGAATCAGAATGGTTATTTGTTGCTTCGGACGTCGGATACGGAAGCGGCCATTCTGGATCGAAAAGGCAATTCGTTGTTTGAAGTGCGGGGATTACGACCGGGGCAGACGACCATCCGTTACCACATTCTGGGTTCCGGTGTCAATCTGATCAGCGTAAAATCCGGTAATTTTACCACGATTTACGACCTCGCGGGCCGTCCGATTGGTGACCGGCCCATTCCGGGAAATTTCCCGGTGGAGTTGCAGTTTTCGGCTACCCGTAATAAATTATTTGTCTACAGTACTGACAACAAAGCCGTTCAGATCTGGTCGGTGAAGTTGCGTTAAGCAGGAGTCTATGAACATTGGCGTGATTGCCCGGTATTTGATTTTGCTCGTTGGAATTCTCGTTTACGTCGGGAGTTGTCATTCGGATGTCATGAATTCGGCCCAGAAAGAGGGACTGATTCCCGACGATTACCGCTTCGGTGATCTGTACCGGATGGCGAATTTACCCCAGTTTAAAGCCGAACAGATTCCCTGTCCGCCCGCCTACCCGGCCGATGGTCCGCGGAAACCCATTCATCTGTACATCATTGGCGATAGTTTTTCCGAACCCCCGCGCGTTACGCTGAACGACTTCCCGATTGAATATTTTCACCGCACCAAGTGGGACACACACCACCGGGTTCAGTTGGATACGACCAAAACCAACATCCTGATCATCGAATCCGTTGAGCGCCATTTCCGGGATCAGTTTGGGAAACACATCGACGAACTGACGGTGGTATCAGACACCACCCAGGCCGAACCGACGCCCGAAAACCGCATGACCTGGCAAAGCATTACGAAGGAAATGGAAACGTTTTTTTCACGGGATGCCGTCGAAGCCCGGCTGGAAACCATCCTGTTCTTTTCGGACTGGGCGCTGTGGTTCAAGGAGTTGAAAGCCTGGCTGACGCTGGATTGGTTCGGCCGCGTGAATCCCAAAACGACCCTGTCGCCCGACGGAAAACACTTGCTGTATTACCTCGATACGGATACATCGCTGACGAACTCATCGTTCAGGCCCCTGCCCGATTCGCTCCTGAACCGGTACATCGATACGATCAATGTGGTGGCCGACCGGTATCGGAAAGCCGGTTTTGATCAGGTGTTTCTATCCGTTATTCCCAACAAAACCAGCATTTACGCACCGGGCATGGGACCGCTGCCCTACAATCATCTCATCGAACGCGTTCAGCAAAATCCCCGGCTTGCCATTCCGGCAATCGATGTCTACACGCCTTATACCGCCAGTTCGGTTCCGCTGTATGAAACCAGCGATGCGCACTGGAATTGCGCCGGTCGGGAAATCTGGATGCGGGAAGTAACAAAAAAGCTTACCACGGTTAAGTGATAAGCTTCGTATTGTAGGACGTAGCGGGCTCGAACCGCTGACCTCCGCCCTGTCAAGGCGGCGCTCTGAACCAACTGAGCTAACATCCTGTCGTCGTTTCAGGCCACAAAATTAGGAGATTTCTTCGGTTTCCAAACGAACGCGGTAAACTTTTTGTGAAGGAATTCGCCACAGCAGCAGCAATCCGGCCACAAAAAGCACCAGCAACGCCAAAACACTGTTGCGCATGCTCCCCGTAAGCTGCTCGATGAGTCCGTACATCAGCGTCCCAATCACGATGGACAATTTATCCGTTACATCGTAAAAACTGAAATACGAAGCCGTATCCTGCGTACCATCCGGGATGAGTTTGGAATACGTCGCCCGCGACAACGCCTGAATGCCGCCCATCACCAAACCGACCACCACGGCCAGCGCATAGAACTGGTTTTCACTCATTACGTAATACGCCCCGACGCAAATCCCGATCCAGACCGTTACGGCCATCATCAGCGCGTAAATGTTGCCAAACCGCCCCGACAGCCGGGCAAACAGAATGGCCCCTGGAATGGCGATCAACTGAATGAGCAGAATGGTGATGATCAGACTTTGGGCGGGTAATTTCAGTTCGTCACTGCCAAAAATGGTAGCGATGTACATCACCGTTTGGACGGCCATGTTATAGATAAAAAAAGCCAGCAAAAACCGTTTCAACAACGTTTGCGTCTGCACCTGCGCATACACTTTCTTTAATTCCCGAAAACCGTTGAAAATCCAGTTGCCCGAGGTTTCGGTGCGAATCCGGCGCTCGGCGTTGGGCAAATACCGGAACGAAAGCATGGCAAATCCGAACCACCACACGCCCACGGTCAGAAACGAAATCCGGGAAGCCATCGCGCTGGACAGTCCACCGTACCATTGCGGGAACAAAATCATGGTCAGGTTGAACACCATCAGCAGCACACTCCCGATGTACCCCATCGTAAAACCGCGCGCGCTCACCCGGTCGATCTGGTCTTCGGTCACGATTTCGGGTAGATACGAATTGTAGAAAACGATGCTGCCGCCCCAACCGACCAAACTGAGAATAAAACAAAAAACCGCAAAGGTCGTCGTCTCCTGCGTGAAGAAATACAGGAGCGCGCAACTGATGGAACCCAGAATGCAGAAAAACTTCATAAACGACTTCTTCTGACCGCTGTAATCGGCCAAAGCGGACGAAAAAGGGCTTAGTAGCGCAATCAGGAGAAAGGAGGCCGAAACGGAATAAGAGAACAGAACTGAATTTTTCACCGGAAAACCCAGAAAATCAATGACGTTGCCGCCCGCTTCGTTCAAAGCCGTCGCGCTGAAGTAGACCGGAAAAATACTGGAAACGATGACCAGCGAATGCACGGAATTCGCCCAGTCATACAGACACCAGGCGTTGACAATACGGGGGTTGTTTTTCATAAAAAGGGAGGAAGGCGTATTGATGTAACCGAATACAATCGTCCGTAAAAATAAACGGAAATTTGGTGTCGTCAATAATCCTTTCGTGGATAAAAACCGGTCTGGCTAAACTTCTACCCGACAAACCGGGTTAAATTGACAACCTAACCGTGCTTTCGAGCCATTCCCTATGAACCGACTTGCCCAAGAAAGTAGCCCCTATCTCCTGCAACACGCCCACAACCCGGTCGACTGGTTTCCCTGGGGCCCCGAAGCGCTGCAAAAAGCGCAACAGGAGAACAAACCGATTCTGGTGAGCATTGGGTATTCGGCCTGCCACTGGTGCCACGTCATGGAACGAGAATCCTTTGAAAATGAGTCGGTTGCGGCTGTCATGAATGAGCATTTCGTGTGTATTAAAGTGGATCGGGAGGAGCGCCCCGATGTCGATGCCATTTACATGGATGCCGTTCAGGCCATGGGGGTGCAGGGCGGCTGGCCCCTGAACGTGTTCCTGATGCCCGACGCTAAACCGTTCTACGGCCTGACGTATCTCCCCGCCCGTCAGTGGGTGAACCTGCTGACCAGTGTGCGCTCGGCATTTGCCGAACACCCGGATCAGTTGGCCGAATCCGCCGAGGGTTTTGCCAAACAACTGAACATGAGCGTAACGGAGCAATATTATCTGACCGATGCCGCTCCGGCCTTTACCCGGGAGTTGCTCGAAGCAATGTATCAAAAACTGGCCGCATCGTTCGATTCGGTGAAAGGCGGCCCACGTCGGGCACCCAAATTTCCGATGCCCAGCATCTACGGTTTTCTGCTGCGGTATTACCACATTACTAAAAACGAAGAGGCTCTGAACCACATTCGCCGGACGCTCGATTTCATGGCACTGGGCGGTATTTACGACCAGATCGGGGGTGGATTTTCCCGTTACTCCGTTGATGACCAATGGTTTGCTCCCCACTTCGAGAAAATGCTGTACGACAATGGCCAGTTGGTAACGCTTTATTCCGAAGCCTACAGCCTGACCCAAAGTCCCTTGTATCGCCAGACTGTTTTCCAGACGATTGACTTCCTCCAGCGTGAATTGACCAGTCCGGAAGGCGGTTTTTATTCGGCACTGGATGCCGACAGCGAAGGGGTCGAAGGCAAGTTTTATACCTGGACGACGGCGGAATTGCAAACCATCCTGGAAGACGATTTCAGATGGTTTAGTGAATTGTACCACATTTCGCCCGATGGCAACTGGGAAGAACACGCGGGCGTTGGGCGTAACATTCTGCACCGCGTGGTGCTGGATGAGGATTTTGCCCGGATGCAGGGATGGTCTCAGGCGGAATTAGCCGACAAACTTTCTGTTGCACACCAGAAATTGATGGCCGTTCGGGACCAGCGCGTCCGACCCGGTCTGGACGACAAGATTCTGTGTTCCTGGAATGGCCTGATGCTTAAAGGACTGGTGACGGCCTACCGGGTTTTCGGGGAAGCCTCCTTCCTGGATCTGGCCGAACGAAACGCGCAGTTTGTTCAGGAAAAACTGACCCATCCCGAAACTGGTCAACTCTGGCACAGCTACAAATCCGGGGTAAGGGAACAGGACGGTGTCGCTACGATTACGGCCTATCTGGAAGATTACGCGGCTGTCATCGACGGTTTTTTGGCACTCTATCAGGCCACATTCAAGGAAGAATATTTGCTCCAGGCCGACCGGCTCACCCGCTACACACTCGATTATTTCTGGGACGAAGAAGACCATTTGTTCTTTTTCACCGATCAGGTTGGAGAACCGTTGATTGCCCGAAAAAAGGAGGTTTTTGATAACGTCATCCCAGCGTCCAATTCCATGATGGCCCACAACCTCCACGCGCTCAGCCTGTTGCTGGAACGTGCGGTCGATGGCGCTCCGGCTTACACGGATCTGCTCACGGCTATGCTCGGTCGGGTGCAACCCCTGCTGCAACAAAATGCCGATTACCTGACGCACTGGGCCGCGCTCTACGCGATGCGGGTGCAGCCAACCGCCGAACTGGCCATTGTGGGGCCAGATGCGGAGCAGTTCCGTCGCGAGATTGACCAACGGTTTTATCCCAATAAAATTTTGGCCGGAACCCGGACAGAAAGTGATTTGCCATTGCTGGAAAACCGGACAACGGTAAACGGAAAAACCGCCATTTACGTCTGCTACAACCGCGCCTGTCAATTGCCGGTAACGAGTGTGGAAGCCGCGTTTAGCAGTCTGGAGAACGAATAGCGGGACTTTCGCTTGTTGCCCCGTTCCCCTAAAGGGGACTTTTGCATCCAGATTTATCGCGTCCAAGTCCCCTTTAGGGGAACGGGGCAAATTTCAGGAGCAAGACGTAAGGGATCAAGAGCAAAAGTTGTGGAGGGCGTAGGATTTTTTTAGGTTTGTGTTTTTGATCAAACCTGTATTGTTTTGGAGAGTTTCTTGCCCCTGATTCAGTTCCTGTTACCCGAGTTCATCCTGG
>NZ_QOWE01000039.1 GCF_003334855.1 Larkinella punicea
ACAAGTGAAAGCCAAACAAGTCGGCCAAACGATCTATCAGTTGCGAACTAGTTTATTTGCTGACTATCTCCGACACGAGTTAGCCTACCCCAGAGTTCGAGCAATTTCACTCTAAGCGAAAGTCCTACTTTATTATCCATCATTTTTATTTTAATCATTGATAAGGAAATTCTTCCCTGGATCGGTGAGCCTTCGATTTATGCTACGCATTATAAGATTGATGACCTTCTTGAAGAGATAGGGCTATTTTATGGCGTGTTTCTGGTTACGATTCTGATTCCAATTTTTGAAGAATTAGCTTTCAGGCTATTTTTGAAACCTTCGGGTTTTACAATCGCTATTTCAGTAGCTTTATTACTTTTTTTCTTTACAGGCGACGTTTACTACATTGATAGTTTTTCTTACTACCTCAGAATCCTGGTTTGCCTAATTGTTTTTTTTGTAATACGTCGCTTTGACAAGAAAGTTTTAGAAGTTTATTCATCTGTAAGCCCTTCAAGCTGGATAATTGTTTCCTCTGCTATTTTCAGCCTGGCTCACATTACCAATTTTGATCCGATCCATTACTCGGTATGGTATCTATATCCCATTTACGTCCTACCCCAATTTTTCATGGGCTTGATTGCCAGCACCATTCGAATTAACAACGGATTCATCTGGTCCGTTTTGCTCCATATGTTGATTAACGGTTTCGGAGCCTGGCCTAAACTGATTACCTAGGATTAATCCTACAACCCCACCGTCCCCGTCATCACCTTCCCATCCAACTCCCAGACGCAGATGGCGGTTTTGCCCGCAACGGCCACACTGGGCATCTGGCCCTTTCCGACCGAAACCGCAGGCTTGGTCCCGGATTTCACCCAAACCGTACCGGCATCGTCCTAGGCCAGGAGGCATCCTCGGCCAGCTACTAACGAAGATCTATCAAATTATGCAAGTATAGTCGGCTACCTATTTGCATAACACAATCAATAAGACGTCAAACCTACAAGACTTACTATGGTTGTATGAAATATTACTGTTTTATTATTATTGTATATACAAAAAATATTGGAATTTGTTTGGGTTTATTGTTTTTTTTTTTAGCAGTTTTGGAACGCAAATAATTGTTTTTTATCCGGATAATGTTACTATTTATTTGTAAAAGTTAAATTATTGTTCCATTTAAAATTACATTACTATGAAGTTCGAATTAGACGAATACGGCGTCCAAGAGATGAGCCATATGGACATGAAAAAGACCGATGGTGGAGCCTGGTGGAAAATAGTTTTAGGATTTGTTTTATTTGCTACAGCCCCAGTGACTTTTGGAGTAGGAGCCGTAGCAGGAGCTGCACTTGCTGTTTCAGATAATTGGGATTAACATCATTCAGGATAGATACCATTAGGTATCTATCCTGTTCTTAAATTATTGTAAAATGAATAATATATTTTCTTATAATACATTACTTTTTGCTTTGTTTTTTGTGAGTAATTCTTTGAATGCTCTAGGGAATAATAATTCTTTCCAAATAGTTTCTACTTTAGATACTGTAAGTATTGAAAAAAATAAATATAAAGAGAATAAGATTGGATTTTATAGTTTTACGATGATAGATTATTCAGATAATTTATTTACGATGAGACAATTTAACCAAGGTTATTTATCGTTATATCGGCTTTCGTCTCAGCTTTCTTACAAACACACATCTAAAAAATACCAATTTCTTATTTTACCTATTCAAGCTATTTTTTCTCTATACTTTACGCCTTTGACTCATGAAGAAGGTCATAGATCTGTATTAACTAATCTTACTATTGGATCTGTATCAGCCCCATTATTTAAAAAAAATGTTGCAAAAGTAACAGGTGTAACAGACGAAACCCTAAAAAAACTACGTGATAATCAACTCCCTTATTATATCCGACTCCATACTGCTGGTATCGAGTCTGACTATATGCTTTGTCAAAAAGAAGAAGAACTTGTTTTTTTTAATCAAGAAAAGCTTAGAAATGTTGCTGGAGATTATTATATGAGGAAAGTCGGGATTGTGTTATATTATACTTTTAGTGCATTTTCTCGAAAAAACTCGATTGAGAAAGAAGAAATAAATGAATTAGATCGTGATATTGTAGGAGATGACGTGCGCGGAGCAGTTCGACATTTATATAGACCTAATATGCCATTTTATCGTTATACAAGTAATAAAGACTTAACTAGTCAAGAACGAAAGTTTATTCATAAAGCAGGATATTTATCACTATTAAATTTATTAAGCCCTTTAATGATTAGCAAAACTCGAATAAAATTAAATAATAACTTAAATGCTGGTTTTGGTCTAGGCTACATTATGGCTCCGTTCGGTGGCATGATAGAGGAAAATTTATGGTTGAACTATGCTCAAAAATATAATATGCACGCTTTCATTAGGCAGTTTGAAAATAAAGAAAAATATTTTTGGGCAGGAGGCATTGCTTTACATAATTATTCATTGAGTAAAAAAATATCACTGACGAGTATTGTCCAAGTGTGGTCTCAACCGGAGAATTTAGATTTTTATGCTCTAAAAGGACTCTTCGGGCATTCGGGAGCACTTTTACTGTCATATCGAATATTCGGAAAAGAAAATTCTCCGCTTGCGTGGTGGTCCTTTGATATTTCAGGGCGAGTCAAAACAAAAGGATTTGTGCCTGAAGATCCAAGCCTTGAAAAGTCACATAATTTGTCTTTTGGTCTATCTTTTTGTCCTCGTTAAAATCTTATATATGAAAAATTTTAATTGTATTTTATTTGTTACATGCTTCTTATTCATATTTTCATTTCCTGTCTTTAGTCTTTCAAAAATACAAAACAATACTTTAAGTACATTTCAAAGATCAGATACTAGTACTAGTAAATATGCATTAATATATTTATACAGACCTTTCGAGTTTTGGGGATTGACAATTGGGTTTTCGGTAAAAAAGAACGGTACTAAAATCTTTAAAATTAGAAACAATTCTGTTCATATTATTAAAGTTTTTCAGTCAGGAGTTACTACTATATCCGCCCAGACATTTGAAAAAAAATCAAAAGTGAACTTGAAAATAGAACTTGGGAAAGCCTATTACCTGAAATGTACAATACGCCCAGGATTTCTTATAGGTCATCCCAAATTGAGAATTGTTAGTGCGGAAAAAGGTAAAATTGAATGTTATGAAATTGAAAATGATCAATGATTCAAGTGTCTAAATATATAACAGAAATAATATTTATGTAGTTTTATTATTCGCCTTGAGAACGATTTATATAAACCTGCTGTATTTGTGTTTGTTGTACATAGTGCGCATAATCTTACTGGATTTATTATAGAAAATCAGTTTACTAATTGTTATGCCAAGTATGAGTAACTGGGGGCAAATGGAAAATACATCTGTCGAAGTTTACCTCCCCCGCGTCACCGTTCGCAGCCAACTTCTATACTCCTCCGTCTTGCTGGCCATCACAGCGGCCATTGTCGCCCTGCCGTTCATTTATGTCGATGTGTCGGTTCAGGCATCCGGTTTAATCCGGCCCGTTGCGGAGCGGAGTGAGGTTAAAACGACAGCCAGCGGAACGGTGGCGGTTTTGTGGGTACAGGATAATCAGGTGGTGCGGGCCGGTCAGCCGTTGCTGCGGTTGCAAACCGATATTGCGGACACGAAACTTCGGTTACTGACCACGCAGGAAACCCAGAAACGGGCGTATATCCACGATTTGGAACAATTGACCCGACTGACGTATAACCACTTGTTTTCGGCAACCGGATTAACTTCCCCGCTCTATCGCCAGCAATATGAGCAGTTCCGCTATCTGGCGCAGGAAAACCTGCAAACCCAGCAAAAACGCCAGCGCGAGTTGGAGGTGAACCGGCAGTTGTATGCCGACAAAGTCATTGCCCGGCTGGAGTTTGAAGACAAAGAATTTGCTTACAAAACCGTCGTGGCCCAATACAAGACGCTGGTGGAACGTCAGCGGAGTGAGTGGCAAACGGCTTTGTCCGAACACCGGTTGCAATTGACCGATTTGATAGCTCAGGAGCGTCAACTCAAACAGGAGCAGGCCTTTTCCACGATCAAAGCGGTACCATCAGCCAGCTTTCAGGTCGTTACGTCGGCAGTTTTGTGCAGGCCGGAGAGGTGGTCGGTACGATATCGCCCGATTCGACGCTAATTGTCGAATGTTATGCCACACCCAAAGATATTGGCCTGTTGCGGGTTGGACAGAAAGCCCGCTTTCAGATTGCGGCATTCAACTACAACCAATGGGGTTTGCTGGAAGGCCAGATACTGGACGTTGCCAATGATTTTGTCCTTGTCGAAAACCAGCCGGTTTTTAAAGTCCGCTGCCAGCTCAGCCAATCGTTTCTAACCCTGAAAAATGGGTACCGTGGAAACCTCAAAAAAGGAATGACGGTTCACGCCCGGTTTATCGTTACCCGCCGGTCGCTGTTCGATTTACTCTACGACAAGGCCGACGACTGGCTGAATCCGGTGAATCAGTCCGTCGTCAGTAGCATCCGTTAGGCGTGTGTCGCCTTCCCACCACACCATGAACAGCCGAATCAAAGTTAAACAACGCGACATTACCGACTGCGGAGCGGGTTGTCTGGCATCCGTAGCCGCGCACCACCGGTTATTGTTGCCGGTGGCCCGCATCCGGCAAATGGCGTCTACCGACCAAAAAGGAACCAACGTCCTGGGTTTGATCGAAGCTGCAAAAAAGCTGGGTTTTCAGGCGAAGGGAGTGAAGGGACCATTTGAAAGCCTCTCTAAAATTCCTAAACCGGCCATTGCGCACGTGGTGTTGAAGGGCGTTTTGCAGCATTACGTGGTGATTTATGACGTAAGGCCAAAATACGTTGTGGTCATGGATCCGGGCGACGGTCTCATTCATAAAAAGACACACGACGAGTTTAAGCAGGAATGGACGGGTGTTCTGGTTCTGTTGCTGCCGGATGAAACCTTTGAAACCGGTAATTCCAAAGCCTCGGTTTTACAACGTTTCGGTCAGTTGCTCCGTCCGCACCGGGCGGTTTTGGCGCAGGCTTTGTTTGGTGCGGTTGTGTATACCTTGCTGGGTTTGACCACTTCGATTTATGTGCAGAAACTGGTCGACAATGTTTTGCCGGAAGCCAACCAGAATCTGCTGAATCTTCTCAGTGTGGTGATGATCGTGCTATTGCTGTTGCAACTCTTCATCGGTACCGTCAAGAGTTTTTTCAATTTCAAAACCGGTCAACGCATGGATGCGGCCCTCATTCTGGGCTACTACAAACACCTGCTCAAACTACCCCAATCCTTTTTCGATAGCATGCGCGTTGGCGAGATTGTCTCGCGGGTCAACGATGCGGTTAAAATCCGGACGTTTATCAATGATACGGCTCTCAGTCTGATTGTCAATGGACTGATTATCTTTTTCTCGTTCGGACTGATGTTTACCTACTATTGGAAACTGGCATTGGTGTTGTTGATGGTGATTCCGATGTATGCCTTGCTGTATTGGATTACGAACCGCATTAATCGGAAAAATCAGCGTCGCCTAATGGAAGATGCCGCCGAGCTGGAATCGCAATTGGTGGAATCCCTCAATGCCATGTCAACGATCAAGCGGTTTGGATTGGAGGAATATGCCGGAGCTAAAACCGAAACCCGGTTTGTGAAACTCTTGCAAACCATTTTCCAGTCGGGCAGTAGCGCGATTTACGTTGGAAGCATTTCCGAACTGATTTCCCGGTTATTTACCATTATTTTGCTGTGGGTAGGTGGTTGGTTTGTTCTTCATAATGAGATTACGCCCGGTGAACTCTTGTCGTTTTATGCCTTGATTGGCTATTTTACCGGCCCGGCAGCTAGTTTGGTCGGTGCAAACCGAACCATTCAGGATGCCTTGATTGCGGCCGACCGATTGTTCGAAATCATGGATCTTGAACGCGAAACGTCCGATAATACCATTAGTCTAAAGCCCGATATGATCGGCGAAATTTCCTTCCGGAACGTGTCCTTCCGCTACGGTTCCCGTGTAACGGTTTTTGACGATTTGTCGCTGACTATTCAGGCCGGAAAAATTACGGCCATTGTAGGCGAAAGCGGATCCGGTAAATCGACCTTATTATCGCTGCTGCAGGGACTTTATCCACTGCAAAAAGGAAGTATTTACATTGGCAATTTCGATATCAAACACATCAATCCCGTCAGTTTGCGGCAGGTAGTTAGCGTTGTACCCCAGAAGATCGATCTGTTTGCCGGAAACATCATTGACAACATTGCATTAGGGGAGTCGGTACCGGATATGAAACATGTTTTGGCCATTTGTCAGCAGTTGGGTATCGCTGATTTCATTGAAAAACTACCGAACGGCTTCCATACCTACTTGGGTGAAAACGGAGCGATGTTGTCAGGCGGTCAGAAACAACGCATTGCCATCGCTCGTGCCTTGTATCGAAATCCCGAAATTTTGATTTTTGATGAAGCAACGTCGGCCCTTGATTCGGTTTCGGAGCAGTATGTCCAGCAAACCATTCATGGCCTTCGTGACGCTGGAAAAACCATTCTGATCATCGCGCATCGGCTGAGTACCGTTCGTCAGGCCGATCAGATTCTGGTCCTCGAAAATGGCAAATTGGTCGAAGAAGGGACGCATCATGAATTGGTAAACAAAGGGGAAATCTACAGCCATTTCTGGCAACAGCAAACCGAATACCATTAACAATCCTACAACCCCAACGTCCCCGTCATCACCTTTCCATCCAACTCCCAGACGCAGACGGCGGTTTTGCCCGCGACGGCCACACTGGGCATATGGCCCTTTCCGACCGAAACCGCCGGCTTGGTCCCGGATTTCACCCAAACCGTCCCGGCATCGTCCCAGGCCAGCAGAGGCCCCGTTGGTCCGGCGGTGAGCGTTATGTTGCGGCCGGTGGCAATGGCTTGCTCCGGTTCGCCGGGCTGGCAGGTGTACAGCGTGTTTTCGCGTCGCCAGGCGGTGAAGGGTTGGCCCGCAGCCGAAACCGCCACCGCACCGCCGTCCATCGGGCAGGCTTTTAAGGGCCAGGTGCCGGTTCCCAGTTTTTGAGCCGGGGCATACGTTTTTCCGCCGTCGGTCGAGTGGGCCAGGTATAAATTCCGGGAGCCGTCGAGCCAGTTGCGGAACTGGACGTACACATTATTGTTTTTAGCCGCCATCGAAACCCGGCAGCATTCGCAAACCGTGCCGTCGGGGGAGCGATAAATCACCTGATTGGTCGACCAGGTTCGGCCCCCGTCGCGGGAGGTGGTTCCTACAATCTTATTCTTCTTATCGTCCCGAAGGTCGAGCCAGGCGGCATGAAAGACTCCGCGCGACGCTCCGGCAACGGCCTGAAAACCCTCTTTGGCAATCTGAGGCACATCATTCATGCGCACGGCGGATGACCACCGGCCTGTTGCCCGATCGAGGGAATAGGCAAAAAGATCGCCCGCCCGGTTGACGGCACTGATGACGACGTACTGGGCCGTAACGGCGATTTGGGGACCTCGCTTGGCACCTGCTACCAGGTTTGGCAAAACCGCTACCACTGTGGGTGTACCAAATGACGCAGTTTTGGAGGATGTGGTCGCGTAATAGATCGCCGAATCCTGGCCAAAAGTCAGATGCAGCTTGCCATTGGGTTCGGCCACCACCACCGGCAAATGGCCGGGTGCGAGTGGATGACCGGAATCGGCGACCGGGCCAGTCAGGAGAATGGCAAACCCGTACAGCATCAAATAGAAAAAGGAGGGCATGGAATATAAAAATAAAGGATCAGGATTGAGGTAGCGAATTTAGCTAATAATGGGTAGGAAGCGTTTGCTTTTCCGGGCGAACCGAAAATTGGTATCAACTCCGCCGGTTTTTGGCTGGCATGATTTATGTACCATCAGATTTGTTACCAATCCGTGGATTTTATTGGTCTAATCGTGTTGATGGAGCAAATCCGTAGTTTATTTTTAGTTGCTTTGTCAAACAATAAAATACGGTCTGTCAAAAAAAGGACCGCTTTGGCATAGTAAATGGTTTTGGCACGATCAAGTATGGGCACTTGTATTTTGAAACGTTGGCATAAATTCTGGTTCACCTGCGGATTGTTTTTCTATGCGGTGACTGTCGGCTATGCGCAATCCGATACGCTGTTGCAGCAGGCAAACCGGCAGTATACCCTGAAAGCCTACGGGCGGGCCATTGAGATTTACACCCAATTATTGGCCGATTTGCCGGACAAGTTGACGGCTGAACAACGCACGACAGCCCAGGCTAATCTGGCACATTCCTATCAACTGGCGGGTGATCTGAAAAAAGCCGAACGTGCTTACCAGGAGTTGACCACCGCTACCGAATTGACCGGAAACCACATTGAAAGTTATCTTCACTATGCTCAAACGCTGGCGGCCAATGGAAAATACAGCGAATCACAGAAGCAGTATGATCGATACAACAAACTGAAAGAAAAAGCCGTCCAGGCAGAATCGTCGCCGTTTTTAGACCCGGCGACGGGTGTAATCGGCAAAAAAACACCGACCCGCTACCGGCTGGAAGTCCTCGCGCTCAACACCTCGAACGCTGAATTCAGTCCGATGTATTACCGGGACGGGCTGGTGTTCGTGTCTGGAAAAAAGGCAAGTGCCGCCATCGAAACGGCCGGAAAAGGCGGGGGAGGCAGTTACCTCGACCTCTTTTATGTCCAGGACCGGCAGCAGTTGAAGGCTACGCAATTGATCAAAGCCGATGGCACGGTGTCGAAACCGGTGTCGATAAAGACTCGCAAGGCCCAACGGTCCGGCGGCAATTCGCGCAGCCGCGCTTCGGCCAACGACTCCCGCACGATTGGCGGGTACGATGGCGGCATCAATATTTCGGAGGGATTGCGGTTTTCGAAAACCATTCAGCCTTTTAGCCGGTCGCTCAACAGCCGCTACCACGAAGGCCCGGTGACGTTTTTCAACGACGGCTATCAGGTCGTTTTTACCCGGAATAACTACGACGGTCGGCGGGTACGCCAAAGCACGGAAGGTGTGACGAACCTAAAACTGTATACCGCCGTTCAGCAAAACGGTACCTGGATCAATATTCAGGAATTGCCGTTCAACAGCGACGATTACTCGGTCGGACATCCGGCCCTGAGCAAAGACGACCGCTTGCTGTTCTTTGCTTCCGATATGCCGGGGGGCGTCGGTGGTACGGATTTGTACGTTGCCCGGAATGAAAACGGAAAGTGGTCGAAACCGGTCAATCTCGGGAAGGAAATCAATACGAAAGGCAACGATTTATTCCCGTTTATCGACGAAAGGGGCAATCTGTATTTTGCCTCCGACGGGCGGAAAGGGCTGGGCGGTCTCGATATTTACTACGCCCCGCTTGTCAATGGGGCGCCCGTGGGGCCGGTCGAACACCTCGATGCGCCGATCAATTCCGATCAGGATGATTTTGGGATGATTACCGACGGCAACCGCAAAGGCGGTTATTTCAGCACCAACCGGCAAAAAGGCAACGACGATATTTTCCGGTTTGTTCGGGAAAGTTCGCTCTATGGATGCCGGAACCTGACGCTCCGGTTTTATGACGAGGTAACGAAACAGCCCATCGACAGTGTGCTGATCGACATAAAAGCCCGGGGCGAAGGGCGCAAAGACCGAACGGTGGTGACCAAAAAGGATGGTTTGGTGCAATTGTGTCTGGAGTCTAACAACGATTTTATTTTTCGGGCTTCCAAAGATAGTTACGTGACCAGCACGGTTGGTTTCTCAACCAATTCACTCACCGACGATTCGCCTTCCCGGCTGGAAATTGCGCTGAATCAACCTCCGAAAATTATTGACACCGTACAGTATATACCGCTTCCGGCGAATGATGGCTGGGATATTGTCGATTCGCAAAAGGCCAAAGTGCGGGGTACGGTCATGAGCGAAAAAGACCGGAAGCCGATCGAAGGTGTTACGGTCAATTTGAAAAACGACTGCGACGGCGCCATCCGGCAAATCGTCACCGGCGCCGATGGCCGGTATGAATTTGAACTGACCGAAGGCTGCGACTATACCCTCAGTGCCTCGAAGGAGCGGTATGGCACGAATACCAACCGGATTAAAAAACTGACACCCAGGGCGACAACCAAAGTGCTGTCGGCAGATCTGAACATGCTTCGCGTGGGCGACATTGTTCAGTTGGACAACATTTATTATGACCTCGACAAATGGACGATCCGGTCGGATGCGTCCAGGGAACTGGATAAGCTGGTGGCTACCATGCAGAAATATCCCCTGCTCACGGTCGAACTCCGATCCCACACCGACAGCCGGGGCGATGCGGTTTACAACCGGTATCTGTCGGCGCAGCGGGCCAATTCGGTGGTCAGTTACCTGGCGTCGAAAGGGATTAGCCGCAAACGAATGGTCGCAGCCGGTTATGGCGAATCGGTCCTGCTCAACAATTGCACCAATGAAGTGAATTGTACGGAAGCCGAACACCAGCGAAACCGCCGGACCGAGTTCAAAGTGTTGTCGATCAAGTGAAAGCGGCATCCAGCCGTCCGGACTGGTTTTTAGTAAAAAAGCGAACACAAAAAAAGCCGCAGATCAATCGTCTGCGGCTTTTCCATGCTCAAAACTATTTTTTACTGCGTAATCAGCAGTCGTTTGATGAGTTGCTGCTCGCCGGATTTCAACTGGACGAAGTGAAGACCGGTTCCGCCCTGGCTCAAATCAACCGTTTGGTGCTGCACCTTGCCATTGCCGACGACGGCCTGTTGCCACGTAACCCGGCCCAGGACATCCACCACCTGTAGTTGGGCGGTTTTTTGGGCCGCCAGCCGGAAGCTGATGACCACCCTGCCGCTGCTGGGGTTCGGGCTGACCGACAGATCCGCGGTGAATTCCGCCGTGGGAACCCCCTCACGGCCCCCATTCGGGCAGTTCAGGATTTTGGGTGACCATTTCAGGGTGAAATTGCCCCCCGGCACCCGGCCACTGATCGAGTGTTCTTGCCCATCCTTGAGCGAAGCCGGCACCGTAAAGCTGTAGCCGTGGATTCCGTTGCCCTTGTTGGCATTTTTCAAATCCTGCCGGAAAATATTGGCATCGACCGCGCCTACTACCGTATTCCCATCCAGGAATTCAAGCGCAATCGGGGTGTTGGGTCGGTTTCGATCCCAAACCCAGCCCTGAATGCTGGTGCAATTGACCACATCGAGGTACCCTTCGTAACTGCCCGGTCCGCTGCCGTCACTGGTGGGCGGGGGAGTCGTGCCTCCGCCGGTGCCGACCGTCAGGGTGAGGGTGGTGGAAACCGGCGAATTCTGGCTGTCTTTGGCTGAATAGGTGAGCGTGAAGGTTCCACTCACGGTCGATGTTCCGGAGATAACCCGGGTTCCGGCATCGAAGTTGACGCCGTTGGGCAGTCCCGTCAGGGTGTAAGTCAACGGATCGTTTTCGGCATCGGTAAAGGCGGGCAATGCACTGGCCGTGAAGGCGACGCTAATGGTGGCCGACAGGGGTGAGATGCTCGCGGGAGCCACCGGAGCCGCATTGGTTGGTGTTCCTCCTCCGCCTACGATCAGCGTGAGCGTCGTAGAAACCGGTGCATGCTGGCTGTCTTTGGCTGAGTAGGTCAGCGTGAAGGTACCGCTCGCCGTGGGTGTTCCGGAAATCACGCGGGTATTGACATCGAAATTGACGCCATCGGGCAATCCCGTCAGGGTATACGTCAACGGATCGTTTTCTGCATCGGTAAAGACTGGCAATGCACTGGCCGTGAAGGGGACATTGATGGTAGCCGATAGGCCCGAAACGGACGGCGCAACCGGCGCGGCATTCGTCGGGGTTCCGGAACCAACGCATCGGATGGTTTTAGGAGCCCATTTGAGAGTAAATTCTGACCCCTGCACCCGCGCCCAGATCGTGTGGTTCTGGCCGTCTTTGATCTCTTCCGGTATGGGGAAGTCGTACCAGTGTACCCCGTTTCCTTTGCCGGCGTCTTTCAGGTGTTGTTTAAAGACATCGGCCGCAATCGACCCGATGAGCCGACCCGTTGCAATCGAAGCACCATCGAAGAACTCGACGGTGACCACCCGGTTGACACTGGTGCGGTCGTAGGCCCAGCCTGAAAGCGTATTGCAATTGACTTCCTGTGTCAGGTATCCGTCGAAATTACCCGCCGGTGCCGGTGGGGGCGTGGTGCCGCCAGCCGCAACGGTCAGCGTAATCGTCATGTCTTCCGTGACTTTTCCGTCGTTGGCTGCATACGTCAGTGAGAACGTACCCTGCTGGGTGGGCGTTCCGGAAATGACGCGGGTGCCGGTGTTGAAACCGAGTCCCGATGGCAACCCGGTGAGGGTATAGCTCAACGGATCGGTATCGGTAAAAGCCGGTAAGGTGGACGAATAGGCGACGTTGACCGTGGCCGACAGGGGCGAAACCGCCGGTGCGGCCGGAGGAACGTTGGCCGGTGGGCCAGCATTCGTGATGACGAAGGTCAGCAGAGCCGAGGCTGTTTTTCCTTTGGGGTCCGTCACGATCAGGCTGGTCGTGAACGTCCCGAGCGTTGTGGGCGAACCACTCAGCGTACGGCTTGCCGCCGAGTAGGTCAGACCCGGAACCGAACCGTTGAGGGCATAGGTCAAAGCCCCTGCTTCGGGATCGGTAAACTCGGGAATGGTATACGTTGTCGCTACGCCGATTTCGCGGTTTTGAATCGCCAGAGTAGGGCCGGTTGGCGGCTGATTGGCCGGGTCGTTCGGGAGCGGACTTCCGTCTCCGGGGCAGTTGAGCGTTTTCGGAGAACCCATCAATTCGTACGACGTTCCCTGAACCCGCATGCTAATGCTGTGGTTCTGCCCGTTTTTCAGCGTTGCCGGAATAATGAAAGAATAACCGTGTTGTCCGTTTCCTTTTCCTGCACTGACCAGGTCAGGCCGGGCCAGCGAAGCGGTAATGGTCGCAATGAGGTTGTCATCTTCCCGGATTTCAATATTCACCGGTGTGTTGGGTTGATTGGCATCCCAAACCCACCCAAAAATATCACCGTCGCAGTTGATCACATCCAGAAACCCTTCGTACGCACCAGTTGGCGGAGGTGTCGACGGATTGGAAACCGTCAGCGTCAGCGTGGTTGGAACCGGCGAATGCTGGCTGTCTTTGGCTGAATAGGTGAGCGTAAAGGTGCCGCTCGCCGTTGGAGTTCCGGAGATAACCCGGGTTCCGGCATCGAAGTTGACGCCGTTGGGCAGTCCCGTCAGGGTATACGTCAGCGGATCATTTTCGGCATCGGTAAAGACCGGCAGCGCACTGGCCGTGAAGGCGGCATTGATGGTGGCCGACAGGGGCGCGATGCTCGCGGGGGCTACCGGGGCCGCGTTGACGGGTGGCGTTCCGGTTCCGACGCAATTGATCGTTTTCGGCGACCAGTTCAGAATGTAGGTTGATCCCTGTACCCGGCCCCAGATGGTGTGCGTCTGGTTGTCTTTCACACTTTCGGGAACGGTGAAAACGTAACCGTGGGCGCCATTGCCTTTGTTGGCATTTTTCAGATCCTGCCGGAAAATGTCGGCCGAAATGGAACCGATGGACACTGCGGTTGCGGCATTGGCACCATCCAGAAACTCAACCGTGATCGGTGTATTGGGTTTGTCCCGATCCCAGACCCATCCCGAAAACGTCGAACAGTTGACGCCATCCAGATAGCCTTCAAAGTTTCCGGTCACCACGCCACCCGCCGAAACCACCAGCGAAATCGCCAGATCGGATTTCGACTGGCTGTCACTGGCCGAATAGGTCAGGGCAAACGTTCCCTGCTGCGTCGGTGTTCCGCTAATCACCCGGGTCGACGGGTTGAACGTGAGGTTGTTAGGCAGACCGGTCAGGGTATAAGTCAGCGGTTCGCTATCCGTGAAAACCGGCAGGGTATACGTATAGGGTACGTTGATGGTAGCCGTCAGGGTTGATACTGAGGGTTTTACCGGGGGCGGATTCACGGGTGTTCCGCCAGGTGCTACGACCAGGGTAATGGAAAGATCGGTTTTATTCTGGCTGTCGGCGGCTGAGTACGTAACCGTAAAGGTTCCCTGCTGGGTGGGAGTTCCGGAGATCACGCGGGTTCCGCCGTCGAAATTCAGCCCGGAGGGCAAGCCGGTCATGGTGTAGGTAAGCGGTTCGCTATCCGTGAAAGCCGGAAGCTGGCCAGAGTTGTACGCGACACCAACCGTGGCCGCTAAGGATGAAACCGATGGTTTTACCGGGGGCGGATTCACGGGTGTTCCCGTTCCTTCGCAGGTCAGGGTTTTGGGCGACCACATCAGCACGTACGTCGATCCCTGCACCCGACCCCAGATGGTTTGTTGCTGGTTGGTTTTGATGCTGTTCGGTACCGTAAAACTGTATCCATGCGCTCCATTTCCCTTTCCGGCATTCAGCAAATCCTGGCGGAAGTTACTGGCCACCGTGGTGCCGAATGAGGTGGCCGATTCGATCGACGGATTGGCGCCGGTTGCGGCCAGAAACTCGACGGTATACGGCGCATTTGGGCTATCATAATTGAATACCCAGCCCGAAATGGAACTGCAATTGACCACATCCAGATACCCTTCAAAGTTTCCGGTAACCGTTGGGGGCGGGTTGCCGGTGCCGGCTGTATTGACTGTCAGCGTAACCGTCGTACTAACTGCGCTGCTCTTGCCATCCGTTGCGCTGTAGGTCAGGTTGTAGGAGGTCGCCTGGGTCGGCGTGCCGCTGATGACGCGGGTACTGGCATTGAAGTTCAACGTACCGGGCAGTCCGGTCAGGGTGTAGGTCAGGGCATCGCCATCCGTATCGTTGAACGGCGGGAGCTGGCTCGACGTGTAGCTCGTGTTAACGGTGGCCGTCAAGCCACCTACCGATGGGGCTGTTGGTGGCGAATTCGCCGGTGGCGTTGACGTTCCGGTGGTTGTGCCCGTTGCAGTGTTGCTATTGGCCGATACGTTGCCGGTCGGGTCGATGGCCCGAACGAAGAAATAATATTCCGTACCCGCCGTCAGCCCCGTTGCGTTGTAACTGGTGCCGGAATTGACGTCGCCAATTTTAACGTTGTTTCGATACACTTCGTAACTGGCTACGCTGGCATTATCCGTCGATGCGTTCCAGGTTAACCGCATGGAATTCTGCGTAATGTTGCTGAGTGCCAGAGACGTCGGGGCCGTTGGCGGTTGCTTATCGGCGGCATCGGAGACGACATTGAACGATTTCTCCACCGGACGGGCCGGTTTAAAACCACCCCCACCGTGTTGTGCGGCCCGAATGGTTACTTTGCCCAGGCGGCCCGTCAGAAACACTTTGCCTTCCGCAATCACTGCGGGGCCGGCAATGACGTAGAACACAATGGGTTTTCCCGACGAAGCAGAGGCTGCCGGCGTAAAGGCCGCCGAATTAGGAGCCCGGTCGGCAATGTCGTTGAGTGTAATGGTTTGCGAAGTTCCGGCACAATCGGGGTAGATATACCGAATCGTCTCCGTTTTCAGGCCACCCGCATCCGTCACTTCCAGTTTCACGCCATACCAGAAGGTCAGGGTTCCGTCGCAGCCAATCGGCGGCAGGGAAGCCGAGGAGGTCTGGCTGGTGGTTATAAAGTCGTCGTGCTGGTGATCGTTGTGAAAGAGTGAAACCGTCCATTTGTAGCTCAACTGATTGGCGGGGGTTTCATCGGTGATCACCGCCGACAGGTTGATGTTCCGGATTTCATCCAGGTTCATTTGGGTCAGCCCATCGATACTGGTGCTGACAATAACCGGTGCCGAATTATTGGCACTACTGACGGTGATCGCTTTCGTGGTCTGATGGCTTTTTCCGTCAGGGTCCGTAACCGTCAGCTTGACGGTATAAACTGTCGAGGTCGACGTGGTGGTGAAGGTATGTTCGGGGTTGGCGGACGTACTGCTCGTATTGTCGCCAAAATCCCAGGCATAGGTCAGTGCTTTTCCTTCCGGATCATAGGAGGTGTTCCCGGTAAATTTAACCGTCAGTGGGCTCGACCCATTGCTTTTATCCGACAGAATGATGGCCACCGGCGGGCTGCCACCGGCCGCTCCGTTGTAAATGACCCGGCGCACGCGCTCTCCTCCATCCTCCGGATAGCGCAGGTAATACATGTTTTTGTCAATCGGGTTGAAAGCAATGCAGGTAATGTACTGGTACGAGCTACCGCCATCCAGCAGTTTGGTCAGCGTTGCCGGTTGCGGCTGATTGTCGCTGTCGAAAGCCATTTTGGAAATCCATCCCCCGTTAAAATCGGCAAAATAATACGAGTTCTGGTATTCGGCCGGGTAGTTTCCGCCACCGGGATGCCAACTGCCGCCAATGGCGCAATAACCCGGCAAAAGCCCCGCTGGTGTTGTATTGACATTGGTCAGGGTTCCGTTACGGTTCACCTGCCCCGGCCCCGAACGCCAGGAGATCACGGGTTTGCTAAAGGTAACACCTGCCGGTTTGTACTCAGTTTTGTTATAGGCACGAGTCGAAGGGTTTTGTCCTTCTTCAAAAGGCCAGCCGTAGTTGGCTCCTTTTTTCACCACATTGATTTCTTCCCAGTCCGTAAAGCCAACGTCACCCACATACAACGCGCCCGGATTACCGGCGTTGATGTCGCCACTTCCCGTATTAGGGCGAACCGAAGACCGGAACGGCTGGCGAAGACCGGAAGCAAAAATCCGGCTTTTGATCGAACGCGGAGCGCTGGGATTATAGTCGGGATTGCCCGGCATACCGTCGCCATTTTCCGGGTTGATGCGAAGGATTTTACCTGATAATGAATAATCGACCTGAGAACGATAGCTGCCGATGTTTTCCGCAGCCGTGATAAATCCGTTTTGGATGGATTGACTGTAGTATGATTCGGAATACGAGCCCTGGTCGAAGGCTGGCGCGGCTCCGTCACCCGTTGGAATCAGCAGCGAGCCGTCTTCACCCATCGTAATACCGCCCCCGGCATGAGAACTGGAAGTCAGTGGAATACAGTCGCCTGGAACGCCTTTACTCGGATTATTGGGGTCGGGTTCGCCGATCAGTACCTTGCGGCTATTGGCTTTGACCGACTTAAACCCGTCATCTTTGTTGGCTTCGTAGCGCGTAACCCGGGCGTACGTCCCCTGCCATTTGACGGAAGCATATTTGATGACATAGAACAAATAAAACCGGCCATTGGTCAGAAAGTTGTTGTCCAGCGTCATACCCAGCAACCCGTAATCATCATATCGTCCTATTTCAGACGATATATCCAGCAATTGCGTTTTCTGCTTCGTCTGAGGGTCTACCCGGGTAATCCGGCCATCGATTCCCCACACGTACATGGCCCCGTTTTTGTCGAACGTAAAGCCAACAGCACCAGACAGGTCACCGGCGTACACTTCTTCTGAAAAGCCGGATTTATACTGGCTGTATCCGTTTGATCCAAAAACGGTAACCAGTATAAGGACCAGAAGTAAGTTTTTGAGTTTAGTACAGAGGTTTGTCATACGTTAAAATTTACTTAAGTGTTTTCATTCAGCGCAGATCGTGCTTCACAATTGGGGTAAAATGAGATGGGAAAGATCCATTCAGGGCGATAAAAAGGAGTTAGCAGCGCTAAGTACTGTATATTTAGGCTCTGAAATTTTGAATTTCAGACGGAAAACTGGTTGGAAATATAAGAAAAATCCAAATAAGTCCAATGTTAGTAGAAATCTAATTTACTAAGTGGTAAACTTAATGTTTTGATATTCAGCGTATCGGTAACATAAGTGTAATTCAATTGCTTTGATTAAATTATTAAAAGGTCATACTTCTTTTTGAATGATAGGCTTCCCTAATGCTAAAATTAACATCGGTTTGCAGATCACGGAGAAACGCCCGGACGGTTTTCATAATCTCGAATCATGCTTCTACCCGGTTCCGCTGAACGACCTGCTGGAGATCATTCCGGCTTCGAAAACGTCGTTTGAAATCAGTGGAACCGACATTCCGGGCGACCCCGCTACCAACCTTTGCCTGCGGGCCTACGAAAGTCTGAAGGTCGATTTTGAATTGCCGCCCGTTCAGATGTATCTGCACAAACTCATCCCGATCGGAGCAGGTCTGGGCGGAGGTTCGGCCGATGCCGCCTTTACGCTGCGCCTGCTCAATGAGCAATTCAACCTGGCCTTGTCAATCGAGCAATTAGAAACGTATGCACGCCAGTTAGGCAGTGATTGTGCCTTTTTTATTCAGAATCGGCCCTTGTATTGCTTCGAAAAGGGGGATCGCTTTCAGGATATTGACGTATCACTCCGTGGCTACACCATCGTACTGGTGTATCCCAATCTGGCCATTTCAACGGCTGAAGCCTACGCCAACGTCCGACCCCAAAAACCCGTTACATCGCTGCGTACGTTGTTGCAAAATCCGGTTGGAACCTGGCGAAATGCCATCAGGAATGATTTTGAAACCAGCCTTTTCCCGGTCTATCCGATTCTGAATACAGTGAAACAAGAACTATACCAAGCGGGGGCTGTCTATGCCAGTATGAGTGGTTCGGGCTCCACTATTTACGGTATTTTCGAGCAAGCGGTATCATTACCGGATTTTTTTCATTCATATCAGGTCTGGCAGAAAACCGTATGAGCGGTCATTGAAAACAAAAACGATGCGAATGTAAAAAACCCGCCAGTTCTCACGGGCGGGTTCTTCACTTTAGCAGTAAGTCGATTCTTTAGCGGCTAATCAGCAAGCGTCTGGTAACAATCTGCTTGGCAGTCTGCAACTGAATTAAGTACAAATTGGCTCCATCCGAACTCAGATCGACGGTTTCGCGCTCCACTTTGCCCGTGCCAATGGTGGGTTTTTGCCAGATCGAACGACCCATCATGTCCACCACCTGTAAATCCGCCCAGCGATCGGCTTCCACCAAATACCGGATTTCGACTTTTCCCCGGCTGGGGTTTGGACTGACCGTCAGTTCCATGCTTAACTCGACGCGCTCGTCAATCCCCTGCCGGCTGCCATTGGGGCAATTCAGAATTTTGGGTGACCATTTCAGGGTGAAATTGCCCCCCGGCACCCGGCCACTGATCGAGTGGTTCTGCCCATCCTTGAGCGAAGCCGGCACCGTAAAGCTGTAGCCGTGGATTCCGTTGCCCTTGTTGGCATTTTTCAAATCCTGCCGGAAAATATTGGCATCGACCGCGCCTACTACCGTATTCCCATCCAGGAATTCAAGCGCAATCGGGGTGTTGGGTCGGTTTCGATCCCAAACCCAACCCTGAATGCTGGTGCAATTGACCACATCGAGGTATCCTTCATAATTGCCTGGTCCGCTGCCGCCACTGGTGGGCGGGGGAGTCGTGCCTCCGCCGGTACCGACCGTCAGGGTGAGGGTGGTGGAAACCGGCGAATTCTGGCTGTCTTTGGCTGAATAGGTGAGCGTGAAGGTGCCACTCACGGTCGATGTTCCGGAGATAACCCGGGTTCCGGCATCGAAGTTGACGCCGTTGGGCAGTCCCGTCAGGGTGTAAGTCAACGGATCGTTTTCGGCATCGGTAAAGGCGGGCAATGCACTGGCCGTGAAGGCGACGCTAATGGTGGCCGACAGGGGTGAGATGCTCGCGGGAGCCACCGGAGCCGCATTCGCTGGCGGTGTTCCGCTTCCCGCACAATTGATGATTTTCGGCGAATCTTTCAGGGTAAACTCGGATCCGACCACCCGCGCCCAGATGGTCTGGTTCTGACCATTTTTGATGCTTTCCGGCATGGGAAAATCAAACCAGTGTATCCCGTTTCCTTTGCCGGCATCCAGCAAGTGCTGTTTGAAAACGTCGGCAGCAATGGAACCCAGCGACGTACCGCCGACAATCGAAGCACCGACGAAAAACTCGACCGTGACCACCGCATTGCCTTTGGCCCGCTCCCAGGCCCAACCCGAAATCGTGCTGCAACTGACCTCCTTCGCCAGATAGCCATCGAAATTACCCGCCGGTGCCGGTGGGGGGGCGGTGCCGCCAGCCGCAACGGTCAGCGTAATTGTCATGTTTTCGGTTACGTTTCCGTCGTTGGCTGCATACGTCAGCGAGAAGGTTCCCTGCTGGGTGGGCGTTCCGGAAATGACGCGGGTGCCGGTGTTGAAACCCAGTCCTGATGGCAATCCGGTGAGGGTATAGCTCAGCGGATCGGTATCGGTAAAAGCCGGTAAGGTGGACGAATAGGCGACGTTAACCGTGGCCGACAGGGGCGAAACCGCCGGGGCTGCCGGAGGAATGTTGACTGGTGGCGTGCCTCCTCCCGGGTTGACGGTCAGCGTCAGCGTGGTCGGAACCGGGGCATGCTGGCTGTCCTTCGCCGAATACGTCAGCGTGAAAGCCCCCTGCTGCGTCGGCGTTCCGGAAATCACGCGCGTCATGGCATCGAACGACAGGTTGCCGGGTAAGCCCGTCAGCGTGTAGGTCAGCGCATCGTTCTCGGCATCGGTGAAAACCGGCAGCGCACTGGCCGTGAATCCCACGTTGACCGTAGCCGACAGGGGCGAAACCGCCGGGGCTACCGGGGCCGCATTGGCGGGTGGGGTTCCCGTTCCCACACACGTAATGGTTTTGGGAGCCCATTTGAGAATGAACTCCGAACCGACGACCCGCGCCCAGATTGTGTGCGTCTGGTTGTCCTTGAGCCGTTCCGGCACCACAAAGCTGTAGCCGTGAGCGCCATTGCCTTTGTTGGCATTTTTCAGATCCTGGCGGTAAATATTGGCCACGGTCTGGTCGATCACCGTTGAAGCGGGCACGGTGGCCCCGTCCAAAAACTCGATGGTGATGGGGGTGTTGGGTTTATCGCGGTCCCAGATCCAGCCCGAGAACGTCGAGCAATTGACGACATCGAGATAGCCTTCAAAGCTTCCGGTGACTACCGGGGGCGGATTGCCGGTTCCGGCGGCTACGGCCAGGCTGATGGTCGTGCTTTCGGTGACTTTTCCATCGTTGGCTGCGTAGGTGAGAGGGAAGGTTCCCTGCTGGGTGGGCGTACCGGAGATGACGCGGGTGCTGGCGTTGAAGCCGAGTCCCGACGGCAATCCGGTGAGGGTATAGCTCAGCGGATCGGTATCGGTGAAGGCGGGCAGGGTCGTCGAATAGGCAGCATTGACGGTTGCCGAGAGGGGCGAAACGGTTGGCGCAGCCGGTGGCACGTTGGTCGGCGGGTTGTTGGTTTCGCTGATGATGAGCGAAAAGACAAGGCTGGTTTTAGCCCCCGGCTGATCGGTGGCGGTATAGGTGAGGCTAAACGTTCCGGTCGTGGCCGGTGTCCCATTGACGACCCTTGTCGAGGGATTGAAGGTCAGGTTTTGGGGCAGTCCCAGGAGTTCGTAGGTCAGGGGTGTGCTTTCGGGGTCGGTGAACGCGGCCAGTGCTGCGGAGGTAAAGGGCGTGTTTACAAAAGCCGACAAAGACGAAACGGAGGGCGGGATGGGTGGCAGGTTGGCGGGTGGGATTCCGCTACCGGCACAGTTGATGGTTTTGGGAGCCCACTTGAGGGTAAACCCGGAATTCTGCACCCGCGCCCAAATGGTGTGGTTCGTGCTGGTTTTAACGCTTTCCGGGATCGGGAAGTTGTACCAGTGTTCGCCGTTTCCTTTCCCCGCATCTTTCAAATGCTGCTGAAAGACGTTAGCCACGACAGACCCCAGCGGAGTACCGTCGGCAATGGAAGCTCCATCGAAAAATTCGACCGTAACGGGGGCGTTGGGGTTGGTACGGTCCCAGGCCCAGCCCGAAAGCGTGCTGCAATTGACTTCCTGCGTCAGATACCCATCCAGGTTCGCCGTCGGTATGGTGGCTGTTCCATTGACCGTCAGTGTTACCAGGGTCGTTACCGCCGGGTGCTGGTTGTCCGTAGCGGAATACGTGAGCGAATAAGTGCCCGTAGCGGTTGGGGTGCCTGTAATGGTTCGGTTGGCAGCATTGAAATTCAACGTGCCGGGCAAACCCGCCAGCGAGTAAGTCAGCACATCGCCTTCCGGATCGGTAAAAGCCGTGAGCGCATTGGATGTGTAAAGGACATTCACCGTGGCCGCATTGAGCGAAAGCGTGCCGGGAATCACCGGAGGCTGGTTGCCGGACGGAGCGGCCGAGGTGGTTACATTGGCCGTGTTGCTGTTGCCTGAACTGTTTGAAGCCGCATCCCGCGCTACCACATAAAAGGCGTAAGCGGTGCTGGGACTCAGTCCCGCAACGGCAAAGGTTGTACCCGAGACCAGGTTGGTATTGATTTTTGTCCCACCCTGGTAGACATCATAGCCGGTTACGCCCACATTATCCGACGACGCGTTCCAGTTCAGTTGCAGTGACGTGGCCGTAATGTTGGAAGCGGCCAGACCGGAGGGGGCCGAAGGATTCTGCGTATCCGGCGTTGAGGGGGCATTGTTGGTTACCATAAAAGAGCGCTCGACCGGCTGCGCGTATTTGTACTGACCGTTTCCGTGTTGGGTGGCCCGGATCGTTACCCGGCCAATCCCGCCCGTTAACCGAACCTGGCCATTTTCGATGACGGCGGGGCCATCGGCCACATACAGGGAAATCGGTAAACCGGACGTGGCCGAAACCGGGGGCCTGAATGTCGGGGCGGTGGGAGCTTTGTCGCCAATCGGATCAAAGGTGATGGATTGTTGCTGACCCGAACAGTTCAGGTAAACGTATTTGGTGTATGTTGTTGTCAGACCGCCCCCATCGGTAACGTCCAGAACCAGGCCGTACCAGTAGCTGGCTTCACCATCACAGTCGCCTTCCGTCAGCGTTACCGTCCCGGTTGGGCCGTTGAAGATAGACACCGAATGCCGGTGGTCATTGTGGTAGAGATACACGTTCCACTGGTATTTCAACTGATCCGCCGGTGTCTGGCTGTCCGTCGCCGTCGCATTCAGGTTGATTGTTTGCGGCAGCGAAATAGAGTTGTAGCCGTCGACACTGGTGGTTTGAATGGTCGGGGGCGTGTTGTTGAGCGAAATAACCGTCTGCGTGGTGTTGCTTTTTCCCTGCGCATCCGTCACTTTCAGCGAAACATTGTAGGACTTTTGGCCGCCGAAGGTGAAGGTTTTGGCCGGCGGGTTTTTGGTCAGGTTTTTGGAACTGCCATCGCCAAAATTCCATTCATAACTCAGATCGGTTCCTTCCGGGTCATACGAATCATTGGCGGAGAAATTTACGACCAATGGACTGTTGCCAAACGTTTTATCCTGGGTGATGACGGCCGTTGGCGGTTGGTTGGTGGTGAAGGCAAACTGACGAACCAGCGATTTTTCGCCCAGCGTAACGTAGTAAATGTTCCGGTCGTAGGGGTTGAATGCCATCCCCACAATCCGTTCCGAAAAGGGCGTGACAGTCATTTTCGTGGCCATTTTAAAGAGACTCCCCGCTTCCGGATTTTCGTCGTGGCCAAATTTGGCACCCGCAATCCAGCCGGTTCCGTAGTCGGCAAAGTAATACGTGTCCTGAAATTCTTTCGGGTAATTTCCTCCGCCTTCGTGCCAGACTCCTCCGATGATGCAGTTTCCTTCGAGTGGCCGTTTGTCGGCGCTAACGACGGTGTTGCCCTGAATGATTTCCGTGTTCTTATTCTCCCGGTATTGAATCCGGGGCTTGATGGGGTTGGCCGGTTTGAAAACTTCCGTTTTCCAATAACCGATCCGACCCTGAGCGTGGCCTTCGTAGTAGGGCCAGCCGAAATTCTGGCCTGGTGCCGACACCACATTCAACTCTTCCCAGGACGAAAAGCCCACGTCACCGACGTAGAGAACACCCGGATTTCCGCTGGATGGATCAGGATTGCCCGTATTGGGCCGTACCGACATTTTAAAGGCTTGCCGGAAACCGAGCGCATACACCCGGTTCTGGGCCAGTTTCAGGTCCGAACCGGCGCCTTTGTAGAAGGGGTTTGAAGGGTAACCTTCTCCGTTTTCCGGATTGATTCGCAGGATTTTACCGCAAAGTGAAAACAGGGCTTGCGAGCGATACGCTCCGATGTTTTCCGTAATTCGATCCGGGCTATAGGTGTTACAGCCGCCGTATCCGTCCGACGGAATGGTTTTAATGATTTTTCGGTCGATGGCCTGTAGGTACCAGGTCGTATTGTTACAGCCGATGTCGACCTCCACAAAGCTGGCGGCATCGCCCGTGCCCAGCAGAATACTGCCATCGGTTCCGGTGGTTAGCCCACCGCCGGCGTGTGAAGCGGTAACCACCGGAATCCCGTCCTCCAGGGTTTCGCCAATCAGGATTTTCCGGCTGGCCGGATCGACCTTGTACTCATTGTTGGGATTGACCGTATACCGAACCAGCCGACCAATGGTCGCGACATTATCGGTTGACTGGTTGGCTTGATAACCCGGCTTGCCGACATTATCATACCAGTATATATCGACGGTATAGTAAACGAAAAACCGGCCATTCGTCAAAAAGTCGCGGTCCAGCGTAAATCCCAGCAGGCCGTGGTCGCCATATCCGGCCACTTCTTCCTGAATATCCAGAATAACCGTGGCCTTGGTCTCGCCCCTTTTGATCCGGTAAACCAGTCCATACCGGCACGCAACATACAGGTTGCCGGCTTTATCGAAGACCAAATTGGTGGCGGCTTTGAAACTGACAGCGGGATTCGGAGCGGGGGTAACGGAGTTAATGTAATCCTTGTCTTCCATGTTTATTCCCACTTGCCCATACCCGATCAGCGACAGGAATACAGACAATATCAGAGCAGCACAGGTACGTGAAGTAAAGGAGTTGAGCATAGAAAGATGAGTTAATAAATACCAATAGGCACCTCAGCCAGAAAGCAGGACAAATAGAAGAATCTTAATATTTTGGAAAGATAGCTAACAAAAATTGGGCCGCAAAACTTGAAGTTACTTTAACTTAGTATCCGGTTATCCATAATCACCTCAATATAATCATGTTTTAAGCTGAAATTGACTGCGTTAATGGATTTTATAAAGATAAAATATGGTTTTTTCGTGAGCTGTCAAGCGATTTAATGGCAGTGCAGTAACATGCTTTAAATTGGGTAGTAAAGGACTTTATCCATCCCGAATCGTGTTGTATTTTTACGAACTGCCAAACTCGCCAAACCATTTTTGGCCGGTTTGCGTTTGGCAAACAAACCTTAAAAACCGTGGTGGTGTCGCCCGATGGAAACCCGTCGCCAGAATAACTTTATGACGCGTCGCCGGGAGCCCAAGCGCTTCATGCTGTGGCTGTGCATTGCCGCCAGTGTTTTCAGTTTTACCGTCCTGCTGCTGGCTTACATCGCCCGCAAAGTCAGTTCCGACTGGCGTGATGTTCCCCTGCCAACGGTTTTTCTGGCCAGCACGGGCGTTATTCTGGCCAGTAGTCTGACGTTGCACATTGCCAACGGTGCTTTTCGACACGAGCGGTTTACGCAATACCGGCTGTATCTGGGTACGACGCTTTTTCTGGGCACCCTGTTCGTGGTGCTGCAGGTGCTGGGCTGGCGGGAATTGATGCTGAAGGGCGTTTATCTGCAAACTACCCCATCCGGCAGCTTCCTGTTTGTGTTGTCCGGGCTGCATCTGCTGCACATTGTGGTGGGCTTAATTTTTCTGTCCATTGCGTTTGCCGAAGCGATGCGCCGAATCCCGTATGTCGAAGCCTTTGTCTACAGTGTTAATCCACCCAACCTGCTAAAAATCAGGTTGTTTACGCTGTTCTGGCATTTTGTGGATGTGCTGTGGCTGTGCCTTTTCCTGTTTTTACTCTATCACCACGGTGTATAAATCTGAAACCGGTACATGAAGTTCGAACGAATCCAGCCGCCAGCCTGCCTCAAAGACTATGTCCGGTACTTCTGGATTCTGGAAAGCAGCGATACCGATCGGGCTCCGAAAACCTTCCTGCCGCTGGCCGACGGCTGTCCGGGTCTGCTGTTTCAGGAACCCGACCGGGGCACTTTTTACGGCCCGATGCAGCAGAAGTTACCCGGTATTTTTGTCTACGGCCAAACCGTCAATACCATCGAGCTGTATTCGGTGGGCAACGTGCGGATGATCGGCGTCTATTTCCGTCCCGATGCGCTGAACTCCATTTTCGGGCTCAATGCCAGCGAGTATACCGATACCTGCCTGGATCTGAATGCGTGGGCCGAAGAGCAGGGCGTTTCTTTGCTGGAACAACTGGTCGCCATCCGTTCGGCGGTGGGTAAAATCGAGCGGTTGTCGGCCTATCTGGTTGACCAGATCAAACGGAATACGGCTCGTCCGGATGCCTTGATTCCGTATGCCGTGGCCCGGATCATCCAGTCGAAAGGAACGGTTTCGCTGAAAGAACTGCAAAAAACCGCCCACCTCTCGGAGCGGAGTTTCGAACGAAAGTTCAACCAGCGCGTGGGGATTTCGCCAAAAGTTTTTTCCCGGATATGCCGGTTTCAGGCTTCCCTGAGTCAATTTCGGGCCGATGACTTCAACCGGCTTTCTGACATCGCCTTCGATAATTTATATGCCGACCAATCGCATTTCATCCGGTCCTTCAAGGAATTTTCCGGTTTTGCTCCTAATCAGTTCCAAAAGCGGTCGCTCGAATTAGTCGAAAACTTCCCCCAGTTGATTCACTAGCCCGCTGTCGGTTTTGTTCTATTTTTTGCTGGCCAGCCGCCCTAGCTTTGTCGAAAAAAAGACCAAAATGATGAGCAAAGACATTGAAAATCCAGCTCAGAAAACGCTGGTATTGGGTGGTACAGGCAAGACCGGCAGCCGGGTTGTCCAACGATTAACGGAACGCGGCTGGCCGGTTCGCATCGGGTCGCGCTCGGCGACCCCCGCCTTCGACTGGCTGGATGAAGCCACCTGGGGGCCGGTTCTTCAGGGCGTCGGTGCGGTTTACATCACATTTCAGCCCGATCTGGCTGTTCCGGGGGCGGTTGCCAGCATTCAATCGTTTGTCAAAACGGCCGTGGAAACCGGCGTTCGGAAACTCGTGTTGCTGTCGGGGCGCGGTGAACCGGAAGCCGAAGCCTGTGAGCAGATCGTGATGAACGCCGGGGTTGACTGGACGATTCTGCGGGCTAGCTGGTTCAACCAGAATTTCAGCGAAAGCTACCTGCTGGAGCCGATTCTGGCGGGTTATGTCACCCTCCCGGTTGGTAACGTAGCAGAACCGTTCATTGATGTGGACGACATTGCGGAAGTGGCCGTTGCCGCTCTGACGGAAAATGGGCATACCGGCCAACTCTACGAACTGACCGGCCCCCGGTTGCTGACGTTTAAAGAAGCAGTTGGAGAAATTGCCCGGACAACGGGCCGATCCATTCAGTATGCGCCTGTTTCGATGAGCGCGTATGCGGCCATGCTCCAAGAATACGGTATTCCGGAAGCGTTTGTGGCGCTGCTGACCTATTTATTCACCGAAGTGCTGGACGGCCGGAATGCCAGTCTGGCCGATGGCGTCGAGCGGGCGCTGGGTCGGAATCCTACCGATTTTGCGGAATACGTCCGAAAGACCGCAATCACCGGTGTCTGGAATCAATAAAGTCGTCATGAACTTAAAGCTTCATAGAATTCCAGGCCCTATGACTGATTTCCAGGAACGGGGCCATTTATCCCGTAGGGATTGTACAGCGAAGCGTCGGTAGCAGATTAGGTTATTCCATGATTCATGTGCCGTCAGGTACACAATAATTTGCAGCTTGGTCGAGTACCTGATGGCACGCGCGGGTGATTCATGATTTGGGTTGTACCGACGCTGCGCTGTTGAACCCCTGATGGGGTTAAAAAGCACCCTGACAGGGTCTTTCGACCGCTGTCAGGGTGCTTTTTAAGTAGAAAAAATCTTTCAACGGAACCGCAGCATTACGAATCCGTATTTTTAAAAACCATCAACAGTTTCAATTTGACCTTTTCATCGACCGGAACCATCATCAGAGACGGTTTTTCCACTTTGTAGTCGGACAAATTGATGTCGAATTCTCCTTTGATGGTCACCTGCGCGTTGTCGTCCTGCCGGGTTCCCTGAATAACGACCGGTTTGGTGACACCGTGGAAGGTCAGATTGCCTTTAACGGTCAGATTCGCCCCCTGATGCTGTACATCATTGCTGGTGAAGGTCACTTTGGGGTATTTCAACGCTTCCATTTTTTCCAGCGCGTGGGAGTCGCGGTTGGTGTTATCGCTGTCGAAGCTGGACACTTTGGTGGCAGCCGCTACGCTCTCGATCTTGTTGGCGTCGTCGATCACCATCACGCAGGCCACATCGCGGCTGACGCCTTCAAAACTGTGCATGGGGTGCGACATGGCGTAGGTAATCGTCGATTTGGCCCGGTCGGCCATCAACTTCCGTTTGGCCGGTGCAGGCGAATGATCCGGTTGGTGAAACGCCACCAGTCCGGCGCTGACGAGCAATATCCAACCCGTCAGCTTTTGGTATGAAAAAGCAGTCATCGTAGTAATCCGGCGTGAAATGAGTGAACTTACTTGAGTTTGATGGCGATGATAGCGGCCGCATACGCTCCAAACGTGGTGTAGGCGGCTGCCCGGTGGTAGGGCTTCAAGTCGGCATTGCTGCTTACTTTACGAGCCAGGATGTTGGTGGCCACCATGCCCGTCAGGTGAACAACGGCCAGGGCGCGGTGCAGCTTGATCGAACTGAATCCGCGTTTCCGGCTGGCGGTGGGCAAACCCGGTGGCGAGGTGAGCGACAGCAAAGCTGTGGTGCCATACGAAAAGTTGATGACCGTAGCCATTGTTTCGTGCTGCTCCTTGATCCGGGAATAATCCAGTCCTTTGGCGTTGTAGAGTTTCGAACCCAGAATGCCCTGGGCCACAAAACCGGCCAGCGTGACAAATCCCAGAACCTGATGGCTTACCAGAAACGCCCGGCGGATTTTTAACTCCTTTTCACGGCCCTGGGGCGACAGCGGGGCAATGTTGGTGAGCCGAAGCAGTCCCTTCGGCCCCCAAAACGCCCGTTGCGTGAAAACCATCTTTTTAGGTAACAACTCCTGCGCATCCGATGTACTGTCGCCCAATTCCGCCAGCAGGTCGTTGGCGTCGGTCGGTTTAATGCTGGTATCAGCCGGCGTTTTTACGCGCGTCGAGTCCTGAGCCCAAAGTGGCCAATAGAGAATGGTAAGCAGGCAAACAATCAACAGATGCTTCATAGATCAGGCTTCAAATACGCGCAGACTGGTACCGGTTAGGGTTGTACTATACTTTTTCAGGCTGGCCTGGTTGGCTACAGCCGGAACGGTAACTTTACCCGTAGTGTCGAACACTGAACCGTGGTTGGGGCAATAAAAATTATCAACGGTGGGACGGTATGTAACCAGATTTCCCTCGTGTGTACAAATTTTTGAGAGGGCAATGTAGTCACCCGTCTTGATCTGGGCAATCAGAACATCGTCTTTATACACAAACTTCTTGGTGGCATCCTTCAAATCCGCATACGTACTGCTGTTGAGGTCAATCGTAAAATCGACTTTACCGGTGGGGGTGGGCGTTGGATCCGGATCGTCAGAACCTTTTGAACAGGAAGTCAGTGTTCCCATGCAGTAAAACGCCATCAATGCCGCACTGCTCAATCCCAGGCTCCGAAGGAACTCACTTCGTTTGATCGGTTCTTGTTGGTTGGTCTCCATAAATTAATGAGTAGGTTGTTAATTAATGTACATACAGTATTTACGACTAACGATTTGGCAACCGCAAAAAGTGTTGATCAAAGCCGGTAGCGCAACGAGAAAAATACGCCGGTACTCGTCAACCGGATTTTACCGTAGCCCAGTTTGGACAGCGGGCTTTTCAGGAAAGGTTCAACCTGCCAGGAAAACCGGCGCAGCGGGCCGTCGGAACGGAAGTTGCGTTCGTAGCCAATCGATACGTTGAGATGGCTAAATCGGTGAAAACCGGTGCTGCCCGACCATTCTTTGTATCTTGCCTGGGTGGGTGTGACCCCGGCGGGGTATTGGTATTGGTAATATTCTTTTTGCATGATGTACGAAGAAACCCCCGAACTGATAAACCACCGTCGCCGGTCGTTCAGCATCACATCGAACCGCAGATTGACCGGAATGTCGAGAACCGTACACACTGCCCCGACACTTTCGTACTTTGGTCCATACCAGTGAGCCGGTTTAGCGTAGTCCGACGCCGGGGCCGTGTATTTTTTGACGGATCGCAGCACACCACTTTGAATCGTCAATCGCCGTAAAAAACGGTATTCGGCCAATACACCTATTTCAAAGTCTCCGGCGGCCTGACGGCTTTTTCCCACAAAATTCAGATCCGGGGCCGCAATGAACCGAACCGCTAGCGCGGGATACCCAATGACCGGAATCGCCGGGGCAACGACCCGGGGCCCAACCGGTGGGCGAACGGGTTCCAGATCCAGTTCCGGCAGTGACGGCAAAACCGGTTTTGCTGGCGGCCGGGCTGTGATGTAAGTCAAATTTCCCATCCAGTCGAGTGGCTCGCTTTCCAAAACCGGTGCCTCGGTTTCCCTTGGCTGTGCCAAAAGCGGTTCTCCGGGAACGACTGCCGAATAAGCCGGATCCTGGAAGTTGGGAACCGGTTGAGTCCGGCGGTTTTTTACGATCGGCGGAACGGCGGCATAGTCAGCGATTTTGGATAATCGGGTTCGGGTCAGCTTGCTTTTAGTTTCAGAAACTGCCGAAACCGTCTGATCAGCGTTCGTTGGGTTACCCGAAACCGTTGCTTCAGATCGTTTCCGTAGCGCGCGTGCCGTTTTCTCCGGCCGGTTTTTCAGAACAGAACGGTTTTCGTTCGTGGGTTTCAGGGATGGCGTTGTCATCGCCTTGCTACCGGACACTTCCGAAACGGATGGCCGCCCTGTAGAACCCGCGCCAGTTTCCGGCGTCGATTCCGCCCGGGCCGAAGCGATTTTTTCAGCCGGTTTTTCAGATAGCGTTTTATTACCAGCCGTTGCCGGATTCTCCTTTTCCGTTATAATAGCAGAGGATCGTCCGGTTCCTGGTGTCGAAACCGGCTCCGTCCGGATTCCTGTTTTTGACGCAGGCGGCCGCACTTCGTCCGGCGGCACCACCAGCGAAACCGTGGTCAGCAACAGCAATAACAGTGGCAGGCCCCAATAAATAAACCGGTAGAGAAACCGCGACCGATCGTCTTCGTCGAGACGTTGGCGCAGGCTGTTCCAGTCGTCAGCATTGTAAGGCGGTTCAAACTCCTCGGCTGACGACCGGAAGAGCTTATCCAGTTCGTCATCGGGAAGTTCTTGCAAACTCGCCATGGCATCTACGTTTTAATAATTGTTTCAATTGTTCACGGGCGCGCGCCAGATTTGATTTGGACGTCCCAATCGAGATAGTCAACTGACTGGCAATCTCCTCGTGGGTATAGCCATCAATGGCGTATAAATTAAAAACCATTCGGTAGGCCGGCGTCAGCAACTGGACGACTTCCATCAATTCCTCATAGCTCAGTTGGTCGAGTGCACTGGCCTCAACGTCTGGTAATTGGCCCGCCTGATCGATGTCTTCGTGGTACCGGTGTTTCAGATTCAGCCGGTAATAATCAAGAGCGGTATTGATCATGATCCGGCGCAACCACATCTTGAAAGGTACTTCGGCGCGGTATTGGTCCGAGCGGGTAAACACTTTCATAAAGCCATCGTTCAAAATCTCCACAGCCTCGTCCCGGCTATACGAATATCGCACACAAATTCCCATCGCATACCCATAGAACTGCCGGTAAAGCTGCTCCTGGCTTCTGCGATTGCCTTGCTGGCATTCCTTCAAGAGTCCGGCGATATCTGGGGAGGGAACGGTCATACGTCGGTTTTCAATCGTCAATACGTTGATCAGCGCAAATGGGTTGCGTCAATCGGGCAAAATAGTGGCGGTCTTCAGTGAGCAGTTCTCATTTCACATAGATTGGTAGAACAGAGCAAGATACAAAAAAAGCGAGAACTGACTCACCGAAGACCGCAACCGACCGATCAGGGCACCGGGGCAACCGGAGTGTCTTTATTGATGATGGGCCACACGCCGGGTTGTGGAAAACTGATGCCTTTGTTCAAACCGCGTTTTCCATTGTCCTGCTGAAAATAGTATAACGGCCAGCCTTTGAACGTCAACTGCTGGCGTCCGAAAACCGTAATGCTGCCAAATAGCGTTTTGTCGATTGTAGAAGGCACTTCTTTCAGCGTTTCTTCATACAAAGGCCAGACGGCGTTGTTGCTGAAGTCGGACTTGGTGAAGTTGTTCTTCATATTTTTGTCGTTTCTAAAACCGTACAACGTTCGACCCATCCCGTCAGTAAAATAAATCGTTTTTCCGGTACCTTCTTTGTAATCAGACGTATAGGATTTGCCATTGTGGCCCACCAACTGAGCGCTGGCGATCATGATGGAGTAGGTCGGTTTGGCAACAAACCAGGCATTGCTCACGTTTTCGCCTTTCACATCGCCCGATTTCGCGTCATCCTTAAAGTAATAGAGCGGCCAGCCTTTGTAGGTGGTCTGTTTCGCGCCATCGGCCCGGGTAAGGGTGCCGAAATCGGTGGCAGTCAGGCCGGCAGCCAGTTTGGGGGTTGCGCGGTAAAACACCGGCCAGTTGGTCAAACAGCCGCCGGTGCAGGTCGACGCCCCGGTGCTGTCGTAGTCATTGGAAAAGAAATAGAGCGTTCGGCCGGTTTCGTCGGTCATCACGTTGCCCAGCGAGGTGCTGGTCAGGTTGATGGCGGGTTCCGGGGGCGTTGGCGTGGCCTCCTCCGAATCGTTGTCACAGGACTGGGTTAGCGAACCGACAATAAGCAACAGGGCGACCACAGGGGTCGCAATCCATCTTGATTTCATAGCAAATAGATAGAAAGATTAGAATTGGAAAAGGTACCTGTCGAATCGATTCGCTGGCAGTACGGCTGCGGCTGGGAAAGGGTTGCGTGTCCGATAAAAAAGGACAAAAAAAAGCCCGCCATGACTGACGGGCTACACTAAACGATGGGGATTGTTAACCGACCTGATCGGTAAAATGACTGAGTTCGTGACCCATTTTGTCCCGTTTTGTTCGTAAATACACTTCGTTGTGCGGGTTGGGGCGAATATCGATGGGGACGGTTTCGACAATTTCGAGACCATAGCCCATCAGTCCCGCCCGTTTTTTGGGATTATTGGAAATCAGGCGGAGCTTGGTGATGCCCAGATCCCGCAGGATCTGCGCGCCGACGCCGTAGTCCCGGGCGTCCATTGGCAGGCCGAGTTCGAGGTTGGCTTCGACGGTATCGCGGCCCATTTCCTGTAATTTATACGCCTTCAGTTTGTTCATCAGCCCAATGCCGCGTCCTTCCTGAAACATATAAAGCACCAGACCTTTGCCTTCCTGTTCCACCATTTTCATGGCGGCATGAAGCTGTTCTCCGCAATCGCAGCGGCACGAGCCAAAAATGTCGCCCGTCACACAGGAGGAGTGGACGCGCACCAGCACGGGTTCGTTTTTCTCCCAGGTTCCTTTGATCAGGGCCAGGTGCGTGTCGTCGGTGTTGAGTTGTTTGTAGGCAATCAGTTCGAAATCGCCGTAGGCGGTGGGCATGTTCACCCCAATTTCGCGTTTGATCAGGCTTTCCTGCTGCAGCCGGTATTCGATCAAATCCTGAATACTGACCAGCCTCATGCCGAATTTGTCGGCCATCGTCCGCAGTTCAGGAAGCCGCGCCATCGTGCCGTCTTCGTTCAGCACCTCGATCAGCACGCCAGCCGGTTGCAAACCCGCGAGTTGGGCGAAATCAATGGCGGCTTCGGTATGACCCGCCCGGCGGATGACGCCCCCATCGACGGCCCGCAGCGGAAAAATGTGCCCCGGACGGCCCAGATCTTCCGGTTTGGTTTCCGGATCCACCAGCGCACGGATGGTTTTGGCGCGGTCGCTGGCCGAGATGCCCGTGGTGCAGCCATTGCCCAGCAAATCGACGGATACCGTAAACGGCGTCGTATGAACGGAGGTGTTGTTGCCCACCATCATTTCCAGCCCCAGTTCCTGGCAACGTGCTTCGGTGAGGGGAGCACACATCAGGCCCCGGCCTTCTTTAACCATAAAATTGACCATTTCGGGCGTGATTTTCTCCGCAGCGCAGATCATATCGCCCTCATTTTCCCGGTCTTCATCATCCACGACGATAATGATTTTTCCATCGCGAATATCCTGAATCGCGTCTTCAATCCGATCCAGCAGACTCCCGGGATTGGTATTATTATTGCTCATCATAAAGTGAAATGACTTAAGAAAATAGAAGTGAGACAAGAGATTATAGACAAGGAGTAAGAACCCATTTAAGGGTTTTAGTCTCTTGTCTCACTTCTTTATTCTCACGTCTTTATGAACATTGTTCCACAAAGATACGTTCGATACGCTAAATTTGTGTTTTGCGCGTTTTTATCTGGAATAGCACCTGTAGTTACGAAAAAAACTTTACCCTTGTGAGAGCAGTCAGGAAATGGTCAGCCGGTTTGGTAGGAATGGTCCGGCATCGGGCCCGGTTTTTCCTGCTGGGAGCCTGTTTTGTTCTGAGTCTACACACGTTTGCTCAAACAATCGACTGGTGTGTAACGCCCCCGACCAATGCGGGAAAAGGCAGTTTTAACGTATCGGCGAAAAAAGGGTGCGCTCCCATGACCGTGACGGTAAGTAACACCACCGGAATTCCGGATAACATTTTTCTCTACGTATACGACTACAAAGGTGGCGATCCGGTTGCCACCAAATCGGGCGTTGCCGCCACGACTTACACCTTTACGAAACCGGGTATATACAAAATATTGCAGTTGGGCAGTGTCGGAACCGGCTCCGTGGCCTGTCAGGAAATCGAGGTTCTGGATGCCACACCGCCCAATTTTCGGGCCTTTACCTGTTCCGACCGCCGGGTGCTGGTCGATATCGTCAACGATGCCGTGGCCAGCCAATACGACGAATTCATCATTGACTGGGGGGATGGAAGTCCTCGGCAAACCGTTCAGAAAACCGCCATTTCGGGACTGATTCACACCTATTCGTCGCAGGCAACCCGGACGATCAACGTGCAGGGTAATTACCGGGACATTGCCTGCGGGGGCATGACCCAACAGTCGGTGACACCCGGCGGCACCATCATGCAGCCTACCGTATCCAGTCTGAAAACCACCGGGACCACGGTTGTCCTGCAAATTCAGGTGGCGGCCAATCAGGTGGTTGTCGTCCAGAAAAAAAACGCATCGGGTACGTTCGAGAACACCACCACCACCCGAACCGGCAGTGGTTCGGTCAGCATTACCGACGTAACCAGCCATCCGACCTGTTTCAAAGTGGTATCGCAGGATGGCTGCGGCAACACTGTGGCGTCGGACGAAGTGTGCAGCATTGGGCTGGAGGTGGAAGCGAAAGATCAGCAGAATGCCGTGGTGTGGACGGTTCCCGGAAGCCCGGCCAATTTTCAGAAATATACCGTTTCCAAAAACGATGACGTCTTCCGCACCTTCACCAGCGTCGGCACGAGTTCCGTCACGGATTCGGAAGGGCTGAATTGCAACGAAGAGTACTGTTATCAGGTAACGGCGCTGGTGGGTACGACCGAAATCATCTCCGACCGGAAATGCGTAACGGTTCGTTCGTCGGCCATACCACCGGCTTTTTCAACGGTGCAGGTGTCGGTCAATGGCGATAACCGGGCCGATTTGCGGGGGTTGCCGCCCGTTCCAACTTCGCAGAGTCCGAGTTATAAAATGATCGTTTTCCGCCGGGATAATCCGGGCGGTTCGTTTGTGCAAACCGGCGAGGAAGTCGACCGGAACATTCACCAGGATGGCGGAGTGCGGCCCCAGCAGCAGTCGTACTGCTACCAGTTGGTGTATCAGAATGCCTGCGGGGTGTCGTCGGAACCGTCCAAAATGGTCTGCACGATTTTCCTGACTTCCCATTCCGCTTCCACCATCGACTGGACGTCCGATTCGCCGTTTGCGGACGAAGAAATCGACCGTTATATAATTGAAAAAATCGACGACAGCGGGGTGGTTTGGGAAGAAGTTTCCGTTGGTCTGCAAACATCCTATCGTCCTGCCAACGAGCCAGATAGCCAGCGTTTCCGGTTTCGGGTCAAGGCGGTTTCCAAATCCGGTTCCATCAGCTATTCCAATTTCTACACCTTCGTTCAGGCTTCCCGGGTGTTTGTTCCCGATGCGTTCAGCCCCAACGACGATGGCGTCAATGATTTGCTGGAAGTAAAAGGCAGTACCTATCTGGTGTCAATTCAATTAACGGTTTATAACCGCTGGGGGGAGGTCGTGTTTCGTTCCGAAAGTCGCGAAGGATGGGATGGGAAGATCAGTGGCCAGGCTGCTCCGGCCGGCACCTATGCCTATCGGGTCAGTGCAACCGATCAAAACGGTTTGAAAACAGAAAAGACCGGTCAGGTGTTACTGATTCGGTAGACTCCAGAGGAAAGACAAACGACAAAAGAATGCAGAAAGCGGGGTGGGCTGTTCATTCCTTGCTACCTTTGTTTAGACAATCCGATTGCGTTGTTGCTTTTCTCTTGTCTAGTATCTCACTTCTTTTTTCGTAAGTTATGTTCAATATGATGGATATGTTCGGCAAGGTAAAGGAGTTTCAGGCCCGCATGAAAGAAGCGCAGGCCAGCCTGAACACCATTACCGAATCGGGAGAATCGGGGGCCGGGATGGTTCGCGTGACCGTCAACGGGCTGAAACAAATTGTGCGGCTGAACATCGACCAGGATTTGATCCGTCCCGACGACCGGGAGATGTTGCAGGATCTGGTTGTGGCGGCCACCAACAAGGCTCTCGAAAACGTGGAACCGAAAATCAAGGCGCATCTTCAGAAAGCGACCGAGGGGTTGTTGCCCAATATTCCCGGTTTCGACCTGGGCAACCTGATGTCGTAAGGAATGGACGAGGTTGCCATCGTGATTCTGAATTACAACGGAAAATCCTTTCTTGAGCAGTTTTTGCCTTCCGTTCTGACGCACTCGGAAGATTGCCCGGTTTACGTTGCCGATAACCATTCTACCGACGATTCGCTGGCGTTGCTGGAGGGGAAATTTCCGTCCGTCCACCTGATCCGTCTGGCGGCCAATTTCGGGTATGCGGGTGGATACAACGTGGCGTTGACGCAGATCGACGCCACCTACCTTCTTTTGCTCAATTCCGACGTAGAAGTCAGTTCGGGCTGGCTGGCACCACTCGTGCAACGGATGAAAGCCAACCCCCGGATTGCGGCCTGTCAGCCCAAAATCCGGGCCTTCAAAAAACCGCATTTGTTTGAATACGCGGGTGGTGCCGGGGGCTACATCGATTACCTGGGGTATCCGTTTTGCCGGGGTCGCGTATTCGATACGGTCGAAGAAGACCGGCAGCAGTATGACGATGCGCGTGAAATTTTCTGGGCAACGGGCGCGTGTCTGCTCGTTCGGTCGGATGTTTTCTTTCGGTTGGGAGGGTTTGATCCCCGTTTTTTTGCCCACATGGAAGAGATCGACTGGTGCTGGCGGGCTAAAAATGCCGGTTACCAGATTTGGTATTGCCCCGAATCCACGGTGTATCACGTCGGGGGCGGAACCCTTCACAAATCCAATCCGCGCAAGACGTTTCTGAATTATCGCAATAGCCTGGCAATGCTTTACAAGAATTTGCCGACGGGTCACGTCTTTCTCAACATTCTGATCCGTCTGATTTTAGACGGTATATCCGGGGTGAGGCTTTTGCTGGCTGGGAACTGGAGGGATACACTGGCGATTTTGCAGGCTCACTTCACCTTTTACAGTTGGCTGCCCTACCTGCGGAAGCAACGGAATGCGCTGGCCGATCTGCGCAACAACCGGATTACCCACCCGCAGATTTATCCGCACAGCATCATCTGGCAGTATTTTGTAAAAGGCCGGAAAACCTTTCGGGAACTGTTGGGAGGGAAAGAATACTAACGAATAAGGCAGGTAAGGCTGGGGGTATCGCTTCTCTTTCTTCCAACCTCTTTTTTCTGCGTATTATAACTCCCAGATGGTCGGGTGATTATGCCGCCGGAGGTGTTTGCTCATTTCCATCCAGAAGGCCATAATCAGATACAGCACAACGGGCGATCCCAGCGTGAGACACGAGGTGTAGATAAAATAGAGACGAATGCTACTGGCCGAAATGTTCATCATCTCGCCTAGTTTGGTGCACACGCCAAATGCCTGACTTTCGACGAAATACCTGAGTTTATTCATAGTAGTAACGCTCCTGATAATCAGTTCTTAGCCATAAAGAGAAAAGGACGTCTGTCAAACCCGCTTCACAGCTTGCTTCGTTTACCAAAGATACACGGAACCAACTGGATCAACAATTGCAGTAACGAATTGTTTGTGCGACTTATTTAGCGGTAATCCTATTTCGTACAATTATCTCTTTAAATAAGGCAATTAAAATCGAAAAAAATTGTTTAAAAATTCGTAACAAATTTTGTTACTTTGTGTTTACTAAGGCGTTGTCTTATAAAAGTTAAGATTTTTTTGCTATTCAACAAAGTCAATGCATAGACGGTGTGTTCCATCCGTATCGCCCATTTCGTGTGTTAACCTGGAACCTGTTTGAAGACTTTTGTTAAGAATACTCCAGTCAGTAATGTTTTATTTTTAATTTTTTAAGTTTTATGCAAACAGGTGTTGTCAAATTTTTCAACGAGAGCAAAGGCTACGGGTTCATCGTCGAAGATGATACGAACCGTGACATTTTCGTACACATTACTGGCCTGAATGGTACCACCATTCGGGAAACAGACCGGGTCTCTTTCGAGGTAATCGAAGGGAAAAAAGGCCTTAATGCTGTGAAGGTTAAAAAAATTGAAGGAGCCTATTGAGAAACCACTCCTTCACAAACATAAAAACCCCGATCGTATGACCGGGGTTTTTGTTGTTTTAAGAGAGATGTGAGAGGTTAGACAAGAGAGAAAAGACAAGATGATGGGTAATGATTTTAGTCTCTATTCTCTTGTCTAACCTCTCACATCTCTTCTGTCTCATCCCACCGAAATAATCCGAATCGGCTTGTCGTTGAAAACCACTTCATCACCGGCTTTTGCGTGATTCAGTCGGACGCCGATGGGCGAAGCCGCCGAAACCGCAAAATAATCGGTTCGGTCCACGGTCATTTTTCCGGCGCTGATGGCAATGAAATAATTCCCCTGACTCGTCAGCACCAGACTGCCCGGCTGAACGATGGAATGGATTTTGCCCGCGTCGATACGGGCCAGTTCCTGCTCCAGCTTCCGGGCTTCGGCCAGTTGCTGGGCGTGGCGGTCGCGCTCGATCTGCGCCATCGCCCGACCGGTTTCATATTTATCGCCTGCACTGCTTTTTGACTCTTCGTTGGCGGCCGATTGTGCGGCTTCCATCGCGGTTTTGGCCGTTTCGATGCGCTGCTCTACGTACTGGCGGCAGTGGTCAAAAAGCGTTTGCTTGAGGGTGGCGGAATCGATCATCGGCGGTTTTGAATCATTGGCCCGTCCAGCTTTTCACCTGATCCAGCGTCGGCATTGTCACATCGAGCTTCAATTTTTTCCGCATCCCGCCCAGATCGTTGAAAATCTTGTTGGCATTGGCACCATTCAACTGGCTGACGTGCTGAAAACCCATCTTCTGCAAGGCCGGAATCCAGCCCGCCGGAATGCCCAGCTCTTCGTAGTCGGCATCGGTCGAAAGCTCCACTTTCTTCTCGGGACGCATTTGCGGGAAAAACAGCACATCCTGAATCGACGGCTGGTTGGTCATGATCATCGCCAGGCGGTCGATGCCCAAACCGACGCCCGCCGTGGGTGGCATGCCGTATTCGAGCGCGCGCAGAAAATCCTCGTCCATCGCCATGGCTTCCTCATCACCGCGTTTCGCCAGCTCGAGTTGTTCCTCAAACCGGGCGCGCTGGTCGAGTGGATCGTTCAGCTCCGAATAAGCATTGGCAATTTCTTTTCCGTTGCAAATGGCCTCAAACCGCTCCACCAGCCCCGGTTTGCTCCGGTGTTTCTTGGTCAACGGCGACATTTCGACCGGGTAATCCGTGATGAACGTCGGCTGAATCAGATTGCCTTCCACGGCCTCGCCGAACAGTTCGTCGATGAGCTTCGATTTGCCCATCGTGCTGTCGGTTTTGATGCCCCGGCCTTCGGCCACCTGCCGCAGTTCGTCTTCGCCCATCGCCGACACATCGACGCCGGTGTATTCCTGAATGGCTTCGAACATGGTGAACCGCTTCCAGGGGCGCTGGAAATTGATGAGTTTGTCGCCCACCGGCAATTCGGTTTTTCCGTGGAGATCCAGCGCAATCTTCTCGACCATCTCTTCGATCAGATCCATCATCCAGTTGTAGTCTTTATAGGCGACATACAACTCGACCTGCGTGAACTCCGGGTTGTGAAACCGGCTCATGCCTTCGTTGCGGAAATCTTTCGCAAACTCGAATACACCGTCGTACCCACCCACGATCAACCGCTTCAGATACAGCTCGTTGGCAATCCGCAAATACAGCGTCATGTCGAGCGTATTGTGGTGCGTTCGGAAAGGTCGGGCCGCTGCGCCCCCGTGAATGGGCTGCAGAATCGGGGTTTCCACTTCCAGATAGCCGTGGTTGCTCAGAAACGTCCGGATCGAATTGACCAATTTGGTCCGCTGCACAAACGTGTGCCGCACTTCCGGGTTCACGATCATGTCGACGTACCGCTGCCGGTAGCGTTGCTCCGGGTCCGAGAAGGCGTCATACGTCTGCTTATTGCCCTGTTCATCAATAACTTCCTTGACTACCGGCAAAGGCCGCAGCGATTTGGTCAGCAGTTTGAACGCTGTCACGTGGATGGAGATTTCACCGGTTTGGGTCGTAAACACGTACCCTTGCACGCCGATGATGTCGCCGATGTCCAGCAATTTCTTGAAAACCGTATTGTAGAGCGTTTTGTCGTCGTCGGGGCAGAGGTCGTCGCGCCGGAAATACAACTGAATCCGGCCGGTGGCATCCTGCAACTCCGCGAAGGAAGCCGAACCCATGATGCGGAAACCCATCAATCGGCCGGCAATGGAAATGCTTTTATAGTCGGTTTTGTTGCGTTCGTAGTTTTTATGAATGTCGGCCGCCGTGACGTTGACTTCGAATAATTCGGCAGGATACGGGTCAATGCCCATCCGCATCAGTTCCTCGCGCTTGTTGCGCCGGTTTATCTCCTGTTCGCTCAGTATCATCTTGAAATAAAAAAGATTTGCAAATATAGGAGATTGGAACACGGATTCAGCGGATTGAGCCGATTCGAACGGATTACTTTATCCGGGTTCAGAATGCATTCCCCGTAAAAATTCACCGCACATCCGAAAATCCTTGGCTGGAAATCAAAATAATTGCTATTATTGTGATATCAAAATAATATCACAAACTGCCATGAATGAAAAGAACCTTACTTCCCTTTCCGGCTATGTCCTGTTGCTCATAGCCCTTATTCTGCTGGGCGTCTCGGCCTACGGATTTTTTTTACGTGCGTTCTGGCTCGGTGGTCTTTCCTTCTTTGTTTCCATGATTCTCATGAGCGGACTCGCCGTGATCAATCCGAAAGAAGCCGTCGTTACCACGTTTTTTGGTGATTACACCGGAACGATGAAACAGACCGGTCTTCGGTGGGTCAATCCGCTGTATAGCAAGAAAAAAATCAGCCTGCGCGCCCGCAACCTGAATGGCCAAACGCTGAAAGTGAACGACAAAATGGGAAATCCCATCGAAATTGCTGCCGTTGTCGTCTGGCAGGTGGCCGACAGTGCCAAGGCTCTGTTTGAAGTGGATGATTACACGCTGTTTGTGCAGATTCAGTCGGAAGCGGCTGTGCGGCACCTCGCGAGCACCTGTGCCTACGACAGCATGGAAGACGAGGACGCGCCAGTTACGCTCCGCGACAGCACCGGCCAGATCAACATCCTGCTGGAACGGGAACTGAACGAACGGCTGGAACGGGCCGGTGTCGATGTGCTCGAAGCCCGGATTAGTCACCTGGCCTATGCGCCCGAAATTGCCGGAGCGATGTTGCAACGCCAGCAGGCTACGGCGGTCGTATCGGCCCGGAAGCAGATTGTGGAAGGAGCCGTCGGCATGGTTGAAATGGCCCTGGCGCGACTGGCCGAAAAAGGGGTTGTACACCTGGACGAAGAACGGAAAGCCGCCATGGTCAGCAACTTACTGGTTGTCCTGTGCGGAGAAAAATCCGTCAGCCCAGTCGTCAACGCCGGAACCTTGTACAATTAAAAATTAAGAGTTAAAAGTTAAAAATAGGTTTCGGACTGCCAGCGGTCCGGCGGTGCCTGTTCAACTTTTAACTTTTAATTTTTAACTCTTAATTGAAAGAATGGCTGCGGAGAAAAAAGCATTTGTGTTACGGATCAATCCCGAAACGCTGAAGGAACTCGAGCGCTGGGCGCAGGAAGAGTTCCGTAGTGTGAACGGGCAGATCGAGTATATCCTCAATGAAGCATTGAAGAAACGAAAAAAAGGTTCGAATTCCGACCCCAATCCCGACGCCGATCCGGAGGTGGGTTAAACCCGCAAACCCACTTCCCGAATACCGTCCAGGGTCAAATTCGGAACAATAGCCGCAAAATCAGCTTCTAAAGTTGGGATAGCGGTGGCCATGCCACCCGTGGCAATGGCGATGCAGTCGCCATTCAGTTCGGCCCGGATGCGGTTGAGGAGCGACCGGACCAATCCTTCATAGCCAAGTACTACACCCGCCTGAATGGCATGGGCGGTGCTGGTGCCCAGCGCCGATTCAGGCATCACCAGCGGCACTTCGGGCAACTGTGCCGTGGTGGAAAACAGCGAACGCACGGCGGTTTTTAGCCCCGGTGCAATGGCGACGCCAAGCATTTGACCAGCCGCCGAAACCGTCGTGAAGGTTAGCGCCGTACCGAAATCGACGACGACGCAATTCTCCTTGTAACGAATATGAGCCGCCAGCGCATTGGCTACCAGATCGGTTCCGATGGCGTAGGGGCGCAGAATCTGGAGTGGCAAGGCGTGGTAGATCGCCGGGCCAACCACAACCGGTTCCAGACCAAAAAGCCGGGCGAGTGTGGTTTTCAGCGTTGGGGTAAGTTCCGGCACCACGCTGCTAACGACAATCGACTGAATTGCACTGAGCGGAATATTGGCTTCCAGAAACCACAAACGCAGCAGTCGTTCATACCGGTCGCGCTCAGCCGGAACGGCATCCGTATCGCCAAATGGTCGGTCACTGAGGTGAAAAGCCATGGGTTCTTCGAGCAACGAACGCGTCCGCCAGACGTGTCGCCATTGCTGCTGATCGTATAAACCAAAGACGGTATCGGAATTGCCTGCGTCGACGGCGAGGAACATAGAGGGTATGGTATTTCAGTAGAATTTGCAAAGATAGCACGAAACCCCGTTCTGAAAATGAAGTGTTCGCGCAATGCTGTTATTTTTGACACCAGATTTGCTCAACAATCGATTTTACTACGAACCGGAATGACACATGGGATGAAAGGCTTCTGTTGGTTAGGGCTGCTGGGTTTGCTGGTAACGGGCTGTCGGAAAGGCGATCAGGACGTTACACCGGACAAACCCCTGACCTGGTTTGAAACGTTTGCAAAAGCCCTCGATGACTCACTGAAAACCAAACAGATTGGCTACGGTTTTGTGATTCTGGAAAAAGGCGAGGTGCGGGCGTCGGGCCGTGGCGGTTTGAAATCCCGAACCACGGAATCGGAAGGGGAGAAGGCTTTTACGCTGGATACCAAAACGCACATCGCCAGCATGAGCAAAACCATCACGACGATGGCGTTTCTGCACCTGGCTGCGGAGAAAGGCCTGAAAACCACCGATAAAATTGCCCCTTATCTGCCACCGTCCTGGCCGAAAGGCGAGAATATCGATCAGATTACGTTCCGGGATTTGATGACGCACCGCAGCGGTATCATTGGGTTGGGCAACAATTGCGTCAATGGGGCTTTTTCCGAAAACATCTGGTTCGGGTTAAAACAACTCGTGCAGCAGGGTGTCAAAACCGCCAACCGGGGGGATTATTGTTACCAGAATGCCAATTTTGGTTTGTTTCGGGTTCTGATTCCCGGCATTTTAGGCTATTCGTTTACCGGTGAGGACAGCATCGACGATCAGCAAACGCAGCAGCGGTATATCGACTACGTCCAGAAAAATGTGTTTGAAAAAGTCGGTCTCACCAACATCCTGGCCAACCACCCGACCGGTGATCCAACCTATACGTATGCCTACCTCAAAACGGGCATAACGGGCTGGAATCCGGGAAATTTTACCAATACCGTCGGGGCGTATGGCTGGTATATGACACCCACCGAAGCTGGAAAATTGTTTGCCACGGTTCTGTCGACTGCCGACCAGAGCGTGCTGACAACCGCCTGGAAAGACACGCTGCTGACGTACCGGATGGGAGCTTATGCCGGTACGATTCCGGACGGAGCCATCCGCTACCATGACGGATGGTGGTATCTGAAACTGGCTCAATACCAGGGTGTCCGCACGGTCTGGATGACGTTTCCCAACCAGGTAACGGCGGTTTTGTTTGTCAACGCGTTACACCATTCGCGCGGGAATTTTCCGAGCGACGATGGCACCGATATTGTTACGTATCTGAGTCGTGCGTATACGCAGACCCGGCAGATGAAAGGTGGGCGGAAGTCGGCTGAAAAAGTAGTTCTGGAACACAACGAACCACATTGATTCCCCCAAAAAAGGGTGGAAATTAACCCGGTTCGTTGTATCTTTACTTGTTGATTTTCAGGAGATGAGGATCGCTTTGCCGACTGAATGAACGGCACCCGGTTACCAGGTAAACAATAAATACGAATCTATGTACCCGGCATTGCTAATTGCCAGACAGTTTATAAACAAGGGCGTTGCCGAAGGCCGTCCCCTGACGCCGATGAAGCTGCAGAAGCTCATTTACATGGCGCACGGGCTGCACTTAGCCCGGCACGAAAAACCGCTGATTGCCGAAAAAGTACAGGCGTGGTCGTATGGCCCCGTGATTCCCGACGTCTATACCCGCTTCAAACGGTTTGGGAATAACCCGATTACAACCCCGATCCCCAGCAGCGACTGGGACGAAGAACTGGATCCGCAGGCGCAGGATTCCATCAATTTTGCCTGGGACATTGCCAAAGATTACAACGCCATTCAGCTTTCCAACTGGACCCATGTCGAAGGATCACCCTGGTATCTGTCGGTTAGCCGGAGCGGGGATGGTACACTGGAGCAGGAGCCCATCGATAACGACTTGATTAAAGACTATTTCACCGAAATTATCAGACGCGATGTCGGAGAATGAAGGCAGCGAAAAGGCGAAAGAGAACTTCCGGAAACTGATCGAATCGTCGTCGACCAACCCGCTCAACAGCGGACTTTCCCAAAACGAGTTCGAGCAATATGACAAGGAAGAACGCCGGACGCGTCTGGTAGGGCTGGCGCAGGACATTCAGGAACGGAAGAAATTCGCCCAATGGATCTTCTGGATGGTGGTTTTCTGGTTGGTCGTGATTTTGGGAATTATCATTGCCGAAGGGCTTCATTATCTGGACATTCCGCAGGCTGTCACCATCGCCTTGATCGGTTCTACAACGGTTAACGTAACCGCCTTTTTTGTGATTGTAACCAAGTATTTATTCCCCGGAAAATAAGGGTTGAAGTCTGTAAAAGGCTTGTGACGCAGCTTTCAGGCCCGGAAGGCTGGAAGCCATTGCCTTTTAGTAAATAAATAGTATAAAATGACTATAATTTTATACTATTTACAAGTGATTTCAGTGTAAGTATGCCTTTCTCCTGGCCCGATCACGGGCTTTCATTGCACCTGGTGTCAAAATACCTCTCCGCTAAACCTTTCCTCACGATGAAAACGGTGTTTACCCAAAGGACACTAGGCTACCTGAGCCTCCTTTTACTGCTGGTTTTTCCCTGGTCCTGTTCCGATCATCAAATTGATCCCAATGCTTCGGTAACGGTTACTTGCAGATGTCAACTGATTGATAACAGCGGCCCTACCCCATTTTATGACGAAAGAACACTGGAATGCCCGGGCGGTCGCTATACCTGCAAATGCGGAGGAATCAGCCTGAGAGGCTCCATCGAAGAGTTTCACTGCAACGATTGAGCCTTGCGGTACTTTTCGAAGCGAAACCGAACGTAAAGTGTTTGTGAGGAGAGTAAAGCGAACCGGACTTTTTGCTTTTGGTTATTTAATCCGCCAGCTATGCTTGTCAATACCGCCGTATTCCGGGTTCGTGCCTTCGTATTCTTTCTGCTGCTTTTCGTCAGTCGGGTCGCCGTTTCCCAAACCGGCGCTCCGGAGTCTTCCGACGCAAAAAAGAATGGAAAACCGCTCCATCTGTTCATCATCGGGAACAGTTTTTCGGGCAATGCGGCCAAATATCTGCGGGAACTGAGCGAAGAAGGCGGTCATGCATTGACCCTGGGGCGGGCCGAATTAGGCGGTTGTTCGCTGCAACGGCATTGGGAAATTGTGGAAGCCGCCGAGGCCAATCCGGACGATCCGAAAGGAAAAGCCTACAACGGCAAGTCGTTGAAAATGCTGCTGGCGGAGGGCGTCTGGGATGTGGTGACGCTACAACAATATTCCATGCTGTCGGGCGATGCAGATACCTACCAGCCGTACGCGAAGAAGCTGGCCGACTACATCAGAAAGCTGCAGCCTTCGGCCAAAATCGTGTTTCATCAAACGTGGGCCTATCGCTCCGATGCCGACGGTTTTGGGCAGGTTGCCGCCGGAAAAATGGCCCAGAGCGAAAAGGAAATGTGGGAGAAATCACGGGCGGCTTACCGCACCATCGCCCGCGAAGTGGGCGCGTCCGTCATTCCCGTTGGCGATGCCTTCTGGCGGATCAGTTCAGACCCCAACTGGGCGTACCGGAAAGATACCGGTTATGATTTTGCCAAACCGCAGGCGCCCAATTTGCCGAATCAGGACCATTCTTTGCATGTGGGATATAGCTGGAAAGACAACAAACTGGGTTTTGATTCACACCACGCCAGTGCCGCCGGTTGTTATTTGGGGTCGCTGGTCTGGTACGGTTTTCTGTTCAATGAATCACCCGTCGACCTGAAATTCGTTCCCGAAACGGTTCCCGCCGACTTTGCCGCTCAGTTGAGAAAAACCGCCTGGTCGACGGTGAAAAAGAGTGGCAAAGGTGTTAAAAATTAGAAATTACTCCTCTCATAGATTCAGTAACCATCAGGATTTGAACGCGATAGGTCAGAATGTCAACCTGAAAAAGAACCGCTTGTAATTCAAAAACCGTATCCTGCATAACAATCCTCGCGGTCATCAGAACGATCGGTACATTACAGCCCAATCGGCCGTAGAAGTCCGAACCGTGTTCAACTCAAAACCTGATGTGCAATGGATATTCGATCAATTACCCGCTATTTGCTGGTGCTGGTTGCTACGTTCTTTATTCTGAACGGGACGTTTGCGTTACTGAATCAGGCCAATTCTTTCCTGAATTTCGCCGGTTTTGTACTGATCGCATCCTGGGTTCTGCTGGTGGTTGGCACAAAAGGTTTTACAAAACTCCCTCTTAAAAAACGAAAACACCACAATGGAAACACTCCCTCGTAAACGTCTGGTTACCATCGGTATAACCGTTGTCGTACTCCTGCTCCTTTTCTCATTTATTGGCCGGTTCTATACCCGCATCGATGCCGGACACGTGGGGCTAAAGATTAACATGTCGGGATCGGATCGGGGCGTGAGCGACATTACGGAAGTGACCGGTTTTGTGTGGTATATTCCCTGGCTGACTAAAATTGAAGAATTTCCAACCTTCACCCAGACCGTCGATTACCAGTCCTTTACCGTGAATACAAACGACGGTGCTTCCTTTACGGTGGACCCAACGCTGACGTATCACCCCAATCCGGCGGAGGTTCCGCAGATTTACCGGCAATACCGCCGGCCGTTGCCGCAGCTCGAGCAAACCATCATCCGAAACATGGTATTCGATGCTTACCGGCTGACTACCAACGAATTTAAATCCGATAGTCTGGTGGGACAACGGGCGCGTTTCGAAGCGAAAGTGGAAGCCGAGTTGCGTAAATCGCTCAAAGAAGACGGTTTTATTTACGAACGCTTGACTTCAGCCGTCACCCCACCGCCTTCTCTTCAGGCTGCGATCGATGCCAAAAATACCGCCGTTCAAACGGCCATGGCCCTTCGGAACAAGATTGAGTCGGAAAAAGCCCAGGCCGAAATTGCGATTACCCGCGCAACCGGAGCCGCCCGCGCCCGGCTGATTAATGCGCAGGCCGAATCCGAAGCCAACACCCTGAAACAGCGTACCTTGACGCCCATGCTGATTCAGCAGCAGTGGATTGAGAAATGGGACGGCAAACTGCCTACCACCTCGACGGGATCGGCCAGTTTGATGCTGGGCATCAAGCCCTGAAACGAAGTTTGGTATTCTGCTTTGAAATTGCTGCGTTACCCTAAAGGGCAGGGCCGACGCTTCGGGGCTGGGGGGCAAAAGCGGACTTAGTCGATTCTAATTCAAAAACGTAACCAACCCTTCCCTAAAGAGACTTGGACACGATAAATCCTTTTTATGAATCAAATTCCTGCTTCCATTCATCATCTGGCTAAAAAATTATGGGACTACCACCGGCTCAACCAGCCCCTTCAGCCTGCCGACGCCATTTTTGTCCTTTGTAGTTACGATAAACGAGTTGCAGAACGGGGCGCGCAGCTCTGGCTGGACGGCTGGGCTCCGCTCCTGATCTTTTCCGGTGGCCTGGGCGTGATTACCCGAAACCTGTGGACCGAACCCGAAGCGGATCAGTTTGCCGAAATTGCCCGGAACATGGGCGTTCCGGACGAGGCCATGCTTATTGAAAACCAATCCACCAATACCGGGGAAAATGTCCTGTTTACCCAACAACGGCTTGCGGAGCGCAACCTCGACCCAACTCGTTTTCTGCTGGTTCAAAAACCGTACATGGAGCGCCGGAGCTACGCTACGTTTCGGAAGGTTTGGCCCCAAAAACAGGTGCGCGTTACTTCTCCGCAGGCTTCCTACGAGGAATACCTGGAAACGTACTCGAATCCCGAGCTGTCGCCGGAGCAGGTGATTCACATCATGGTGGGGGATTTACAACGGATCAGGGAATATCCCCGGAAGGGGTTTCAGGTTCCGCAGGAAATTCCACAAGACGTTTGGGATGCCTATGAAGCCCTGGTTGCCGCCGGGTATGACCAGCATCTGATCAAGGCGTAACGGTTTTTGGGATTGCTCTTTCTTAGCTGCCCCACCTCGCCAAAGCACAAAAAAAGGCCCCTGATTCAATGTGACCTCCTCCCGGCAAACTGAGCCAATCTATCAACTTGACACACTTTGCTGAACACTTTCAGGTGCTGCGGTCATTTGCCGACGTGGGCGTTTTTTCAATAGGGTTAATTATTATCAGTTTTTTACCCGGTGTACATAGACGGTAAAAAATCAATTGGCTCATTTTGCGAACGTAGTCACTACTTCAGGCGTATAGGCATAATAATTGTTGCATTTTCTCTTAAGTGAACTTCCTAATCTTTTAACCCTTAAGAGCTTATGAATCAGTTTTCCATTATCAAGGTATTTATTATTATGCTGGCGATCGCCGTAGGTTCATGTTCTAAAACCGAAGACATCGTAAAGCCCGATGTTATCCATTGGAATTATGAACACCCTGATTGGCAAACACAGGGGTTTTCGGAATGTGCAGGCCCGATTCAATCGCCGGTAGATATTCAAACGAATAGCACCATTAAAGTCGATCTGCCGAATCTGGATTTTAACTACAGCGCTTTTCCAATTAAAATAATAGACAATGGTCATACGCTTCAAGTCAATAATAACGGTACCAATCGAGTTGTTTACAATAAGAAAACGTATGATTTTAAGCAGTTTCATTTTCATTACCACAGCGAACATTTGCTTGATGGCGTAGCCAGTGATATGGAACTACATCTGGTGCATCAGGACCCCTCCTCAGGGGCGCTACTGGTAGTTGGTTATTTTCTTAAAAAAGGAGTTGCTAATTCGCTCTTTGAATCCGTGTTGAGTAATTGGCCAAAACAAAAAGAAACCGAGGTTAGTACAACTACCTCCATTGACCTGAATAGCCTACTGCCTTCCGATAACCGCTACTACACGTACATGGGGTCGCTGACCACTCCGCCCTGTTCTCAAGGAGTAATGTTTTTTATTGTGAAAACACCGATTGAGGTTTCAAGTGCACAGATTGATCAGTTTAAAGCACATTATGATCATAATGCCCGGCCTGTCCAACCGCTGAATTCAAGGCTGTTATACGAAGATATTTTGTAAAAAGTGGAATTACTCTGAAACCAGACCGAGATAATGGAGGGGTAAATCCAATCGGATCAAGAGCAAAAGTTGTGGAGCATCTTGGTTTAAGCATATAACTGCGTTAATCGATAAAGGAAAAACTCGACGTTTCTTACCCCTCTGAACTGAGTCCGGAAGGCTTTGATCTTGGCATTGA
>NZ_QOWE01000004.1:0-238848 GCF_003334855.1 Larkinella punicea
ATAAATGGATCCGGGTGGCCTTAGCCGTCTTACAATCGGGGAAGCCGTTTGATTCTCGACTAAACCTGCCAACCGAAGAAAATTTGGTTTCAAACTTGTAAAATTTGACAGTTCATAGGTACGCGACTGCCGGACCAATGGTTGCGTGCCTCACGGCACGCGGTCTTTAGCAAAAACCGATCTCCTACCGACGCTGCGCTGTTCAATCCCTTCGGGAAACCGCGTTTTCCAGTAACCTTTCTACTTTACTAACCGCTCCAGATCCTCCGGTGTGTCGATGCCGTAGCTGTCCAGTTCCGTCACGACGCAGCGAATCCGGTAGCCGTTTTCGAGCCAGCGGAGTTGTTCGAGGGCTTCGGCTTTTTCCAGGAGGGAAGGCGGCAACTCCGTAATCTGGCCCAGAATATCAGCCCGGTAGGCGTAAATACCGATGTGTTTGTAAAATAAATGGTGCTGTAGCCACGCTTCCGACGGCCAGCCGCGCAAGTATGGAAGCGTCTGGCGACTGAAGTACAGAGCCTCTCCCCGGCTGTTCAGCACAACTTTCGGCGTACTCGGATTAAACAGCACCGCCGGATCGTCGATTCGCTTCACCAGCGTGGCCAGTTCCGTCTTTCCATCCAGCACCGAAGCCAGCAGATCAATCTGCTCGGGTTTGATAAAAGGCTCATCACCCTGAATATTAATTACATAATCGAACGTTTCCCCAACGGCCCGCATCGCTTCGTAACACCGGTCGGTTCCGCTCTGGTGATTCTCGGAGGTCATGATGACCTCTCCGCCAAACGCGCGAACCGGCCCCGCAATGGCTTCGTGGTCGGTCGCAATCACTACCCGGCTGAGGGAGGTCGCCTTCTGGGACTGCTCCATCACGCGTTGAATCATGGTTTTTCCACCAATATCCGCCAGGGCTTTGGCCGGAAAACGGCTGGAGGCATAACGAGCCGGGATAATTCCGAGGATGTTCATTCGTCGATTTTCGGTATTTTTGGTGCAAGATACGCGGAACTCGGCTTACACGGGAAAAAATGGCGTGTTGATTCTGGCCCGATCTCTATTCTGAATGACCGACGCAAACCCCAATTCGTTGCCTATCGCTTTCCAACTACGGTTTTCGGACCCGGTTTGGCGACTGGTTTTTGAACAGGTCGATACGAGCCCTGGCCTGTTTGTTGCCGAATTGCGAAACCGGGACTCCCAGACACTGACCTTCGCAACCGTGGCATTACCGGATGGGAAACCCGTTTCCGAAATAACACCTTCGCTGCCGTTTCATTCTTCCCTGATTGGCCTCTGGAACGGCCAGGCCCTCTACCACCGCTTCGACAACAACCGGTTGCCGGTTCCGACTGCCCTGGGAAATGTGGACCTGAAAACCGGTCAGCCGCGCTGGGAATGGCCCCAACACGTTTTGACCGGAGCCAATGCCGAACAGGTTTGGGCGCAACGGGCGTCGCTGACCGACCTGGCCACCTCCCCCGTTGTGGCCTTTCGGCTGGCCGATGGCGAACCGGTTGAAACCGCTGAAAATCCACCGGTTTTTAACAATTCACGCTTGTCTTTTCCCGTTTCTTATACGACGGCCAGCACTTGGTGGCCGGTTGTCGACCGGTATATAAAAAAACAGACGCAGCAGCAGCCGATTGGCCCGGTCGAGTATTTGGAAATTGGCGATAAACTTATTTTTTCGTATTATTATCGTGAAACAAACGATCAGCTACACGCATCCGTGTTGATCACCGACCGTCTACGAACGACCTGGTTGCACCAGAAAACCGGCCAGCACCCCGAAACCGCCCGGCCGCTCTCCGACTCGAACGTCCAGCCGTTGGTCGGAAACGGCTCTTTCTGTGTCTGGCAAAACCAGATCATCATTCAAACCACTTCAACTTGTCTTACGAGTTATTTTTTGAAATCAATGCCATGAAGCGACTGATGCCGCTGTTACTAGCTGGCTGGCTGACCAGTATCGTTACGCAAGCCCACCCTGTTCTGCCGGATTCGCTCGGAATGGAGAAGAAAGACGGCAAACTGTACGTCCTGCACCGGGTCGAACAGGGGCAAACACTGTATTCGCTCGTTCGGAAATACAATACCACCGTTCAGGCCATCAAAGACGCGAATCCGGGCCTTGCCGATGGCGTCCGCTACGATCAGGTAGTCCGGGTTCCGGCCAGCAATTTGTCGCGGAAAGAAGAGAAAGCCGTGACAAAGGCCATCAAAAAGGAGGAAAAAGAGTCGCTGAAACGCGAGGAGCGTCAAGTGAAACAGGAAACCGTTCGGGAAGCCAACAGCGGTATTCACCAGGTAGAACCGGGGCAAACCCTGTATAGTCTGGCGTCACGCTACGGAGTTTCGATGGATGAGGTCCGCAAATGGAACAACCTTTCGTCCGACCACATCGTGAGTGGTCAGGCGCTGATCGTGTCGGAAAAGGCGTGGCGTGTACGCGAACCGCTGGCCAAACCCGTCGCCGTGGCCCCCACGCACCGCTCTGACTCCTCGACCGAAGTCGCACGAACATCCCGCAACGACTCGCCCAAAACCGAGCGACCGGCGGCTCCTCCACGCACGGTTCCAACGCCCCCCCGGGAAGAACCCAGCCGACCCGTGGAAAGCGAGCGACCAGCCGCCGAACCCACCAGCTCGGCTCCCTCAGAACCCCGCATCATTCGCCCCGGCGATTCAGGCCCGCTTCCAAACCCCGGTGGCAATACGCGTCGCATTTCCGAAATCGGGATGGCCGAAATCATCGAAAACTCCGGCAACTCGAACAAATACCTGGCCTTGCACCGCTCCGCCCCCATCGGCACGCTGGTTCTGGTACGAAACGACATGAACCAACAGTCGATCTGGGTGAAAATTATCGGCCGCCTGCCCGACACCAGCGTCAATGACAAAGTGATCGTGAAAGTTTCGGCACGGGCCTTCGAGAAACTTTCTCCCGCCGATCGGCGTTTTCGTGCTGAGGTCAGTTACTTAATGCCTTGAATGGTTAAAAATGGTTTTAATGGTTGGATGGCTGTCTTGGCATCCAATTACAAAGCCGTCAATCATTTTTAACAATTAAACCATTCAAACCATACAGCCATTTAACCATCCTCCAGTTTTATTCGACGTTACTCTGATTTATGCTTACACCAGAACAAAAAGCCGAACGCATTGCCCGCCGGCACAAAGAACGGGAAGAGAAGATGAAGGCAACCACGGGCTACAAAGTCTGGAGTACCGTCTTCACCCTTTCCTACCCAATCATTGCCCTGTTTACGGCCTTGTTTTCCGTCGTTGTTTCGTTTTTTTCCAAGATCTCACAAGGCGTGGTTTACGTGTTGAGTGGCGGAAAAAGTAAATAATTGCCTGCCCAACTGAAATTTCCGGCGCATTCAACAATCGATTGGAATGCCTGCCTTCTGCCTTTGTGGTTCAAACCGTCCTCATGTACGATTCCGTATTTGTAAAAGAATTACTCGACCGAAAAGTCGGGCAGTATAACCAGCATTCGTTTATCGAAAAAGATCCTATCAGTATTCCACACCGGTTCAGCCGGCGGCAGGACATCGAAATCATGGGATTTTGGGCGGCCGTGCTGGCCTGGGGACAACGTCCGGTCATTCTCAAAAAAGCCAGCGACCTGATTGGCCTGATGGACGGCGCACCCTACGATTTTGTGCTGAACCACCAGGACACTGATCTGAAGCGGTTTCTAGACTTCAAACACCGTACGTTCAACGCAACGGACACCTTGTACTTCCTGCATTTCTTTCGCCAGTTTTACCAGCACCACGAAACCCTGGAGGATGCCTTCGTACCCGCCCGTAACCTCGAACAAGGGCCGGATGAGAGCAACCGGCACCCGGTAGGAATCTTCCTGGAAACGTTTCACAACCGGTTTTGCGACGATCCTTTTTTTCCGGATCGAACCCGCAAGCACATCGCTACGCCCTCCCGCAATTCATCCTGCAAACGGCTGAATATGTTTCTGCGCTGGATGGTTCGGCGCGATGAACAGGGCGTCGACTTCGGCCTCTGGAACCGCATCCGGCCGGAACAACTCATCATTCCCATCGACGTGCATGTGGAACGCGTGGCCCGAAAACTGGGGCTCCTGGATCGTCCTCAAACCGACTGGAAAGCCGCCGTTGCGTTAACCGAAACCCTGAAACAATTTGATCCGGCCGATCCGGTAAAATACGATTTTGCCCTGTTTGGGCTGGGTGTGGAAGGCGAAATGTAAGCCCGGTTTGGGTTACTCCAGTTTTAATCCGGGAAGGTCGATCTGGTGAATAAACCACCAGTTGTTCTCATTTCCGTAACAAACCAATTTTCCCTTGTTGGTAAACAACGGTTTTCTGTTTTTCTCCCGTCCATAATGAAGGGCCAGGTGAACAGTTCCCTTCCGTTGGTTTTCGTTTAGATCGATACCTTCGATTGTCCAGCCGACAAGCAAATACTTGCCCAGATAGGCCCGGTACGTATCGAATTTTACAATCACATGCTGATACAAGTCCTCCAGTGGATTATTGTTGATGTAGAAATGAGGAGACAGGCAGCTTTCCAATCGTTCATAATCATGCTCGAATAAACCGGTGAGTAACTCGTCGGCAACGAAAATACAGGAGTGCGTATAATCCGGACAATAATAATTGTAGTCGATGCTGTAGCTGATGCCCGGCAGACGAATGTCCTTCACTTCCCGCTTAAAAACCAAATCGGTCAGGAACGAGTAGAGTTTCCGATCGTCCGCGTTGCTGTGTGGGTCCGATATGGCAATTTCAATTCCGTTGTGGGCCAGCAACAGCAGAAGCCGATCGACTTCCCGACTCACCTGACTATCCGACAATTCATGGGATGGCCGATAAGCCGGACGTCCAATGAAGTCATAAATCGGGAGTGTACGGGCGGTGAGCGATAATTGGTAGTAGAGTAAGTTATGCCTCCTTTCCTTATAGTCTACTACCTCTTTCGGTAATCGTCCTTCTCCAAACACAGCCTCCCGTTCCAGGGCCTGTTTGAGCTGACTGATTTCGTTATGCGCTTTGTATATTTCATCGGGGGAAAGCACTTCTTCGGATGCAAACACGGCGAACGACAAATTTAGGTAGTTACATAGTATGGTATTGCTCACTAAATACTATACGATGAAAAACCTCAAAAGTCACATTTTCTCTTTCCATTTCATTAAATAATTATTTTTATACCCTGGTTCTGTGCCGGTGCTGCAACGGCAGGCATCCCGGCGATGGTCTACAGGCTGTAGCCTGCCATGACGCTAAAGCCTTTCGTATTTTCGCCGTAGGCTTTTACGCTCATCCCGGCCGTGATTCCATTGCGTAGCCGATAGAGCAGGTTATAACGCTGATAGGAGGCCGGTTTATACCATTGGGGCCGAATGATGTTCCAGCCGTGATGAGCCGCAAAGATGAAACGCCCCTGCCAGAATTCGTAACCCGCCAGAATGGTACCCTGGCGGGCATCGGTAACGCGGCCTCTTGTCCAGGTCATGACCTGTTCCTTAAAATACCGGTCGTCCACCAGTTCGAAGCCCGCCGAAAAGGCGTGATTTCGCGTCACCCGGTATCCTCCCACCACATTCACCCCAAATACCGGCAACGCCATTTCCGGCTTTGTATCCGTTTCAGGCAACACCCGCACCGAACCCATCATCAAAACCCGGCTCATCCACCGCCGGGTTAAGGGGGCCGGAACCCACAGGCGGGTGTCGGGAAAAACCGCCGGATGCAGTTGGTATTGCGCTCCCAGGGCGATGGTCGGAACATTCATACCCTGGTTGGGCAATCGCGTGCCGGCGTTGGAAATATGGTTGTAGGTAGCACCGAGCGTAAGATCCCACTGCTTCGTCAGCCGGTAGTGGCCCGTAAAACTAGCGGCAATCAAGGCACTGACGGGCATACTGAAGTGGTCATTGGTCGGATTGTCAACAGGGTCGTAAACGCGGGTCAGGTACGTGAGTCCGGCCAGGCCCCGAACCGAAAAATACAACCGGCTGCGGTAGTTGATCAGGGGTTCAAAAAACAGACCGGCGCCCATCGTGCGTCCCAGCGGATCGGGATTGCGGAACGTAATGTAGTTGATATAACCGCCCACCTGCGCAAAACACTGGCAGTTTTCCCACGCCCGCCGACGCAAACTTACCTGACTATAAGCTAGTTCAACGCCGATTGGCGTTTGCCGGGAAGCCGGAACAACTTGATTGGATTTTGAGATTCCCTGCTGCCAGGTTAAACCAAATTGCCGCTGAGCTGTTAAAGTATCTGTACCTACCTGTCCGAACGCCGACGACATAAAAACCGGTAAAAGCACGAGAAGCGTGTAAAAATTCCGCATAAATCCTTGTCTTACAAATAGTTTTTTAATTGCTATTTTTCAACAAGTTACATGCCATTTTGAATCTTTTAAAAGTTATTTTATTCAAGACGATTACTTTACTATTTCGTACAATTTGTGATGGCTTTAATCCAAAAAAAGTCCTTTTCAGGTACCTGTCCCGGGCTGAATCCGCACAAAAAATAAAAAGTGTCTATCTTCGTGTTTCCGGTTTAACACACGAAGCATACCCGACTATCCCCAGTTGACATCTTAATCGAATCGAAAAATGCCTTTTGAAATCCACCATCAGCCTTTTGGCGCATTTACCGAATATTCCATTCACAACATCGAAACCGGCGAATTTGTCAGTCTGTTGCCCGCCCACGGTGCCATGGTCCGGCAACTGGTGCTGCGTCACCAGAGCTCAACTCAGGAATCCAAACTGGTTTCACTCATCCGGGCTCCCCAATCACAGCAGGCGGTGCTGGCCGACGAAACCCACGCCAGTGCCCTGCTTTTCCCGTTTCCCAGCCGCATCCGGCACGGTATTTACGCTTTTGAGGGTGAAATGTTTACCCTCCCGATGAATGAAGCCCACCACGATAACGCCATTCACGGTTTCGTCTTTGGCAAAGCGTTTGAACTGTTTGGGCAGGAAATCAGCGAATTAGAAGCCTCGATGACGCTCCGCTACCTCCACGACGGCTCCTACCCCGGCTACCCCTTTCCGTTTGAATTCCGAATCCGGTATACCTTGTCGTCAGCCGGCCTGACGGTGGCCTACGAAGCCCAAAATACCGGCAATAGAACCGCCCCCGTCAGTTTTGGCTGGCACCCCTACTTTACCCTGAACGAAGAACCCGTCGATCAACTGACCATCGAATTGCCAGCCGCCAAACAGGTTTTGCTGGATGACCATCTGCTGCCGGTTGGCGAAGCGATTTTTGAACAGCAAGGTGAACTGACGCTCCGCGATCGGGTGCTGGATGCAGTTTTTATCGTTGAAGAAAACAACGGAGCGGGCGTCACGACGGTTTTGCGGTCGGCCCAACAAGGGCTTCAACTGAACGTCTGGCAGGAAACCGGCCCGAAAAAATTCAACTACCTGGTGGTGTATACCCCCGTTGGACGTGACAACATCGCCATCGAGTCGCTCACCAGCAACGTCAACGCCCTCAACAACGGCCAGGGCCTCATCGTTCTGGAACCCAACGAAGTGGCCAAAGGTACTATTCGGGTTAGCTTGAGTTAAAAAATGATGAATGATGGATGATGAACGATGAATGGAACGTGTTATTTAGCCATTCATCGTTCATCATCCATCATTCATAATTCAAATTTGATTCCCTGCGCCAGCGGCAGTGTCGTTCCGTAATTGATGGTGTTGGTTTGACGGCGCATGTAGGCTTTCCAGGAATCGGAGCCGGATTCGCGACCGCCCCCGGTTTCTTTTTCGCCCCCGAAGGCCCCGCCGATCTCGGCCCCCGACGTCCCGATGTTCACGTTCGCAATGCCGCAATCCGACCCGGCAACTGAAAGAAACCGCTCGGCTTCGCGCAAATTGAGCGTAAAAACCGCCGATGACAAGCCCTGCGGAACGCCGTTTTGCAGGGCAATAGCTTCTTCCAATGTCTGGTATTTCAGCAAATACAGGATCGGCGCAAACGTCTCGTGCTGAACAATTTTGGTCTGCGCGGGCATCTCGGCAATGGCGGGCCGGACATAACAACCCGATTCGAAAGCGGGGCCTTCCAGCACTTCACCATCAATCAGCAACCGCCCCCCCTGCTCCTTGATCTGGAACAAGGCCGATTGATAAGCCGACACAGCCGACCGGTCGATCAGCGGCCCCACGTGGTTTTGTTCCTCCAGCGGATTTCCAATATGGAGCTGTCCATAGGCCTTTACCAGACGCTGCTTGACATCCTCATAAACCGACTCCTGAATAATCAGCCGTCGCGTGGACGTACACCGTTGGCCGGCTGTCCCCACCGCCCCAAAGACAATAGCGGGAATGGCGACGTTCAGATCGGCATGTTGTGAAATAATAATGGCGTTGTTGCCGCCCAGTTCGAGCAAATACCGACCCAGCCGCCCGGCAACGGTTTGTGCCACCGCCTTGCCCATGCGCGTGGAACCGGTGGCCGACACCAGCGCAATCCGCGGGTCTTCCGCCAGCCATGCGCCCACCTCACGCCCTCCCGTTATCAGACACGAAACGCCTTCCGGAACCTCGTTTTGCTCCAGCACATCTTTGATAATCTGCTGACACGCCAACGCCGTGAGGGGTGTTTTTTCCGACGGTTTCCAGATGCAGACGTTGCCACAGACCCAGGCCAGCATCGCGTTCCACGACCAAACCGCCACCGGAAAATTAAAGGCCGAAATAATTCCGACCACCCCCAGCGGATGCCACTGTTCGTACATCCGGTGGTCGGGGCGCTCGCTGTGCATGGTTTGGCCGTAGAGTTGTCGCGACTGACCCACGGCAAAATCGCAGATGTCGATAATTTCCTGCACCTCGCCCATTCCCTCCTGCAGGGATTTTCCCATTTCGTAGCTGACGAGCGTGCCGAGTTCTTTTTTGTACTGCCGAAACTGCTCACCCATCTGTCTGACAATCTCACCCCGTTTTGGGGCCGGAACGCTCCGCCATTCCAGGAATGCCGCCCGGGCAGTTCCCACCACCTGGTCATAGTCTTCGTAAATGGTGGGAAAAACGCGGGCCATCAATTGGCCGTCGACGGGTGAATACGAATCCAGCAGGTGTTCTTCCGCTGACGAGTGCCAAAAGGCCTGGCCGGTGCTGGTGCCCGACATCAGTGGCTGTGTTTTTAGTTTTTGAAGGAATTGTTGCATACCGGTAAATTATTCAAAAGCCATCAGTTTGGCACCCGAAAAGATGCCGCAGCTAATTTGAGAACAAAATTATGATAAAGGAACCCGCTAATGTGATAATTATTTCCCAACCCCGACCAATTACTAATATTTCATATCCATTTCAATTTTGTTGTCTGATAATTGCTTAACTTCCGATAATAAATCTGTTTACTAACTAATAAGTGCGTATGAATAAACCAGTTACAGCTTTTTTAATATGCTTTTTAATCACCACCAGCGCGATGCGTTTAGCCGCTCAATCGGTTCGTGATTCCATCCGATTACAACCCGCTCCGTACGCCATTGGTTTGCAGGTGGGCTCAACCGGTTTGGGAATTCAGCTCGCCAAAAACCTCCGCCCCGACGCCCGGCTCGTGGGTCGTGTCGGCGTCAGTTACTTTGCTTACGACGGTGTCTTCCGGGTAAAAGCCGGAGACGGCAAGCTGAACATCACGCCCGATCTGGTGATGGGCATTGCGCTGGCGTCCGTCAAGTGGCACCCGTTCAAGCGGAACCAGCTATTCGTAACCGGTGGGGCAGGCTATACGTGGCGGCCCGATGTGAAGGCCAATGTGATCGCCGAGGGCAAGGTGAAATTTGGCGGGATCGAGATTTCGGAAGAAAACCTCGGCGTTGTCAACGCTTCACTGAAGTGGAACAGCGTTCTGGGATACGCCGGTTTCGGCTACGGCCGTTCGACGCCCGTCCGCCGGTTGGGTTTTGCGGTGGAGTTAGGCGCTTATTACCTCGGTTCACCCAAAGTCGATCTGCAATACACCGGTTTTCTGGAAACGACTACCATCGACGAACAAATACCGGTTATTCAGCAAAATCTAAAAAGTTATCGCTTTCTCCCCTCTCTTCAATTTTTATTGACCTACGGTTTATTCAACAGAAAATAGAGTATAGATGAAAGAAATGAGACCCATAGCCATGGTGTATCTACAAGCCAAGCTTCGTCTTTCTTCTCTTGTCTCTCCTCTTTACTCAACAAAATCATCTCGTTATGAAACGCTTGTTATCAATGGTATGTGTGCTGGTGGTAGGGTTGCTCGATGCATGCCAGAATCCGGTCGAAAATGTTGAACTTAAATTTAAAGACCCGCTGGCGGTGGCCGTTCAGGTCAAATATACGATTCCAGCCGGGTTGACGCCCGATAAACTCACCGTCAAAATTGCGGGGCCGGACGCCGAAAAAATTGTTACGACGCTCAATACCAAAAAATTCAAACTGACTTCTGACGGCAAATTGTTTCTGTGTTTGTCGCCCTCCACAACGGCATCCTCTACCGCTCCGATTCGGTTCAACATTGTGACCCTGGCCGATGAGTTGGTCGATAACATTCAGGAAATCAAGCTCGAAAACACAACGCCCCGCAACCTGACCATTCCGTTGCTGAGTAACAAAAACAACGCCGAACCGGCCCAGGAGTCGTTCAAGAGCAGCGACAACGGGACGGTGCAAACGGCGGCCACGGTGCAGACGAAAGCCGAACCCAACGTGACCCAGGCAACCGTCACGGTGCCGCAGGGCAGTGAGGTGAAAGACGTGGCCGGCCAGCCGGTGGGTGGCGACCTGACCGTAACGGCCGATCCCATCAACAACAGCTCCACGACAAAGGCGGTTTCGGAATTACCGGGCAACGGCATCATCAACGCATCGACACCCGCCGGTGGTTTTCTGGGCAATCAGCAGGTTCTGTCGGTCGCCGGTGGTGCCCACATAACGGTTTATAACGATGACTATCAACTGGCAAAAACGTTTTCGAAACCGATCCGGATTTCCTTTGCCCTCAGTTCGCAGATGATGAACCCGACGCTGGGCCGAAACATTCAGCCGGGTGACGTCATTCCGTTGTTCAGCTTCGATGAAGTTGCCAATAAATGGACGCGGGAAGAACCCGGCAAGGTGCAGCGGGCGACCAATGGCAGCCTGGAATACGTGGCCGATATCAGCCACCTTTCACTCTGGGTGGCGGCTTTCACCGAAGAGGTTTGCGCCGATGGCCCGACGTTCAAATTTGTCAGTAACTATCCCGACCGCAGCCCGGCCTACCGTGTGGAAGCCATCGACCAGGACGGCAACATCGTGGTACGCGCCGGAAATCCGCTTACCTTTTCCACGGCCATCAACAATGGCAGTTCGGTTCGGCTGACCAACCTGAAAAAAGGGTTGCGAATCCGGCTCCGGTTGTACGACAATGCCAGCAAAGCCTACGTTTCGCCCGAAATCGACGCCTGTGCCAACAGCGAGGTCTCATTCGATCTGAAAGCGGTTCCCTACACCCCACTGCCGCCCACAGCGCCCGACAGCCGCCGGGAAGTGACCATTTTCTTCAACTTCAAGTGCGGCCCCAACGGTGTGAACCCGGACAAATTGCCTTTTAAAGTTTTGTATGCGCAATACCGGGCTGCCGGAAGCCAGGACGACTGGCAGGACCTGCCCACGCTGGCATTTCCTTCGCTCAGTGCGAAAGTGATGATTCAGCTCAACAAGGCGTATGACTTGCGAGCCGGTTCCATTCCGGATCGTCTGGACATTGAAATCAACAATTACACCGTCACCAGCACAAGCTGGCCCATTAACTTCACGACGGAAGAAAGTAAACAGTATTGCAATCCGTAAAGGAAGTGGAATGATAAATGTAAAATGATGAATGCTGAATGTAAAAGTAGTCAGGCGCTCTGAAACGCACTTTTACATTCAGCATTTTACATTTATCATTCTCTTTTATCCTGTCAACCCGCTTAAACCGCCTGGGTTTTCGCTACGCGCCGTTGCGATTTGAGGACCTTTTTCTTCCGGCGTCCCCACCAGATGATGAAACCAGTCACGGGCAAACTGGCGCAGATCACACTGGCACAGAAGGCCAGAATTTTGCCGGGTAAACTCAGAATGGCACCCACGTGAATATCGTAATTCATCCGCCGGAGTTTATCGCCAAAACCGGCGGTTTCATATTCACCAAAATAGGGCCCTTCGCCGGTTAAAGCCTTGAGCGTGTATTGATCGAAGGTGTAATAATCCGTTTTGTAATACGTACCGGGTCGGTGGTTGATCGAAACCGAAATGGATTCCGACGCCCGTTCGGGGCAGGAAATATACAGGCTGGCGGTTTCGGTTTTGTTTTTGTAAAACTGCTGCCAAAGCCGGTCGGTGGGGTTTGCATACCGCCGGGTTTGGGTCGAGTCCGACAAAGGAAGCTGGTAGTCAGGCATGTTTTTCCCGCCCGAGGTGGTCCAGTAAATCGATTTGGACAGCCACTGAATCCCGAAAATCATGCCGGTTATGGCCAAAACCAGCGAAATGAACAGGGCGTAAAAACCAGGCACATTGTGAAGGTCGTAATTGACCCGTCGCCATTGGGCTTTCCACTTGACTTTGAAGCTCTTATCCCGATTGGACCGACTCCATTTTTTCGGCCACCACAGCACCATTCCGGTAATCAGCATCATCGTAAAAACCAGCGTGCCATACGCCACCACCGGCTGCCCGATTTCTTCCGGTAACCACAAATAGTAATGCCCGTGGAGAATGAAATGAAAGAAATCCGTTTCTTCATCCACCACCTTCAACACCTCGCCGGTATACGGATTCAGATACACCTGAAAATAATAATCGGGATTTGCGCCGTAAAACGGCACGTTGACGCTGTGACCCAACGCCCCGTAATTGACGCCTTTCGCCGGTTTGCCCGGAACCTGCTTCTCCGCAATAGCCTGTAATCGGGAAGGCGGCAGAATCATGCCCCCGGCTACCGGCTCAACATACTGAAACGGGCGAACGATGCTTTTGATTTCCTGCTCAAAGGCCAGAATACAGCCCGTGATCGCCACCACAAACACCAAAAGCCCGGACGCCAGTCCGAGCCAGAGGTGTAGTTTTCCAACCAACTTTTTTACCGTCATTCGATCCACTTATCAAAATTTATACCCTAAACTCAGCCGGAAATTACGGGGTGCCTCAGCCTGCCAGTAATAGGCCCGGCTCCAGGCATAATAAGCCCCCGAATACAGATACGCGTCCAGAATATTGTTCACATTCAGCGCGACACTCATGCGGTTATTCTGCCAGGAAATAGCGCCATCCAGCCGGAAGGTGTTGGGCATCGTCGGCTTGTCATCGACGGCATCCGAAAACCAGCCGTAGCGGTCGAGTTGCCATTGGTAACCCAACGAAGCGCCCAATCCCTGCAAGGCGCCCTTCCGCAAGCGATACGACAACCAGGCATTGGTCACGTGTTTGCTAAAACCGGGAACCGGCAGTCCCACGTTTTCCGACTTCGTATCTTTCGTGATTTTGCCATCGGTGTAGGCGTAATTGATCACCAGGTTCATACCGGGCAGCAGTTCGCCCCGAATGTCCACTTCAACGCCTTTGGTCTGGGTCTCGCCCAGTTGAATCGAATAGTTCGGATTGGTTGGATCAGTCGTCAGCACGTTGTTTTTCGTGATCTGATACACCGAAACCGTCGAGTTCCAGCGACCGTCGGCCCAGTCTTTCTTCAAACCGGCTTCGAGGTTATTGCCCGTAATCGGATCGAAGGCTTTGCCCTGCCGGTCGGCACCCGATTGTGGAACAAAAGCCTGATCGTATAAGGCGTATATCGAAGTCTGTTTATTGATCGAACCGCTGATCCCGACGCGGGGGGTGAACTTCGTTTCATCCGTTCCGGCCCCATACTGGCTGTCTTTCACCGATGTTAGCCGACCCGCCAGCGTCAACCGAATCCGATCCTGCCAGAACCGTAGTTCATCCTGCACGTATAAACCGGTGAATGACTGGCTCATGACGTTGACGCCGGCACGGGCCCTCAGGCTGGTCGAACGGTCGAATTTCGGAATCAGGTGTGCAGGCAGATAATAATTCGGGGCATTGGAGTTGAACACGAAGGTGCTGTCATACAACGGAAAACTCTGCCCCCAGTCGGCCATGTATTTCTTGTTTCCCAAATCCAGCCCACCCAAAATCCGGTGGACGACCGGGCCGGTCGTCACTTCGCCATTGACAAAAATTTGCCCGAACTTGCTTTCGTTGGCGGCATCCCAGATCCCGTTATAGCTGTAAATCCGCCCGTCGGTTTTCGCCGAATCGGCCCAGAGCGAACTGCCGACCTGGTTGAAATTGAAATACGCCAGTTGACCCGTCAGTTTCCAGTTGTCACTGATCTGGTGCTCAAAAATCAGGAAAGCACTGTGGTCATGAATAACCGTAGGATCGAGGTTGGCAAAGGAGTTGGTCGCATTGCGGGGCTGTTTGGCCAGGCCATTGGCGTCGAATACGTACGCGGAACCAATCGCCGACATCTGGGAATACTGGTAGGTGTATTCGGCCGTAATCGACGTCTGCTCGTTGATTTTGTACTTCACCACCGGCGCAATCGTATACCGGTTATTGAACTCGAAATCGCGGTGCGAGCCTTTCGACTGCCCCATCACGTTCAGCCGATACAACAGGCGGTTGTCCTGGCTCAGTTTCCCGTCCAGATCGAGGGTGGCGCGGTAGGTATCGAAACTTCCGACCGCGAAGGTGGCTTCTCCGCGGGTCACACCGGTCGGCTTTTTGGTCACAACGTTGTAAAAACCGCTGGGTTCGCCGTTGGCCATCATAAACCCGGCCGGGCCTTTCACAAACTCGATCCGTTCCACCATCGACAGATCTTCCGCCAGCGGCCCCCAGGTCGATTGCACGTTCATCCCGTTGCGGAAGGGAGCCACGCGCGATCCACGCATGTTCAGCCGGGCGTAATTGTCCCAATGTTCCTGCCGGGTAACGCCACTGACGTTCCGGGAAACGCCTTCAAGCATGTCGAAAATCTGCTGATCAGCAAGCAATTGCCGGTTTACCACCTGAATGTTTTGCGGCACTTCCAGCAAGGGCGTTTTCAGTCGCAGGCTCGACGAAGGAATGTCGGTTTTGTACGTATTTTTCCCTTCAACCACCACTTCCTCGAGTTGTTCGGCATTTTCGAGCACGGTCAGATCAGGCACTTGGGTGGTTTCACCGGCTGTGACGGTGACAGCCTGGCGAAGGCGGGCGTGGCCCACGCGGCTAATGACCAGCACCTGCTGACCAGCCGGTACATTCGGAATAAGGTATTCGCCGGACTCATTGGTAATGGTTCCCAGGCGGGTTCCCGCCACGCGAACGTTGACCTGCGCCAGTGGCCGGGCGTCGGCAGTGCGGGTTTTTCCGGTAATCGAACCGGTATTTTGAGCCATTACCGTAAAGCAAAACAGACTCATACAGAGCACAGACAGGGGTATAAAGAGACGGTTCGTTAGCGTAGATTTGTTCATTTCGATTGTATTCACAAATGTTATTTAGACTAATTATTGATTGCAAAGGTATATCCGAACGGGCTGCGTCCCAATATTTTCATCAAAATTTTAGTCGAATTTGGCAAAAACCGGCTCTAGCCTGTGAAAAGCGCCTTTTATCGTATTAAGAATTTACGGCTTACTCACAAACCGGTTACCTTTCACATAAAACCGGTAGGGCAACTCTGCGCCCTGCGTGATGCCGATGCGCGTTGTCGTCACCATGTCGAAGTTATTCAGTTGGCTGGGGCGAATGTAAATGCCGGATTCGGTGAGTGACAGGAAGTTGTGATCCCGCGAAATGCCCATAGCAATCACCAGTTTGCCGGGGCCGCTGGTCAGGCCGCGCAAACCGGCTTTGGTAGCGGGATCGAGGTTCCGCCGTTCGCCCATCAGGTCGATGCCTTCGGTGGGTTCGAGCGCCCGAATCAGAACAGCCTCCCCCACATCTTCCGGCCCCGTAACGACGTTCAGGCAATGGTAAAAACCGTAAATCAAGTATACGTACAGCGTTCCCGCCGGGCCAAACATGGCGGCATTCCGGGCGGTTTTGCGTCGGTAGGCGTGGCAGGCCGGGTCGCCGGTCAGGTAGGCTTCGGTTTCCACGATGATGCCCGCCGTGGTTCCTTCCGGGCTTTCGTGAACCAGTTCACAGCCCAGCAAACGCCGGGCAAGCGTAAGGGTATCGTGATTTTCGTAAAATTCGGGGAGTAGTTTACTCATCACTATGGTAACGGCTAAATAAGAAAGCTGTTTAAGATTTTGGATAGGAACACGGATCGGGCGGATGAAACGGATCAAAAACTGATTTTTATTTTGATCTGCGGAAATCTGTTCTATACGTTTAATCCGTGTTCCTATCCCGTTGCAAAGTATTTATGATTTTCTGTAAATGAGATCCAATTGCGTATATTAGCCCAATTACGGAGCTTAGAATTTGAACTCTCAAAAATTATGGTACGTGTTTCAGACTTTTTTAAGGAAGAAAGAGACCCGCTCTTCATTCGGGGACTTGAAAAGAAGGCATTGGAAAAGGACCGGTCTTTTACCAAAGCCCTGCTGGCAGAAAACAAATTCAGCGTTGAAGACATCGCCCGTTTGGTGGACGTATCGGTTGAGTTTGTTGAAGAGGTGAAGAATGAGATGAAAATAGCATGAAAAAAATTCTTGTGGTTGGCATGGGGAAAGTCGGCTCGCTGGTTGGCATTCTCCTCAACAAACGCTTTTCCGTAACGGGTTTCGACAAATTACCACCGGCCTACGACCTCCCCTTCCCGGTCATTTCGGGTGATGTTACCGACGAAACCACCCTCCTGCAAACGCTGGCCGGTTTCGACGCCGTGGTCTCCTGCCTGCCCTACAACCTGAACCTGCCGATTGCCACCACCGCCTGGGAGTTGGGCCTGCATTATTTCGACCTGACGGAAGATGTTCCGACCACCACCGCCATTCGTCGGATGGCCGAAACCGCCAAAGCCGTCATGGCTCCGCAGTGCGGGCTGGCGCCCGGCCTGATCGGCATCGTGGGCGCCGACCTCGCCAAACGGTTCACCAAACTCCGGGATATCGAACTGCGCGTGGGCGCTCTGCCGCGCTACCCGAACGGCTTGCTGGGCTATTCGTTTACGTGGTCGCCCGCCGGGGTGATCAATGAATACCTGAACGATTGCGAAGTGATTTCAAACGGCGTTTTCAAAACCGTCCCGGCCCTCGACGGCATCGAAGTCATCAACATCGAAGGGCAGGAATTTGAAGCATTCAGCACCTCCGGCGGTTTGGGAACCATGTGCGAAACCTACGCGGGCCAGGTCGATACGCTGAATTACAAGACCATTCGCTACCCCGGTCACGCCAAGCTGATGCGGTTTTTGTTGTATGAACTGATTCTGAAAGACAAACGCGTGCTGGTCGAGCAGATTCTGACCGAAGCCAAACCGCCCGTGCAGGCCGATGTGGTCTATGTGTATGCCGTGGTCGAAGGCTGGAAAGGAGCCGTTCTCGAACGCGAAGAGTTTTACCGGGCCTATCACCCCCGCGAAATCGACGGAAAACCCTGGCGGGCCATCTCCTGGACCACCGCCGGATCGGTAGCCGCCGTCGTTGAACTGGTGGCCGACGGTTTACTGCCCCAAAAAGGCTTCATCAAACAGGAAGAAATTCCGTTTGAACGCCTGCTGGGAACCCATAACGGAGCGTTTTTTAAATAGCCCTGACAGCGCCGGGCCGTCGATACGGTCGAAGACCCTGTCAGGGCCTGTCAGGGCCTGTCAGGGTTTAGATCACATTCAGCGTCTGCTCCTTGATTTTCTCCAGTTCGTCCTTCATCTGCACCACCAGCCGCTGAATGGCGGCATCGTTGGCTTTGGAACCGATGGTGTTGATTTCCCGGCCAATCTCCTGCGCAATGAAATTAAGTTTTTTACCATTGGCCTCCTCAGCCGCGAGCACTTCCATGAAATAACTCAAGTGGTTTTTCAACCGAACTTTTTCTTCGGAAATGTCGAATTTCTCGATGTAATAAATCAGCTCCTGCTCAAACCGGTTCTGGTCAAATTCGTCACTGCCCATCAATTCGACCACCATGCTGCGCACCCGTTCGCGAACCGCCGGAATGCGCTTTACATCCTGCACCTCGATCAGCGTCAGGCGGTCGGTAATGATCTGGATATATTCTCTGAACTTGATTTCCAGGCCATTGCCCTCCTGCTGCCGGAATTCGTCACATTTCCGCACGGCTTCCAGGGCGGTCAACTGAATCAGTTCCCAGTCGCTGGCGGCCGTGTCCGACGCACTGGAGGCTTCCGAATTGAAGGCGTTGGGCTGTTGCAAAGCCAGTTTGAACAGATCGCCATCCGACACATCCAGCAAAAATCCCTGTGAGGTTTCGCGGAGGTCCTTCAGATAGGCTTCGATCAGCGGGCGGTTGACGGTCACCCCCGGCCGAACATCCGACAGGCGGGTCACATTCAGCGACAGCTCCACTTTGCCGCGCTCCAGTTTCTGCGTAAGCAGATTTCGCAATTCAACTTCTTTATCGGAGAACACCCTCGGTAACCGGCAATAAATATCCAGAAACTTAGAATTCAACGTTTTTACTTCAGCAGTTACCGTCAGCCCGTTGGCTTCCTGGGTCGCACTGCCGAACCCGGTCATCGATTTTAGCATAATTTTTTAAGCAGACTGCTCACTTATTTTACCACTTGGCGTTTTCTTATTCAATGCATTCCGTTCAATTTCCGCCATTTCTTTGCGGTATTTCGACACATCGCAAGCCACGTAAATCGCCTGAATCATCGAGGTTTCGTCGGCCAGGTTTTTCCCGGCAATGTCATACGCCGTGCCGTGGTCGGGCGAGGTGCGAACCACCGGCATACCGGCGGTAAAATTGACGCCCTCGTCGAACGCAATGGTCTTGAAGGGAATCAACCCCTGATCGTGGTACATGGCCAGCACGGCATCGTACTTGCGATACGCCCGGGTCCCGAAAAAACCGTCCGACGCAAAAGGGCCATAAATCAACTGCCCTTTGTTGCGCAATTCCTGAATCAGCGGTTTCAGGATTTCCTGCTCCTCGTTGCCCAGCAACCCCTCTTCGCCCGCGTGTGGGTTGAGCCCCAGCACCGCAATGCGCGGTTTTCGAATGCCAAAGTCGCCCCGCAAGGATTGGTACATCAACTGTAGTTTCTGCAACACTTTCTCTTTCGTGATGTTCGACCGGATCCGACCCAGCGGAATGTGGCCCGTTACAACACCAACCCGCAACACGTCGCTTACCAGAAACATCAGGTTTTCTTTCACCTCGAACGCTTCGGCAAAATATTCGGTATGTCCCGGAAATTGGAAGGTTTCGGTCTGGATGTTATTTTTATTAATCGGAGCCGTCACGATGGCATCCAGATGACCCGCCTTGAGGTCTTCCGTAGCCCGTTGCAAACACGCCAGCGCGGCCTGCCCGGCTTCGGGCGTCACTTTGCCCGGCTGAACTTCCTGCCCCTGCCGATCCCCCCCCGGATTGCCGCCCTGGTCGTTCCAGCAGGTGATGACGTTGGTAAACTTCGGATTGGCCTGCCCAACCTGCTGAATCCCGTTCAGATTCCAGTCTTTCAACGACAGGCCACTTTGCTGCAACATATTCCGATAGCGGTTCAAAACGCGCATCGAACCATAGATAACCGGGGTGCAGATTTTTTGCAAGCGGTTGTGTTGCAAGGCTTTCAGGATGACTTCCGGCCCAATCCCGTTGTAATCCCCGAGGGTGATTCCGATGACTGGCCGACGGGTTTGGGATTCCGGTTGGCGTTCGTTATTTTTCTCCGATTGGCGCGGTTCCATTTAAGTTATTAGTTTCGCCCTTGTGTTCGATTGAACAATGAACAACGCCTGCTGAACAGCGGGTTTTCTGCCCGAAGCCCTTTGTAAGCGTTCTCAGATCGTGTTCATGCGTCATTGTTCATGGTTCATTTTTTTGCAAGTTACAAAAACCATACGGATGTCCCAGATTCAGCCCATAATCCTGATTGCCGACGAAATGCACCCCTCGCTGTTTCCCATGCTCGAACAGGCGGGGTTTGCCTTTCGGTATGAACCTAAAATCTCGCGAAGTGCGCTCATCGAGCAGATTGCCGATTACGAAGGGTTGGTGATCCGGAGCAAAACGCCGGTCGATGCCGAAATACTGGAAGCGGCCCAACGGCTCCTTTTTATCGGCCGGGCCGGAGCCGGACTCGATCTGATCGATCTTGAACTGGCCCGCCAGCGAAACATTCACGTTTTCCACGCGGGGGAAGGCAACCGCGATGCCGTGGCCGAACATACCGTGGGCATGTTGCTCGGCTTGCTGGCCAACATTGCCAAAGGCGACCGGGAAGTGCGCCGGGGCGTTTGGGACCGGGAAGGAAACCGGGGCTACGAACTGGGCAGCCTGACGGTCGGCATCGTCGGGTTTGGCAACAACGGCCGGGCCACGGCGCGTCGGCTCAGCGGTTTTGGATGCCGGGTGTTGTGTTACGACAAATACCTGACGCAGTATGCCGGAGCCTACGCCCAGGAAGCCGAAATGGAGCAGATCCTGGAAGAAGCCGACGTCCTGAGCCTCCACGTTCCACTCACCGACGAAACCCGGATGATGATTGGCGATGCGTTTATCGAACGCGTTGAGAAGCCGTTTTTTCTGATCAATATTGCCCGGGGTGAAATCGTGTCCCTGCCCGCCCTGGTGCGGGGTCTGGAAAGCGGAAAAGTCCGGGGGGCCTGTCTGGATGTACTGGAAAATGAAAAACTTGCCAAACTGACGCCCGATCAACAGACGGCATTCGATTACCTGCGAAATTCGGACCGGGTTTTGCTGACGCCCCACGTGGCGGGTTGGACCCACGAAAGTTACGTTCGCATCAATGAAGTGCTGGTGACCCAATTGAAAGCTTTACTCCCAACAAACCTGACTTAAACGTTCAATCCCGGTAATGACCCTCGTTTTTCGCCCCACCCACTTTCTAGTTCTTTCACTCTTTCTGGCTCCCATTTTGGCAACAGCCCAGCTTCTGCCCGAAAAATTAACCGGTTATCTCCAAAAACTATCCGCCCAGGCCCAGGTGAACGTAGCCTTTGAATCGTTGGTAGACGGCACCCAATTCGTTCATCGGCCCGACGAACTGGCTCCCTCGGCCAGTGTCATCAAAATTCCAATCATGATCGAAACGATGGAACAGGTAAAGGCCGGAAAATTCGATCTCGACAAAATCCATGTGTTGCTGGCGTCGGAGAAAACCGGCGGTTCGGGAGTGTTGCAAACCTATCCCGACGAAAGCAAGATCACCAACCTGGAGGTCCTGACGCTGATGATGACCCGCAGCGATAATTCTGCCACCAACATTCTGATCCGTGAACTGGGTATGGATAACATCAACCGCCGAATGCAAACCCTGGGTCTTACGCAGAGCCGGTTAAACCGGGTGATGATGGACACGCTTGCCGCCAAACAGGGTCGGGAAAACCGGGTAACCGCCCGGGAAATGAACCTGCTACTGAAGAAAATTTATCGCAACGAAGTAGCGACACCGGCCCTCTGCGCCCAGATGATCGACATCTTGAAGCGCAACGCGGACCAGACCACGTTCCGGCTATTCTTGCCCAAGTCGGCCGTCATTGCCCACAAAACCGGGGAACTTACCTACGTCCGGGGGGATGCCGGCATTTTTTACGTCACCAAGCCCTTTCTGCTCTCGATTTTTGTGCAGGGAACCACCACCCCGGAAGCCGAGAAAATCATTGGCGAAATCGCGGCCATTTGCTACAACCAGTATCAGTAAGATGGAAACCTTTGCCGACCGTGCGATTGCCTACTACCTGGGTTTGAAGGAGCCGGAAAACCTCCCGTCCGGAGTTAGTGCGCTCAATCCGTACCGTCAACCGGAAGTACAAACCATTGTCAACCAGTTTTTTACCACCTATTTTTCGGATAACGCGCCCCGGGTGTATATCCTGGGTATCAACCCCGGTCGCTTTGGCGCGGGGGTAACGGGTATCTCGTTTACCACACCCCAAAATCTCCAAAAATACTGCGGAATCGACAACGATCTGCCGCCTTCACCAGAACTTTCGAGTCGGTTTATTTACCAGATTGTCGAAGCCTTCGGCGGTGCGAAAGCATTTTACGGGCAGTTTTTCCTGACGTCGCTTTACCCACTGGCCTTGGTGAAAGATGGGAAGAACTACAATTTTTACGACGATAAAGCGACGACTGCCACCCTCTGGCCCGCTATTGCCGATACCATCCAAACGCAACTTTTATTCGACCAATCCGGTCTGGAGAAAAACCGGCGGGTGGCGGTTTGTCTGGGGCGAAAAAATGAAGCGTTCTTTCAAAAACTTAACAAAGAGCACCGGTTTTTCGACCGAATCGTAACCCTCGATCACCCACGCTATATTCTGCAATACCGCAGCCGGGATATTGAATTGTATGTCGATCGGTACGTACGCACGCTGGCCGATTGTCTTTCATAAAAAAAGGAGGGCCTGAATACGCATCAATGGACATCTTTTTCTATCTTTCAAACGGCTAGTTTTTTGAGTATCAATCCCCAACCATTCCTTCCTTTTTCTACATGAAGCAATACTACTACCTGGAGGGCAACCAGCAACTCGGCCCGTTTACCCTGGAAGAATTGCGGTCGAAGCCCCTCAAACCGGACACCAAAGTCTGGACGCAGGGCTTGCCCGACTGGGTTGCGGCCCAAACCGTTCCCGAAATTAACGAATGGCTTTCCCGCCCACAGGCACCACCGGTTTACCCGGTTCAGCCCCCAACGCCAAACCCACCGACCTACCAGCCTTTTCAGGAGTCCTACACGCCGAACCAACCGCTGTCGGCCGGTCTGGGCAACCGACCCAAAACCTGGCTGGTGGAGTCCATTCTGGTCACGCTTTTCTGCTGTCTGCCCTTCGGCATCGCCGGCATCGTCAATGCCTCCAATGTTGAAACCCGCTACAGCAACGGTGATTTTGCCGGGGCGCAACGCGCGTCCGACGAAGCTGCCAAGTGGACCAAAGTAAGCTTTTTTGTATCCATAGGTTTTTGGGTGCTGTATTTGGCCGCCATCTTCATCGGTATTCTCAGTGGGGTCTCTAACTCGTTTTTTTAACCGATCTGGACAGGTTGCTCTCCTGTTTTTGCTAATTGGCATGGCGGGGCTTTACTTCTGGTTCGATCCGGCCCGGGTGTCGTTTTTCCCGCCCTGCCCCTTCCGGTTTCTGACGGGTCTAGACTGTCCGGGATGCGGTTCGCAGCGCTGTCTCCATAAGTTGATGCACGGCAACCTTCGGCAGGCTTATCACCACAATCCGTTGCTGGTTGCATCACTCCCCTATGTTCTAACGGGACTGGTGCTGGAATACACACCTTTGCGGAAAAGTCAGGCCGGTTTTCACCAGCGGTTCTACGGCAAAACCGCCAGCCTGATTGTGCTTGGAATCGTGCTAATTTACTGGATCGGAAGAAATCTGGTCTGACTAAAACGCTTCTCCCAGCGAGATGTAAAAGCCGGTGCCTTCGCGGGTGAGGCCCAGATCGGCCCGCAGGAAAACGTCTTTTTTCTGGAAGAACAAAAACCGGACGCCCCCGCCCGCAGCCCACCGGACCTGATCGACCTGAAACGACCGAACGGTGGGCGAAACCGTGCCTAAACCGGCAAATACCGTTGCGCCCCAGCGTCTGCTGAAGCCGAACGGAAGCCATCGCACCTCGGCCTGCCCCGCCAGCACATTCTTGTCGCGGTAACGCCCCAGGTAATAGCCGCGCATGAGCGATTCTCCACCGATCAACCCCAGGTTGTTGAAGGGGATGTCGCCGGTCATGAACGTACCGGCCAGTTGCAGGGCCAGCACCCGGTTGGGGCGTCCCAGTGGCCGGAACAGGCGGCTGTCGAGCACCACACTGCGGTATTTGAAATCGCTGCCGAAACCGGGTCGGTACCACAGAATACCGGTTTCCAGAAAGCCTCCTTTCCGAACATTCAGGACATTTTTCCGATCGTCATACACCACGGCCGCGCCCAGTCCCATCGTGGTGGAGCCTTCATGTCCCAGTGGCAAGTCAAAGTTGGGCTTGTTTTCGGTTTCGAACGAGACGCTTCCGATGTTCTGAAAATCGGCTTCGACACCGGCATACCAGTTGTTTTTGACCTGCCGAAGAATACGCTGGCGAATCTGGACATAATTGGAATTGACCAGCACCGGATTACCCGACGAGGTGGACGGCCCAATGCCGTAATAGAGCAGCGGAAACTGTTGGTAGCGCGCCTTTCCCAGAAAAAAATACCGGTTTTTGTTGGTATATGCCGCATTTTCGAGCAAAGCGCCGAACTGTCCCCGGAACGTCACGAAGGTATATAGAACGATCTCGCTGAGCCGGTTGACGACAGTGTCTTTTTTGGCGTAGAACAATGAAAACGTGCGAATTCCAATCTCCACACTCGTTTCAGGCGCAAAACCGGCGGTGGGGAAAATCAGTAATTTTGACGTAGCGGCCGAAGACGTATCGTTCAGGACCCGTTTTACATACCGAACGAGCGAACCCTGCGCCCTGGCGGATGAAACCGTTAAACCAAAAAACAATACCAGTAAACTACTTTTCAGGTGGATTCCCATCGTTCGTTTTTGCATTCACCTCTTATAACTGGAAAAACCGCCAGAATGATTGAGCAGTTTCAGCCGAAAACCGGTTGACCGGAACGAACCCGTTGATTTTATTCCGCCAGATTGAAGCGAATCTGAACACCACCCGCCGTGGTGGCCCGGCGGAACGAGTTGGAAACCAGCGGATCATTGAACGTTCGATCGAAATAAACCTGTACGTTCAACCGGCGGTTGACGACGTAGCTCACCTGTGGCCGCAACTGGAAGTTGACGTTTCCGGCGGTAATAATTTGCTCGCCAACGCCATTTTCATTCAGAGCGGTGTCGTCAAATTTACGCTGCACCGTCCGCGTGTCGCGGAAGGTCAGGTTGCAGTTGAAGGTCAGATCATTTTTCAGCCGCTGGTAGGCCCCGTTGATTTTAAAGGGAATCCGGAAATTCGTCTTCGTGAATCCAAACCGGAACGTGATGTCTTTGTTGCTGAGTTCGGCGACCTGCGCATTGGACAGGTTGAGGGCAACGCTCCGATCCTGGTTGTATTCCAGCCCCCCGCTGATTTTGCTCTGCGTCCGGAAAGTCACGCCCAGCAAGGGCGAAAACCGTTCGGTCATGGTGATGGTACTCATCACAAAAATCGGAACGAACTGGTTTTGCTCGTTGAACAGCGTTGCCAGCGGGTAGTTCATCACGGCCAGATTCACGTAAGCCGCTTCGTAGTCGAGCGAGGAGGTAAAGTTACCGACGCTGTAGGTCGAGTTGTAACTGTGCGTTAAGGTGAAGGCACTGAACAGTTTACGGAACGGTTTCAGTTGCGATAAACCATTGTAATCGACCCGCCAGTTGGGCAGCGGAAACCGCAGGAACGGATTGATTTTCACCGTATTGGGATCTTTCCCGCTGTATGCCGCGAAGAAGGCCGGAATCAGCACATCCTGCGACGTCAGGTTGTATTCACCTACACTTCCCACGGGCCGGTTCAGCATCAACCGGTTCAGAATGATCTTTCGGTATTCGGCAAACCGGTCGAAGATTGGCGAGGAATTGTCGCTGTTGAGCTTGGTAAACGCCGTTTTGAACGACAGAAACGACATGCTAAACTGCCCGTTGCGATACGGGCTCAGGCTCGTAAAGGAACCGCCAGTCGTATCGACCCGGTAGACTTCCTGGTAGCTATCCTGGCGGGTCAGCCGGGCTTCGACCGTAATGCGAAAATCCTTGAAGGGTTCCAGCGTCGTGCGGGCGTCGAACTTCTTGCCAAGCGTCTGCGTAAACGGCTGATTGAGAACCGTACTTTTGGATAACCAGCCCCGCTCGGCGGATTTCCGGTGAATGTTCCGATCCTGACTTCCCAGCACGAACGGCAATCCGGGGGCATTTTCGCGCGAAAGACCGAAGAACCGGGGCGTTGGCAGGAAGCCCGGCAGCAGCGTCGATTCCTGCACCGTGTAGTTGAAATTGATGCCCCGAATCGTTAGCAACGTCCGGACAAAACTCTTCAACACCCGGCTTTCCGTGCGCTGAATGTCCTCGATATCACCGGGGTTTCGGGTGAAGTTTTTGCGGGGAGCCGAGGGCGTATTGGCAAACCGCAGCGACTTGATTTTGTTGTATAACCGGATAAAATCCACCCGCCCCTGAATGCCCCACTCCCGGTTGTTTCGGATGGTATTCCCAAACGGCACATTCAGCGTATCGGTAATGCCAAACGAGTTGGCCTGAAACTGGTACCCCACGTTGTAGGTCAGGTCGGCGGCAATCCAGTCGAGCAACGGCAGCTTGTCCAGCGGCATGCGGTACGTAGCCCGGATGTTCTGCTCATAATTTTTCGTCCGGCCAAACCGCCGGGCGTTGGCCCAGACCGAGTCGACTTTGGCCTGCGTATTCAGATCCCCGGCGGGTTCGTCGATGATGGCGTTGGAACGGGCGTTGTAGGTTAAAATCAAATTTTTGGTCAGGTTCCACTGCAAATCGTAGTACCGGTTGAACCAGAAATACTTTTCAAACTGCGGTACCATGCCCTCGGTCGTGAGTTCGGAATTGCGGAGCTGGGTTTTGATAAAACTCCGGTCCACCTCGCCCCGCACGGCCACCTGCGTCGGTAGCAAGGTCAGGTTAAAATCACGCAGCCAGCGCAGATACGGGCGTTCCAGCGACTGAAACCGTTTAAACGGTTCGAACGGTTTCGGCTGGGCACTGTAGACGTAGGCAATGCCCCCGCGCGTTTGTTTTTGAATAAATTGTTCGGTCAGAATATTCGTCCGGGTCGCTTCGTTGAACGCATACGTAAACGACAGGTTTTCAACATCATAGAAATGACTTTTGGCATTCGGATTGGTTTTCACCTTCCGAAAGTTCGACAGGTTGATCCCGCGCCGGACGGAACGGTCTTCGACCAGCCTGCGGTATCGGTCCCGGTCATTTTCATTCAGCGTCGATAATGTGGTTTCCAGTGGCGTATCGGGGTCGAGCGGATCGAAATGCGGCTGAATCAGCCGCTGGTCGTAATTGACGTAGAGCGGAATCCGCAAGCCCCATTTTTCGGGCAACAGTTTATCGACCGCAATCTGCGACTGAACCCCGTATTCAGTGGAGGTTTCCCGCGACCGTTCCGAAATCCGCTGCTGGACACCACCAAACCCAAACGTCGTTATTTTCCCCGAGGCCGTAACGGTGGCCACATCGGCCAGTTTGGCATTGAGCACCCCAACGGCAGCCCGGCCGGCCGTCTGGTCGAAGCCGTTGGCGCGTAGTTCATTCACCCAAATGGTAAAACTTTTCGCCTGCTCGTCGGCCGACTTCGGATTGCGAACGCCAATCATTATGATCTGCACCGCGCTCAAATCCGGGTTTCCGACCACGGTCAGTTTATACCGTCCGTCGAGGCTGTTCATCGTAAATGGCTGGGCCGATGTTCGCGTAAACTGGCGGTTTTTCTCCGCCTTGAGGTTAATCAGTTCATCGATGGAAATATCGAGGTCGTTGGCAGTAGGCCACACCACATCATCCGTCCGGGGACCATCGGGCGTGGAGACCAGATTCGGAATCTCAATTTCGTAGTAGTTGTCCGTAAAATCGGTTCCGAGCCGAACGAAGGCCGACACCTGGCCATTTTCGTTCTCCTCATTGTGCATGTGAATGAACATCTTCAGCCGCTCCCGGAACAACAGGTCGAGATTCGTATTTTTGAAAGCCGCCCGGGAGTCACCATCCCGCAGGTTGGTCACGCTCAGGCTCATCGACTGCTCGTTGAGTTCCACCTGGTTGATCTGCGTAAAATCGCGGTCGCGCTGAAAACCGGGGGGCACGCGGTAAATGTACTTGTTTTGTCCGGGGGCGCTGTTCTCTTCCACGTTCACTGCGCTCACTTTGAACTGCGCGTCGTAGGGCTCCGGCACCTCCTGCAAGCCCCGCGCCGACAGGTCGCCCGTATACTTCCGGTATTGGTTGGACGTCATCTGCAACTGCGCAAACCGCAAGACCACCGGTTCTTCAAACTCCGTCAGATACATCCGCGCAAACCGTACGGATTTAAACCCATTGATGTTCCCGACTTTTTTGGGATTATCACGCACCGGAATCCGGAACAGATACCAGGTCACCGGTCGGCCGGCCTTCGTCTGCACTTCCACTTTATCGACAATGTAGCCCCGGCCCACCGCAAGCTGCCCCGGTTTCAGGTCAATTTCGTATTCGTAATAGGCTTCATTGTCGTTGATGGTGTTGTCGGTATTCAAATCTTCGATGTCGGGGAGCGTGGTCGATGCGGGCGTCACCAACTGGTTGCGGTCCTGCGATTCGGGCGAGTTGTTCTCCATGCCCATATACTGTTTGTACCGACTGACAATATGCCGGACCGAATCGGCGCGTTGGCCGTAATAAAAAATAAAGTCATCGTTGGCGGGATCGCTCAACAGCCGTTCACGGGCAGCGGCATTGAGCCGGGGCGAAACCTGATCGATGTAACTTTTAAAATACGTATTCTCGTCCTGGTTACTCAACCCGTCGAGACCGATGTCCTGCTGCGAGCGCGTGACGTTATCGAAAGCCTGGGTCACAAACTGCGAGCGCGTCACCCGCCCCCAGTCCGTTGAATCGGGCGACAAACCATTGGGAACCGCCAGCCCGTTTTCAAAATTATACCGACCATCCTTGATCACGTCTTCCGCCACATCGCCCAGGTTGAAAACCAGTTTTCCACCGGTGCGGTTGGCTTTGTTCTCAAAACCGTCGTGAACCGTGGCGAAGGTCGAATCCGTAGCGCCCACAAAGGGGTCCATCAGCCAGAAATCGATGTTTTCGATGTTAGCGTTATCAAAGTCGGCATCGGACGTGATGGCCCGCATCACCGAGCCAAAATTCTTTTTGGGGTCACCGGCCAGGCGTCCGTCGGGAGCCAGGTTTGGGTTAAAGTTGTACATCCCGCGTTCCCGGGGGAAATAGGCCACGTCCAGAATGTTCTCCGGCAGGTTGACCAAACGCACCGAGCGACCCGGAAACAGTTCGTTGGAAAGGAAAAACTGTTCGTAAACATTTCTTAAGTCGTTCTCGGTCAGGTTACTCTGGGGCGCGCGCCCCCCTCCCACCGTGTTGGCGGTGCTGAAAGTGTTGTCGACGGTATAGACCGAAATTCGGGCGCGGTTATAGGCATAGGCCAGGGGGTCGGCAAACGTGCCCTGCGGAAAAGCCCGCTCCGGCGTCGTTGGCGTCGATCCCAGTCGCCAGCGCGTGGGTTGGCGGGTGAGGTCGTAGAGCGTGCGGGCGGCCTCAAAATCATCGATGAACGCGTTGTTGTTCACACGCGGAGCCACGCCCGGAAACAACTGGGCCACTTCGCCCTGGAAAGCAATATTCGACAGTTCTTTGGTCTGAATCAGCGGCAGTCCATCCAGCATCCGGGTCAAAAACCGCGAGTCTTTCCGAATCATGGCGTCGAACCCCAGAATGGTGTTGTTCACCGGCTCGTTTCCGATGGCCACGCGCGTCAGAAAACCGGCGGGGGTTTCGCGCATGTTCATGGCCGTCATCCCGATGTTCACTTCCGGACTCAGCTTGTAATCGAGCCGCGTTCCAATCAGCCGCCGGATCTGGTTCTGGAACAGGTCGGGGCGCTCATACCGCACCTTGATTTCCTGACCCGAGTTCATCAGACTTTCGTTCAGAAACCGCACCCGGCCAATCTGCGACTCTACCACAAAATCCGAACCGGGCGACAACGGAACCCCACCCGCCGTCACCTGCACCGATTTCTCATCGACACCATAGGGCAAGGTCACTTCCCCGCCCGTCGAGGACTGGTAACTTCCTTTCAGGAAAAATTTGTTTTTACCCGCCACCTGCTGCGCATCCACCAGCGTGGTTCGGTACAGTTCGTTGTAAACGTACTTGGCTTTCAGGGCATCGTCGGTTCCGAATTTGTTGGCCAGATACGACCCAAAGGGTTCCAGCACCGGAAAGATTACCCGGCCATACCGGCTGTCGACCGTGACGCCTTCTACGAAGTCAAAATTACCATCCCGCTGCGGATCGAGTTGGGCGTTCACCTGGTCCATGTTGAAGACCTGAACCAGCGGGATATCCTTGATGGTTCCCGGCCCCTCCTGCAAATTAGGATTGTCGATCCCGGTCAGGTCATCTTTGTAGATAATCCGCAACTGGAAATTCTGCTTGTTGATCTGCGAGGTGTTGAGCGAATAAATGTTTTTCATCATCAGGTTCCACATCGGCAACTGGGTGTTGTTGCGGATCGTCGATGACTTCAAGAGCTTCAGAATCAGCACTTCATTATCCTGACGGTTCTGGTAATCTTCGGTTAATTCCCCCACCTGGTATTTCCGACCCCGGTAGGTATATTCGTAGGAAACCGCCAGTACTTCGTCGTTGCGCAGGGGTGTCACCAGCGAAATGTACCCCAGTTCCGGCTGAAACTTGTACTCGGTTTCGGTCAGGCGTTTGGCTCCCCGCAGCAGTTCGTAGTCGACGCCCTTGGCAAAACCGAAGGTGCCGTCCAGTAAAAAATTCACCTGATCCACCTGTCGGATACCGGTGTTCGCTCTCAATCGGGCAAACAACCCGTTTCCGGCGGTGTTGTCGGCCGCGCTGCTGGCATCCGGATTGATGGGCTGGAGGTTCGGATTGGCGGTGTTGAACGGTCGGGGTTCGCCCAGATCCGCAAAACCGACAACGTTCCGCAGGGTCGTGGTGGTGTTGGTCCGGTTGGTTACGTATACCTCTAAACGCGTAATGGTTACACCCGATATAATCTGGGGAAGGCTTTTCAGCGACCGTTCATAGTTGTTCCGGAAAAATTGCGACAGGAAGAAGTGACGGTTTTCGTCGTAGGTATCGACCCGGATTTCGTAATTTTTCTGCATCGATCCGCCTTTGATCGTAATTTCTTCCTGCTTCGATCGCTGCTGCGATGCCACCACGGTGGCGTATAGTTTTCCGAAACGAAGCTGGGTTTTCACCCCGAACAGGTTTTGCACCCCCGGAATCAACTGGCTGCTGAGCGGCCAACTGATGTTCCCCGCTTCCAGCCCCTGAATGATGCTGGGGTCCTGGGGCTGAAACTGGGGAATGGCCGAAGGCGTCATGCTTCCCAAACTGGGCAGACTGCCTGGCAAACCGCCGGGACTGGGTAAACCGGGCAACCCGGGCAACCCGTTGGCACTGGGCAAGTTCGGAACCGGCGGACGGTAATTCAGCTTCAGGACATTTTCAAAATTAAAACTGGATTTGGTGTCGTAGTTGGCGGTGATTCCCAGCCGTTCTCCGATCTTTCCATTAAAGCTGATGTTGATCTGCTGATTGAAGACAAAGTTGCCATTTCGACGCTGCAAAACCGGAATTATCGGGTTGTCGATAAACTGGTAGAGATACCCGAAATCAAGCATCACGAACCCGTTCGGCTTGAAATCCACCAATGAGCCGCCAAAGAGTCGGTCGAAGACCGGCGGCAGTTCCAGCTTCGGAACCAGCCCCCGCCCACTCACCGCACTCTGTCCATCGTTCCGGGCCGCGTATTCGCGCCACAAACTTTTTTGAACACGCTGGTTCTGTAAGCGGTTATAGTCTTCATACGACATGGTTTCGGCCGGTCGATAGGGCAACCCAGGCGCTGGCCTTGTCGGCGGGGGGGCAACCGGGATGGCTCCGATGGCGGAATTTCCAGTTGTGGCAGCGGGAGTAGTGGTCGATCCGGACGTCGGACGCGAAGTTTCCGGTTGGCTACCGATGCGCTCCAACACGGAAATTTGCCCCGGCCCATTGAGCTGAACCTCGGTTGAAACCGCCCGTGGATCACGCAGCAAAAAAGGAGACTTGGGAATGGTAACGGAAAAAGGACTTACATACCGGTCGCGCCAGCGAATGATGGGTCGGCGCTCGGCCGAGCGGGTGGCCCGGATGCTATCCTGGCGGACGCGGGCCAGAGAATCGGCCGGCGAAACCGTACGGCGACGCGCGGGTGTCTGGGCTGTTACCGGCATCCAGGCCGATCCAACCAGTAACGCACACAACACAACCATCCAGGGCTCAATCCGGCCATTTAACAACCGCAACCGGGTCAATCGGTGGGACTCAACACATTCCAAGAGAGGCACGTATAATTTGATTCGGTGGAATAGGTAGTTAGTTTATTCAGATACATCTCTATCACCAAACGGCGAAAACCTTGCCAATATTTTAGTTATGAATTATGAGTTATGAGTTATGAGTTATGACGCTTGCGTTAGCCAACTCATAATTCATAACTCACAACCCATAATTACTTGAGAGCCAAACGTATAAGCTGTTCAACGTTGAGTTCGTCGCCTTCGCGTTTCAGAATGGTATCGAGGCTTTTTTCGGCCGCAGCCTTCGGAATACCCAGCGTAACGAGTGCCGCCAGGGCTTCATCCCGAACGGGGTTGACGGTCATCCGGTAGTTTGGTGTACCGGCCTGGGCCACGATCCCCGCTTTTTTCATTTTGTCACGCAATTCCAGAATAACCCGTTGCGCGGTTTTACTGCCAATGCCTTTGATCTTCTGAACCGCCCCAACGTTTTCCATCAGAATGGCCTGACGGAGTTCAACCGGCGTCAGGGTCGAGAGCATGGTAAGTGCGGTATTGGGACCGATGCCCGACACCCCGATCAAATCCAGAAAAAGGTTTTTTTCGTCGAGATCGCCAAAACCGTACAGCGTCTGGGCATCTTCACGAATGTGTTGATACGTATACAATTTCGAGGGTTCGCCCAGCTTTGGCAAAACCGTAGACGTGTACAGGGAAACATGGATTTCGTAGCCGACTCCGTTGGCTTCCAGAATCACAAGGGTCGGGTCTTTGTGGGTAACTTTTCCGCTAATGTAAGCAATCATAGATAGCTTTTTTCAACCAGTCCAAGCTGGTCTTAAAAAGTCAAAGATACGAAAGAGTTAAGAGTTAAGAATGAAGACGGGGCCGCCCGGCGGTTAAACATGCCTCTATTTATTCTTCTCTTTAACTCTTAACTCTTCATTCTTAACTCTTCATTCTTTTCTAACCTACAATCAGACGCTGACCGGGTTTGAGTGAATTTCCCTTGATTTTATTCAGTTTTTTCAGTTCATCGACGCTCAGGTCGCTATACCGCTTCGAAATATTCCAGAGCGTGTCGCCATCCTGAACCCGGTGGTACTTTGGTTTGTAGGTCTTGGTCCGTTTGGCCACTTCTGACTTCCCCTGACTTTTGGTTGCTTTGGCCACCCGGGACGACGTTTCCGGCAGCGCCTGTTCCCGGAAAATGACCAGCTTCTGGCCTTTCTGAATGCGGGTTGAACGCAGGTGGTTCCACTTTTTGAGGTCATACACGTCCACGTCATACTTCTCCGCAATGCGCGACAGCACCTCACCCCGCTTCACGACGTACACGGTTTTTTTCGGTTTTCGGCGAACCACCTCCTCAACGTCATCCTCATCGGAAGCAATGGCATTGGCAGCGATCACCGGCTGCGACTCCCGGGCCTGCTCCTCATTGGCATCGGTAAAAGGAAAATAGTCCCGTTTTCGCGCGGAGTCGGAACGGTAGTCGACGCTTTCGGTCGATGCCAGCAACATATTGGTCGCAATCGTCGGGTTCCGACCGGCTGAATCCAGAATAGCCCGCCGATTGGACGCAAAATAATCGAAATGGGCTTTCGGTACCCGAAGCACAAAACTGCGGGTTTGATCGGACAGCACACCCGTCATGATCGACGGATTCATTTTCTGAATTTCGGCCAGCGGCACGCCACTGTATTTGCAAAACCGCTCGATCGACAGGTAGCCGTTGACGTGAATCGTATCGCAGGGAATGGGATATTCGGGCTGTTCGGCGTAAATGCCGTGGTCGTTGGCGAAGTTCATCATGTAGGTCAACGCAATGAATTGCGGGACATACGCGCGGGTTTCTTTCGGCAGGAAATTATAAATCGTCCAGAACGAATCGCCCCCGGACCGGCGCATGGCGCGTTTCACCGTCCCCGGACCGCTGTTGTAGGCCGCCAGCGCGAGGTGCCAGTCACCGAAAACCCGGTATAAATCTTTCAGATAGCGACAGGCCGCATCGGTCGACTTGACCGGGTCCATCCGCTCATCGATGTACTCATCCTGATAGAGTTTAAAATCCGCACCGGTGTAGGGCATGAATTGCCACAAACCGCCTGCGCCAACGCGCGAAACCGCCTTGGGATCCAGCGACGATTCAACGATCGAGAGGTATTTCAGCTCGTCGGGGATGTCGTGCTGGGCCAGCAACCGCTCATACAGGGGGAAGAACATCGGCATCCGCTCCATCACCTTTTTGGTGTAACTCGGCCGGCGGAAGGTGAAGTAGTCGATAAAACCGTGGACGGTTTTGTTGTAGTTCAGGGGAATGGTCTGTTCCAGTTTGGCAAGTCGGTCACGCAGAACGGGTTCCGGGATGGACAAGACCTCCGGCACATCGACCACTTCAATGGTTTCCTGTGCCGTGTCGGCTCTGACACCATTGGTGTCGGCCTGAAAAAAAGCGCCCCAACTGCGGGGAGCAACGCTTACTAAAAGCAATACAGTACAAGCCAATCGGAGGCCGTGAAGGGTCGTCTTCAGGTTCGACATGAGCAGGTTTTGGGTTACATGTTGGTTAAGTAATTATCAAGGCAAGAACGGTCTGGTCGATAAAAATAGGACAAAAAATAGTTTTCGTCAAACTTTTTGGCAAATTAGGTCGATAAATCTCCTGAGTTGCCCGGCAGAGTCGGTTCAAGGTTTTGGCACTAAGCCGTTTAAACCCGTGATGCGACTCAGGCAGTGTATCATTAAAAACGGTGACCAAGCAGGGTTCCATATACTTTGTCACCGTTTTTGTTTTGAGACGATTTCAGTCCGGATGCGTCACGGTTTTCTTTCGAAGAGGTCGGTTTTATTGCGGGTTTGGAAGGGCACTAATGCCGGGTTTGCGGGCGTATCACCGTTTTTTTTAAGTTCTTTGCCTGGTAATCTAAACGGCAATTGGAATGATGTTTGCAGCATTTTCTGCTTAGATTCAGGATGAAGAATTTTATTTTCCTGATCCATCTCGTTATTTATTTTATTCCGAACGTTAAACGGTGAGGTTACCAGCGTATTTTCCGGCTCTGACAATCCTTTTCCTGGGCAGTATCGTGCTATTGACCGGGCTATCGCAGTGCCACAATCCAAACGACCAACCCCGCCGGCGAACCGTATCGATTGAGGAAAAAAACGGCAAATTCATCCTACACCGAAACGGGCGGCCTTTTGAAATCAAGGGAGCTGCGGGCTATTCGCACTTCCATACGCTGAGGGAATCGGGCGGAAATACGCTCAGAACCTGGGATACTACCCGGCTTGCCAGCCTCCTGGACAGTGCACAGGCGAACCACCTGGCCGTTGTTGTGGGCCTGCCGCTTCCCATGAACGACGATATGTCTTTTTACAACGACCCTGTCAAAGTGGCCGCGCACCTCAAAGCCTTACAAGTCGTTGTCAACCGATTCAAGCACAATCCGGCAGTTTTGATGTGGAGCCTGGGCAACGAACTCGACTTCCCGTTCGGTTTTTCGTATTACCGGTTTTATACCACGTTTAATGCGATTACGGATATGATTCACCGGGATGATCCTGACCATCCCGTTACCACCGTGGTTCTGAATTTTAATACCAAATATATTTTCAACATCACCACCCGCTGCGATGTTGATCTGCTCTCGTTTAACATCTACAGCAACATCAAATCCCTGCGGAAAGACCTGGCGGATTTTTCCTGGTTTTGGAATGGGCCTTATCTGCTGACCGAATGGGGAATCGACGGTCCCTGGGAAGGAACGGAACAAACCGCCTGGGGAGCTTACATTGAAGATACCAGCAAGAAAAAAGCCGACTTTTATTTAAAGCGGTATCAGCAGGATGTCCCCCGGGAAGATCCCCGGTTTTTAGGCTCTTTTGTTTTTTTCTGGGGGAATAAACAGGAAACCACGCCCACCTGGTTCAGCCTGTTTGACGAAGCCGGGGCACACGCTGAACCGGTGGCCATCATGAAATATATCTGGACCGGCAAACCGTCGCCCGAACCGTTTCCTGAACTCCAATACATGCTGGTTAATCAAAAAGGAGCCCGCGATAATATCCTGCTAAATCCGGGAAGTTTGTCAACGGCGGAGGTATTCCTGTATAAAGCTGATAACCGAATCAAAACCGTTAAATGGCAAATTTTGCCGGAAGACTGGTACCGGGAAAACAACCAGAACAGCACCAAAAAACTCAAACCGATTGAGGGTTTATTCCAAAAAAATCAGAATCTAAAAGCGACCTTTGCAGCGCCCGATCAGGAAGGCCCTTATCGTGTGTTTGCAACCATTTACCTCCAAAATGGGAATTTCGCCACCTGTAATACCCCTTTTTACGTGGTAAGTGACCCATGAAATCCATTCCGCCCGTAAAACCGCCATCGAAACGCGAACGCTTCACGCTTCGCCTGATGATCTTTTTAGGGTTGGCGTCCCTGGTCTTTTTCATGGAAAACATGCTGAAAGCGTCGGTCAGAGGCTATTTGCCTCTGTACTGGATGCTGATGGTTGCGTTTGGATTTACGTGTCTTAAAATTCTGCATGAATGGTACCATTATTTTTACATAACCGTTCCTGAAACACCGCCCGCCATCAAACCGTATACCGTCGATATTTTTACCACATTTTGTGCCGGAGAACCGTACGAAATGATCATCGAAACGCTGACGGCCATTCAGGCGATCACCCATCCGCACACCACTTACCTCTGCGATGAAGCCGACGATCCTTATCTGCGGGAGGTGTGCCAAAAACTGGGCGTCCATCACATCACCCGCACCGATAAAAAAGACGCCAAAGCAGGGAATATCAACAACGCCCTGGCCCATTCGTCCGGCGAATTGTGCGTCATTCTGGATCCGGATCATGTTCCTTTTCCGCATTTTCTGGACCCCATCGTCACGCATTTCAACAACCCGGCGGTTGGGTATGTGCAGATTGTCCAGGCCTATAAAAACTACGATGAGGGCCTGATTGCCAAAGGGGCAGCCCAGCAAACGTACCAGTTTTACGGCCCGATGATGATGACCATGAACCGGTACGGAACTGTTCTGGCGATTGGGGCGAACTGCACCTTCCGGCGCACCGCCCTCGAATCCATCGGCGGTCATGCGGCCGGGTTAGCCGAAGACATGCACACCTCCATGCAGTTGCACGCCAAAGGATGGAAGTCGGTGTATGTTCCGGCGGTTTTGGCGCGCGGTCTCGTTCCGTCCACGCTGTCAGCCTATTACAAACAGCAACTGAAATGGTCACGCGGGGTTTTTGAGCTGCTTTTCACGACCTATCCCCGGCTTTTTACGCAATTTACATGGCGGCAAAAACTGCATTACGGTGTCATTCCACTCCATTATTTGTCCGGCGTTTTGTATCTGATCAACTTTTTAATTCCTATCCTTGCCCTGTTCTTTGGCGTGAGCCCCATGCACATCGATCTGGCCGAATTCGTTTCCATCGGCCTGCCGTTTACCGCATCCATTGTGCTGATCCGGCACTTCGTACAATGGTGGGTGATGGAGGACGAAGAACGCGGTTTTCACATCGTGGGAGGGCTGCTCATGATCGGAACCTGGTGGATCTTTATTCTGGGCTTCATCTATACAATTTTCAGGAAAAAAGTACCCTATGTACCCACGCCAAAAGATGGAAACGAAGCAAATAACTGGCCCCTGAACATCCCAAACCTGTTGATTCTGGCTTTGTCTATTCTGGCGATCACTTACGGTTTATATTCGGACTGGAACCCGTATAATCTGATCATGGCGGGTTTTGCCGGCCTGAATAGCCTGTTCATGATTTTTACCATCGCGGCCAGTCGACAGCAGCAGTTCAGAGCGGTTAAAGAGCGTTATCCTCTCCTGAACAACCTCATCAAAGTCATCCAAAAAGGGAAAGGGTATTTCTGGATTTTGCGACGGTGGTTGTATACCGGCCTGCGCCACACCGCTCTATGGATCACCGGCATTCTGGCGTTTTCCATTCTGTTTTTTGCAAAATTTCAGTCTAAAACCGAGACGGCCGAGTTGCTGTTCACCCACAAAGACCATCTTTTTCTGTATGGGATGTATTCGCCGGACAAGCCCGGTGGAACTTCTTCCGTGCGTACAATAGAATCCTACCAGACGGCCGGTCAGATTCATATCGACCTCATCTCGTTTTACATACCCTGGGGGAATAAACCGGAGAGCTATTTGCCACTCCAATCGATCGATTCCGTCTACCGAAATGGCTCTATTCCCCTAATTAGCTGGGGACCACGGCCGGTTCCTTTTGCAAACTACCAGACAAAAAATGATGCTGATGCAAACGCCATTTTTTTTCGTCGGCTCGTCGATGGCCACTACGATTCGTATCTCCTTAGGTTTTCAGAACAACTAAAATCGTTGCATCGTCCCGTCTTTCTTCGCTTCGCTCCGGAAGCCGACAATCCGGTTTATCAGGGGCCAAAACCAACTAAAAACGCACCTGATGACTTTAAAGAAGCCTGGAAATACGTCCATACCTATTTTTCAAAACGGGGCGTCTACACGGTAATCTGGGTTTGGAACCCCGGTAGTGCCGACGCCATCAATGCTTATTTCCCCGGTAAAGACTACGTCGACTGGATCGGCGTCACGGCCTTGAATGGCGGTTTTCTCAAGGAAGGCAAAAAAAACCGTTCTCTGGAAGACCTCTACAATCCCTTTCACCAAAACCCCATTTTTCGTTCCGGCCTACCGGTTCTGCTCACTGAATCAGGAGCTTTGCGCTCAGCCGACTGGTTAAAAGAGGCCATTCAATCGGCACAACGAACCTTTCCTGAAATAAAGGGACTCGTTTTGGTCAATGGTGGGTTAAACAACAATGCGCGGGATTGGCGGATTCAGTCGCCGGATTCATTGTGGTTTTTATGGGACCAGGACCCAAAACGAAAACCAGGCGTTTCCGCGGCTAAAAAAGAAATCCCGGTATTGGCAGAAGAGACCGAAACCTCCGCCCGCGCCCAAACCCAACTGGCCGACAGAAACTTTTTTATCGGCACCAAAGGCATTAATTACACCAAGGGGCAGAATTGGATGAAGAGTCGGTCGGTTTTTACCAAAAAAGATTTTCAGGCCGATTTTAACGAAATGAAAGAACTGGGCATCACAACCATCAAATACAGTGGTCCCAGTGTTTATGACTACAACCTGCTGAATATGGCCGAAAAAACCGGTCTGAAAATTCACTACAGTTTCTGGATACCAGACAACATTAACTTTATAACCGATCAGGATAAGCTGTATGATTTACGCGCTACCATTCTGGATGCTGTCCACAACCTGAAAGGCCATCCCGAAATTGTCTCCTGGAATATGGGTAATACCTCATTTCAGAAACTTTCCCGTTATTATTACAAACCGGACCTGCTTTATCAGGAACATGCATACCTGTCGTGGCTCAAATCGGTCGTAAACGAGCTGAAACAGATTGATCCCGATAAACCCGTCACCGTTGAGCTGGACGCATCGAAAAATCTGGTACAGCTTACGAACCGGTTTCACCATTTCATTCCGGCTATCGACGCTTTCGGGCTGGTTCTGAAGAACCCATCGCGAGCCGATTCGCAGCTTTTTAAATTACAGGTTCCGTATTTTTTCAGTGAAATTAGCGTTTCCGAATACGCCAAACTTCCAAAAACAACAGCCGGTTTATTTATTGAAAACTGGCAGGATGAGCAAACGACCGACTGGGTTAGTTTCAACGGGTTAAAAGACCATGAGGGTCGTACGAAACGGTCTCTCTTGCAATTGCGCCATGCCTGGAAAGGGACGCCCCTGCCCGCGTTGCCTCCTCCCATTAAAATTCTGAAACCCGCCCTGGGCACTTTTCCGGGGGCGCAACTTCCCTACCATACACTCATCCGCAACACCGATCAATGGACGCTGTCCCAGGCAGTACCGCTTGCTTTTCGCCTGGAATGGAAATTGGTAAAAATGGATCGCTTCGAAAACCCCACTTCGGTAAAAAATGTGGGCGAAGGGCCCCGTTTATTGCTCACCATCCCGGAAAACCCGTCGAGCTACCAGCTTTATCTGTACGTGCTGAAAGGAAATACGGTTCTGGACATCGTCCGCTCGACACTCAATACCCCGCTTCCGGTCACGGCCCATACCCGGCCTATGGACAGCCTTTCTCAGCGGTGGTCGGCTAAAGTCCGGACAAAATGATCGAAAGTCGGCTTGCTGATGCTCCAGTCCGGGGCGGGTATCGTGCCCCAGACTTTCGGATTATCGGCCAGATTAAAGTAACAAACGCCAACGACTTCCGGGTGCGCGTTCAGCACGTTGGCAGCCTCTTCCAGCCATTTCTTCTGGAAATCTTCCGGGCCTTTCACTCCAAATTCGGTCACAAAAATCGGCTTGTTTACCAATCGCATCCGATGCTGTTTACGGCTGTAAATGGTCTGAAATGACTCCTGGCGGGCCGGATCGGTGATGTTTTTGTCGGGAAGACCATAAATCGCCACGCTGATGTAGTCGACCACATCGTCGCCGGGCCACCATTCCAGGGAGCCCCGGTCACCGGCGGGTCCCCACACGCGCCGGATATTTTTCGCTCTTTTTCCGTCAAAATTCATGAAATACCGGAACGCTTTGCTGTATAAAACCGGGTCCTGACTTTGCCACGCATATCGCTGAATGGGAATTTCCATTTCGTGCGCAAATCGCAAATAAACGGTTTGCGTAGTCGCTGAAATGACTTGATAAACCGCCCTGAATTCGTCATCATAAACGCCCGAAATCGTATTCAATAACACGTTGGTATCTTTTCGAACGATCCGGTCTTTCCACGGTTCCATGCTAATAATCGCATCATGATTTCGCGCCACAACGGCTTTAAATTCTTTGGCAAAACTTCCGTCCTGAATAGCCTCCAAATCAATAAAAAGATGTTCTGCCTGTACGGATTTTGATTTAACCAGAAACTGTTTCGGATCATAAACGCCAATTTCCGGTTTCGACATTTCCTGCGTAACCGCATTCTCAATAGCCGGTCTTTTAGGCAGATTCGCATATATACCGTGTGCTTCTTTTTTGATCTCCGTAATCGCTTCCTGTATCGTTTTCGAAAGCGATGGATCGGCCTTTTCCTTCCGGGATGCCAGAATAAGCAGGGGCTTATCCATAAACCGCATCCGGTGTATTTTCCGCTTTATGGCCATAATTGGATTCGCGACCCGGGGATACGCCGTGGCCAGTTGTTCGGATTTACCATCGAGGGTAATGCTGATCAAATCGACCGCTTCTTCTCCCGGCCAGTACTCATCGGCTCCGGGATAACCCACTGGTCCCCAGACCATTTTAATCTTTGACGATACAGCTTTACAACGGTTTGCGAAATACCGGAACGCATCGATGTATACAACCGGTGACTGGTACTGCCAAGAATAAAGCCGTACCGGCACTTCCATTTCCGGATTCCACCGCAGATAAATCTCCGATTTATGCTGGGTTATTGCCTCACAAAACGTTTTGATAGAGTCGTCAAACCGGCCTTCTAAAATATCATCAAGGCCATTCTCCTGATCCGGCGAACCGGCCATCTGAACGGTGATTAAAATCGGCAGATCAGCCGGTAGTTCTGAAGCCAGTTTTTGCAGAGCGGCTTCCTGAACGGTTCGGTCCAGGGTCACCGAAAGGGTATGAAATGAGTTTACCGGCCCCTTTTTTAGCTGATTTTTCCGATCGAATATACCAACCACGCTCTCTTCAAAGTCGTGATTAATCAGGGTCACCGGAGGGCTTTCGTTTTGAAACGGAAAATACGTTTTGAAGAGAAAAAACAGGAAAGCGATCGCCAGCCCTCCACCCAGTGTATAAAGAACAATTCTTCTCATTTGATGGTCATCGATGAATAACGTTGGATGTACAGGACACGCTTTCGCCGATGTCCGTTTATTGAAAGCAGGCAAAATCTGTACCGGGCTTTTACGGCGGATTGCAACGGCGCCGGCCGCCCGGTCTTGACCCGCATTTCGAAAACCGTAGGTTAAACTTTTATACCAGTGGGTAGACTTCCTGAACCGCAGCGCTTTTGAGGGCAATGGACGGGCGATTGTCGCCTGACTTTTCCAGCCTGCGAAAGCCCCCGAACGCGTTATGAGACTGCCCTTTTATCCGTTCCTCTTTTTTTGCCTGATCAATTTCAATGCCTGGACCGCCGAACCGGTTCCGCTCACCCGGCTTCGGTGCGATTCCCGGGATCATCCGCTCGGTGTCGAAAGCCGTCAGCCCCGGTTGAGCTGGCAGTTGGTGTCGGCGGTTCGGGGGCAAAAGCAAACCGCTTACCGGATTCTGGTGTCCGACAATCCGCAGACGTTGGCGGCTGGTCAGGGCAATTTCTGGGATTCGGGCAAACGCGTTTCCGATCAGTCGATTCAGGTGCCGTACGAAGGAAAACTGCTCCTGGCGAGCCAGTTGTACTACTGGAAAGTGCAGATTTGGGACAAAGACGGTCAGCCGTCGGGCTGGAGCACCCCCGCCACCTGGCAAATGGGTTTGCTGACCCAAGCCGATTGGGGCAAGGCGCAGTGGATTGCGCTGGAAGAACTGTCGGCGTCGCAGCGGATTGTTCCGTTTGTCCACGACCCCAATGGGGCCAAACCGTTGGGAGACCGGAAATCGGCCCAGAATTCGCTGCCCCAGTTCCGGAGAGAATTCCGGCTGGAAAAACCGCTGAAGCGGGCCACGGTTTTCATCTCCGGCCTGGGCCATTACGAACTGAGCCTCAACGGGCGACGCGTAAAAGACCATTTTATCGATCCCGGCTGGACGAACTACGATCACTACGCCCTGTATGCAACTTACGACGTAACGACCACGCTCCGAAAAGGCGCAAACGTGATGAGTGTGCTTCTCGGCAACGGTTTTTATAACATTCCCGTTGAACGCTACCGGAAAATTGTGGGCTCGTTTGGCTATCCGAAACTGATCTGCAAACTGCAACTGGCGTACGAAGACGGGACACATCAGGAGGTAGTTACCGATCAATCGTGGAAAGTAACCCAAAGTCCGATCACCTATTCGAGTATTTACGGCGGTGAAGACTGGGACGCCACCAAAGACATTTCGGGCTGGATGGAGGCCGGTTTTGATGACACGTGCTGGCAAACTCCGCTCGTGGTACAGGGATCGCCCCAACTGCGGTCGCAAACCGCTCCGCCGGTCAAAATCATGGAAACCTTCAAACCGGTCCGGATCACGCAGCCCAAAGCCGGTATTTATGTGATCGATCTGGGGCAGAATATGTCTGGTATTCCACAGATTTCGGTAACGGGGAAAACCGGTTCCGTCGTCAAAATAACGCCCGGTGAGCTGTTGGGCGACGACAGCCTGGTGACGCAGCAATCGAGCGGACAACCGCATTTTTACCGGTATACCCTCAAAGGAATCGGTACCGAAACCTGGCATCCGCGCTTCACCTACTACGGTTTCCGGTATCTACAAATCGAAGGTGCCGTTCCTGCCCAGGGCCTGCTGAGCACGATCGCGATGCCCTCGGCCGATATTCCGGTTTTGAAAGCCGTCAAAGGACTGCACATTCGGGGTTCAGCCGAAACCGTCGGAACCTTTTCGTGTTCGAATGAACTGTTTAACCGCATCGACCGACTCATCGACTGGGCCATCAAAAGCAACATGGTGAGCACCCTGACCGATTGCCCGCACCGCGAAAAACTGGGCTGGCTGGAAGAGACGCACCTCATGAGTGGCTCGGCCCGGTATACTTACAATCTGGCGACGCTGCTGCCAAAAATCATTCGGGATATGCAGACGGCGCAGTTGGCCAACGGCCTCATTCCCGACATTGCCCCCGAGTATACTGCCTTCGCCAGCGGTTTTCGTGACTCGCCCGAATGGGGCAGCGCCGGGGTCATTCTGCCGTGGTACACCTACCAGTGGTACGGCGATAAACGCATTCTGGTGGAGAGTTACGACATGATGAAAAAGTACGTAGCGTATTTAGGCACCAAAGCCAATAATCACATTCTGACCCACGGTTTGGGCGACTGGTGCGATCTGGGGCCCAAACCACCGGGCGAATCGCAGTTGACGCCCAAAGGCATTACGGCCACAGCCACCTACTTTTACGACCTGACCATTCTGGAAAAAACCGCCCGTTTGCTGGGCAAAACCGCCGACGCCGATCAGTTTCAGCAATTGGCTCAGGCCGTCAAAAAGGCGTTCAACGAAACGTATTACGACGCCCAAAAAGGCCAGTATGGATCGGGAAGCCAGACATCGAACGCGATGCCGATTTACATGAATCTGGTGACGCCCGACAACCAAGCCGCCGTGATAGCCAGTTTATTGAAAAATCTCAGGGACAATAACTACAGCCTGACCGCGGGTGATATCGGCTTCCGGTATTTGCTGCTGGCCCTGGGTCAGGTCGGCGCTTCGGATGCCATTTACGCCATGAACAACCGCGCTGATGTGCCGGGCTACGGCTACCAACTGGCTCATGGCGCCACCGCCCTGACGGAATCCTGGCCCGCCCTGCGGTTTGTCTCCAACAACCACTTCATGCTCGGGCACCTCATGGAATGGCTTTACGGCGGCCTGGGTGGTATTCAGCAGGACGAAAACGTGCCGGGTTTCAAAGCCATCGTCATCAAACCCGAGGTCGTGGGAGACATCACCCACACCCGCGTCCGGTATCATTCGCCTTACGGCCCGATCCGGAGTGAATGGAAAAAAAATGGTACCCAACTGGAACTGATGGTGAGCATTCCGGCCAATACCACCGCCACGGTGTATCTCCCCACCGCCAACGGCAGCCCGATTCTGGAAAGCGACAAAGCCCTTGATCAGCAGAAAGATATCAAGGTGCTGCGGACGGAAAGCACCCAAACCGTCGTGACTATTGGCTCGGGCAGTTATGTGTTTAAAATCAATAATCTTTAAATAACTATGACTTTCGCTTTTTGCCCCTAAATCCCCTAAAGGACGGTCGGCCGCTGCCGGACTTGGACGCTACCCTTCCGGATGCAAAAAGTCCGGCAGCGGCCGACCGTCCTTTAGGGGATTTAGGGGCAAAAGCGAAAGTCTTACGTTCATTTACCACCCCGGATTCTGCGTCAGATTCGGATTGAGCTGGCGTTCTTTGGCGGGAATGGGAAACAGGTAATGCTTCTTTTCATCGAACGGACGGCCTTTGGAGGTCAGTTCCAGATAGGCTTTTTTCCAGCGAACCAGATCCCGCCAGCGGTGACCTTCCAGCCCAAGCTCCACCACCCGTTCGTGGGCAATCCACTCCATGAAAGCGGTTTTCGACAAACCGGGGTCGAGTTCCTGCAAACCGGCCCGTTTCCGCACGCGGTTGACGGCGGCATAGGCCTCGGCGGTCGGCCCGGACGCGGAGTTGGTCGCTTCGGCAAACATCAGCAAAACGTCGGCAAAACGCAGCAGCCGGATGTTGACGTCCGAACCCGTCGTCCAGTCGAACTCGTTCCCGCCATCTTTCTGGTATTTCCGGACGGCAAAATCCGCCGGTAAAACGTCGAACCAGGACGTGTATTCCAGCACTTTGTAATAATCCAGTCCGTCGAATTTGCTCCCCTGTGGCCCAAAAACCGAAGCCAGTAGCCGCGTGTCGCCCACTTCAAACTGCTTGACGTACCACTCCGACGGAATCACGTTGTTGTAGGCCCGGCCCCGAACGCCCATTTCAAGGGGCCGCAAACCGCCCGTTCCACATTCATCACAGAACGCGCCGGGATTGACCGTTGCCGAAAACTGGACTTCAAAGAGCGATTCTTTGTTGTTCTCGTTTATATTCGTGTGGTTATCCCGATAATTCGGCACCAGATCATAAACATTCGAATCGATGATTTCTTTGAACAGCCGGGCAGCGGCCGCGTAATCGGTCTGGCTGTTGGTCAGGTTGGCGCGGTACAGCAAGGCTTTGGCCCGGAATCCTTTGGCGGCTCCGCGCGTGGCCCGGCCAATTTCGTCGCCTTCATACAAAACGGGCAAGCGTTTTTCGGCTTCCTCAAAATCTTTCAGAATGGCCGCGTACACCTGCGAAACCGCAATCCGGGTCGGTTGCTTCTCTTCGGGTTTGCTCACATCGACCACTTTCAGAATCAGCGGCACATCGCCGAAATTCGTCACCAGCGTGAAGTAATACATCGCCCGCAGAAAATACGCTTCGCCCAGCAAACGGCTCTTCTTAGCCTCGTTCATCGGAACGCCCGGAATGCGGGTAATGGCCAGATTAGCCCGGTAAATACCCTGGTAACAACCCGTCCAAAGGAAATTGTATACTTCCGTGCTGGCATCAGCTTCGGCTTCGCGCATCAACACCAGACTCGGACTGGTCGACACCGTGGCCTCGGTTTCGTCCGACATCAGTTCCTGGGTCAAATGCATAATCTGGGAATACAGATCCGGCGACGCCAAGGTCGCATAAGCCGCATTGACGGCCTTGAGCGCATCTTCCTCCGTTTTGTAATAATTATCCGTCGTCAGCACATTCACATTCTGAACGTCCAGCGCCTTGTCGCTGCAGCCAGCCACCAACCCGGCCACCAGCAAAAGCGTGCTTATCTTTTTCATAAACGCATTGCGTGATTGTGTGAATGAGCGATTGAGTGACTGTGACGTTCGTATTGTTTTACCGCTCCATCACTCAATCGCTCATTCACAAATTAAAAATTAAGCTGTAATCCCCCCAGAAACATTCTTGACTGCGGTTGCCGGGCGACATCGATGCCTTCGCTCAGGGCCTGGTTGCCGGCAAATTCAGGATCGAAACCGGAATACTTGGTTTTCGTAAACAGATTTTGTGCCCCCACATAGACCCGCAACCGACTGGCGCCAAAGGTCGAGGTCAGGGATTCAGGCAAGGTGTAGCCCAGTTGCAGGGACTTTAGCCGAAAATATCCGCCATCTTCCACAAAGCGGTCGGACGGGCGAAAATTCCGGGTTCCGGACGCATCCGCGCGGGGCTGCGTGGTCGACGGTTTTTCGCGCGTCCAGCGGCTGAGGACTTCCGTTCCGGCGTTGTACCGACCCAGATACCCGTTCAGCCAGTAGGCCGTGGCGTTGTAAAGCTGATTGCCCGACGCCCCTTGCAGCAAGACCGACAGGTCAAAACCAGCCCCGCTCACCGACGCGGAAAAACCGTAATAAACCGTTGGAATCGGGCTGCCGAGGAAGGTTTTGTCCGCGTCCGTAATTTTGCCGTCCTGGTTCAGATCCGCGTAGCGAATGTCACCGGGTTCGGTGCCGGTCAGGCTGGGGTTTTTGATGATTTCGTCGCGGTTCTGGAAAATACCGACCCGCTGAAAACCGTAGTAACTTCCCACGGGCTGCCCCACCGCCGTGGCCGTTACCGTTTCATCATGCACCAATCCACCCAAAACCGGATCGGGCCGGTCGCCCAGCGAAACCACCTTGTTTTTCTGCCAACTGGCAAAACCGGTCAGGCTGAAGCTGATCCAGTCGTTGCTGCGTTCGCCCGTCAGACTCAGATCAATCCCGGAATTATCGACCACCCCGGCGTTGGTGAGCGGAGCCGCAGCCCCCACCGATGCCGGCAATGGCACCTCCACCAGCAAATTCTTGGTTTGTTTCCGGAAATAGTCGACCCGCAGTTTGACACTGTTTTCCAGCGCACTGACATCCAGCCCAACGTTGCTGGTCGTGGTCGTTTCCCAGCGAATGCCGGTATTGGGCAAGGTGCTCGGAAACGCCCCAACGCCCAGAAACGAGTTGGTGGGGCCGAACGGATAATTGTAGTTTTGCGCAATCAGCGACGCATATTGAAAATCCCCGACGTTGTCGTTGCCGCTTTTCCCCCACCCGACCCGCAGTTTGACGGTATTCAAATACGGCACCGATTCCAGAAACCGCTCTTTGTTGAGGTACCAGGCCGCGCCCAACGACGGAAACGCGCCAAAGCGATGACCCGGCCCGAAACGCGACGAGCCATCGCGCCGTAAAACCGCCGTTAACCAGTATTTTTTCTGAAAATCGTACGACAACTGACCCATCATACTCACCACCCGGTAGAACGCGTAGGTGCCGCCCACCGTCCGGTTACGCGACGATTGACCCGCCGTCAGCGACCGAATGTCGTTACCGGGCAAATCATCCGCATAGGCCAGGATGTCGTCATTTCGGTAGGTCTGGCGACTTCCCGCCAGCAAAACCGTCAGCGAATGGGCATCCAGCGTGTGCGAATAACTCAGTTGATGATGCAGTAAGGTGTTGTAATTCGTCTGTTTGGCCCGGGCCAGCGAAGCCGTCAGGTTGATGTTGTACTCACCCATGTTGAACGCGGGCATGGAATAGGCGCGGTCGAAATTACGCAGATCGAAGCCAAGCGTCGCGCGGTAGGTCAGGCCGTCGAACAACGTCCATTCACCGAACAAATCACCGATCAGATTCAGGGACGTGTGCCGGTCGTTGGTCAAAACCGACAAGCCGATGGGATTCAGGGCGTCGTTGCTGGCGTCCAGATACGTGGTACCTTCGTAGCCGCCAACTCGTCGCGGGTTGGTAATCGACAGATAGGGCGCACTTTTCAGCGCCTGTTCAATGGGCGTGCGGCCCCCGGTTCCGTCGTTGGCGTGCCGAACCGACTGGCTGAGGGTCAGGTTCTGCCCCACTTTCAGATTGTCGGTCAAATCGAAATCGGTGTTGAGCCGCATCGATAACCGCTCAAAATCGGAGCCGAGAATAACGCCGTCCTGTTTGAAATAATCCGCAGCGATCAGGTACCGCGCCGACTCCTTGCCTCCCGCTACCGACACATAGGCACTCCGAACCGGTGCCGGCCGAAACAACGCGCCAAGCCAGTCGGTACTGGTGCCCAGCAGCGTATCGAGCGACACCTGGTTGGTCAGTTTAAACGCCGGAATCAAGCCGCCGTTCGAGCGGCTGTCGTTGATGTAACTGATGTACTGGCGGGTGTTGAGAAGTTGGGGTTGCCGGGTCGTTTGCTGAACGCCGGTGTACAAATCGACGGTGACGCGGGGCTGGCCGGTTTCGCCTTTTTTGGTGGTAATCAGAATAACACCGTTGGAACCCCTCATGCCATACAGCCCCATCGAGGTAGCGTCTTTCAGGACTTCGACGGTTTCGATGGCGTTTGGTGCCAGCCAGTTCAGGTTATCCGTTTGTCCGATAATCATCCCATCGACCACCACGAGGGGCGTGGTATCGCCAAACCGCCCCGGCCCGTGAATCTGCAGCGTTGCCGCCCCGCCCGGTTCGCCGGAATTGGCCCGAACCAGCAGGCCGGCCACCTGCCCCTGCAAAGCTTGCAGGGAATTTGCGGTCACGATCCGGCGGAGGTTTTTGGCCGAAACCGTATCCGTCGAGCTGGTGTGCCGAAAGGCAGTCAGACGCCCATTTCGGGTCGAAAGCGAATCATCGAATGGGAAAACTACGGTGGCGAGGGCGGGTAACTGAAGCGTTAAAGTGAGGACAAAAGGCGTGATAATGAACGAATTGATCTTTATCCATATTGTTGAGAAACACCGGATAGTCGGTGGGTGTATCATATACCTGAACGGGTTAGAAGAGGTAATGTCGAAAGTTAATTAACTCTTCCGTATCAAGAATAATACCAATCCAAAAAATAAAAAAGCCTGCGTAATCTTTACGACTACGCAGGCTCCTTCTACCGACCAACTTTTTGCCCTTTTCAGGGAAATGGGCTATCCGAAACGGACTGACTATTACGGACTAAAGTTCGTTGTCACGGTAAAAACATCTGTCTGTTTATTTTTTTGCAAACTCCCGGTGGTAGGCGGCTTTGTACAATTCTTCTTCCGGCAGGCTGCGGAAATAATCATACGTAATCCGTAAGCCCTCTTCCCGCGAAACCTTGGGTTCCCACCCCAGAATCTGCTGCGCCCGCGTAATGTCCGGACGGCGTTGTTTCGGGTCGTCGGTAGGCAGCGGTTTAACGATCAGCTTCTGCTTGGTTCCCGTCAGCTTGATGATTTCCTCGCCAAATTCCCGGATGGTGATCTCGCCGGGGTTGCCGATGTTGACCGGGTAGGCGTAGTCGCTCAGCAACAACCGGTAGATGCCTTCAACCAGGTCATCGACGTAACAGAACGAACGGGTTTGGCTGCCGTCGCCGAAAACCGTGAGGTCTTCACCGCGCAGGGCCTGGCCGATGAAGGCGGGCAAAACCCGGCCATCGTTGAGTCGCATCCGGGGTCCGTAGGTATTGAAAATCCGCACAATCCGCGTTTCCAGACCGTGGTAGGTATGATAGGCCATCGTGATCGCTTCCTGAAAACGCTTGGCTTCGTCGTATACCCCACGCGGACCAACGGGGTTCACATTGCCCCAGTAATCCTCGTTTTGCGGGTGAACCGCCGGATCACCGTATACTTCCGAGGTGGAAGCAATCAGCACCCGGGCGTTTTTAACCCGCGCCAGTCCGAGGCAATTGTGAATGCCCAGCGACCCAACTTTCAGCGTCTGGATCGGGATTTTCAGGTAATCGATCGGGCTGGCGGGTGATGCGAAATGGAGAATATAGTCCAGATCGCCCGAAACGTGGATGAATTTCGAGACGTCGTGGTGATAGAACTCGAAGTTGGGCAGGTGGAACAGGTGTTCGATGTTGCGAATGTCGCCCGTAATGAGGTTGTCCATCGCAATGACGTGGTAGCCCTCTTTGATAAACCGATCGCAGAGGTGCGACCCCAGGAAACCAGCCCCGCCTGTAATGAGTACGCGTTTCATAAAGTGAGAGTTTCAGATTTTTTAGTTGATCCGTTTACGCATTTTGCGTGACTTCCGGCGTTACGGTTTCGCGCCCGATGCTGTAATAGGTATACCCGACTTCCTTCATCTGGTCGAGTTCGTAGACATTCCGGCCGTCGAAAATCAGCTTGTTTTTCAGCAGCAGGTTCATTTTTCCAAAGTCCGGCGTGCGGAACAACGGCCACTCGGTCATAATCACCAGGGCGTCGGCATCGTCCAGCGCAGCATACGACGTATGGGCGTAGTTGATCTGATTGCCCAGAACATTCCGCACATTGTCCATTGCTTCGGGGTCGTAAACCGTCACTTTGGCACCTTCCTTCAACAACGCCCGGATGTTTTCCAGGGCCGGTGCTTCCCGAATGTCGTCGGTATACGGTTTGAACGCCAGCCCCCAGACGGCGATGGTTTTTCCTTTCAGATCGCCGTCGAAATGATTTTTGATGATCGGCAACAGCTTGCTTTTCTGCTTGGTGTTCACGTCCATCACCGACTTCAGAATCTTGAAATCGTAGTCGTATTCCTGGGCGGTTTTCGCCAGTGCCTGCACGTCTTTCGGAAAGCAGCTACCGCCGTAGCCAATCCCGGCGAACAAAAACCGCTTGCCGATCCGGCTGTCGGTTCCGATGCCCCGGCGAATGTCGTCGACGTTGGCACCGGCTTTCTCGCACAGGTTGGCAATCTCGTTCATGAACGAGATTTTAACGGCCAGGAACGCGTTGGCGGCATATTTGGTCATTTCGGCCGAACGCTCATCCATAAAAATCACCGGGTTTCCCTGCCGAACGAGCGGGGCATACAGCTTGTTCAGAACGGCTTTGGCTTTGTCCGACTTGGTTCCGATCACAACGCGATCCGGTTTCATGAAATCATCGACGGCAACGCCTTCCCGCAAAAATTCGGGGTTCGATACCACGTCGAAGTCGATTTTCGCGCCCCGCGAAATGTGAAGCCACACCTTTTCGGCGGTTCCCACCGGCACGGTACTTTTGTCGACAATAACCGCGTATTGCTTCAGCAACGGACCCAGATCATCCGATACTTTCAGAATATATTTCAAATCGGCCGAACCGTCTTCACCCGGCGGTGTGGGCAATGCCAGGAAAATAACTTCCGCTCCTTCAATCCCTTCGGCCAGGTTGGTCGTAAATTTCAGACGACCTTCGGCCGTATTCCGGTTGAATAAAACATCCAGACCCGGTTCGTAAATCGGAATGATTCCGTTGTTCAGTTTTTCAACTTTACGCTCGTCGATGTCGACGCAGACGACCTGGTTTCCGGTTTCGGCAAAACAAGTCCCCGTAACGAGTCCGACATACCCGGTTCCAATAACGGCTAATTTCATAGAGGAGTGATTGTATTTATGTTAAGATAGGTTGATAGAAGTCAACTGATTTGTACTTTTTGTATACCTTGTTTGCAGGACACAAAAATAGATTTTTTTACTCAATTCTGACTGTTCCTGCCGGAATTTGTGATTCAGAGGTCGATAATCTCCGGGTATTGCACTGGCTTAATGTCAGTTAGCCCTTCGTTCAGACCGCACGGTAAATTGCTAAATCCATTGCGGACGGATTTGCCAACCGGCTTGGGTCTGTCGATATTTTTTTGTAAATTATTATTAAAATCATCGTAAAAGTGCCACACAGCATAGCTCGTTCATGACTTCAGAAATTGTAGAAAACCAAGTAGACGACAGTTCGCAACTGATTGCCCAAACCGTCCGCGATTTTGCCACCCGCCAGATCCTGCCATATGTTCGGGAATGGGATGAGTCGCAGCATTTTCCGGTCGAAACCATGCGCCAGTTGGGCGAATTGGGGCTTCTGGGCATTCTGGTCCCGGAAGAATACGGCGGCTCCGGACTGGGTTACCGGGAATACGTCGGTGCGATTGTTGAATTAGCCAAAGTAGACGGGGCCATCGGCCTGTCGATGGCGGCACATAACTCCCTCTGTACGAACCACATTCTGCTCTTTGGCAGTCCGGCGCAAAAGCAGTTGTATTTACCCAAACTGGCCACCGGCGAGTGGATTGGTGCCTGGGGGCTAACGGAACCCAACACCGGTTCCGATGCCGGTAACATGCGAACTGTGGCCGTTCGCGACGGGGACGACTGGGTGCTGAATGGCTCCAAAAATTTCATCACGCACGGAAAAAGCGGGAATGTGGCCGTAGTCATTGCCCGAACGGGTGAGCCCAATACCGCCCACAATGCCACGGCTTTTGTGGTGGAACGCGGCACACCCGGTTTTTCGGGTGGTAAAAAAGAAGACAAGCTCGGCATGCGGGCATCCGAAACGGCGGAAATGCTGTTTCAGGATTGCCGCATTCCTGACAGCCAGCGGCTCGGTGCGGTGGGCGACGGTTTTGTGCAATCGCTGAAAATTCTGGACGGCGGGCGGATTTCGATTGCGGCCCTGAGCCTCGGCATTGCGCTGGGTGCCTACGAACACGCCCTGAAATACGCCCAGGAACGGGAACAGTTTGGCCAGGCGATTGCCCGGTTTCAGGCCATTGCGTTCAAACTCGCCGATTTAGCCACCACCATCGAAGCCGCCAAACTCCTCACCTACCAGGCCGCCGATTTGAAGGACGCCGGAAAGCCGGTCACGAAGGAATCGGCGATGGCCAAACTCTACGCGTCGGAAGTGGCCGTGAAAGCCGCCGACGAAGCCGTGCAGATTTTTGGCGGCTACGGCTATACGAAAGATTTTCCGGTCGAGAAATACTACCGCGACGCCAAGCTTTGCACCATCGGCGAAGGAACCAGCGAAATTCAGCGGCTGGTCATTTCACGACTGATCCTGAAATAGAAAGGGCGGGAACGCTTCCCGCCCTTTCTATTTCAGGAATTTCTCCACAAACGATTTATCCGAACCTCCGCCGTTGTTGTTAAAAATGACATACAGGCCCTTTTTATCGGGAAAATAAAACCAGTTGGCGTCAACACCCAGCAGCGTCCCGTTGTGCCCCCAACCCGTACCCAGCTCGGCCGAAGAATACGATTCCAGGCCCAAACCGTATTCATTCGTACCCTTGCGGACGGGCTGAACCGTCATCATTTCCTGCACCGACGCCGGACGGATGATTTTCCCGGCAAAGAACGCGTCGCTGAATTTCAGCAAATCGCCGGCGGTTGAAATCAGACCGCCGTTGGCCTGACCGTCGGCATCGGCGCGGTCGATGGCCGTCACATCCATGAGTTTTCCGTTGGCATAAAAATCGTTGTAGCCCCGGATCACGTTGCGGTCGTCGCGCCGGTCGAGGTAGGTGTGGGTGAGACCAAAAGGCGTCAAAATCACCTCCTCCAAAACCGCCTGCAGGCTCTTTCCCCGGATTTTTTCGATCACTTTACCCAATAACCAGAAATTGGTATTCGAATACTGAAAACGATCGCCCGGCTGAAAAACCAGTACCCGGCCATAAACATACCGTTGCAGAATTTCGTCGGTCGATTGCTGAACCCGACGGTGCGGATTGTTCAACAGATCGAGCTGATACTGAAGGTCGTCGTTCGTCGGATCAACCAAACCGCTGGTGTGGGCCATCAGGTGCTGAACCGTGATGTGCTCCGCATCCGGAATGTTGCCGTTCACCTCGGGCAACAGCGCAGCCAGGTTGTCTTCCAGACGCAGTTGCCCTTCTTCCTTCATTTTCATGACCACCGTCGCCACCAACGCTTTGGTGATGCTGCCGGTTCGGAATTGATCGGTGATGCGAAGGTCGGTCTGGTGTTCCAGATTGGATTTACCAACGGCACCAATCCAAACGGGCTCGTCGGCACGTTTCAGCAACATGAGGGAACCGGGGATGTTCCACTTCCGGCGAAAATCCGCCAGTTCTTTCCGGTAAAGCTGGTTTTTAGGATGATTGGCATATTCGTCTGTCGAACCGGGTTCAGTAGTCGGTTTGAGAACGGGTTCGGTTTCGCACGCCAGGAGCAGCAGTGCCGCGAATGCACTGAAAATCAATTGCTTTTTCATTAGTTGTTGTTTAGTGAGAAGTAAGAGGTGAGACAAGAGAAGTGAGACTGATTTTTTTAGGTCTCTTCTCTCACTTCTATCGTCTTTTTTCTAGTTGAACAGAAACCTTGTGCCCAGATGCAGGGCCTGGTGGGGTAGTAAAATTTCACGGAACGGCATTTCGCCAAAGAGTTCGTAGCGGGCAAATACCGTCGTTCGGTGGTGGAAACGATACCCCAGACCGGCGTTCACCGTTGGCATGAATTTGAGTTGCGTCGCCGGGGCTTTGCGGTACTCACCCGTGTTCGAATCCTGTGTGTAGGAAGGTGAAACCGGTCGCACCAGCAAGGCTCCTCCCCCCAGAAATGCATCGGCATAGAGCCCCCCGAAGTACTTCCGGAAACCGAATTCTGAGTTGACAAACAAACCGGTTTGCACCCGCGGATGGCGGTAATAGCCTATGTTCAGGGTCTGGATGAGTTGCGAACCGGGGCGGTTGCGGTAATATAGCTCGGTTCCGATTTTGATTCCAATACCACCCGTCTGAATGTGTTTCAAGGTTGGCAAACTAATGGATTCCGAGAAAAGACTGAGGGTAATTGGAAAACCGTTTCGGGTTGCGGTTGGCTTCTGCGCCTTCACCGTCGTGACGGCCAGCAGCAGCATGACCAGGTAGACTTGTACTGTTTTCATGGCATTGTTCAGCAGTTGTTGTTGACTGCAAAATTGGCCCTAAAAATGATGCCAAGGCGGTTTTTGACCGCCCACCGGTCGTTGTTCCGGGCTGAATGGCCGAAATGAAAACGCGAATGGTGGATAAAAGCGCGGAGATTTTGGGGTTACGATCCCATCCACTGCCGAAATTCGGACACACGCCGACGGCTGACGGCCACCTCTTCGGAGTGACTGGGGTGAAGATGCAGCACCAACCGCCCGGAACCGTCATTTTCGACCTTCCGGATGGCGCTTCGGTGGGTAATGAACTGGCGGTTGAGCCGAAAAAAAACATCGACGGGCAACCGCTCACTGAGTTGTTCCAGCGTGGCATCGACGGTGAACGACTGGCTATCGACGGTTTTGACGATGCTGGTTTCGTTGGTAATAAAAATGTAGGCAATCTGCTCCATTGAAACCGGAACGAACCCTTTCCCCTGGTTCACCAACAAGGTTTTCAGGGCTGGATTGCGGTTTTCTGCGGGTTCGGGCTGGAGTGCCGGTTCGGTCCGTACACCGGCGAGTTGCTGGCGCAATTCGGCAACGGTCTGGCGGTGGTAGGTCCGCATCCAGTACATGGTGTAGGCCATGTGCAGAATGACGATGAAAAGGAGTCCAATCGGAACATCGTTGGAAATGGTGATCGACAGGTCGAACGGCGGGGGCCTTTTCAGGATAAACTTATTGTAGATCAGGCTAAAAACGGCGATGATAAAACCCGTCGAAGCCAACGCCAGACCGCCCTGAGTCACCAGCCGTTGCAGCGGTTGGGTCGCCCAGGAATACCGTACATCCATTTTTCGGATCAGCCAGCGGTTGAACTCCCAGAGAATGACATTCACCCCCATGATGACGGCCACATCAAGGTAAAAAAGCGGATTCAGGAACAAATCGCCGAGGGGAGCCGGATCGCCGATGAACCGGAACAGCACCGCCCAGATCGGAATGCCGATCAGGCGAACCCAGCGGTCGGGGTAGTGAATAACAGACATTTGGATTACAGGTGGACTTGACAGACTTCCCGTTGCCAACGGAACCGCGCCCATCCAGCGGCTGATTACTACCGCAAATTAATCTAATTTTTCCATCCAGCCCCACAACCTTTCATTTACGGTTTTTTCTGCCTATCATCACAGTGCTTGGAGATATGCGTCTATTTTTCCGAGATTTAGTCAAGACAAAAGACGTGAGACCAGAGAATAGAGCCACTCCTGTCTTGTATCTCTTGTCTTACGTCTCACTTCTATCCTCTTTTATTCACTTAACCTTAACTCTCTTATGGGATATGTTTTTTTAACCCTTGTTGTTCTGGCCCTTTTAGTGGTTTTCATGACGGTGAAGGTCGTGCCGCAACAAACCGCCTATGTGGTGGAACGACTGGGTAAATTTCTGGCGGTTCTGCAGCCGGGCATTACGTTTATCATTCCTTTTTTCGACCGGGTTGCTTACAAGCACAGTTTAAAAGAAACCGCCCTCGATATTCCCGAACAAATCTGTATCACCCGCGACAACGTGCAGGTGCGCGTCGATGGCGTCATTTTTATTCAGATTGTCGATCCGCAGAAAGCGTCGTACGGAATTGCCGATTACCGGTTTGCCGTCATTCAGTTGTCGCAGACCACGATGCGGAGTGAAATGGGCAAAATCGAGCTGGACAAGACGTTTGAAGAACGGACGACGCTGAATCAGGCGGTGGTTCGGGCCATCGACGAAGCCGCCATTGGCTGGGGTGTCAAAGTGTTGCGCTACGAAATCAAGAACATTACGCCCCCCCAGTCCGTTTTGAACGCGATGGAGAAGCAGATGCAGGCCGAACGCGAAAAACGGGCGGTGATTCTGCAATCGGAGGGCGAAAAGCAATCGGCCATCAACATTGCCGAGGGGCAAAAACAGAAGGTTGTGCTCGAATCGGAAGGGGTGCGGCTTCGGCAAATCAACGAAGCGTCGGGCGAAGCGGAAGCCATCAAATCCATCGCCGATGCCACCGCCGAAAGCATCCGGAAAGTGGCGGCTGCGATCAACGACGAGGGCGGTATGGATGCCGTCCAACTCCGGGTGGCCGAACAACTGGTCGATCAGTTTGGCAACCTGGCCCGCACCAACAACACGCTGATTCTGCCCGCCAACTTCGGGGATCTGGCGTCGATTATTTCAACCGCTATGACGGTCGTTAAACACCAGGACAAAAAATCATAAAGCGATGGACTTCATCACCTGGCCTCAATTGTGGGTTGTTTTGGGCATTCTGTTCCTGATTGCCGAGCTACTCAGTGTTTCGTTTGTTTTCGCCTTCCTCAGCGTTGGCGCGTTCGTTACGGCCCTGGTCACCTGGCTGGGCGTAACGCCGGAAGTAAGCGCCCAGTTGTTCGCGTTTGCGGCCATCACACTGTTGACACTGGTCACGGGCCGAAAACCGCTCCGGCGCTGGTTTGAATCCCGCACCCGAAAACAGGAATACGTCGAATCGGTGGGCGACAAAGCCACGGTTGTCGAAACCATCCCGGCCTCCGGCGAAGGCCGGATTTTCTACCGCGGCACGGAATGGACGGCGGTTTCGGAAAACGACGAATCGATCATGGCGGGTCGGCCGGTAGTGATCAAAAAAATGGAAGGCAGCCGGGTTATAGTAGGACATTCAGATGCTATTTTCATCCATGGAACGGATTAACCTATCGGTTGGAGATATTATGTCGGCAAGAAAATAAGAGGATACCAATTCAATTCAGCACTATGTTATTGTATGCGCTAGTTGCTTCAATAACATAAATAATTTTTTTATTCAATAAAGTATCTTTATAAACGCTGTGTTCCTCTCTATTAAAAGATTTATCTTTCCAATATAAACTATGCTGAATGTAGATGTACTTTTCATGATTAGTTCTCCTTCCTAACATAAATGTAACTTTATTCTCTTTACACACTTTAAAAGAAATTCTTTTAACAGCTAATTCACTCCATATGTTATCGTTTTCTTGTAAAAGAAATGTAGGAATTTTAGGAATACTATCGCTCGGTAGATGATTGTACGGAAAGGAATAACAATCTTCAAAATGGGTAATCGTCCTATATATTGTGTCTGATTTATTTTCTATCAGCACTCTATACTGTAAATTAGTACCATTTATTGAGTTTATAATTGTATCACTTTTTTCGGCCAAAAAACTCATAAGCTTTTCATAAAGAGCTGTATTACTTATTATTTCTTTATTAAATGGTTCTTTTTCTATTTCCTCTTTTTCTTGTTCAATTGTAGGTAATTCTTCACTATACCATACTAAGTCAATTATACGAGGTAAAAGCATTATCCCCAGAACAAATAAACTAAACATAACTAAGCAACCGCTCATAGGTTTTCCATTCATACTATAAAAAATTGGTGACCACTGCATTTCTGACGAAAGAGAAATACAATAGTCACCAATCTAAAACAACTTATTTTATTATTCTACTTATTTCATATCCAATCTTACTTCATCGCTTCCGCCACCGGATCACCAATGTTTCCGCTGGGCTCCAGAATGTGCAGGAGTGCCGAAACCGTGGAGGCAATGTCGGCAATGTGCGTCCGGCGGGTGGTTTCGCCGGGTTTGATGCCCCAGCCGTAAAAAACCAGCGGGACGTGCGTATCGTAGTTATAGAGCGTTCCGTGCGAGGTGCCGCCCTTCCGGTAGCCTTCCAGCCAGCCAGGTTGCGTCACCAGGTACAGATCTCCGCTTCGTCGGGGGTTGTAAACATTCCGAAGCAAAGGCAACCAGTATTCCGGCACGGAGTTCGAGTTGATGTCGTGCAGGTTGAGCACATTCTGAATACCCGGATTTTTCAATAAGGCCATCCGCACCACTTCGGTAGCCTCGGCCACTTTCACTTTCTTTTCCCGCAGCAGGTCGTGGTTCAGGTATACCTGCGCATTGGAATTGCCGATGACCCATTTCCCGGGGCCAAACGCGTCCGTCAGCGCCTTGTCGGTGGCCGCACTCACGTCTTTTCCTTCCAGAAAACCGCCCGGTATATTCAGGCTCTGCGAGTAGGCCGGGTTGTCGGCGGCACCGTGGTCGGCGGATAAAAACGTGAAATAGTTCCCTTTTCCGACCTGGGCATCCAGCGCATTCAGCAGGTCTGCCATCACTTTGTCCAGGCGCAGGTATTCATCTTCGATTTCAATGGAGGTCGGACTGAACCGGTGACCAATGGCATCGGGTGACGAAAAACTGACGCAGAGAAAATCGGTCTCGCTGCCTTTTCCCATATTCTCGCCTTTCAAAGCGGCTATAGCCATTTCTTTCGTCAACACATCGCCAAACGGGCTGGTGCGCAGGGCTTCGTATTTACTGCCGAGCGACGCAATGGCCTGGTGCGGAAACACGGCTTTGGGTTCGCCGGTCAGCGGGTTCTCAAACGGCGTGTCATCGGCGGTGCTTTCCGTATATTGATCGATCGGCAGGGTGGTTTCCCAGGTTTGCGTCAGGTATTTGTCCGACAGTTTGAGGGCGTTGAAGTCCTTCGCCCACTGCGGTAGTTCTTTCATGTAGAACGTGCTCGAAATCCAGCTTCCGTCCTTCGAGTCGAACCAGTAGGCTGCATTCGCGGCATGTCCGGCGGGCAGGATCGAACCCCGGTCTTTCATCGCAACGCCAATGACTTTCGAACGACCCTGCGTGGCCACTTTCAACTGATCCGTCACGGTCGTTACCAGCAGGTTGCGCGGAGACATCCGCCCGGCCGACGACGTATTTCCGACCGATCGTACCGTCGAATCTTCCACACAATACACCGTTCGTTCAGCGGCCCGGTCGTACCAGTCGTTGCCCACAATTCCGGAAATGGCCGGGGCCGAACCCGTGTATACGTGCGTGTGGCCGGGGGCCGTAATCGTGGCCGCATAATGGTAGTGATTATTGCGGGCATTAAAACCGTCCCGCATCATCCGTTTGAAACCGCCTTCCGAATATTTATTGTAAAACCGGTACAAATAATCATACCGCATCTGGTCGACGATAATGCCAACCACCAGCTTCGGGCGGCTCAGGGTGGTTGAAGGGTTGGCTGCTTTTTTGGGAGCAGGTTGCGCAAACACCCAAACGGGTGCAAGCAAAAATAAGGCTAAACGGACTAGTTTCATGCCAATGGGAAGGGACTATGGAGAATGAGTCGGGTTATAACCCCAAAAGTAATGAACATTTCTGGTACGCGGGTCGTTAGCCGATAAATGAATTGTTAAATGGTCACTTCCGCAATTTCGTTTAAACCGACCCAAATCGGCAACCGGGGCCTTTATTTTGCTGCGGCCATTCTGCTGAGCTGGCTGGTCATGCTGGTTTTTCTGCTGAACTACCCGATCAACTGGCAGAATCCGCTGGTTTATGTTTTCGTGCTGGTTCAAACCCACCTCTACACCGGCGTTTTCATTACCGCCCACGATGCCATTCACGGCGTGGTGGCTCCCCACAACAAGCGATTGAACAACGCCATCGGCTTTCTGTGTGCCACGTTGTTTGCCTTCAATAACTACAACCAACTCAGCCGCAAACACCACCTGCACCACAAACACTCGGCCACCCTCGACGACCCCGACTACCACGACGGCAATCCCGGTTTTCTGGCCTGGTATTACAGTTTTCTGAAAGAATATATTTCGGTGTTTCAGATTGTCCTGATGGCGGTTACTTATAACGTGCTGAAGCTCTGGTTTCCGATGGAAAATCTGATCGCTTTCTGGATGGTTCCGGCGGTGTTGAGCACGTTCCAGCTCTTTTATTTCGGCACCTATCGCCCCCACCGGGGCGAACACCACAACCCGCCCCACAACGCCCGCAGCCAGAAACGTAACCACGTGCTGGCCTTCCTGAGTTGCTATTTTTTCGGCTACCACGCCGAGCACCACGCCTGGCCGTATTTGCCCTGGTGGAAATTGCCGGAAGCGCGGGAATTGGAATTAAAAGTTAAAAGTTAAAAATATTGGCTCCCCACAGTTTAAATGCGTCAGCCTACTTTTAATTTTTAACTTTTCATTTTTAATTATTTACTCCGCTCAATCGTATACTGCACCAGTTGTTCCAGAGAAGTACGATAACGGGAGTCGGGCAGGGTGAACAGAAGGGCTTTGGCTTCGTCGACGTAGCGGGTCATGACGGTGGTGGCGTATTGAATACCGCCCGACTTCTTCACAAAATCAATGACTTCGGCGACACGTTTCGGGTTTTCACTTTCATTCTTGACGATGTTGATCATCCGCCGTTTTTCGACCCATTTCGCGTTGTTCAGCGCGTAAATCAACGGCAACGTCATTTTCTTTTCCTTGATGTCGATGCCGAGCGGTTTGCCCACCTCCTCTTCCCCGTAGTCGAACAGATCGTCTTTGATCTGGAAAGCAATTCCCACTTTTTCGCCGAACATCCGGGCGGTTTCGATCATTTCGGCGCTGGCATCCACCGAGCGGGCACCCACGGCACAACAGGCCGAAATCAGCGATGCGGTTTTCTGGCGGATGATTTCGTAATAAACCGCTTCCGTAATGTCCAGCCGCCGGGCTTTTTCGATCTGGAGCAACTCCCCCTCACTGATTTCGCGAACGGCCTTCGAGACAATTTTCAGCAAATCATAATCGCCGTTGTCGACCGACAGCAGCAGCCCGCGGGAGAGCAGATAATCGCCCACCAGCACGGCAATTTTATTTTTCCAAAGGGCATTGATGGAGAAGAAACCACGACGGTAGTTGGAGTCATCGACCACATCGTCGTGAACGAGCGTCGCCGTGTGCAGCAGTTCGATGAGAGCCGCACCCCGGTGGGTCGATTCGGTAACGGTTCCGCAAACCCCGGCCGTCAGAAAAACAAACATGGGCCGGAGTTGTTTGCCCTTCCGGCGCACGATGTAGTTCATGATCTGGTCCAGAAGCATGACTTCGCTTTTCATAAACTGCCGGAATTTGTGCTCAAATGTTTCCATTTCGGCAGCAATCGGCGCTTGTATGTCCCGGATCGATAGTGGCATCATTCACATCAGTTCATCGGGTTAGACGAACCGCATTCAGGGCGCAAGTATACCACTCAAACGCGAGATCAGGACAAAACTTCGTAAAAACTTCGCACCCGTTGCAAGATTGGCTCTAAAAATGTAATGTTACGGTTAGTAAAAAATACTTCTAATTTCAAATGTAAAATGATAAATATTAAATGTAAAAGTGCCGAATTCCAGTCATTTTACATTTAGCGTTCATTATTTTACATTTTACATTCTTCTTTTATGCGTGCACTGGTACTAGGGGGCGGTTCGCTCAAGGGGGCTTTTCAGGCGGGGGCGATTCAGGCCATCCTGGAATCCGGTTTTGAGCCCGAAGCGATTTATGGCATTTCGGTGGGGAGTCTCAATGCGGTTTTTCTGGTTCACGAAGCCGGGAAGCAGTTTGCCGAGCACGGTGCCGTCGATTGGCCCAAAGCCGGTCGGCAACTGATCGAATTCTGGATTCGGAACATCACCCAGCCGAAGGACGTGGCCGTGGTTCAGTCAACGCTGGTGATGGGCTACAACACCCTGCTGAGCCGCTTCGATGGCTTGCTGGACACCACGCCCCTTCAAAGCCTGATTCGAACCCACATCAAGCTCCCGGTTCTGGTCAACAGTCCGGTTAAACTGAAAGTGGGCGCGGTCGACATCATCAAGGGCGACATCGTTTATACCAGCAACGACGACGAATCGATCCTGGATTATGTCATCGCCAGCAGTTCCCTGCCGTTTCTGATGCCCGCTGTCTGCGTCGGGAATGACCGCCAGAAGATGTTTCTGGACGGCGGTCTGCGGGAAGTCGCCCCGCTGCGCGAAGCCATCGACGACGGGGCCGACGAACTGGTCTGCGTTGCCTGCCACGCCAAACGGATTTTTACGGAGAAATTCAATTACCGCAGTCTGCTGAATTTAGTCGAGCGGGTGAAGGACATCACGGTCAACCAGATTGTCAACAACGACATTGCCTGGGCAGAACGCTGGATCGAGCGCGAAAAACTCCGGGGCAACGCCATGCACCTGACGCTCGTCCGCCCGAACGAACCGCTGTATCTGAATCTGATGCGGTTTTCTTCGGATGACATCGGACGGCTGATCGTTCAGGGCTACCGCGATGCCACCATTGCGCTGCGGGCGCAGGGAATTGAGCGGAAGGTGTAAGTTTATAGATCCTTGAATAACCGCCAGACCGCCACCGGTCGGTCGGTTGTTAATATATCCGCGCCCGTTTGGAAGATTTTTCTATAGTCGTCGTCCACTTCACTGATCGGTTTTTCATCCAGATTGTCAGGACCGTAGGTGCCTGCCGTACAGGCAATACCGTCCTGATGAACCCGCCGATAAAAATCACTTCCCTGGCGAGCCGCCAACGCAATCAGATGATGCAACGACAAACCCGCTTTTTGGAGCGTTTCACCGTGATCGGCAGTATTGAATCCCAGCGCAATCCAGACATCCGGGTACTCTGTACGCAGTTTTACAGCATCCGCTGTCGAATAGCAAATGACAAAAACACTGTGCAACGCTCCCCGATCCACAATGGCTTTCATCACTTTTCGCAAATCAACCTCCGGTTTGGCGTCGATAGCCATCAACACCTTTCCGGCTCCCCAGCGCAGAACATCGTCGAAAAGCGGAATGCGCTGTCGGGTGGGATGACCCTGTAGATCGCGCAGGAAAACCGCTTTCAGTTCGGCCCAAGTCTGCCCTTTCAATAACCCTTTCCCGGTGGTGGTTCGTTCGATTTCGTCGTCATGCAACAGCACCAGCACACTGTCGGCGGTCATCCGAACATCCATTTCAATGATGGCATCCGGAATTTGCTGAACCGTATGCCGAAAGGTCTCCAGACTATTCTCCGTTTCTGTCATTTCCGGGCCACCCCGATGAGCCAGAATCAGCGGAAATTTCCGATCAGAACGATACGCCAGAACCTGTTCCAATGCTTTTGCCGTGGTATATTTCGATGCGGGCTGTGCCACCAGGCTTACTCCAATCAGCAAAAATGCCCCGGCTAAAATTAACTTTTTCATCGCTTCAAAAAAAACACCCCCGTCGAATCGCTCCGGCGGGGGTGTTGTCTAACTAAGGAGTGCTTAATTAAAGATATACCGGATACCCAACTGAGCCTGATACACCGCGTTCAGGTTCTGGCTGGGAACAAACGAATCTCTCAGCAGAATTCGCTTATCGTCAACGACCTGCGTAGCCAGCCGATAGGTAGGAATACCGGTCGTTGTATTCACACTGGCCAGCGCCAGTGGGTTGAAGGTCGTAACGGTTTTTCCCAGACCCCAGCTATTGTTGAGCAGGTTGGTAACGTTCAGAATATCAGCCCGGAATTGAATCGTGTTGCGTTTGCCTTTGGCACCCACCGCTACATAAAATTCCTGAATAACCGTAAAGTCGAAACGGGTCAGCCAGGGATAGTTACCGCCATTCCGCTCGGCGTACTGACCGCGACGGGTTTTCAGGTAGTCATTTCCTTCGATGTAGGCATTAAAAGCCGTTTGTTGCTGCTCCGGTGAGTAGGTCACGGCACTTGCACCTGATCCAACGGTAAGCGGAGCAAACGTCAGCTCAGAAGCATTTCTCGGCACATACAACAAATCATTGGTCGTTTGACCATCAAAGTTCACATCCTGGTTGTAGGTATACGAGATTTTGCTGCCACTCGTCGAAAGAACGCCCAGTGTGAAGGCAGTCGAACCGCCAAATTTACCGCCGTAGTTCAGCCGGTAATTAAGATACCCCACAATCCGGTGACGCAAATCCTGATCCGAATACGAGGTGGTCAGGTAATTCTGTCCCATCGTTGTCGGCACGTTGGCCTGAACCGTGCTACCCACAAAGGCCAAATCCCGGGCTTCGCCGTAGGTGTACGCCAGCATTCCACCAAACCCACGGGTAGCCGGTTTTTCCAATTTCGCCGTCACGATGTACGAGCTTCCCTTGTTGGTGTTTCTCAACACAAAGGCGTTGGCAATGGCCGTATTGTAATACCGGGCAATGTTTACCGTGTTGGCGGCTCCGCTCCCTGAGCTTGCTACCCCGAAAGCCGGGAAAACCGGACGCGTATCCGGGCCGTTCAGCGTCCGGGTTGGTGCTTTCAGGTTGGCATCGATGTAACGCAGGGCCTGAATGTTTTTGTTGTAAACAAACTCAACCGTACCGATCAACCCCCATGGCAAACGCTGATCGACGGCCAGGTTCGTTTTCCAGATTTGCGGGTATTTCAGGTTTTGATCCGATGCGTTGATAACGTACGGAAGCAGTTTCGTTAAATCAACCGTCGAAGGATCGGGCGGACGAACGGCTGCCGGCAACTGGCTCGGATCGGTAACAAACGGGTACGCCGTCGTATTCTGTACGTTAATAACGGCGGTATTGACCCCGTTATTCCCCAATTGATTGGAAATCAACACTTCCGGAATCCGGGAAACGAAGACACCACTTCCTCCACGAATCTGCGTCGTTTTGTCTCCTTTCACATCCCAGTTAAACCCAACCCGGGGTGACAACAGCAAACGCGCTTTCGGAAATGTTCCGGTCGTGATTTGGTAATTTTTCCCTTCTTCATCCCTAAACGTCAAACCGGCCACAATCGGATTGTTAAAGTTTTCAGCCGTGCTGTTGTCATATTGAAACACATCGCCCCGCAAACCTACTGTCAGCTTGAAGTTCGGCGTTGCCTGAAACTCGTCCTGAATGTAGGCACTGTACAGATTCCGTTTCAGCGTCTGCAAAGGCTCACCACCACCCGGAATCAGCGAATACCGCAAATTATAACGGGCAACCGTTACCGGTGAAGTCGTTGCAGTCGGGTTATTGATCGAGGCTAAAGCCGCTGTCTTGAAGTCGTCGATGGAGTTATACACGTATACCCCTTTCGACGACGGGAAGAACACGTTGTTCGACGTGTAATGTTCGTAGACAACACCAGCCGTCAGGGTATGTCTTCCGGCAAAAAAGCTGAAATTGTCGGTGATGTTCATCGTCGAATAATTCAGCTTGTTGTTCGGGGTAAACGGATCAAACCCAATGGAAGTGTACGTACTTCCGTCCTTCAGAATATCGACGGTTGGAAAAATATCGGTTTTATACGTCCGGTCTTCGTTCTGTTTGTTGTACGTTGCAATGAGGTTGTTGGCAAATTTACCCCCGAAGTTTGAGGTCAGCTCAGCCGCAATCGAGCGGGTGTTATCGGCAATGATGTAGCCGGAGTTTTCCGGTGAAATCGCCAAATCGCTGTTCGTCCGGTTTCCATTCCCCGCCGTGTTGCTACTGTTACTGTTGCTGATGATGGAGCCTGATTCCGAATTGTGGTGTGAATACCGTACCGACAGTTTGTGCTGGTCGTTGATGTTGTAATCCAGACGGATCAAGCCTTTCCGGCTTTTCACATCGTTGTTGAAGCCATCATAGGCTCCCAGACTCCGGCCAAAATTCGTTTGCATAAACTGATCCAGATCACGCATATCGGTTTCGGTTACCCGCGAAACGTTACCACCGCCCTGGCCACGGTCAAGACTCCACAGCAAAGCTGGCGTGCTGCTGTCAAACATCTCGCCGTTAACGAAGAAAAACAGTTTGTTCTTGATCAGCGGACCGCCCAACCGAAAACCGTACGTTTTCTCGTTGATGTTGGGTTTGGGTGTAATTTCATCCCCATCGGCTTTTTTGCCCACCAGGCTGTTGTTCCGAAACAGGTGATAAACCGAACCCGAGAATTCGTTCGTACCGGAACGGGTGACAGCGTTGATCCCCGCGCCCGTAAAACCCGATTGACGAATGTCGAAAGGGGCCACGTTCACCTGAATCTGGTCGATGGCGTCCAGCGAAACCGCCGTTGTTCCGGTCCGGCCACCGGCCAGTGCCGAGCTACCCAAACCGAATCCGTTGTTGAAAACCGACCCGTCGATGGTGAAGTTGTTGAAACGGGGATCCTGTCCGGCAAACGACTGCCCGTTTCCGTAGGCGTTGTATTTGGTAACGTCGGTCAGCGTCCGGTTAATGGTTGGAATCGTGTTGATGGCTTCCCGTCCGAATGAAGCAGCCGCTCCGGTCCGGTCCGAGCTGAAGATATCACTCCGGCTACCCGACACGACGATTTCAGAAAGCTGGGTGCTTTCGTCGGCCATGGCAAAATCAACGTTTGCGGCCGTTCCCAGACTCGCAAAAATGTCGGCCTTGGCCTGTTCTTTAAAGCCAACGAAGGTCGAGGTCACCGTATACGGCCCACCCACCCGAACGTTGGGGAAAGTGTAACGCCCTTCTCCGTTGGTAATGGTTCCGTAGCGCGTACCGGAAGGCGTGTGAATCGCCACGATCGTCGCACCCGGAAGCCCGTCTCCCTTCTGATCTTTCACAAAACCGGCAATGGAAGAAGAAGTCACCTGTGCCTGCACATCTCCGCCAGACAGCACAAAGGCCAGCCCGCACAGGAACGCTACCAGGTAGATAGACAGTAATTTTCTGTTCATAAAAATGGTTGATTTGGTTAAATTTGGTTTGAAGTGTATCCGACAACCTGCTACAGTTCTCCACAAAGAAACGACATTTTTTTTTGTGACTCAAGTAGCAGTTCTTAGTAAAGTACCAAAATAACATTTATACAAACAAGCTTTCTACAAAAACTCCATAAATCTGTTTTTATCGTTCAATTTCGCCACATTATTTTTATGTTACCATTGCGTTAAGCCATCGTCTGTTTTTGCACCCATTTTAGATAATCTTCTACTATCCAGATATTTACCAAATATTCTGAACATCATCCGCCGTCCTGCAATAGCGACTTTTTAAACCTTTCTTTTTATCTTTCTGTAGTACTAAAAGGAAAACCGCATGGCGGTTACAACACGTACGGACATGATTCAACAAACGGAAATATACAAACTGGCTCAATTCAGCCGTGACGCTGGTTTTGGCGGCAAAATTGACCCAAACGTTCTTCACACGCTGCTGAACGCCCCAACGTCTTCCCTCCCCGACTTCCCCAACCTACTCGTGGGTGCCGATCACCGCGACGATGCCGCCGTCCTGGAAACGGGCCACGGTGAAGCCGTCGTCAGCACCACCGATTTCTTCACGCCCTTCGTGGACGACGCCTACGATTTCGGTCGAATTGCCTCCGCCAACGCCCTCAACAACATCTACGCCATGGGTGGAGAACCGCTGCTGGCGGTGGCCATTCTGGGCTGGCCATTCGATAACATTCCGGCCGAAATTGCCGGTCAAATCCTGGATGGCAGCCGCGCCCTCTGCGCCGAAGCCGGTATTCCGCTGGCGGGCATTCACAGCATCGAAAGCGCGGAGCCATTTTTCGGTTTGGCCGTGACCGGCAAGGTGCGCCTGAACCATTTGAAACAAAACAGCACGGCCACGGAAGGCTGCTGCCTCTACCTGACCAAACCGCTCGGCACCGGTATGCTGGCCACGGCACTGCTAAAAGAAACCCTGAGTGCCGAACACACCGAACTGGCGCTGGGCCAGATGACGAAACTGAATACGTTCGGAACCTTTCTGGGAAAACTGCCGTACGTCAAGGCACTGACGCACGTTTCGGGCTACGGTTTGCTGGGTCACCTGATCACGATGGCCGAAAACAGCGGACTGAGTGCCGAGATCGATTTTCACAAAGTCCCGGTTTTGCCGATGCTGGACGAGTACCGAACGTCGGAAAACATTCCGGATGGCACCCACCGGAACTGGGACCTTTTCGGCGAAAAAACCAGCGAACTGACGGAGGAACAACGGTTTTTGCTGGCCGATCCGCAAATCAGTGGCGGTTTGCTGATTGCCGTCGATCCGCGCAGCGCAACGCTGTTCGAGCAGGTGGCTTTTGAATACAAACTCCATTTGAAAGCCTTCGGACAATTGATCGAAAAAAGCGAAAAAGTCGTTTACGTTCGGTAATCACCCATCGTACTCATGGCGATTCGTCCGTGAAATATCAGGCAATATTCTGTAATTTAGCCCCTGAACCATTCACGGACGAACCGCCGTGGGTACGATTTCTATGAAACTCTACTATCGACAGACCGGCGAAACCGGCACTCCCATCATCATTCTGCACGGTGTTTTCGGCTCGTCCGACAACTGGCTGACCATTTCGAAATCCATTGCCAAACACAACCACCGCGTGTTTCTGGTCGACCAGCGCAACCACGGGCGGTCGCCCCGCAGCGAGGTGTTTAATTACGACGCCATGGCCTCCGATTTGCAGGAATTCATCACCGAGCACCAGTTGGAACAGCCCGTCGTCATCGGTCATTCGATGGGTGGAAAAGCCGTCATGCAGTTTGCGATGGATTATCCCGGGCAGTTCAGCCGGCTGGTGATCGTGGACATTGCCCCCAAATTTTACCCCGTTCACCACGCCGAGTTGATCCGGGGATTGAAAGCCATCGACCTCAAAACCATCAAAAGCCGCAACGACGCCGACGACATTCTGAGCCAGTATGAACCCATTCTGCCCGTTCGGCAATTCCTGCTCAAAAACCTGTTTCGCACCGACGACGGCCAGTTCGACTGGCGGCTCAACCTGCCCGTTATCGAGCAGGAATTGCACGCGATTGGTGGCGAGTTGGCCCACGTCCGGACGGTAACCGAGCCGACGTTGTTCATCCGGGGCGCCAAATCCCGCTACATCAAAGACGAAGACGAGGCCGAAATCAAACGCATTTTTCCGAACAGCACGCTCGAAACCATCGAGGATGCCGGGCATTGGGTGCAGGCCGAAAAACCGGTGGAGTTTGTGGAAATACTGATGCGGTTCCTGGAAAAGTAATCACCTTATTCGGTTCTTTGCAAACCGGTCCGCTCGATGTGGATGCGGTTTGCTTCCTTTTTTATCATGCCCATTCTGTATCTTATTCCCACCATACTGGCCGAAAATACCGCCGACCAGGTGCTGTCACCCCAAATCCGCGAGGTGATCAGCCAAACGACGGTGTTTTTTGTCGAAAACGTCCGCACGGCCCGGCGGTTTATCAGCAGTCTGAAAACCGGGGTGGTCATCGACGATCTGCTGTTCTACGACCTCGACAAAGACACGCCCGAAGCCGAAACCAAACAGCAGTTAGCCATTCTGAGACAGCAAAACCGGGATGCGGGCGTTTTGTCCGAAGCGGGCTGCCCCGGCGTGGCCGACCCCGGCGCGGTGGCGGTGCGGCTGGCCCACCAAACGGGCTGGCAGGTTCGGCCACTGGTGGGGCCGTCGTCCATTCTGCTGGCCCTGATGGCGTCGGGCATGAGCGGTCAGTCGTTCGCGTTTCACGGGTATTTATCCATCGAAAAACCGGCCCGGCTTCAGGAAATCAAGCAGTTGGAAATGGACGCCCGCAAACGCCAGCAGACGCAGATTTTCATGGAAACGCCCTACCGCAACAACCACCTGCTGGCCGACATCCTGACGGCCTGCAACCCCGAAACCCGGCTGTGCATTGCCTGCAATCTGACTGCCAAAGACGAGTTGGTCCGAACGCTGAGTATCCGCGAATGGAAGGCCCAAACACCGGACCTGCATAAAAAACCCAGCCTGTTTCTACTTTTATAAGATCGCCTATTTCCTTGATTATGATCCGGATACAAGCTTTTACTTTTAATGCACTGGCTGAAAACACCTACGTTTTGTATGACGAAACCCGCGAAGCAGTTATCATCGATCCCGGTTGTTACGACCAGTCCGAGAAAGAAGTACTAACGGCTTTTATTGCGCAAAACGATCTGAAACCGGTTAAACTGCTCAATACCCACGCCCACATCGACCATGTGCTGGGCAATGCGTTCGTCAAGCGGAAATATGGTGTTGAACTGTATCTGCACGAAAGCGACCTGCCGGTTTTGAAGTCGGCGCAAATCCTGGCGCAGCACTACGGTTTCGGGGCCTATGAGCCGACCGAAGCCGATCATTGGCTGGAAGACGGGCAAACCGTTTCATTCGGAAATTCGGCGTTGGAAGTGCGTTTTGTACCGGGACACGCGCCGGGGCATGTGGCTTTTGTCGGACACGCCGACCGCTTCGTCATCGGGGGCGATGTGCTGTTCCGGGGCAGCGTCGGACGAACCGACTTTCCGCTTTCCGACTTCGATACGCTGGTTCACAGCATCCATACACAACTCTACACCCTGCCCGACGACTACACGGTTTACCCCGGTCATATGGGAACCACGACGATCGGCCAGGAAAAACGAACCAATCCGTTTGTCAGGATATAACGGTCGTTGTCGGTCAAACCGTCTTTTCTTGTTCTTATCGGGATTGCAAATCCTGTTTTACAACCATCCAATAACCAAGCTTGGTACTATTTTGACATATAGTGGGACTTATTTTCAGGAATTCAGATAATACCCTATATTTGATCGGCAAGGCATCTTCCACCATCCGCAGCAAGGGTATGTCATGAATATACTGAATAAAAACCCGGTTGTCCTGGATGAGCCTGACCTCTGGCAGCAATTTAAAAATGGAAACTGCGAAGCTTTTGAGAAGTTAATGGAAAAATATAGCCGGCTGCTTTTCGCATACGGTCATAAATATTCCCACGACTCCGCATTCGTGAAAGCGTGCATTCAGGCTCTTTTTCTGGAATTATGGCAGAAACGGGACACGCTGAACGACACCGTTGGGGAGAAAGTATACCTGCTGGCGTCTCTTCGCCGACACATGCACCGGGCGCTGGAAAACCAACGCTGGCAATCCGGGACTCCACTGGATTGTATCGATCCTTTTTCGGTCGAGTTTTCAGTGCAGGAAAGTCTGGTTGAAGGCGAAACATCCCGCAATGTGGTCTACCGGGTGAAATCCCTCATCGGGCAATTGCCCAAACGACAGCAGGAAGTGGTGTATCTCAAGTTTTTTCAGGGACTGGACCGCGACCACATTGCTACGGTCATGAACATGGCCCCGCAGTCGGTTTTCAACCTGCTCCAGGCCGCCATCAAACAATTGAAAGCCCGGTGGAAAGCCGAATTCTTTGTCGTTTCGCTGGTTCACCTGCTGGGTTGACGGAAATGCAGTCAACCCGTCTCTGATACCTTCACACAGCAAATACGCCACGAATGCCACAGCAATACGCCCCAAACATCGAAAAACTAATCTGGAATGAGACCTTTCGGAAGTGGGTGTTGCAACCCACGCCGGAGAGCGATGCGTTCTGGTACATTTGGCAGATCTCCAACCCCGACCGGGTTTCGGATCTGAAGCTGGCCCATACGGTGGTTGCGGCTTTGCAGGTCAACGATGCTTATTTGGCCGAAACTGAACTTCAACAACTGATTTCGGAGACCATGACGCTCGCCAAAAAGACATCGTCAACCTCCCTGCCAAACCCGGTTTTCCGCTGGTTTCGGTGGCAGCCGCCGGGCTGGTCCGCTCTCGCACGGTTTTTCGTCCGTAAACTGAATTGGAGAAAAAACGGCAGGTTTAGTCCTCCGGGTTGAGCGCCAGTTTTCCATCCGAGCCGAGGTAAATCCGGTAGCGCGATCCCCGCCGAACGGTGTATTTATTGCTCCGAACCGGATCGGTTTTCAGCCGGACAAAAAGCTGGGTGCTGTTGGTGGGGTAAATGCTCACGTTGTTGGCCTTGATCGTAAAAGCCGTCCACTGCTTCATGTCCCGGCTGATTTCGAGCATCGCCGGTTTGCCGTAATCATTCACCAGAATAATACTTTTCTGGCTGTAACTGATTGTCACTTTGCGGGTCGAATCGGGTACGGGGGCGTCGATGAAAAACACCTTGATGTAGCTCACTTCCAGCGTATCGCCCCTGGCCCGGCTGGAATCCGCCCAAAACCGGCTTCCCACCACCGGAAGGCTGCACCCCAAAAAGCCGATGAGCAAAAGCTGCTTCATTCCGATTTGACGGCTAACCGCATTTTGCGTTTGAACAAAAAATCCCCCGCTCCCGGCGTCGAACCTTTGATGTGCCCGTAGGTCGGTTTTTGCCGGATCTGCGTTCGGTTATGAACCTCATTTTTCAGACTGTCGAACAGTTCCTCCGAGGGCAGATACTCCTCCCCGTTCGTGGCCAGCCGTTTGATGAAGTAATCCAGAAAGACACTGTTGTCGGGCACTTCTTCCAACGAACTGCAACTCATGGCTTTGCGGCTTTTCTGGGTATACTTTTCATCCCAGGTTTGCAGTTTCTGGTTGGTCATCACCTGATACGAAACCACCGTGGCCCCGAAACACGCATCGACCACCAGCAACAGATGCTGGGTGCGCATTTCGTTCAAAATCGACACCAGCGCGGCATTCGACAAATAGCTATCCAGATCCTCCTGCTGCGTATCCTGCAACGCCCAGAAACCGGTATTTTCGTCGGTACTGACGCTGTGTCCTGCAAAGAAAATCAGCAGGTTATCATCGCTCAGCAGCCGGTAGGAAAGCGCCGTTAGCGTGTCTTTCACCATTTTTTTGGTGGCATTGGGCAGGTTGGTGATCGATGTAAACTCGTATTTCTGCCGCAACACACTGTCCAGCCGGGCAATGTCGCTGCGGGGGCGATTCAGTTTAATCCGGGCGTCGCTGTAATCGTTGACGCCAATCAAAACCGCGTGGTAGCGGGCGGTCGCCATCGTCGGGCGTTTCACTTTGGCGGGCAGTGGATATTCGTTATTCCGTTCGGATTTTCGAATAATCGAAAGCTCCAGGTCATATTCCGCCAGCGCCATGTTCGGGTTTGAAATGTAAACGAAAATGAATTTCAGACCCGCGTTATCCAGCGACAGTTTGTTGCCGGTATTGTCGGTAAACGCAACGGTTGGGGTGATCGGCACTTTCAACGTTAACTCCCTGAGGGTGTCGACGTTGGCCGACAAAACGGAGTAGGCCGTCGTCTTCGATCCGCTGGTGGCCCGCTCGTCGATGGTGCAGTTTCCGTAACAGTTTCGGATGGAAATAATCAGGTTGCGGTTGGATTTAATGGGTGTCACTTTCACCTGCAGCGTGTCGCCGATCCGTAGTTTGACGTTATCGACATCGATGGGATAAAACCGGTTGAAATGCCGCCCGGAGCCCGTTACACTAAACGCCATCGCCGGAATCGAATCGTTCCTGAACTGAACGAGCGGCTCCACCACCGACTGCCCGCGCGTTGGTAAACATGCCACCCAAAGGCAAATCAAAACCAGGCCAACGAAGGGTTTCATAGGAATAGACAGATTTTCTGCGAATTAAGGTACGGAATCGGGCATTCGGATACAATGACTTTTGTGTAATTGGGCAATTTAGACCCGATCAAAGCGAAAGACGTTTACCCGGTTTGTTCCCGAGAGATAGCAAGCTCACCGGTTTTTACTCCCGGAATGATTGCCAGATGGCCTCCCAAAACGAGGTTTGCAGCCGGTATTGTTTTTTCGCACCGGCCAAAATCGTCTGCCGTTCCGCTTTCGGAATATGCTGGTCAAGCCATGCGGTGATAAAATTCGGGCCGGGCCAAACCAAAACCCGATGCCCCTGAATGGCGGAATAAAGGGTTCCACTTTTTGAAAAACTGAACTGGTCCACGGTGCCTCGCCAGTCGAGTAGCCGCTGCCCGTCTGTACCCCACCAGAACGATTTGCCATCGCCCTGAAACGTGGCGATGAGGGCCCCGTCCGGTGAAAATCCGGCGTTTTCCACTTCCTTGCTGTGCGTCAGCAAACTGAACGACTTCGCTTTTACATTCCACAAAAAAGCCTGATTTTCACCTGTCTGTGTAATCAGCGCCAGTTGACCGGAGCGCGACAGAGCAAAAGACCGGATTTCATACCCGGCGGTAAACCGCCCGGATTGCAGCGATTGTGACAGAAAGGACTGCCCCTGCTGATTCCAGCCCGACAGGGTGTCATTGTTGCCTTTGGTCAGGGCATAAACCGACGTTCCATCCGGCGAAATCGTGGCCTGCAGGTGGTTACCCGGCAACGCCATCAGCCGCCGGTCTTTGCGACTCCAGACGTGCATCTTGCCGCCCGTCGACCGCAGCGACCGGATCACCGCTTCCTGCCCATTTTCCGACAAATAAATGAGCTGCCCGTTCAGATTCATCGGCAGGCTGTCGATTCGCTCGCCCTCGAAATTCCACAGATAGCCCTTCCCGGTTTTCGTGCGCGTCAGAAACGTACTCCTGTCAGCCGAGGCCGTGACGAACTCACCAGCCAGTGGCTTCATCCGCCGTTGGGTGCGGTTCCAGACCACGGCATTTGTGTCCGGGATGTCGAGCAACAGGTGCCGGGCGTCGACGGACGCCAAAACACCCACAGCTCCGGACGGAGCCAGCACCGAATCGATCGGCTGACCGGCCCGGTTCCAGAAAACCACCTGATCCGCAAAGGTGAGGGTTACCAGCGTCTGATCATCGGCCGAAACCGAAACATCCAGAACGATCTCCTCGTGGGGCAATTCCAGCAACCGATCATCCTGCCAATTCCAGAGAAACGCTTTACCGTCTTCTGTTCGGGTCAGAATCGATTTTCCATCGGGCGCAAAGGCCACCGTCGAAACGGCCGCTGAATGCGATAAAATGCCTTTGGATTGCTTCTCCTGATCCCACAGTTCGACCTCGGTCCCGGCAACGGTCAGCATCATCCGGCCATCCGGGGAGATTTCGATCGACTGCAAGAGTTGGTCTACTTTCAACTTATCCACCAGTTTTCCTTCCGAATTCCACCAGTAAATGGCCTGCCCGACACCCGCGGCCAGGGTATGACCGTCGCGCGAAAGCTTGAGATTGGGAAATTGAAAATCCCCGCCGGGTTGCTGCAGGGGGCGAATCTGCCGGGTTTTCCGGTCCCAGCGAAACACCCGGCCATCCTCGGTTCCGACGAGCAACAAGCGTCCGTCTCCAATCGTTTCGGCCCAAAAAACCCCATTCGGTAACCGAATCGAATCCAGCAGTCGTTTTCCCAGCGGGTCCCACAACAGAATCTGGTCGCTCAGTTGACTATTTTCCTGCGCAACTTTCGGTTTCGGAAAACCCAGGATCATCGAACCATCCGGCGAATAAGCGGCCAGGGCCATCGGCGGAAGGGCCGTCAGCACCTCGGCCTTGCTGCCATTCTGCGTCCAGAGCGTCACCGTCCCTTCGCCGTTAACGGTCAAAATCGTCTGGCCATCCTTCGAAAATTCAGCAAAAAATACCGTGGAGTCCGCACCGACCGCTTTGAGCGTTTTATCCCCGAAATCAGCCAGAAAGACGTTCCCCGGCTCGGTCAGGGCCAGCACACGCCGGTTATCGGGAGCCAGTTCTACCGACAGGTAAACACCGGGGATGTCTAATGCATCGACTTTCAGATCCTTCTGGCTCCGGTCCCAGCGGTGAACGAGGTTGCTCTCGGTGGTGGTCAGCACATACCGGCCATCCTCCGAAAAATCAGCATCCCGGATCGGCATACTTTCCAGTTCCAGTTTCGACGCATACAGCCGGTGGTTGTAGAAGTGGTTGTAGAGGGCTTTCCGGTTCAATTCGTTCGGGTCCTGCTCATACGCGCCAGCCACTGTTACCAAAGCCTGCACGGGGTCCATTCCTTCGGCCTGCAACACGATGCGGGTGCGGTTGGTTTTGTCCCATTGATTGACCGCAAACCAGACCGACGCCACCGCCACCGCCAGCAACACCGACACAAAGGCCACGGTGCGTTTCAGCCGGGCATTTTTCCGCTGCTGCTCCTCCAGTTCCCGGCGCTGTTCCCGCTTCTGAAAGGCCCGGCTGGCTTCGATATAAGCCCATTTGGCGTCACTTTCAGGCTTTTCGAGGCTGCGATCCAGCTCGTCGTGTACGGCTTTTTCGTAGAGCCGGATTTCGGACAACCGGCGCGAAGAAAGCAGCAAATCCTCCGCCTGGTTTTTCTCCATGTATTCCCGGTAGGCGTCTTTCAGCCGCCGGATGATGTCGTTGATCTGCCGCTGTTCGGCCGAACGCCCCTTGTCGATCACCTTCGCCAGACTGTCGTGGGCCAGTTCGTAGGTCCCTTCGTCCGGGCGAACCAGCCGCGTGCGTTCCAGTTCGGATAAAATTCGCAGGAGCAGCGGAACGGGCAGGCGCGTGGCTTCTTCGAGCGATGCCAGACGGTGTTCCCGGCGGGTGCCTTCGTAGGTTACAAAGGTTTCCAGCACCAGACTCACGGCGGGTTGTTCGTCCGGAGCCAGCAAATCGGTGACGGATTTCTTTTGTTCGGCCAGAAAAAGCTCCAGCACATCGTCAATCCGGCCCACTTCCTCCACCAGTGCCGGGGTAATCCAGACCGGCGGTTCGGGTTCCTTTGCGTTTTCCATCCGCCAGAGCCGATCCAGATATACCTGAAGATAAGGCAGTTGAAACGAATTGGCCGAACTGCGGTTGTTTTCCAGAATCAGTTTGACCGTCCGGGGTTCTTCCACCAGCCGAACCGCGTCGATCTGGCTGAACGTGCCGACAATCACTTCTTCCAGATTCCGTTCGCTCATCGGCTCCACCCGCATCCGAAAATCGAACAAACCGGGCAGTTGGTCTTCGTATGTATACAGAAACGCCAGAAAATCTTCGCGCGTGACCAGAATTACCTTGCAGGCAATGGATGATTGCTCGATCGCTTTCAAAAAACCGGCAAACCACTGCTGTTCTTCCGCCGTGCCGCTGATAAAGAGTTCTTCGAGCTGGTCGAAAACCAGGTAGATCGGGCGCAGGGCGTAGCGAATACACTCTGCCACGAGGGCCACCGGATCGGTCAGGGCGGTTTCTTCCAGAATACCACTCAGGATTGTCACCAGTGTCTGCCGCAAATCGCCCCGACGCCGGATGGAGACCAGAAAATAATCGGATGCCGGAATCGCCTTCGCCAGTCCACACTGCACCAGGCTGGTTTTTCCGGTGCCCGACGGCCCGTAGACCAGCACCAGCCGGGATCGAAAGAGGAGTTCGACCAGCCGTTTCTGCTCCGCATGCCGACCAAAAAACCGGGATTGGTCGGCGGCTGTGTAGGCGTCAAGAAATTTAAATGGACTGCTTACGGACGGGTGGGCGGGCATGGTTTAGTCAGACAGAGAAAGCAGGTCGATGTTGGTATCGGTATTTGAAAGGATCGGTTCGTTTTCGGCGGTTGCCAGCGGATCGGGTAATGAAAGCAGTGCCAGCACGGTACTGAACTGTTCGCGCAGGGTCGTAAAATCCTGCTTTTGAAGCAGTTCCGTTTCGCTGGGCTTAAACGACACACTTAGCAGCGGATCTTCGGGCCGGGCGATGTGCTTGAACCGCAGCGTTCCGGGTTGGGACGAATGAAAACTATACGGATCGAAAACGTTGCTTTTGATGTAGACATTCTGGTCGATCAGCAGGGGCGAAAGGTTCAGAAAATCAGCCACTTCGGGTTCGCCCGTGGCGGTTTCGCGCCGGACTTTCACCAGCAGCACGGATTGCGACGCCCACGGATTGGTCAGGTTGATCTCCTGAAACGATTTGTCTTCGTACGGGTTCTGGGTGGTTCGCAAAACCGCCTTTTCGTGTTTGTATTCTTCCTGCCGGTAAAAAAAACGCACCACCCGGATGTTTTTGTACGATTCAAGCTGGTAGTTCGCCCAGAAACCCAGCCGTTTGCACAACTCCACGAGCTGATCCTCCCCCACCTGACAAAGCGATGGAATGTTGGCGACCCCGGCCTTGCCCGCCAGCCGACGGCGTAAGTCATCGAAAAACAGAAAGCATTCGTAAAACGTCTCCCGTTCATCGAACTGACGGGCGAGTTCCTGCATTTCCGGAACAAAAAGTTTGATCTGACTATCGGCCAGAAACTGGCTCAGTTGTCGAAGGGATCGCTCCAGTTGGTGCGGTTCCAGATTCGACCAGCCTTCCGTCACCAGCCGCTGCAACAGGGCGGTGGTGTCCGCCGTCATCGGTGGCTCCGCTCCTTCTTTCCGATACCGGATCAGCCGGTCGAGCACCTGAGCCAGCAGGGTAATCATCAGTAAATCAAGAGCCGATTCGAACAAAGCCGTGTAGTTCAGCAGCCGTTCGCGCGTACTCGGAATCGGCAACTTCTTGCCTTCCGGGCTAAACGGGGGCGTGAATAACCGGCGGAGCGGTTCGGCAATCGGATACGGCAGGCGACTCAGTATGGCATCGTTGATCCAGAGAATCTGCGACTCCGGCGACTGCTTGCTAACCTGCATGAACTTGTCCCGCAAGCCCGGTTCGTACTTATTGAGGGCGTTGAACAAGGCGTTGCGCAGAACGGTATTCGGCTTGTATTCGACGGCGGTTTGTTCGGCGGCCGTGGGCAGTTCCCAGCGGGCGGCTTCGTCGGACGGGCGGTGAAAATACCAGAGATTTCGGGTAACCTCCTCTTCCGACAGGTCAATCATCGCGCGGTTAACCACCTGAATGGTCGTGGCTTCGGTGACCTGCAATTTCAGTTGGGCCATGTCCAGCGATTCTTCCACCGAATGCTGGTTGACCAGCGCGCGGTAGAAGGTGAGGGCAAAAGCCGATGCGGCTTTGTCTTCAATCGGGGTGCTGGTGGCAATGATGGCCGCTTTCACGTTCTGGGCCGCCAGCAGCCGGATGTGCTGGAGCGTGGAGCAGCCATTCAGGAAAACCAGCTTGAGATTGGGGCAGCGGCCGAGCAATTGGGCAATGCCCACGCCCCGCGCCACGGTGTCTTCGAGTTGCAAAACCGTGCTGCCCGCATGACCGCTGAAATGAAACAGACTCAGGGTGTTCTGGTAGGTCGCCAGTTTATCGGCCACCGAACTGGTGGTTGCAAACGATTCCCGCACTTTTTGAAAGTGGCCTTTGCTACTCCGTAAATCCAGCAGCCGGTCGATGCCGTCGTCTTCATCCCGCAGAGACGGCAACGGATGATCCCGGTCGTTGGCAAAACAAAAAAGCAGGGTATCCATCTCGGTGGTTACAAATGCGTAGCGAGAAGCAATTGGAGCCACCCGCAGCGGCCCGGCCACTACCACGGTCTGAACGAATTGTCACGGGCAGTGTAACCGCTTCTATCGATTGGAAGGTAAGTAATAACTGTCTGTATTCAAAATAAGCCCGGAAACGCCCGAAAAGTCCGGATTTTTACCGTCTGATAATTTAGTCGCCCGACGAAACGTTTATCCATTCATTTGACGTATCATTGCCTCAGATAATTCGTTTATTTTCCATACAAAATACTATTTTTTACACTTTTAAACTCAAATTTGATAGATAGAACCGTGAAATTCAAGCGAATCCATTTGTCTGATAAAATTTGGAATAACTATTGATGTAACTCATATAAATAAAGAATAAACAACAAGTATTTGTCTGGTTATTATTTCAGTATCCGCCCCTTTTTGCGTACCGGGTTCCACCCTGGGAAAAGCTGTACGAACCGAATGCATCACCATCTTACGAATTTAAACGGAAGTCTATGAATTGGATTCTTTACGGACTAGTACTCTGCCTGTCGTTTCCCGCCCTGGCGCAGCGGAGCATTACAATCTCCGATCTCCACACCGAAAACCTGACCAATCCCGAAGGCATCACCGGGTCGTCTCCCCGCCTGAGCTGGATTCTGACCAGCAATCAACGGAATCTGAAGCAGGATAAATACCAGATTCTGGTCGCGTCGACGCTGGAAAAACTCAACCGGAACGAGGGGGATTTGTGGAATTCCGGGCTGGTGACCAGCGACCGTTCGCAGTGGGTTGCCTACGCAGGCCAGACGCTGACCAGTCGCCAGAACTGCTTCTGGAAGGTTAAAGTCCGGAGCAAAGACGGCGTCGAATCTAACTGGAGTTCTCCGGCGCGGTGGTCGATGGGCCTGCTGCAAACCGCCGACTGGACGGCGCAGTGGATTGGTCTGGAGCAAGCCTTTGAGTGGGATGCGCCCAAAGCCATCAACACCCGACTGTCGGCCCGCTATTTCCGAAAACAGGCTACGCTTTCCAAACCCATCAAACAGGCCACGGCCTACATCAGTGGCCTGGGGCTGTATGAACTTTCGCTGAACGGCCGAAAAGTGGGCGATGCCGTGCTGGCACCGGGGCCGACGGAATACGACAAACGGGTTTTGTATAACACCCTGGACGTCACGACCTACCTGCAATCGGGCGACAACGCGTTCGGGGTGACGCTCGGCAACGGCCGCTTTTTTGCCATGCGGGTCGGGCTACCCAAGGTGCCGGCTACCACCCACTACGGTTATCCGAAACTGCGGCTGCAGATCGAGGTGACATATACCGACGGAACGACCGAAACAATCGTGAGCGATAATACCTGGAAAGTGACCGCCGATGGCCCCATCCGGGCCAACAACGAATTTGACGGTGAAGAATACGACGCCACCCGTGAACTAACCGGCTGGGATCAAACGGGTTACAATACTGACAACTGGCTCACGGCGGCAACCGTCAGTGCCCCGGCCAGTCGGCTCGAATCACAGACCAACCCGCCCATCCGCGTGATTGAAACCCTGACGCCGGTTTCGGTTCAGCAACCCGAACCGGGAAAATACGTTTTCGACCTGGGGCAGAACATGGTGGGCTGGGCCCGGCTGAAGGTGCAGGGCACCCGCGGAACGCAGGTAACGCTGCGGTTTGCCGAAAACATCAAAAGCGATGGCACGCTGATGGTCGACAACCTGCGGTCGGCCGAAGCGAAGGACCTCTACACGCTGAAAGGCGGGGGCGAAGAAATCTGGGAGCCCCGGTTTACGTACCACGGTTTTCGCTACGTCGAAGTGAGCGGCTACCCCGGCACGCCAACCGCGCAATCGCTGGAGGGCCGGGTGGTGCACGACGACCTGCCCCAGACGGGAACGCTGACCACCTCGAACGACCTGCTGAACCGGATTTACAGCAATGCACTCTGGTCGGTTCGCGGCAATTACCGGGGCATTCCGACCGACTGCCCGCAGCGCGACGAACGGCAGGGCTGGCTGGGCGACCGGACAACGGTTTCGACCGGCGAAAGTTTCATGTATGGCAACCAGAGTCTGTATGCCAAGTGGCTGGACGACATCGAGAGTGCGCAGAAACCGGACGGCGGTGTTCCGGACATTGTGCCCAGCTACTGGAAATACGCAACGCCCAGCGTGACCTGGCCTTCAGCCTATGTAATGGTAGCCAACATGTTATATGAGCAATTCGGCGACGACGAACCAATTCGGAAGCACTATGCCTCCATGAAACGCTGGGTAACCTACCTCGAAAAATACAGCACCGATTATATTCAGCAGGCGGATGAATACGGCGACTGGGCCTTGCCGCCGGAGTCGATGTATCTGACCAAAACGGAAGATCCCACCCGCCGAACGGACGGTACGCTGATGAATACCGCCTATTATTTTTACGTACTGAAACTGATGGAGCGGTTTGCGGTGATGACCGGCAACGAAGCCGACCGGGCAGCTTTCAGCAGCCGTGCGGCCTTGGTTCGGACGGCTTTCAACCAGAAATTTCTGAATCCCCTTACGAATCAATACGACAACAATACCGTGACGGCCAACCTTGTGGCGCTGGCCTGCGGGCTGGTTCCCGACGAACGGCGGTCGGCGGTTTTCAACCAGATTACGGCGGTCATCGAAGGGCGATTCAACGGTCACATCAGCACCGGCGTCGTTGGAACCCAATGGCTGATGCGAACCCTGACGGCCAACGGACGCCCGGACCTGGCGATGCGGCTGGCGACCAATACCGCCTATCCAAGCTGGGGGTACATGGTGCAGAACGGCGCCACAACGACCTGGGAATTGTGGAACGGCAACAAGGCTCCGGCCTTCATGAATTCGGGCAACCACGTTATGCTGCTGGGCGATTTACCCATCTGGATGTACGAGAACCTGGCGGGCATCAAATCCGGGGAAGCCGGTTTCAAATCCATCGTGATGCGCCCCGTTCCATCGGGCGATCTAAACCGGGTCAATTCAACGTTTGCGTCAGCTTACGGCACCATTGCCAGTGAATGGACCGTTACGAACCAGCAATTCCGCTGGAAAATAACCGTACCCGGCAACACAACGGCCCTGGTTTCGATTCCCGCCGACAATCTGGCGTCGGTTCGGGAGGGCAACCAACCGGCCGAAAACGCTACGGGGGTTACGTTCCTGCGAATGGAAGATGGTCGCGCCCTGTTTCAGGTGGGCTCCGGCTCGTATGATTTCCTGTCTGCCCCCGGCAGTTCTGAAAACCGGCCACCCGTAGCGCCCGGTTTTAGCCCGCCTTCCGGCATCGTCAGCAAATCGTATACCTACACGGTTCCGGCGTTCACCGATCCTGAAGGCGGAACCGTGACCCACGCCATCAGCGGCACCATTGCCGGCCTGAACTTCAACCCCACGACGCGGCTCTTGAGCGGAACGCCCACCACGGCGGGTACGTATCCCCTCGTGATCGAAGCGACCGACACCGAAGGAGCTTCTACCACGGCCACGATGTCGATCGTAATTCATAACAACCTGAATATCTACGATGGTTATCTGGATAAAGTCCGCTGCGACAGCATTACGGGTTGGGCCTGGAACCGGGATCGGCCCAATTATGCGGTAACGATCGAGTTTCTGGAAGGGCCGACGGTGGAAACCGCCAGTCTTGTAGGAACGGTCGTAGCCGATGTTTTCCGGCAGGATCTGAAAACCGCCGGAAAAGGAAATGGCGCACACGGGTACCGGTTCAAGGTTCCGGAGAGTTTGAAAGATAACCAAACACACACGATCTGGGGCCGGGCCGAGGGCATCTACACCCTGAAATGGTCGCCCAAAACCCTGACGTGTGAAGGCACAGAAACACCCCCGCCCGCTAACATGCCGCCGGTTGCACCGACGATCGCTTCGCTGGAACTGACCAACGGGCAGTCGTTTTCAACCACGCTGGCTCCTTTTACCGACGCTGACAGCGACCCGCTGACCTACAGCCTGACAGGTTCGGTGCCGGGGCTGGGATTCAATACGACTACCCGGATTTTGAGTGGTACGCCCACGACCAGCGGAACGTTCAGTTTGACGTATTCGGCCAACGACGGAACCGCATCGGTCGCGACAACGGTCAACGTGGTTGTCGCTAGTCCGCCAGCCGTAAATCAGCCGCCGGTGGCCCCATCGCCCATTTCGGTTTCGGCTACGATTGGACAACTCTATACCACCACGCTGGCCCCGTTTACAGACCCCGAAAACGGCGCATTGACGTATACCCTGTCGGGAACTGTACCGGGTTTGGGATTCAATGCTTCTACCCGGGTGTTGAGCGGTACGCCCACCACTGCCGGGACGTTTAACCTGACCTATACCGCAACGGACGCCCAAAATCTGGATGAACAAGTCGATGTCACGGTCACGGTTTCGAACACGGCGACCGCTCCTGCGTTGAGTCTGGCGGGCTACGACGGCTATCTATCGACGGTCAACTGCGATATTTTTTCGGGCTGGGTATGGCACCGGGACAAACCCAATCTGCCGCTTACGGTCGAGTTTCTGGACGGCCCAACGCTCGAAACCGCCCGGTTCGTTGACAAAATGGTGGCGGAAACCTTTCGGCAGGATTTAAAAAATGCCGGAAAAGGAAACGGGAATCACGGGTATGTCTTCATGGTTCCCCAAAGTCTGAAAGACAATCAGGCCCACAAAATCTGGGCGCGGGTGGAAGGTTCGGCCTATGTGTTACGGCTGTCTCCCAAATCCTTGACCTGTGAGAGCACCACCACACCCCCACCCCCAACCAACCAGCCCCCCGTCGCACCTTCCATCGCGACGCTGGCGGCCACCGTGGGACAAGGGTTCACCACCACGCTGGCTCCCTTTACCGACGCCGACAACAACCCGCTGACCTATAGTGCTGCGGGAACGATTCCCGGCCTTACGTTCAATGCCTCAACCCGCATCCTGAACGGAACGCCAACCCAGGCCGGTTCTTTCAGTCTGACATATTCGGCCAATGACGGAACGGTTACGGTTCCGATGACGGTTCGCATAACGGTTAGCAATGCAGCGCCGGCAAACCGTGCTCCGGTTGCGCCTTCGATTACCCCCCTGACGGCCACGATTGGACAGGCTTTCACGACGACGCTGGCGGCCTTCTCCGATCCCGAAAATGGGTCGTTGTCCTACGCCGTGACGGGTTTGCCGGCCTGGCTCGGTTTCAATCCCGGCACCCGCGTCCTGAGTGGTACTCCCAACGCCACCGGAACCCACACGCTGACTTACTCGGCGACAGATAATAAAAATGCCAAAACCAATCTTACCGTGACGTTAACGGTCAATCCGGCTCCGGTTACCGGCAACTTCGAAGGGTATCTGGATGTGGTCAACTGCTCGACGTTCTCCGGCTGGATCTGGAACCGGGACCGGCCCAATGCCGTCGTCACGATTGATTTTCTGGAAGGCAGCTCGCTCGCAACGGCGCAGGTTTCCGGAACGGTTTCGGCCGATATCTTCCGGCAGGATTTAAAGAATGCCGGGAAAGGAAACGGCATTCACGGCTACGCGTTTACCGTACCGCAGAACCTGAAAAACAACCAGACCCGCACCATCTGGGGCCGGGTGCAGGGCGGTAGTTACATTCTGATCTGGTCGCCCAAAACCATCAACTGTGCTCCCGGCCAACGGATTGGAGCGGGAGCCGACAGCGAATCGCTTTCGGGATTGTCCCTGACGCCCAACCCCACCACCGGACGGGTAACGGCCCGCTTCCAGTTGGCCGAAAATGAAAAAGCCCGGCTGAGTGTGACGGATTTATACGGCCGAACGCTGCACCAGCAGGACGTGTTGGGAACCGGGCAGCCCCAGGAAGAAACCGTCGACCTCAGTCAAAACGCAGTCGGCATGCATTTTATTCACCTCAAAACCGATCAGAAAACGCTGAGCGGCCGGGTGCTTTTACACCGGTAAGGCCTTGGAACCGGCTTGTCCAATCGACACGCCGGTTCCGGGTTCCGTATCGTCATCGTCGGGTTCGAGCGTATCGGTTTCGTCTTCCTGGGGCGCGTCGGCGGGATTCATCAGCTCGGGTTTCATTTCCAGGCCAATGGCGTCCCGGTGGATTTCTTCGTCGGTTTTCGGCAGTGCGGAATCCTGATTGTTCATGGGGTCAGATTGTCGTGATTGTTCAGGAAGTAACCCTGCCCCGCCCGGAATGTTTGCGCGTCTTTCTCCGGCAGCGCATTTCCTGTCCGGTCAATCCCGTTTTGAAACGAATCGTTGCGGAAAAACCGTGCTTCATAAAACCACAGTGCGTCGGCGTTCGTTATATATGCATGAAGTTATTTTTGCGCGTCCTCCGTTGGACTTTACTCATCATCGTTATCGTATGTGCCGGCTTATTAACCGCAGCCCATTGGGTCGAATCGCGGGACAGTGACGAAGAACTGGCCGAAACTTTCCGCAATAACCCCGTTCAGACCGAGGTGCATCGGTACAAAATCAGAGACCGAACCATTCGCTATCTGGAAACCGAAGAGGCCGGTCAGGACACCCTGCCCGTTGTTCTTTTCGTTCATGGGGCACCCAGTTCGCTGTCTTTTTTCAAGAAATTTTTCAAAGATACGACCCTGCTCAACCGCGCCCACCTGGTAGCAGTCGACCGGCCGGGCTACGGGTATTCCGATTTTGGCCGGGTCGAAACGTCAATCGTCAAACAGGCACAACTGCTTCAGCCACTGATTGACCGGTACCGGAGAGCGTCGTTTCTGATGCTGGTGGGGTCGTCCTACGGCGGTTCGGTGGCCGCACGGCTGGCGATGAACAATCCCGATTTAGTCGATCAGGTGGTGTTTGTATCTTCCGCCCTGGGGCCGGGGCTGGAGCGCACTTATCCTATCAGTCATTTCATCGACAAACCGCCTTTGCGCTGGCTCATTCCCCCGCTCCTGCGGCTGGCCAACGACGAGAAACTGGCCCACCGCAAAGCATTGACCGAAATTCTGCCCGACTGGTCGAAAATCAAAGCCGGGGTGACGTTTCTGCACGGTCAGCGCGACGAACTGGTGTATCCGACCAACGTCTCATTTGGGCGTTCCCACCTCGTCAATGCACCCTCCAAGGAATTTCTGTTGCCCGAAAACCGCCACGACATCGTGTTCAACAAACGGGAGTATATGACCGAAATTATTGTCAATATTCTGACGACCTACGCCCATTCGATCAAACCGGAAAAAGAACAAGCGAAAGAGTACATGACGGCCAACCCCTGAGATGAAAAGCTATCAACTCCGCCGGTTGTCGGACCAACCCATTCTGACGGCCGCTGATGTCAAACCGTCACATCCGCAGTTTCGGGTGATGGGTGCCTTTAATCCGGCGGCCTGTCGGTTTGGCGATGAAATCCTGTTGCTGCTGCGCGTGGCCGAAGCCGTCGACCCCAAACCGGGTTTCATTCAGGTGCCGGTGGTTCAGCAACAGGCGGGGCTTTTTCAACTGGTTGTCAAAACCTTTCCCGAACCGGAAGGCGATTACGATCCGCGCGTCGTTCAAATCGGCGATCAGGCCTACCTGACCTCACTGAGTCATTTACGACTGGCCCGGAGCCGCGACGGCATTCAGTTTACGGTGGATGAGAAACCGTTTATTTTTCCGGAACGGGCCGACGAATCGTTCGGAGTCGAAGACGCCCGGATCACGTTTCTGGACGGCCAGTACTGGATTACCTACACGGCGGTTTCGGAAAACGGCCCCGGTGTGGGCCTGATTCTGACCAACGATTTCGTAACCTTCGAACGGAAAGGCATGATCATTCCGCCCCCGAACAAGGACGCGTGCCTGTTTCCGCAGAAGATCGACGGTTTTTATTACCTGCTACACCGCCCGATGGTTTCGGACATCGGAAAACCGTCGGTCTGGCTGGCGCGGTCGCCGGACGGTGTCCATTGGGGCGACCACCGGTTTTTGTTCGGAGCCGCCGGAACGCCCTGGGAACACCTTAAGATCGGGGCCGGTCCCGAACCCCTGCTCACCGACGAAGGCTGGCTGGTTTGCTACCACGGTGCCAGCGTCGACCACGCTTATTCCCTCTCCCTGGCCCTCCTCGACCGCGACGACCCCACCCGCGTTCTCGACCGTTCGACCAGCCCCTTGATGGTGCCGGAATTGGAATGGGAGAAAACCGGTTTTTTCCCGAATGTCGTGTTCACCAACGGCTGGGTCCGGATGCCCGACGGCCGGATTCTGGTGTATTACGGTGCAGCCGATTATTGCGTGGGCGTGGCGGAACTGGTCGCTGATTAGCGGGTTGGCACCGGTTGCCCGCCCACTACGGACGAGCCTTTTGCCGCTTCAGCCGCCTGTTTTTTCACAACATACTGGTTGATGACATACATCATCACAATCGTCACCACCATCGTTACAGCCACGATGTAGCCCAGCAAATCGTACCGTCCCAACGAACCATCCTTGCCCTGCACCACGATCAGCCCGGCAATCAGCGAGGCAATACCGCCCGAAATTTGCTGCACCGATGAGTTGATGCCCATGTAGGCCCCGCGATCCTGCGGGTCGGGAATGCCCGAAACCAAGGCCGACGACGAAACCATCCGGGCCGAAATCCCGGCAAACAGCAGCACGTTGATGACCATGATCTGCCAGAGGGGTGTTATGCCCAGGTTGCAATAGACGATGACGACCACCATTCCCCAGAGCGACGCGTACGTAAACAGGGGAAACTTGCCGATTTTGTCACTCAGCCGTCCCGCAAACGGGCCGATGATCATGGCTGAAATCCCGGTGACCATGTAGATCAGCGGTAGGTCGGTTTGCGGAATGCCCAGGTTATGAATGGCGAAGGCACTCCCGAACGGCATGAGCATAAAACCACCCGTGGCCAGAAGCGCCGTGCTGGCAAAACCGCGCAGGTAACTCGAACGGGAAACCGTATGCTGCAAATGCTGGAACGGATTCCGCTCCGATTTGAGTTTCAGGTGGGCGGTGATCGGTTTCATATAAACGACAATTGCCAGCCCGGCCACCACACTAACGCCCACGATCAGCAGGAAAGGCGAATGCCAGCCCAGCGTATTGGCCAGATACAAGCCCACCGGAATGCCCAGCACCTGACTGGCCGCAAACGCCGATTGCACGACGCCCATCACCCGGCCCCGCATCTGAAAGGAAAACAGATCGGTGATGATCGCAAACCCAATGGAGCCGATGACACCCCCGAAAATTCCGGTGACGATGCGGGCCATGAGCAGAAAATGGTAGTCCGGGGCAATCCCGCACAGGAGCGTACCCAAAACAAACCCGGTGTAAAAGAAGAGCAGCAGTTTTTTTCGGTCGTAGCGGTCGGCAAACCCGGCGGTCAGCAAACCGGCAATCCCGGCACTGAAGGCATAGGCCGACACCACCCAACCGAACTGGGCAGTCGTAATGTTCAATTCCATCATTAGTTGGGCTCCCAGGGGCGAGAGCACCATAAAGTCCAGAATCACCGTAAACTGAATGAAAGCCAGCATCGCAATGATGGCTTTTTCGTAGGTTGTAAAGGCGGTTTTTGCTTCCGTGTTTTGCATAAAAAGTTGGTATTCGTTATCAATGGGTGGTTTTGACTCAGGGTTTCAGGGCTTTCAACACCAGCTCAAGGGTTTGATCAATCAGGGCTTCGTCGAGCACAAAGTGCGTTGTTTCCGGCATACCCTGACTCGACATATGAAATTTGAGTAATTGATACAAAGGCGCAAATGCAATAGACCAATACACCTCAACCGGTAACTTGACCAATTCATTCCGCCGAATCGCATTCTTTACAAACGTACCCATGGCCGCAATGAAGGGGTTGTTGGCATCCCGAATAAACTTCTCGTGAAACGGCGAATGCCGCATCTGCTCCATAAAATGCATCCGCATCGGATGTTGCAAACAATAGGTAATGCGGTTTTTCCACTGCACCCGTAACCCTTCTTCAAAAGGCATGTCGGGATCAAAACCGTTCAGCGTGATGTCGCTCATCCGCGTTGATTCTTCGAAGTAAATCTGCCGGATCAAATCTTCCCGGTCCTGGAAGTAGATGTAGATCGTAGCCGGCGAAACCCCCGCAGCTTTTGCCAGTTTCTGCATGCTCAGGCCGTCGAATCCCTCCCGCACAATCATCTCGATGGCTTTCTCACGGATGGTCCGCTCTTTCGTTTCGTCTCGTAATCGCATAATGGACCCAAAAATAAACGAACGTTCTTTTATTTAAAATAGATTGGCTTTTTTTATCTTCCCTTGAGTGGAATCCGAATGCCCGACTTATAACCCCATCCAAAAAAAAGCCCAACGGGCTGCAATCATTAGCCCCGGATGCAATCCGGGGGAACCAGAACGAACCGAATCGTACCAACCCTGAAAGGGTTGAATCCAGGTCGGGTATTCGTATTGAACCCTTTCAGGGTTCGGGCGTCGTGTATATGTTCTCCCTACCCCGGATTACATCCGGGGCTAATGATGGAAGCCCGGTGGGCTTTTCTGGAAGACTTGGGTACTGCTCGCCCAAGATTGCATCCGGGGTTATCCATGTGTCGCCCTTTGGGCTTTTCTGGAGGACTGGCGTCCTGCGTGGAATTAAGGGATGGGGTGAGTTTCCCGCTTGTTTTGACCGGTTTTTGCTTAATTTAGTACGTTGTTAACCCACTCGAACCATGCGTCGCTGCACTTTTCTTTTCGTTTTTTTTATACTTCATTTTCAAACGTTCCTGCTCGCGCAATCGCCCAAACGACCGCTTACCCACGCCGACTACGACCGCTGGCAAACCGTTCGCTCCGAAAAGCACGCCAGCAATGGCCAATGGCTGAGTTATCAGATTGATCCCCAGGAGGGCGACGGTGTGCTGGAATTGATCAAAATTGGCGGTAAAGCCCCCGCGCAGGCTTCCGAAAAAAGTGCCGAGCCGGTGGAGGCTAAATCCGGGCCAAACGCCCCCACAGACCGCCCGACGACGGCATTCAACCCGCTGACACCCAAAAAATACACCTTCGCCCGGGGCTATCTGGCGCAGTTTACGCCCGACAGCCGGTTTCTGGTGATGCGGTTAAAAGCACCTTTCAAACTCACGCGGGAAGCCAAGAAGAAAAAAATGAAGGCCGACCAGCTTCCAAAAGACAGTTTGCTGGTGTTCAACCTCGAAACCGGCAACCGCATCGGCTTTGCCAATGTCAAGTCATTCACCTTACCGAAAGAAAGCGGTTCGTGGGTGGCGGTTTTGCAGGAACACCAGGAAGTGAAAGGGGTCAAAAAGGATTCGACCACCAGCAAACCGGCCAGCCGGAGCCGGGCATCCGCTTCGGCGAAAAAGCCCAAAGGCGACGATTTGATTCTGCTGAATCTGGAAACCGGCGCTACGCAGTCGTTTCGCTACGTGACCTATGTAACGGTTTCGGACAATGGAAACACCATTTTTTATACCAAAGACGCCGTCAATGATACGCTGAAAAAAGCCGGGGTGTTTGCGTTCGATACCAAAAAACAGAACGAGATGCTGATCGACACCAGCTCGAAGCACCGGCTTTACAAAGGGTTGGCGGTCGATAAAACCGGCTCGCAACTGGCCTGGATGGCCACCGCCGACAGCGCAGAAGCCGATGTCCGGGCCTATGCGCTGTATTACAAACGCCTGGCCTCTCCCCCGGCCCCTTCATCCCGGAAAAAGAAAACCGCCGTTCCTTCATTCTTGGATCGAACGGCGATGAACACCGTAGTGCTGGCCGATACGCTCACCAAAGCGTATCCCAAAGGCTGGAATGTGAATGAATTCCGGACGCCCTCGTTCTCGGAAGATGGAAAACGGCTCTACTTCGCCACCTCCATTCTTCCCCCCAAACCCATCAAGGATTCGACGGTGCTGGACGAGGAACGCGTGAAAGTGGACATCTGGAGCTGGAACGACCCGACCATTCAGCCCATGCAACTCAAGCAGTTGAAGCAGGAAAAAGAACGCGGTTTTCTGGCCGTTTGCGATTTGACCACCGGCAGCATTACGCAACTGGGAAACCGGGATATGCCGAACGTCCAGATCGACCCCAAAGCCGATCAGCCATATTGGCTGGGAATGAGCAATTTACCCTACCAGATCAGCAGCATGTGGGACCCCGGCCAGACGGACCTGTACTTGATCGATGCCAAAACCGGGCAGAAAAAACAAATCGCCAGCGAAGCCCGGGTTTCGTACGCCCAGTTGTCGCCGGGTGGCAAATACGCCTGGTGGTATGACGAGCGCGATTCGCTCTGGCGGGCGTGGTCGATTGCGGAGGGAAAACGGATCGACCTGACGCGCGGGATTCCGGCCCGGTTTTTCGACGAAGAACACGACACACCCGATTTGCCCGGCAGTTATGGAGCCGCCGGCTGGAGCCGCGACGACCGCTATGTGCTGATTTATGACCGGTTCGACCTCTGGCGCATCGATCCGACGGGGCAGGAAAAACCGGTGAACCTGACGGCGGGCTTCGGACGCAAAAACCGCATCCGGCTGCGTCGCGCCAACCTCAACCCTGACGAAAAAGTCGTTCCGCTGACGGGCGACCTATGGCTGACAGGGTTCTGGGAAAGCAACAAAGCCACCGGAATTTTGCGAAAACCGATGGAAAATCCGGCGGCTGAACCGGTGGTGCTGGCCCGAGGTGATTACCGGTTTTCCGGTTTATCAAAAGCCAAAAACGGCCCCGCACTGACGTTTTTGAAAGGCAATTTCCGGGAGTCGAACAACCTGTATCTGACCGACACCACCTTTGCCGAACCGCAGCCACTGACCCGGATCAATCCGCAACAGGATAGCGTCCGCTGGGGAAAGGTCGAGTTGGTGAACTGGGTGGGTAACAACGGCGTCCGGCTGGAAGGGCTGCTCTACAAACCCGACGATTTCGACCCGAAGAAAAAATACCCGATGCTGGTATATTATTACGAACGCAACGCCGAAACCCTGAACGATTACAAAGCCCCCGCGCCCAGTCGTTCGACCATTAACATGGCCTATTGTGTTTCAAACGGGTACCTGGTTTTTGTTCCTGACATCCTCTACACCACCGGCATGCCGGGCCAGAATGCCTACGACTGCATTGTACCGGGCGTGTTGAACTTGATCGAAAAAGGTTTCGTAGACCGCGACCGCATCGGTTTACAGGGCCAGAGCTGGGGCGGTTATCAGACGGCTTTTCTGGTGACGCGGACAAATCTGTTCAAAGCTGCGATGGCCGGTGCGCCGGTCGTCAACATGACCAGTGCCTACGGCGGAATCCGCTGGGGAACAGGCATGAGCCGGATGTTTCAATATGAAAAAACACAAAGCCGCATCGGCGGAACGCTCTGGGACAAACCGATGAACTACCTCGAAAGCTCCCCGCTTTTCTACGCCAACCGCATCCAGACGCCCCTGCTGTTGATGGCGAATGATCAGGACGGCGCGGTGCCCTGGTACCAGAGCATCGAGTTCTATTCGGCCCTCCGTCGACTGAGCAAACCGGCCTGGCTGCTGGTCTACAACGGCGAAGACCACAACCTCACCCAGCGCCACAACGCCAAAGACCTCAGCATCCGGATGTACCAGTTTTTCGATCACTACCTGAAAGACGCCCCCGAACCCGCCTGGATGAAAGACGGCCGCTCGGCGGTGGAGAAGGAATTGGGGGTGATGAAATATTAACTGGAAAGGAACACAGATTGGACGGATTGAACAGATTTTCACGGATAAATTGGATAAAAAATCCGTTCAATCCGCCCAATCCGCGTTCCCATTACTGAATAACCTCGCCCCGAATCGTCAACACTTTTGTGCCGCCCTCGGCGTTGGATTCCACGGTGACGGTTTTGTTGAACGTTCCGACCGCAGCGGCATTGAACGTCGCTTTGATCTTGCCGGCTTTTCCGGGCAAAATGGCTTCTTTCGGGTACTCGACACCCGTACATCCGCAGGAACCGCGGGCGTTGCTGATCACCAGCGGAACACCGCCATTGTTGGTAAAGGCAAATTCGGCAACCACCGGTTTGCTCCGCTGTATTTTACCAAAATCATGGGTCGTTTCGTCCCACTTAAAAACCGCTGACAGCGAATGGGCAATCAGAACACTAGCGGCAACCAGCCACAGGCACGACGCGATCATCAGGATGCGTTTCATGAGGTTTGTGTTTAATGGTGAAGCGTTGGAGAACCCAACGGCACAAAAGTATCTTCCTGGAAGACAGCAGGCTGTTAACGGGTAGCGAACAGTTGTTAACGAGATGTTAATGAGTTGATTTTTAGCCGCCGGAAGCCGACTTTTGGCATTCAATTCACCCTTTCCCAGGAAACCACGAGCGATCATGTCCAGACGCGTTTTCCGCATCCTGATTATTCTGTCGGTCATTTCGATCATCGGCATCATTACCGTGCAGATTGTATGGGTGCGCAAAGCCTACGCGCTGCGGGAACGCCAGTTTCGGCAAACGGCTTTCATTGCCTTGCAGGACGTGGCCGACCAGGTGGGCCTGCTCAACGGAATTACGCAAAGCTGCACGGCGGTCACGCAGCTCTCGCCCGATTATTTCATCGTCAACACCGATTCGCCGGTCGATCCGGGCATCCTCGAACATTATATCCAGAACTCGCTGCGCAACCACAACCTGATCACGGATTTTGAATACGGTATTTACAACTGCGAAAGTGATCGGATGATTTACGGCGCGTTTGTCAGCCTGAACGCCAATCCCCAAACGGTTCAGGCCAGCCGGAATTTGCCCAAGTTCTCGCGGAGTCCCTACTATTTCGGCATTCACTTTCCGAGCCAGTCCAGTTTCATCGCCGGTCATCTGGACGGCTGGATTGCCTCGTCGGCTGCGGTTCTGCTGGTGGTTTTGTTTTTTGGGTATACGCTGGTGGTGGTTTTGCGGCAGCGAAAACTGACGGAGGTGCAGCGGGATTTTATCAACAACATCACCCACGAACTGCAAACGCCGGTGGCCACCCTCCGCATTGCCGCCGACGTGCTGCAATCCGACGCCATCCTCGACCAGCCCGAACGCCATCGCCAGTACGTCAGGGTGGTGCAGGAAGAGAGTCTGCGGCTCCAGAAACAGGTGAGCAGTGTTCTGCAACTCGCCCGCTCGGAACAGATGCAGTTTACCATCAATCCTACAGAGATCAACCTGCATCAACTCCTGGCGGAGGCCGCCGAGGTGTTTCGTCCGCACGTTAGCCTGGAACTCTGGGCCGAAAACGCGATGATTTTGGGCGACCGGTATCACCTTGAGAACGTTATCAACAACCTGATCGACAATGCCTTGAAATACAATACCGCTACACCACACATTGTGTTGGAGACCCGTAATGACGGCGATCGGCTGGTGTGGTCGGTGCAGGACAACGGCATTGGCATTGCCCCGGAACACCAGCCGTACATTTTCAACCAGTTTTACCGCGTCCCGACCGGGAATGTTCACAACGTGAAAGGATTCGGATTGGGGTTGTACTACGTCTGCAAGGTCGTCAAAGCCCACCGCTGGCAAATTTCCCTGCAAAGTATACCCGGTTCCGGGAGTATCTTTACGGTAAAAGTCCGAACCACCAAGCCAACCGCCTTTGTTTCTAAACTGTCGACTGTGCGATGAAACCGCTTTTGCTGTACGTCGAAGATGACGTAAACCTGGGTTTTGTCACCAAAGATAACCTGGAACTGGCGCAGTTTCAGGTGGTTCACTGCACCACCGGCCCCGAAGCCTGGCGGTGTTTCGAACAGCACCCGTTCGATCTCTGCATTCTGGACGTGATGCTGCCCCAGACCGACGGTTTTACCCTGGCCCGGCAAATCCGGCAGATCGACGACCAGATTCCGCTGCTGTTTCTGAGTGCGCTGGCCGACAAGGACGACCGTCTGCAAGGGCTTCGGCTGGGGGCCGACGACTACATCACCAAACCGTTCAGCATTGAGGAACTGATTCTGAAAATCAACGTGTTCCTGCGACGGAGTAAGCCGCCGGTTTCCATGCACACCGGTTTAATTCAGGCAATCGGATCGTATCAGTTTAATTTTCAGAATCTGACGCTGGAAATAGACGGCCACTACCAAACGCTGACCCACCGCGAAGCCGAAGTGTTGCACTACCTGATGGCGCGACCGAATACGCTGATCCGGCGCGACGAGATTTTGAAAGCCATCTGGGGAGACAATGATTATTTTATGGGCCGCAGTCTCGACGTGTTCATCTCCCGACTGCGGAAACGGTTGGGTGCCGATTCTTCCATTCGCATCGAAAATCTCCACGGCATCGGTTTTCGGCTGTTGCTGCCGGGCTGAAATAAAGTGTAGCTTGACGCCAATGCTATTATTAAAATAAAGGCTTTCGGCTATATTTGTGTAATATCCAAAGCTATAACCCTTCTATTTGCAGCATGAAAAAACAGAGTTTGGTTGCCCTTGCCTCTTTATTGACAACGGGGGTCTTCGCCCAGCAGGAACCCATTCAGTTTACCGCCAAAGGAATTGTTGTTCTGTCCGATGCCGATATGGCGGCTTCCGCCCTGGCCGACGGCAATTTGTACAAAAGCAAAACCAGCCGTGACGCACTGACGATCGTTAAATTTCCCCTCGACCGGAGTGGGCAGAACATTACTACCGCCCCCATTTCCAACTCTTCGGCGCTGTATGACAAGGCCGCTGTCGTAACGCCCAACGGACGCTTCGCGTATGTGCTGGAAGGACGCGGCCAACTGGGCGACAGCGTATCCACGCTGAAAAGCGGTGTGAAAGAGCTGCCGGCCGCAGCCCGGATGTTTATCGTTGACCTGGCACCGGCCAAACCAACCGCGAAAGTGGTTAGCGTCGGCAACCTGCCGACGGCCATCACCATCAACCCGCAGGGCAACACCCTCGCCGTGGCTTCGGGTGATGCCGGCAAAGAAATGCGGTTGATTGAAATCGACAATACCGGCACGCCCAAGCGGGTGATCACGGCCCCCTCTCCGGTTCCGGGGGCACGCATTACGGATCTGGTCTGGAGCCCGGCCGGTGACTTCATTGCCTACGTGATTGAAGATACGCAGGAAGTCGGTTTGATGAAGTATTCACTCGATGCCGCCAAAAAACCGAATATCATTCCACACGGTAAACCCATCAAGGTAGGCGGTTTGCCAGCCACCGGCAAATTCTCACCGGACGGTAAATTCTTCCTTGTTTCCGACATCAAGAAGGGAGCCAGCGCGCAGGGTGCCGGTAAAGGTGAGTTGTTTGTGGTTCAGTTCAGCACTGAAGACACGCCGGGCGAGCACAAGGTAATTTCGCAAACCGCATCGGGCGAGAGTGCCGAAGCCCTGACCATCAGCCCCGATGGCTCCATGGTGATTGTGGCCAACTCCGGGCAGTCCTACCAGCCGTTTGGCCATGCAGGGGCCGGCAAAAGCTCCCTGTCGGTGTATGCACTCGACAAGGAAGGAAAGCTAACCCTGGCGAATGAGTATCCTTTTGAAGGCATCATGCCCCAGAGCATCGAATTCGACAAGAGTGGCAATGCCATTGCCGTGGCGGTTTCCGAATACCTCGACTACGGCGACCGTTCCGGCGGTATTGAATTCTGGAAAGTGACCAAAGGCGACAAACCGTCACTGGAGAAAATGCCGGGCAAAATCAGCGTCGCCCGCGGTAGCCACACGGTACGGGTTTATTAGTTAAAAATTAAAAGTTAAGAGTTAAAAATAAAGTGGCACAAGAATTTGATGCTATTTTTAATTTTTAACTCTTAATTTTTAACTCATTATACCCTCTCCCAGCGGAATTGCTTTTTAACTTTCTTCTGTTTTCCGTTTCCTTTATCCTTTTTCAGTCCTTTGCGGTCGCTGGCCATAGAGGAAGAGGCTCCGGCTCCTTTGCGGTTGGAGAACCACCAGGTCGGGCTGTGCATGGTACCCAAAACCGTCCCCCGATACACCCGTGCACCGTGCTGGTGTTCCATTCTGACATGGCAACTTTTGATTGGGCAATGGGAGGCCATACATCCCGTCAGGAGCCAACTACTCACTAAGCTCACCCACAATTCCTGAGGTAGTTTCATCTCGGTATTGGTCTAAAGCAGAAGGGGTGAAAGTAGAAAAAGTTTCGCTCTTTTTCCACCTTCACCCCTTCTGCCTATTGTAAGGTCTTATCTTCCGAAAGCCAACTCATACCCGGCGTTTACCAGATATTCGGCCACCCGTGGCCGAACAACCCAATACACCCCGTTATCTCCGCGCAAAATCCAGTGGTCACTTCCCTTTACATAGCGATTATTCGCGCAATCAATTGCCTGCATCAATGTTTTAAATTCTGATTGCCGTGCTTCTTTCAACATCTCAGCAAGGCGCGGAAAAGCCACGCTCCGCCGTAACCGTAACGTAATTGTTGAATCTCGAGAATACATACACGTAGAGTAAACAGTACACTATGGGTTGTCTACTTGCACAAATCAGGCCAATTATTCCCCTTTTGTAACCGTTTAGTAAAATAAGACAATATTAATGAAATAATCGAGTCGGCAATCTACCAAAAACTAACATTTTTTTATGATGTACTGAGTAATTATTCTTTCTATAAAAATATGATTATACTAATATTTGTATATAGCTTATTGTAGAAAGACTTCCCCAGCAACCGGCTTGTGTAGCCCTGATTCCCCACAAACGGCCGACCCGCTATGCGGTTGACCAGCGAACCAAACTTACACATAAATACCTATTTATCAATACATTGCAGAAGATAAAAATCCCACACCGACCCTATTTTTACAAGTGGTACGGCTTTTGGCTTTGGTGCGACGAACCAATGTTTCAATTTACCATGATCAAACACAGCCATTCTTTACAATTGCGTACAATGAGAGCGGTGGCACTGGTAGTAGCCGGGAGCATGCTTGCGGCTGGTACAATGACAGGATGTAAATCAATTCGAAAAAACACGAATAATACCCAGCGCGGTGCCATCATCGGAGCCGGGGCGGGGGCAGTAGCGGGTGGACTGATTGGCCGGAAATCAGGCAATACCGCCGTGGGTGCCATTCTGGGCGCTACCGTGGGGGGGGCCGGGGGTGCATTGATCGGTCGTCAGATGGATAAGCAGGCGGAAGAACTTCGCCGTCGACTCGAAAACGCCCGCATCGAACGCGTGGGCGAGGGCATCAAAATCACCTTCGATTCCGATTTCCTGTTCGACGTGGATCAATATAAACTGAAGTCTGCGAATCGGGAAAACATGACCAAACTGGCCGAAACGCTGAAGAAATACAACGATACGGAAGTACTGATTGAAGGCCATGCCGACAACACCGGTTCCGATCAGCACAACCTGAAACTGTCGGAACGCCGGGCCAAAACCGTGGCCAAACTGCTGCAGTCGGAAGGCATCAAAGCCAACCGTCTGACGGAGAAAGGCTATGGCGAAAGCCAACCGCTGGCCGACAACGGCAGCGTTTCGGGCCGTCAGCAAAACCGCCGGGTCGAGGTGGCCATCTTTGCGAATGATAAGCTAAGAAAAGCCGCTGAACGCGGAACAATTGGAAATATAAACAGTTAAACCTATATCCCCGGCCCTTCACCGGTCGGGGATACTCTATTCACTTTTCTTTTTAAACGTTATGGAAGTAGGAAACACACACAGCGAAATTCTAGACCGGTTGAACACGCTACTGACGCGTACACGTGACGGAGAACGAGGCTATCAGGAAGCCGCTGAGAATGTAAAAGATGCTGAACTGAAAAGTTTGTTTCTGACACAGTCGCGGCAACGGAATGAATATGCCACGGAGATCGACCGCGAAATCCGCACCCTGGGCGGAGATCCCGAAAACAGCACGAGCCTCACCGCCGATCTGCACCGCGCCTGGATCAATATTAAAACCACCTTTACCGGCAACGACGACAAAGCCGTGGTGGAAGAATGCAAACGCGGAGATGGTCAGGCGCTGGAAGATTATCAGGAAATTCTGCAAAGCACCAGCCTGGCCGCCAGCACCCGCGAACTGTTGCTGCGTCAGAAGGAACGGATCGAATCGGCCCATGCGTCGATGGCCCGTCTGGCAAATGTTGTATAACCCTTTCAGATGAAGGGTAAAAAGTCCCGGATCCGGTGGATTCGGGACTTTTTTTTGTATCCAAAAACAATCTAAATCCACGAATTGTTGATCAATAGGCCGGCCAGCCCTTGCCAGGATTGACTTAAAAACCGCACAAGCACTTCAAAAACCGCAGCGGAACCTGATTCAACGGCCCCGGAAACTGAATTATTACTATGGAAACCACCAATACTGTAGAAAACCCGGATGAGATCCATTCCAGACCGGGAAAGCCCTACCCTCTGGGCGCAACATGGGACGGCGAAGGCGTTAATTTCGCCCTGTTTAGTGAACACGCTACCGGCGTTATGCTGTGTCTGTTCGACGCGGAAGACCCTGCCAAAGAAACCCAGCGGATTCCGCTGACGGAACGCACCGAGCAAATCTGGCACATTTACCTGGATGCCATCCAACCCGGACAACTGTACGGTTACCGCGTGGAAGGGCCGTTTGAACCCACCCAGGGCTTCGTCTTCAATCCGAACAAACTGCTGCTGGATCCGTATGCCAAAGCCATCAGCGGGCCCATTGAAAGCAACCTGGCTCAATTGGGCTTCGATCCGAACAACCAGGACGAAGACCGGTTTTCGAAACCGCAGGAAGACGACAGCGCCCCTTTCGTACCGAAGTCGGTGGTAATCGACTCCACGTTCGACTGGGAAGATGACCAACATCCGGACATTCCGCTCAACCGCTCCGTGATCTACGAATTACACGTGAAAGGGTTTACGAAACTACACCCCGAACTGCCGGAGAAAATCCGGGGAACCTACGCCGGTCTGGGTCGTCCCGAGGTTACGGAGTATCTGAAATCGCTGGGAATCACGACGGTGGAACTGATGCCGGTTCACCAGTTTACGGGCGAAAGCTACTGGGGCTATAACTCGATCGGTTATTTTGCCCCCCACAGCGAATATGCCTCGAAAGATAAAATCGGCCATGCCGTCAACGAGTTCAAGGAAATGGTGAAGGCCTTGCACAAGGCCGGTATCGAAGTCGTTCTGGACGTGGTCTATAACCACACCGCCGAGGGCAACCAGCACGGGCCGACCCTGTCGTTCCGGGGCATCGACAATCCGGCTTACTACTGGCTCGTGGAAGGCAATGAAACCTACTACATGGATTATACCGGCACGGGTAATACGCTGAATATGAACCACCCGCGTACGCTGCAACTCGTGATGGACAGCCTTCGCTACTGGGTAAACGAAATGCACGTCGACGGTTTCCGGTTCGACCTGGCCACGGCCCTGGCCCACAGCCTGACAGCGGCCGGTCAGTTGTCGTCATTCCTGGAAACCATTCAGCAGGACCCGGTTTTGTCGCGCGTCAAACTGATTGCCGAACCCTGGGATGTGCAGTCGTATCACGTCGGCAATTTTCCGGTCAACTGGTCGGAGTGGAATGGCAAATACCGGGATTGCGTTCGCGGATTCTGGAAGGGTGACACCGGACTGGCCGGTGAACTGGCCGCGCGGGTTTTGGGAAGCCCCGACCTCTACAACGACGGTCGCCAGCCCGCCAACAGCATCAACCTGATAACGGCTCACGACGGTTATACGCTCAATGACCTGGTGAGCTATAACGACAAGCACAACGAGGCCAATGGCGAGGATAACAAGGACGGTGCCAACGATAACCTGAGCTGGAACATGGGCGCAGAAGGCCCGACCGACGACGAAGCCATTGTGCGGGCGCGTGAACAGCAAAAACGAGCGTTTTTAGCCACCCTCCTCCTGAGCCAGGGAACACCGATGCTGCTGATGGGTGACGAATGTGGCCGGACGCAGCAGGGCAACAACAACGCCTATTGTCAGGACAATGAAATTAGCTGGTTCAACTGGGAATGGACGGCCGATCAACAGGCATTGTTCGATTTTACCCGCCAGCTCACGGCCTTACGCCGGGAACTGCCGTTGCTGCGTCGCCGGAAGTTCTACCGCACGGAGGAGATAACCTGGCTCCGCAACGACGGAAAACCGATGACCGACCAAAACTGGAACGACGGTATTACCCGCTGTCTCGGCTTGCTGATGGATGGCACCAAGGTGGATGAGCAGGACGAAAACGGCGATGCGATTGGCGAAGGCCGGTTGTTGATTCTGTTCAACGCGTTTTGGGAACCGCTGTCTTTTCAATTACCCAAACCCGGCCGGAAATCCAAATGGCAGGTGTTGGTCAATACCGCTACAGATGCGCCTGTTCCACAGGAAGTTTCGGCCCGTGAACCCTTCGAAATCCAGGGCCGGTCGGTGGTGTTTCTGAAGCTGAAGGAATGATGGGTTATTGAATGATGAGTTATGAACGATGAATGGTAGCCGGCGAAGCCAATTCATCATTCATAACTCAATAACCCATCATTCGTTTTTAAAACGCCATTCCTTCTCTTCAATCGGTGCTTTCTGAATGCAATCGTACAGCTCCGCGTCGTCTTTGAAACGAAGCTGCTGCAATGGGTGCGCTTCAATTTGTAGTGAAAATTCGGCGCTCTCGAAGGGCCAGGGATCGACGCATACGGTTTGGTCGGGACGTTGAAAAATGTAGTAGATTCTTCCGTCCGGACCGGGACTGATTTCCAGCCGACGGCCATACTCCGGAATCAAGCCCTGGCAAAGGATAAGCGACAGGGCATCGCACCACTGAATGAAGGCATACGCATAATCCACCTCTTTTTTAGAAAGTTTCATCTGCCGGAGCCACGTCTTCTGGTTCTGTTTCTGCTGTTCCAAAAACTCGTTCAGGTCTGCACTTTGGTCGGCTAATGACTCATAGAGGAAGGTGGCATGTTTCGACACCATCAGGGCATTCCAGCGGCTTTTTTCCAGCGCAATTTCGACCATTCGCCGGGCCTGACCAACGGCATATTCTTCAATCCGAAAATCCATCGGTGCGCCCGCTGACGTGAGGTGGTTTCGACCTTCCCAGGGTTCCTGCCCGTCGTCGTGTTCGGTCAGGGCCACGAGCGTTTCCACCCAGCGTTCCGGTCTTTTTGCCGAATTCCAGTGCATCGCAATTTTGACCGCCAGCAAACCATGTGCCTGCTGGTGAATTAATTCCCAACCAAAATCGGTGTTTTTAACAATCATACTCACTTTATTTTCAGACGGATAAGCAAAAAAATGCCGATCTTTTCAGACCGGCATCCCGCTTTTTATAGACTACGACACTACCGGTTTTCAACCAGTTTGTTTTCACCTTCCTGATAGGTGTCACCGGTCAAAGCCGCCCGCGCCATTTCAAAAAGCCGCACCATCCGGCTTGAACTGGAATCCCAGTATTCAGCGGTTTCGGTATGCACTTTCAGAATAGACAGCGATGGGTCGTCTTTGCCTTCGGGGAACCACGGTTTAGCCATTGGCGACCACAGATCCTCGATTTTTGCCCGATCCTGCAATTCCTGCGCCGTTCCGCTCACGGATACATATGAGGCATCTGACACATTGGCAAAAGCGACATTGACCTGGTAATTCTGGTCGATTTGATCGGTTTTCGGAGAATGTTCTTTCGTTAGAAACCACAGATCACCATTTTCATCCACCTGCATCACGGCCATCGGACGACTCACCAGCTTCCCGTTTTCGTCCTGGGTGGTCAACATGCCAATTCGGATGTCGTTGATCAGTTTGCTGACCTTCTCCATTCCCGCACTGCGTTCTTCTATCGTTTCCATACTTTTGTTGATTTTACGAAGAATAAAAGCCGGTTGTCGTTTAGCTTGCGCTAAAAACAACCGGCCCATCACTATTGAATATCTATGACGGTGTTGATGACCAGTCCAGGGTCTTCATCGGAATGTACGTTTCAGAGAGGCTGGCGCAGCTTTCGTATAGCCAGTTTCTGTCCGTTTCGGCACCGGGGATTCACAATCCGTTGTAACGTGTCCGTTATCGTTAACCACCTGAACGTATGTTGTCTCTTTCGCCACTGCCATACTGCTCACAACGACCCGTTTACCGACAGAATTTCCCGATGACCAATGGCCCGGCTGGTTGAATGACCAGCACCGTTTTTGTTACCAGTCGTATCAGTTCCCTGACCAACTAGTTATAGAGCATTTCCTGACGGCCGAGCGCAACAAACAACGTGCGGGACATCTCAGATTCATCCTCGGGCCGGAGGGTCATCTCCAGAATGGTCATGCACACGCGGATGCATTGACGGCAGGTGGTGGCAATCTGGCAGGCGCGTTCGGCACTCATCCGCTCGCATTCTTCAGCGCACTTTTCGCATACCTCGATGCAGGTTCGGGCCAGAAGCCGCGTGTTTTCGGAACCCCGGACGTACAAAACCGCCACCTGACGACAGAGATCCGAGCAATCCAGGCTCAGGAAAATACAGCGATACAGCTCCTCAATGTCCTGCTGACGCGACAATTCCGTGGCGTATTCATCGCAAGCCGTCGCGCAGCCTACCAACGTGTCGTAAATGTTTTTCTTCCAGATCATAACGCTTCAATTTTCCTGGGTTAAACGCCTTCTACAAAATGAACTGTGATTAAAAATAATGGTGTGGAGTACGAATCGCTTTTTCCCTAGGCCACCTGACGGGATTCCATAAACCGTTGGCGTGCCCAGGCGCGGGCTTCGTAGATACTGGTCGAAATCGCTTCTTTCTTGTCAGGCACTTCCTGTTCCAGAAGCGAGTTGGCAATCTCAATCGCCTTGGCGCGAACGCTGGGCGGTAGCGAACGCATTGCTGCGGGGAAATGGGTTTGATTCCAGACCATGTTCTTTATCGCTTGTTGATGCCAGGTGTATTGAGATAATTATGCCAGATTCACTTTCCCATCAGACGATCAATTTCCCTAATTATACTCCACTGGTTATCAATCATATTCAAGAGATAACTCTCAATAAAACACAAAACTCCGCCGTGCCACTTCCAGCGATTTGTAGAAAATGGTTTCCTCACTGTGTATGAAACTCCACAGCTAAATCCATAAAAAATGGCCTCCGAATTTCTCAGAGGCCACGGGTACTTTACGTTGTCGGTTTACACTTTGATCACTTGGGGAAAATGAGTCTAAATGTTGTCCCCTGCCCTTCCTGACTTTCGACCTCAATCGAACCCCGGTGGCTGTTGATGATATTTTGCGTGGTTGTTAAACCCAGTCCCATACCGCCCTGTTTCCCCGTAAAAAACGGATCGAAGAGTCGTTGGCGATTGGCTTCCGAAATCCCCGAACCGTTGTCTTCCACACAAACCATGATGGCCCGTTCGTTGATGGGAATGGTTTTCACCGTCAGCACCCCGGTCATTTCCTTCATCGCTTCCACAGCGTTGATCAGAATGTTGAGCAAGGCGGTTTTAAACTGTTCTTTATCGAGCGGAACGGCACAGTCTTCGGTGGTGAAATCAGTCACCAGTTTCATGCCTTTGAGTTGCAGCCGGTCATGAACCAGATACAATGTATCCCGTACAGCATCGTTCAGGTTGTGCGACGTCAGCTCCAGATCACGCGGTTTCGACGAGTTGAGCATCTCGGTGATCAACTGGCCAATGCGCTCGGCGTTTCGGCGGATGATGTTGATGTAGAGCGATAAGCCCGGGTCATCGGGGGGTAAATCTTCTTTTAATTGCTCGAGGGCCAGGTGCAGGTTGGTCAGCGGATTCCGCACCTCGTGGGCAATGCTGCGGGCAATCTGGCCGGTCATGCTCAGTTTTTCGGCAATCAACAGATCGCGCTGGGCTTTCTTTTGCTGGGTAACATCCCGCACGATGGCCTGATACCAGTTGGTAACGCCCCCCTTGTCGGGTATGGCAACCACCGAAAGCAGACAGTCGATCCGTTTGCGGTCTTTGCTGACCAGCACGATTTCGGTATCTTTCACCTGCTCCGACTCATCAATTTGCCTTCGCAACTGCTCGTATACCTCCGCTTTATCAAACAGTTCACGAACATGCATTTGTCTCAGTTCCTCGTCCGAATACCCCGTCAGATTTTCGAGGGAGGGATTGATTTCCTGAAATTCAAAGTTGCGATCGGTAACAAAAATGGCATCGATCGAACGTTCGAACAGCGAACGGTATTTGTTTTCCTTTTCGGCCAGTTCGCCCACCACATTGGCCTGCCGCAAGGCATAGCGAATACTCCGGCCGAGCAGTTGGGCATCGATCCGGCCTTTCACGAGGTAATCGGCCGCACCCAGCTTGAGGGCCGAATAATCCACTTCCAGATCATCCTGCCCCGTTAGCAATATCATTGGCGTCTGGCATCCGGCCTTAAACGCTTCGTGAATCAGTTCGATACCGGTTCGTTCGCCCAGGCGGTAATCGACCAGATAAACATCGTAGGCATTCTGGTAAATATGCTCGAGTGCCGAGTTAAAGTCGCTGACCCAATCGAGGTGGATGTTGGCATTGTCGCGGGTAGAAACCAGGGATTTTGTCAGCACAAAATCGTCTTCATCATCCTCAACCAGCAGCACCCGGATGGGTTTTTCCGAGAGTTCATCGGGTTGAGTCATCAGGTAGGGAAACGGTGTCAATCCAGTATTTTTTTATGGTGGTCGTGATGTCGAGTAACGTACTAAAATCAAACGGTTTGGAGATGTAGGAACTGACCCCCAGATCGTAGGTTCGCAGAATATCTTCTTCGGCCGTCGAGGTTGTTAATACAACGACCGGGATTTGCCGGAATTGCTCGTTGGCCTTAATTTCACGAAGTGCCTGAATCCCGTTTTTTCGGGGCATATTCAAATCGAGCAAAATCAGGCTGGGGCGCAGGGCCGATGCATACGGCTCCCGCTGGTATAAAAAATCCATCAGTTGTTCCCCATCTTCCACAAAGTATAATTCCGATGTCAGGTTACATTCCCGAAACGCCTGTTCGATCAGTAGGCGGTCATCGGCATCGTCGTCAGCAATCAGTATGCTGGTATTCAATGGTTTATTTGTCATTTGAGTGGATATCGAATGAGACCACAGGGTCTTTGTCTCAGTAAAGACAAAATTACACCTACTTTCCTCGTATTAAGAAACAAGTTTCTATTTCTGGTGTTTTTCGAAACGGGCAAATCTTACTTCCTGTCTTCTACACTTTGAGTAGGATCTTCCACAGAAACTGTTTCCCGCCAACGTACAACCTGGTTGCAACCAAATTCAACACCCCACTAAATATAACTGATTGTCAGCACATTACCACCTAATCTTCCTGCACTCGACGCTTTGGCACAGAATTGTCAGCTATTGATGTGTATAACAAACCTATTTTATGCCATGAAAAACTCGATTGTTAGAGTGTTAGTTGCCTCTGTTCTGGTTAGCAGCCTATCGGTTTTAAAAATCTCGGCCCAAACAACGCCCCGGACCGGAATTAAAGGCGGCTTGAATGCCAGCACGCTCTATCTGGACAACGTCGATGATCGCAATGAACGCATTGGTTTCCACGTCGGTCTTTTTACACAGATCCCGGTGACCTCATTCTTCGCCATTCAGCCTGAACTTCAATACACCACCAAAGGTGTTTCGGCGAATTATAACCTGCTGGGAAATACCGGCAAGAACAATTTTAACCTGAATTACGTGGAACTGCCGGTTCTGGCCACGTTTAAACTGGGCAACTCCGTCGATCTGCAAGCCGGACCGTATGCGTCCTATCTGGTAAGTTCAAAAATAACCACAGACGGTGACTTCGGTTCTGATTACCGCAACATTAACCGCGACAATTTCAATACCTTCGACTATGGCATCGCCGGTGGTTTGAACATTTACTTTGGAAAAGCTCTGCTGGGATTGCGCTACGGCCAGGGTCTGCAACCGGTGGCGAAAGACGGGGCGGCCCGTTTGCTCATGGGAAAGGCTAAAAACGCCGTTGGCCAGGTTTCGCTGGGGTTTGCGTTTTAATGTTAATGTCCCGTTTTCCCCTACATTCATCAGAGCATGTAGGGGAAAACGAGCTTATTACAGGTGAATATCGTACGCTTTGAGCTTGTTATAAAGGGTCTTGCGGTCAATATTCAGGACTTCGGCGGCTTTGGTTTTGTTGTAGCCGGTTTTCTCAAGGACTTTAATAATGGCGGCCCGTTCGGCGTTTTCCGACACGGATTTGAGGTTGTTGGCCGGAGCAACGGTCGAAACTGCCGAACCATTCTCTTCCATCACATACGTAGGAGAAATAATCTCATAGGGCAGGCAATCCAGCGTTATGAAATCACCCTGTGACAGCAAAACGGCCCGCTTCACAACGTTCTGAATTTCACGCAAATTACCGTGCCAGTAATACTCTTTTAGTTTATCTTTCACCTCATCGTCGAAGCCCAGAACGTTTTTCTCCAACTGGTCGTTGGCAATTTCCAGGAAGTGGTCGGCAAAGAGCAGAATGTCGGCCTTGCGTTCACGCAGGGGAGCCAGTTCGATGCGGAACTCATCCAGGCGGTGAAAAATATCTTCCCGGAAACGGCCCTGCCGAACGGCTTCACGAAGGTCTTCGTTGGTGGCAACCAGAATGCGGACATCGACGACAATGTCGGTGTTACTGCCAATCCGGCGTATTTTTCGCTCCTGCAAAACCCGCAGAAGTTTGATCTGATTTTCATACGAGAGGTTGCCAATTTCATCCAGAAACAACGTCCCCCCGTTGGCATACTCGAAACTGCCCATTTTATCAGACATGGCACCCGTAAAAGCGCCTTTGGTATGGCCAAACAGTTCACTCCCCGCCAGTTCTTTGGACAGGGCTCCGCAGTCAATGGCGACGAACGGTTTGCCGGCCCGTTTGCTTTTCTGATGGATGGCATTCGCGACAAACTCCTTGCCCGTACCGGTTTCGCCGGTGATGATCACCGACATGTTGGTGGGCGCAATGAGGTCGATGTGTTTCTGAAGCATTTCGGCCGACCGGCTTTTCCCGAAGATAAACCGTTTGCCACCACTGACGAGGGTGGCGGTTTTGGCGGCCCGGGCGGGCGGTTTTACCGGACTGGTTTCGGGTGCGTCGTCCCCATCGTCGGAAGAAGTGCCACCGATCGACCGGACATCGGCCTTTTGATTGCGCCGGTCGAGGGCACTTTTAATGGTATACAGGATTTCGTCCGGATAAAGCGGTTTGGTAACATAGTCATATGCACCGTGCTTTACCGTTTGCACCGCCATTCGAACGTCGGAATACCCGGTAATGATGATAACCGCCGTGGTAGGGTCGAGGATTTTTATCCGGCGTAACATTTCAAGACCATCGACATCGGGGAGCTTGAAATCGCAGATAACCAGTTCGAACGGGTCTTTTCGCAGCAGAGTCAAGGCGTCATCTCCTCGTTGAACAGAAGCCGTCTTATATCCTTGTTTTGACAAAAATCGTTCTAAAAGCAGGCATATATCCGTATTATCGTCAACGATTAAGATTCTTTCCATAGAGGGACAGTTACAGCGCCCAGTTACTTAATGAGGGGATAAAGTTAACTAAACTTGGATATATTGTAAAGCTTGTTCGATGGTCTTGCGATTAAAAGGTTTCCCGATAAAATAATCGGCTCCCTCCTGCGAAGCACGTTTGCGTTCCGCAATTCCATCAAAAGCGCTGATCATGATTACTTTCGTGTTGGTTGTGCTCGTTCGGATGTGAGACAACAATTCGAAACCAACGCCATCGGGCAAACTCAAATCCAAAAATACAGCATCGTAAGCCTGTTGGGCCAATCGTTGACGGCCCTCTTCCAGAAAGTTCGCGCAGGTCGGCTGATAACCCATTCGCTTTAATAAACCGGAAAGCAATAGACAAATATCCGCTTCGTCGTCGACGATAAGTACTCGTTTTGTATTCGTCATATTTGATAATACCGGCTTATATTGACTCCCGGTTTGCCAGCCCCTCATGCTCTCCACAGTTTTGTCCCGTTTTCCATATTTCTACTATTACGTCGGATAATCTATAGATAATAATGTGCCTAAAATTCACGCATTCTATCAAATACCGCTCAGTAGTCCAATTTAACACAAAATTAATGCTTAAGTATTTAAAAAATAGCCAACCATTCCTCCGCTGGGCCTGAATAAATATTTTCCGGTTTTACAATCAGATGTTTTTTTTCTACACTAATTTCTACACCTGTAGATTTTTCTCTACAACCGACCTTTTTCGGCTTTGATCTATACGAATCAACAGGCAATCATTTTTCAGGGAAAGTTCCTACAAATCAATCAATTTTTGTACTTTTTAATGATAGTATATTTCAAACGAAGCATTTGGCATAAGATTTTCATATAAGGCAAGCAGAAGCATCGATTAACTAACATTTTGACTTTGAACCGAACGCTATGGGAAACTTACTTTACACAGTCGCAGTAATATTGATCATTATCTGGGCTTTGGGTTTTTTTGGCATACTCGGTACCGGCATTGCAGGCAATAATCTGATCCACATCTTACTGGTAATAGCAATCGTTGCAATCCTTCTTCGCGTTATCCGCGGCAGAGGAGTCTGATATTCTCACATCATTTAAAAACGCCGTTGGCCTTTGGGTCAATTAAACATCGATACAATCGCTTCAAAAAGTTCAGGAAGCGACACGTTTAGGTTTAGGTGGTTTCATTTTAGGTTAAGTACAAGTTACGGTGGGTACGGAATCCCTGCATCAGATTTGAGTGCAGGGATTTTTTGTTGCTTTCGCTCCCGATTGTCCGCTTTCCCTTCATGATGGCCTCCGGTACGAGCGTCGAGCCAGAATAGCCGGACAGCAGGTAGTAAGTCGGGGTCGATCAGCAAGGCAATTCTACAATCTGTAGAAAATATTCCTCAACCCTCCGGGAATCAGGCAATTGGGCGACCCTCAAAAATAAAATTAAATAAGACTGGTAATCAATCGTTTAACTTCTTATTTTAGGGACAGGAATGGAGTATGGTACGAATTTTTCTATACAGAGGAGTAGTATCCGCCGTGAGCGGTAGTTTTTCACTTAAACCGTTTGAAAGGTTATGAAACCGAACTTCAGTGGACTAGTTGTTGCGATATTGACAGGTGCAGCCCTGGGTCTTTTATTGGCACCGCGCAGTGGGAAAGATACCCGCAAGAAAATTACAAATGACTCGGACAAGTTTCTGAAAGATTTGCAGGACACCATTGCGAATGGATTCAACAGCATTCGCAACCAGTATGATGATGCCCGGGACAACCTGTCATCGAAATACAATGATGCTGTCGATACAGTCGCTTCCCGGACAAAAGGCGCGGTTGAACGGGTTGAACGCAATTCTAAACATTAATTACTAATTTGCTACCTTCATACGTCGCAAACATAAATTAGGAAACACCATGAAAAGTTCAAGAGATTTTCTGTTAGGGTTCATCACAGGCGTAGTAGCAGGCATTTTGACGGCCCCCAAGAGCGGCCAGGAAAGTCGGCAGTGGATTCAGGATGAAGCTGATAAACGCACAAAAGATCTTCAGGATCAATGGAACAAGGGCGTCGAGCAGGTTAAAACCCAGGTCGAGCAGGTTAAATCGCAGGTGAACCAGTGGACTGGAAAACTGCAGGATGAAAGCGAAACCAAAAAAGAGAAGTTCAACGACAGCGTCGACAACCTGGCCAACAAGGCACACAGTGGCGTAGATTCTGCCAAGCAGTCGTTCAAAGTCGACTAAGCGGACTGTCGCCCACGGGTTCAAACCGGGGCTTCCATCCCACTCATTTGATTTACTCAACACTATGAAATAGAGCGAAACGTCGGGAATCCTGACGTTTCGCTTTTTTGTTACTCAATTTATCTGCAACTTGTGGTTGTCAATTCACCGGTAGATTTTGGCAAACGACAAAAAAACGGCATTTCTACCAGCAGAATCGCGGTTTTTCAACAAAATCAAACTGGTTTCCGGGGAAGCTAGAAAATAACTAAGTAGTTTTCTTTGATTTTTTGGAGAAATTTTAATGTCTATGCTGTAAACAACTATTATATTTGCATACTAATTGTAGAAACAACATATTAAAGATATAGATCCGCTTGACAGTCGGGTCGCAACTAAAGACAGCCTAAGCCTGAACGGGCGGCTGTTTTTAAATGGTGTGGATATAGTCGGAAAGCTATTCGGGCAGTCTCGGATAGCTTTTTTGTTTTGTATGCGTCCGGCTTTTCACCTGATTTTAACCTGCCTTTAACTTCGGTTTAATCTACCCCCGCTACTTTTGACCATCAAATTTCCGCTGTAAGTCAGCTAGTTTCTTACAACAGGGAGGTTGAACTTCAAAGCTGATGCGAATTAGTTTTGAATGGTGTGGATAGGATGAAAAAAGCTGCCTGAACATATATTTCGGGTAGCTTTTTTGTTTTATTGCGTTATATATGGTATTTCGACCTTGATTTATTCACTTCGGGGTAAGCTAGTCTCAGCAAGTATGAAAATTCTGGTAGTAGAAGACGAACCTAAACTGGCTTCATTCGTGAAAAAGGGCCTGGAAGAACAGTCGTTTGAGGTTGATGTGGCATTTGATGGGCAAATTGGACGAACGATGGCCTTGAGCAACAATTACGATGTGATTGTTCTGGATGTGAATGTTCCGAAAATAAACGGCTACGACCTGGCAAAATCGTTACGCTCCGAAAATATTAAAACGCCCATTCTGATGCTGACAGCAATGGGTTCGCTCGATAATAAAGTGGCCGGTTTTGAAGCAGGAGCCGACGACTACCTGGTTAAACCCTTCGAATTCCGCGAACTGCTGGCCCGGCTGCGCGCCTTGAGCAAACGAACGATCGACACGAGCCAGCAGTCGAACCTTCTGAAAGTGGCCGATCTGGAACTGGACCTGAACGAAAAAATTGCCCGGCGGGGCGGCAAGCGAATCGAACTCACCGCCAAAGAATTTGCATTGCTGGAATACCTCATGCGAAACCGGAGCCGGGTTGTTTCCCGAATCGACATCGCCGAAAAAGTGTGGGACATTCACTTCGACACCGGCACGAACGTCATCGATGTGTATGTCAATTTCCTGCGCAAAAAAGTAGATAAAGACTTCCCGGTCAAACTGATTCATACCGTCATCGGGATGGGATACATGTTAAAAGAGGAATAGCGACCCGCCCCCCTGTCTCCTAACTGCCATGAACATCAGAACCCGGCTCACTGTCCTTTTTGCGCTGCTGGTTGGTTCCATCATCCTGCTGTTTTCCCTCACGATTTATTATTTATTCGATCAGTACCGCGAACGGGAGTTCTACGACCGTCTCCGCCAGAATGCGTTTGCAACCGCCCAATTGCTGGAAAATGTGGAGGTGAGGGGGATTACGGACAAAATGCTGCAGCAGATCGAACTGAATTACATGTCGCTCTACAAAGGACACGTAACCATTTTTTTGCCCAACAACCGGATTCTGCATTCGACTGATTCCAAACGGGAGGTGGTTTCTCTCCAGTTTCTGGAACAGGTTCGGAATGGCAAGGAAATTTTCAGACGCAACGGCATGGTGGAAACCCTCGGCGTCCGGTTTACCGACCGCCATAACCGCATCCTGGTGGTGGTGGCAACGGCCATCGACCGCTACGGTTTTACTAAAATTGAGTGGTTGCGGGATATTCTGGTCATTAGCTGGCTCGTCAGCATGGGGATTGTTCTGCTGGCGGGGTGGTTTTTTGCCGGCGATGCGCTAAAACCGGTTTCCGACATCATCGATCAGGTCAACGATATTTCGGCCACCAACATCTACGCCCGGCTGCGCATCGGAAGTCCCAAAGACGAGCTGGCCAAACTGGCGGCTACGTTCAACGAAATGCTCGAACGGCTGGAGCAGGCATTTATTCTTCAGAAAAACTTCGTTTCCCATGCCTCCCATGAACTGCTCACCCCGCTGACGGTGATGATGGGTCAGGTCGATGTGACCCTGATGCAGCCCCGCAAGCAACACGAATACAAACAGGCCCTGGAAAGTGTTCTGGAAGAAAGCAAAAAGATGAACAGCCTGGTCAACGGCCTGCTCGAACTGGCCCGGGTGAACGCCGACGCGGCCACGCTGTCGTTCAAACCGGTGCGAATCGACGAGGTGCTCTGGCAGGGGCGCAGCCGGTTGCTGCAAAAGAATGAAGAATACCGGATCGATATCGAATACGAAAAACTCCCCGGCAACGAAGAAGAACTGATTGTGATGGGCGAAGAATCGCTCCTCCAAATGGCTTTTCAGAACCTGATCGAAAACGGCTGTAAATATTCGAAAGACCGGCACATGGTGGTGACGCTCAACGCGGGCGAAGACGACATCCGACTGACCTTTACCGACCACGGCTACGGTATTCCGCCGGAAGACATTCCCCATTTGTTTGAGCCCTTTTTCCGATCCGAAACCACCTCCGGCATCATCGGCCACGGCATCGGGCTGGCCCTCACCCACCGCATCATCACCATTCACAAGGGTCAGATCCGGGTGGAATCCGAGATCGGAAAAGGCACTTCCGTGGAAGTAACCGTACCGGTTCGAAAAACCGTCATAATCGAAAAACCGGTGGCCTTTGAACTGGACGAATAAGCCCTGTCGGCCAATTTAACCTGTTTTTAACTTGACCTTAATTCACTTTTAACAGCGTTTCGTCAACTTTGACTTCAGAGCTACAAGCCACTTGTACATGGAGTCTGCTGTTTTCATCTTTACTGCTGGTAGTAGCCTGGGCGTTTTTCTGTTCCGGGGGCAGACAAAGTATTACTTCAGCCTGTTTCTCCACATTCTTCTCATTGTTACCGCTTCTTCCTGGGCTTTCCGCGCATTGTCGGCCGGTGGAGTGATGCAATTCAATCTGCTGGAACGGGCCGGTTTTATTTTGCCCGTCAATATCGATAGTCTGTCGGCCTTTTTTCTGGGCATCATCAACCTGACCATACTCATGGGCGTGCTATATGCCAACGGGTATCTGAAGCTGTACCGGCAAACCCAATCGGATCGCCAACTGTCGTTTCACCACCTGGCGCTCCTGTGGCTCCATCTGTCCATGATTCTGGTTTGCACCCTGCGTGGCGGAACCGCTTTTCTGATTTCCTGGGAACTGATGTCCGTGGCTGCATTTGGGCTGGTGGTTTTCGAGGGCGAACGGAAAGATATTCTGAAAACCGGTTATGCGTATCTGCTCCAGATTCAAATGGGGTTTGCGTTCATTCTGGCGGCCCTTCTGATCGCCGGTTCACAGGGGTATTTTTTTGGTTTCGATAGCCTCGGTGCCTATTTCACGACCCACAAGCCGTTACCGGTTTTTCTGCTCTTTTTTATCGGATTTGGTAGTTACGCGGGATTCGTTCCCATGCATAGCTGGCTCCCTCAAACGCAGCTAACAGCACCAACCCACATTTCGGCCATCTTGTCCGGCGTACTGACCCCGATGGGTCTTTATGGCATCCTGCGGGTGCTGACGTATATCCATACCGATCTGGCTCCCATTGCCTTCCTTCTTCTTGCCTTTTCACTCCTGTCGGGGCTGGTTGGTAGCCGGAACACTTTTCTCCAACACGATGGCAAGAAATTGCTGGCCTACAACAGCATCGCCAATACCGGAATCATTGGAATCGGAATCGGGGCCGGTTTATTGGGCATTGCTTTTAACCTTCCCGCCCTGGCCGCACTGGGGTTTACGGGGGGTATTTTACACATCGCCAATCATGCCTTGTCCAAGTCGCTGCTGTTTTTTGGTGTCGGCTCCATTTACCGGGCTACGCACACCCGGAATATCGACCAGTTAGGCGGTTTGATCCGAACCATGCCCAAAACGTCGTTTCTATTTCTCCTCGGTATGCTGGCCCTCTGCGGATTTCCTTCCTTCAACGGTTTTGTGTCCGAATTTCTGATTTATTGGGGGCTTATCAAGGGTCTCACCCTGCATACCGACGTGCTGAATCTGGCGGTTTGGGCGGTTTTTGCAGGACTTACCCTGATCACTGGCATCACGGTAATCGGTTTCAAGAAAGTCTTTGAGATGGCATTTCTGGGGACTCCCCGCTCCGATTCTGCAACGCACGCCCAGGAAGTAACCGACGACCTGCTGATTCCGCAGTTGCTGGCGGGCCTTTTCATTCTGACAATCGGCATCTGGCCCCCCTTTTTCCTGAAACTCACCGGCAACGTGGCAGCACTGTACGTTACCGACCTGCACCCGATCGATGCGGCTGTTCCCACGCTGGCGTATACCGGCAGTATTGGGGCCACGCTGATCGGAGCTACGCTCTTTGTCCTATGGATTCGGACAAAACCGCAGAAGCCTATCTGCATCGATTATCATTCACCCAACTCGTTCCGCAAATCCAAAAAGGAACATGAGTTTGGGTAACCCTCAATTATCTGTAATTTATTTAGGTTATTTCGGGTTCAGGCCGGTCAGTCGACCGGCCTGACTTTTGTAGCTTATTTCAGAAATCCTTCCAGTGAGGCCGGTGAATAATTAACGTTTTTCAGCGTTTTGTTGTCGGCTGTGCGATACACCAGGTATTTGCTGTCCGACTCCACGTAATGACATTCGACACCTTTTGCCTGATAGTGGAGAACGGTTGCTTCGGCTTCTTCCACCGTCAGACAGGCTTTGCTGAGGTTCGAACGCTGAACTTCGTCAAACAAGGCTTTGAAACGGTCGCCCAACCCGAATTCCAGAATGGCACCAGCCAGCACATACTGCAAATCGCAGAGCGCATCGGCCACTTCCACCAGGTCTTTTTCCAGAATGGCCACTTCGAGTTCTTTCAATTCTTCGGCCAGCAGCGCAACGCGAAGCTGACAGCGGGTTTCGGACGGAATCTGGGGGGTTTCTAAAACCGGGTGGTGAAAAGTCCGGTGAAATTCGGCAACAGCGTTTAATGAATCGGGCGTTTGCATTGACCTGGATGACAGTGATTAAAAATTACTCTTGATTAGTTTGATCGAAATTGCCAGCAAAATAATGCCGAAAACCTTCCGCAGAATATTGATTCCACCCGGCCCCAGCCGGTTTTCAATCCAGGCCGACGATTTGAGAACCGCGTAGATCAGCACCAGATTGATCAGAATACCGACCAGAATATTGGCGGTTGCATACTCCGCTTTCAGCGACAGAATGGTCGTCATGGTTCCGGCCCCGGCAATGAGCGGAAAGGCGATCGGGACGATGTGGGTGGCCCCGGCCCCGTGATCATCGGCTTTGAAAATGTTCCGGCCCAGAATCATTTCCAGCCCCAGCAAAAAGATGATCAGCGCACCCGCCACGGCAAATGACGACACATCGACGCCAAACAGCTTCAGGATGGACTCTCCCACAAACAGGAATGCCACCATCAGCAAAGCCGACGCCAGCGTAGCTTTCTCCGACTCGATCTTGCCGGTTTTTTTGCGAAGATCGATGATGACCGGCAGCGAACCGACCACATCGATAACCGAAAACAGAATGAGCGTGACGGAAATAATTTCTTTGAAATTCAGCATAGGTATCCACGCAAAAACCGTTTCAATGTATCAATTTCCCATTCCTCAATGGCCGGAAAGTTGGCAATCCGGAAGGTGTTCGATTTCCAGTCGCCATACCCGTTGCCGAGTGTAATCCCGGCATTTTGTGCAGCGGTTTTCACGGCCCGGATGGCTTCTTCACTCCCCTGAACAGCAATCACGGTGTCCGACCGCAATTCCGGATTCGCGATCAGCAGCTCCCAGGTAGTTTCTTTTTCGATCAATTCGTACCAGTTAGCCGCCCGGCTGCGCACCAGGGCATCGATTTTCGAAATGGGCGGAATCTGCTGCAACACCCTCATTAATAGATAAATACCCAATCCGTTTGGGGTAAACTGCGTCTGGTATTTTGCGATATTTTCATGGATGAACAACAGACTGTTGTAATACTGCCGATCGGCGATAATCTCTGCCTGTTTGAGCGCATCAGGCGAGTAAATCAACACGGCCAGACCCGCCGGCAAACCCAGGCACTTCTGCACCGAAGCAAACCAGACATCGGCCAGCGACCAGTCGAACACCAGACCGCCCAGCGACGAAACCGCATCGACGGCAATCAAACCGCTGAATTCCCGCCGAAACTGAGCCAGCGTGTCCATTCGAACCTGCGTTCCGTTCGAGGTTTCGTTCTGCACCACGCACAACACATCCGCTTCGCCCGGTAAAATCATCGGTTTGATCCGGTGGGCATATTCCATCCATTTCTTCCCGAAAGCGCCCCCGTACGGATGCAGGCTCGTGGTCACCGTCAGCGACTGGGCGACGATTTCCCAGCACTCCGTGGCCGAGGAGACGAACGCAATGTGATAGTCCGCCGGAATCGCCAGTTTTTCATGCAGCAACCGAAGGGTTTCCTTCACAATGTCCATAAAACCGGCAGACCGGTGATTCAGACTCACGACGCCCGACCGAATGGCCTCCTGCGCGTAGTCGGCCACCTGCGGATAGACTTTTGACGGACCGGGATAAAAGGTAATCATTTCTACTATACTGAATTTCTGATTGTTATTTTTCCAAACTCAGTAAATATCGCACCGCCAGATCGTACCCCAGCAGCCCCAGACCAAGAATAACACCTTTGCACTTCGCTGACAAATAGCTGTGGTGCCGGAACGATTCGCGGGCGTGGACATTGGAAATGTGCACTTCGACCGCCGGGGCCGGAACCGCCGACAGCGCATCGGCCAGGGCGATGGAGGTGTGTGTATACGCCCCGGCATTGATCACGATGCCGTCGATGGTAAAGCCCAGCTCGTGAATTTTATCGATCAGTTCGCCCTCGTGGTTGGATTGGAAATACCGGATTTGCACGTCGGGAAACGCCTGTTCGATGGTTTCCAGGTAGTCGACAAAGGTGCGGCTGCCGTAAATTTCGGGTTCGCGTTTCCCCAACAGGTTGAGGTTAGGGCCGTTTAGAATCAGAATCTGTTTCATGAATAGAAGGGTAAAGCCGCCGGATGACGAATTACGGATGTCGATGATTGCGGTTCCGGGAATTAAACCGTACTTCGCAATCTGTACTCCGCGATAATACTGTGTGGCAAAGTTACATTAACGCTTTCAAAAACTACCTGAAACTGGAACGTTCGCTGGCCGAAAATTCCGTTGAAGCGTATCTGCATGATATCAGCAAGTTACACGAATTTCTGGCGTTAGCCGGCGATCCGGTAGCCCCGACGCAGGTCACGGAAGACCTGATTTTCGATTTTCTGGCCTATCTGACCGATCTCGGCTTGTCGGCCCAGTCACAGGCCCGGATTCTTTCCGGTTTGAAAGCCTTCTACAAATTTCTGCTGCTGGAAAACGAGATTCAAACCGACCCGACGCAACTCATCGACGGCCCCAAACTGAGCCGAAAACTGCCAGACACCCTGAGTTTTCCCGAAATCGAAGCCATCCTGAGTGCCATCGACCTGTCCACGCCCGCAGGCACCCGCGACCGCGCCATGATCGAAGTGCTGTACAGTTCCGGGCTGCGGGTTTCCGAACTCCTGGATTTGCGGCTGACCAGTTGTTATTTCGAAGTCGGTTTTATCCGCATCAGCGGGAAAGGCAACAAAATGCGGCTGGTGCCGATTGGAAAAGACGCCATCAAGCACACCACGCTATACGTCGACCACGTTCGGAGTCAACTGGAGATTCAAAAAGGGGCCGAAGATACGGTTTTCCTGAACCTGCGGGGGAGTTCGCTGTCGCGGGTGTCGGTATTCAAAACCATCAAAAAACTGGCCATTGCGGCCGGAATTCAAAAAGAGATCAGCCCGCACACGTTCCGGCATTCGTTCGCGACGCATTTAATCGAAGGCGGGGCCGATTTGCGGGCGGTGCAACAGATGCTCGGCCACGAATCCATCACGACCACCGAGATTTACACCCACCTTGACCGCGATTATCTGAAACAGATCATTACGGATTTTCACCCCCGATCCTAGATAATTCCCAAGCCTGGAAAACAAAAGTACCCGCCATCAAAAATAGCGGGTACTAATCTCGTCGGTTAACCCTAACCCAAATCACATTAGCTTTTAATAGTTAAGATTCTCCGGCGGTTTTTTCACCGGAAAAGTACTGTTCAGGTTGTTTGAATAATACGTTAAATGACGTCATACTGCCGTAAATCCGGGTAATGTATTGTTGTATGTTGACCTTTTCTTCATCATCGATCGAACTGGCGTTGATGCGTTGTTCCAGTACCCGCAAGCGGTCGCGCATCATCACGATTTTGTGAAAGAACGCATCAATCGGTATTTCCTTCGACGCCAGATCCGTTCGACCCGGTTTTAAAATCATCTTCCCCCCTTTCCATTTATCGCCCAGCGGTACGACTTCCGATATGTCCGCCCATTTTTGCAGGATTCGGGAAAGGGACTGCTCCACGTCGAACAGGCTCACCAGATCGCTGTCCAGCTCCACCAGCTCGATCACCTCCAGTGGCGTGGTCAGCTTTACTATTTTGACGCCGGATTCGACAAAAGTCACAACGTACCCGTTCGATTTTACATTAATTATCACACCGACACCAAATTCGGCGTGTCGCACCCGCGACCCAATTCCTAAAATAATATCCATAGAAAGTCTTTTTTGCATGGCTATACACAAACTACATACCAAAATAGTCAAGAATGAAGAGTTAAGAATGAAGAGTTGGCTGACGCAAGCTGAAACAAGTGCGTCAGCCAACTTTTAACTCTTAACTTTTAACTTTTAGCTCCCTTTGGGAGAAGGACTTTGCAGACGCAGGTGGATTTTGTCGTGACGGTGGTGGCTTCGTCCATCAGTTCAAAACCGTCTTTGATGCTCTGCCAAAGTGCGTCGCTGTGTTTGTGGTCGTTGATAGTAACAATGAGTAAACCGTTCGCTTTGAGATAGGTAGCAAACCGCTGGAGGGTCTTGAGCGGGTGTTTGCTGTAATAAATCGACTCGTTGAAAACAATCATATCGAACTGCCCGGCTGGCGCGTATTTATCCATATCGGCCACCAGATAGGTACACTTTTCATCGGCCTGGGCCTGCGCGTTTTTGATGGCGCTATCGGAAATATCGAAAGCCACAAACCGGCCATAGTTCTGGGTTTGCAGCCGTTGTTGCAAAAAGCCTTCCCCACAGCCAATTTCCAGAATCTCCGGCTGACCGGGTTTCAGGAATTTAATGTAGCCCACAATGACACTGAACCGGGCCAGTTCATCGAGTCCTTTCAATCCATCCCACAAGCCTTTGTCATACTGATAATTCCAGCGGTCGCGGTCGATACGGAGTATTTTACGTTTGAAAAATGACGTGAGGGCTTGCATACGGTTTTGGATGGGTTCGGCGAAAAAGGTAGAATTCAGGCGAAGAAGACCGCTCTAGCGACTCGTGCTATCGTCAACAAACAATGTATCGGCCACATCCAGAGCGGCCGAATCCAGCGCCGTTCCGTCGGGTTCGGTAGGCAAAGCGCGTTCGAGCTGGCGTTTTTTGTTCCAGGGCGCGGTCGTTCGTCGTCCCATGTCGATGGCTACAAAAACAACAATGAGCGTAAAAATGAGGGCCGCGATAAACAGGATGCGACGGTTTTTATTCATGATTCTTTCAATTTTTTGGGCGAAACCAGATCCACCAGATGGCCCGTCCGACCGGATATGGCCGCCCAGTCCAGGTTCTCGAACTCGATGATGGCTACGGCTCCCTTGCTCATTGAACCCACATCCGCGTGTGTCAGGTACTCCGCAAAATAAGAAATATCGGGATTATGACCGAACAACATCACGGATTGGCAATTTTTATCCACGCCGTTAATGGCGGCAATATATGCTTTCGGACCACCATCGAACAGTTTTGGTTCCAATACCATCCGATCCGGATCAATATGGAACTGCTCGGCCATCACTTTCCCGGTATCCCGGGCGCGGTTGGCGGTGCTGCTGATCAGACAGTCCGGTTTTATGCCCTGCCCGGCTAGATGATGTCCGACACGGGCGGCTGCCATAATGCCTTCCGGAACCAGATCGCGGTCGTGGTCACGCTGGAAACTCGCCCGATCTTCCGCTTTGGCGTGCCGGACAAGGTATAATGTTTTCTTCATGTGCTTAGGTTAAGCTAAGTCGTTTTTTCCCAAAACTACTAATTCTGTCGAAAAGACAACCAGTCAACTCGCCGAGTCTTTGGATTGTTGCTTAACCCGCCCCTGAAAATTTCGTATCTTTGTGTTTAGCCCTTTCGCTTTCGCCCCTAAATCCCCTAAAGGAGACTCGGACGCAGCTTAATCCGGATGCTATAAGTCCCCTTTAGGGGATTTAGGGGCGAAAGCGAAAGGGCAAAGAATTATCCGATATAAATCCAGGTTTTTTAACGCCAAATAAGAACCATACATGGCTCGCTACTGCGGCCATTCCGATCCATAATGAGTACGACACAAGAAATCAGCCGTCGCCGAACGTTTGCGATTATCAGTCACCCGGATGCCGGAAAGACGACATTGACCGAAAAACTGCTGCTTTTCGGGGGGGCCATCCAAACCGCCGGCGCCGTTAAGTCGAATAAAATCAAGAAGTCGGCCACCTCCGACTTTATGGAAATTGAAAAGCAACGCGGTATTTCGGTCGCCACGTCGGTGATGACTTTCGAATATAAAGACCTCAAAATCAACATTCTCGATACGCCGGGCCACAAAGATTTCGCGGAAGATACGTACCGGACGTTGACGGCGGTCGACAGCGTTATCCTCGTCATCGACTGCGTGAAAGGTGTGGAAGAACAAACCGAGCGGTTGATGGAAGTGTGCCGGATGCGCGATACGCCGGTGATTATTTTCATCAATAAACTCGACCGCGAAGGTCAGGATCCGTTCGATTTGCTGGACGAACTGGAATCCAAACTCAACCTTCGCGTCCGCCCGCTGACGTGGCCGGTCAACATGGGATCGGATTTTAAAGGCGTTTACAGCCTGTATGACAAAACGATGAACTTCTTCCGCATCAACAAAACGAAAGTGGAAGAAGACATTCTCGAAATCGACATCACGACGCCGGTTCTGGAGCAGAAAGTGGGCGAACGAGATGCCGAACAACTGCGCGAAGACGCCGAACTGATCGAAGGCATTTACGATCCGTTCGACCGGCAAACCTACCTGGAGGGAAAAGTGGCCCCGGTATTTTTCGGATCGGCGGTCAATAATTTTGGGGTGAAGGAGTTGCTCGACACGTTCTGCAGCATTTCGCCCGAACCCATCGCCCGCGCCACCGATAAACGCGTTGTGTTTCCTGACGAACCGAAATTCACCGGTTTTGTCTTTAAAATTCACGCCAACCTCGACCCGCGCCACCGCGACCGGATCGCGTTTCTGCGCATCTGCTCGGGGGTTTTCGAACGGGGAAAATTCTATCACCACACCCGGCTCGACAAAGACGTGCGGTTTTCGAGTCCGTTTAGTTTCATGGCCGATAGCAAAAGCATTGTGGATGAGGGATTTCCGGGCGACGTCGTCGGTTTGTACGACACTGGCTCCTTTAAAATCGGAGACACGCTGACCGAGGGAGAAGACATGCGCTACGTCGGCATTCCGAGTTTTTCACCCGAGATATTTAAGGAGTTGATCAATTCGGACCCGATGAAATCCAAGCAACTTGAAAAGGGAATTCAGCAGTTGACCGACGAGGGAGTTGCTCAGTTGTTTACAATGATGAGCGGAAACCGGAAAATTGTCGGAACCGTTGGAGAACTTCAGTTCGACGTGATTCAGTACCGGCTCGAGCACGAATACGGAGCCAAATGCCGCTGGACCACCATGCCGGTTTCCAAAGCCTGCTGGCTGACGTCGGACGATAAGAAAAAACTGGACGAATTTATCCGGCTGAAGGGCCTGGCCATTGCCTACGACAAAGACGCCAACCCGGTTTTTCTGGCCGAATCGGACTGGATTCTGCGGATGAACATGCAGAACAACCCCGACATCAAGTTTCATTTTACCTCGGAATTTAAGACGGCGGTGGAAGCCTAACGTTCTCCGTACTCAACTTTCGACTTTAGCATTTCACCCATGTTCCAAAATACATCCGTTACCAGTCGTTTTCTTCGTTACGTCCAAATTGACACCCAGTCCGATCCAAGGTCAACGACCAATCCGTCGACTGAAAAACAGAAGAATCTGGGCCGGATTCTGGTCGAAGAACTGCACGAAATCGGTATTGCGGATGCCGAACTGGACGAGTACGGCTACGTTTATGCGACCATTCCGGCCAATACCGACAAATTGAATGTGCCGGTTTTGTGCCTTTGCGCCCACATGGATACGTCACCCGACGTGACGGGCGAGGGCGTAAAACCGCTGACGCACCACGGCTGGGACGGTTCCGACATGGTGCTACCCGACGACCCGACACAAATTATCCGACTGGCCGATCACCCGGATTTACACGATCAGATTGGCAACGACATCATCACCGCCAGCGGAACGACTTTGCTCGGTGCTGACAACAAGGCCGGTGTCGCCGAAATCATGGCGGCAGCAGAGTTGATTGTTAATGAGCCAATTATAAAACACGGCACCATCCGCCTGCTGTTTACCCCCGACGAAGAAGTGGGGCGCGGAACGGAAAAAGTGGACATGGAAAAGCTCGGCGCGGACTTTGGCTACACCATCGACGGCGAACAGCTCGGCACGCTGGAAGATGAGACGTTTTCGGCGGATGCGGTCAAAATCGTGATTCAGGGGGTGAGTACACATCCCGGTTTTGCGAAGGGCAAACTCGAAAATGCGCTGAAAATTGCCGCCGATTTGCTGGCTGCGTTGCCCAAGGATTCGCTTTCGCCCGAAACCACCGAAGGCCACGAGGGTTTCATTCATCCGGGCCATCTCGAAGGCAATCAGGATCAGGCAGTGGTCGAGTTCATCATCCGGGATTTTAGCGTGAGCGGTTTGCACGAAAAAGAAGAGTATCTTCAAAATCTTCTACATGCCGTTCTGGCGAATTACCCCAACTCCAGCGCCACCTTTGAGGTGCGGGAACAATACCGGAACATGAAGGAGGTGCTGGATCAGCATCCGGCAGTTGTCGAAAATGCCCTTGAAGCCATCCGCCGGAGCGAATTGACACCCGAACGGCGAAGCATCCGGGGCGGCACAGATGGTTCGCGGTTGTCGTTCATGGGTCTCCCCTGCCCCAACATTTTCGCCGGTGAACACGCGTTTCATTCCCGTCTGGAATGGGTCTCGGTCCAGGACATGGAGAAAGCCGTCGAGGTGATTGTGAATTTGTGTCAGGTTTGGGAGGAAAAAGCGTAACGCAAACTTTGTGTACAGTTTTTACGTTTGGAAATTGGTACAGATCCTAGTAGTATTACGAATTAAGAGCGTAAACAGGCGGCAAATCGGAATGGAACTACCATCATCACCACTGAGATATGGCGACAATAACAAAACGTTCTAAGGGCGGTCTTAAAAAGATGGCCGAAGACAAAGAGAAAATCAGGGAATACCTCAAGAGTGGCGATGAATCCAAAAAACCGGCCGGAATCAAGTTCTTTACGCCCGACTTCCTACTCCCTGATAAGGGACAAAGATAGCTTTACCTTTACGACCGATAAGGGAGCGATTTACAAAATAACCTTCACACAAGACGCTGAATACATTGATTATCTGCCTTTTGCAGATGATGTTTATAGCTTTGTTCTGGAACAAACTTCCGGAGAATACAAGGGTCGCGATCTTCGCATGAAACAAACCGTTATTGAAACATTGGGACGGTTTTTCGAGAATTTACCTCAGGCTGTAATCATTTACAACTGTAGTCAGGAGAACGACCATGAAAAAACCCGATATGATTTGTTCAACCGATGGTTTGATGAGTTTGGCGATGAATATGATAAGGTCAACTACAGCGATCTGGAGAGCAGAGAATACGCATCCGCTATTTTTAGAAAAGATCATCCGCAAAGACGGCTGATTGAACCTGCTTTTAACAAGGTCTTTCGAGAAAAATAGGTCTGTAATCGGGGCAATTACAGACGCTCATTTTATTTTTTACGCAATCGTTTTCGTGACGCCCCCATCGACCCGAATGGCGGCTCCGTTGGTGGCTGAAGCCAGCGGGCTGGACAGATAAGCCACCATATTAGCAATTTCCTGCGTGGTTGCAAACCGCTGAATAATGGACGTCGGGCGGGCATTTTTGAAGAAATCCTTTTCCATTTCTTCCACCGAAACCTGGTTCATCGTTGCCATATTTCCGATAAAATCGCCGACGCCTTCGGAGAAAGTCGGCCCCGGCAAAATGGAGTTGACGGTTACGTTGGTTCCTTTCGTCAACTCGGCCAGCCCGCGTGAAATCGCCAACTGAGCGGTTTTCGTGGTGCCGTAATGAATCATTTCGGTGGGAATCTGTAAGGCGGATTCACTGGAAACGAAGAGGATGCGACCCCAGTTTTTGGCCAGCATTTTCGGAAAATAATGCCGGGAAAGCCGGACGCCACTCAGCACATTGACTTCGAAAAACCGCATCCAGTCCTCATCCGGGATGTCGATAAAACTCTTCGGCTCAAAAATACCGACGTTGTTGATCAATATATCGACTTCCGGCAATTCCGTCAGCAACGCGTTCACCTCTTCGACCTTACTAAAATCAGCCGCAATGCCCCGAAACCGTGTGCCGGGCAGTTCGTCCGATAACTGCTGAACCAGGGCATCGACGCGCGCCCGGTTTCGGCCATTGATGGTCACTTCGACTCCTTCCTGCGCCAGTGTTCGGGCAACAGCCAGACCAATACCAGCCGTTGAGCCGGTTACCAGGGCGGTTTTTCCGTTCAATTCCAAATCCATATCTGTCCGTTGTTTTAAGAATACCGCTCCGTAATCGTTCGGGCCCGCTCCCGGGTTTCCAGAATCAACAGATGCACCGGTTTTGCAAGCGCTTCCAACGCTTCAGAAACCGTGTCTTTAAACAACAAATTAACCGGCAATTCGTGCCGATCCTGAGCGGTTTTTAGCACCACCACCGGCTTGGTTTGCCCCTGCGCACCGTGGAAACCATACCAGGCTTTCGCTTCCAGCCAGGCCGCATCAACGGCTTCGGCGGTGGTATCCACCAGAAACTCCTCCGTCGGCAGATGCAGGTTTTTACGGTCCGCCATCCGACCATCCAGATCGGCCAGTTGCTGGCGCAGGCGAATGGTATCCTTACCCGTCCGGATGCGCTCACGCAACGACTGGCGAATGAAATACGTGATAGCCTGCGTAACGTTCAGGCCGATCTCTGCCATCTGTTTGAAAATGAGCGAAGTGGGCGACATGCCGGGAATGGTGTTCGGATCGTGGAGCAAAACCTTCCCCGGTTCGCTGGCCTGATCCGGCGTCAAAAAACCGTCGATCCGGGCGCAGACGTTCATGCCCAGACGCGTAAAGACATCGGCGACACTCAACTGAATTTCCCGGTTGTGTTCCAGACTGGTTTCGACCGGAATCCGCTTTTTTGTCGTATTGGACTGGTATTTTGATTTAAAATCGAAGCTGGTGACGTTGTAAATTTCGGTTGGGGGCAACGCAACCGCCGTTCCGTCGTCGTCCTGAATCACCCCACACGAAAACTCCTGACCGCTGACGAATTCCTCAAACAGCACATCATCTTCGGAGTTTGCCGATCCGATAACGAGCGTTCGATAGCCCGAAGCCGCCCAGGAATCCGCTTTTTCGAGCAGGTCTTTGGGGTGGTAAATAAACTCGCCGGTTTCTTCGATCACAACCGGATAGCCAATGCCGGAATCCAGTTCAGTTACTTCCTGCACAAAGGCGGTTTTCTCGTCTTCCGAAAACTGCTTCCAGCTTTCCAGGTCAATTTCCTGCCGGAAAAAACACTGATCGACCGCTTTGGTGAACTGGTTCAGGTCATTTTCCCGAACAATCACCACGCCAATCGACGAGCCCTGATGCGGAGCTTTCACCACGATGGGCAGACCCAGCAACCCTTGCAGGGACTCAAATACCCCGGCTTTATCTGCCTGATCCCAGTCGGGTCGGCTAATGACCGACGTTTTTTTCTGCTGCCCATTGACGAGCGCAATCAATTCATTTTGCAGAATCTTGTTGATTCCCACCGCCGAACCCATCAGGCCCGGCCCGGTATAGGGCATTTTGTACCACTCGAGCAAGCCCTGAATACCGCCGTCTTCGCAGTCGGGGCCGTGCATCGCCAGAAAGGCCAGGTCAAAATACTGGCTGAACTCCTGCGGTTGAATGCGCTGACCGATCGCGCTAATTTGCTGTTCCCGTTCTTCATCGGATAAACCGGCTAACGATTCGATGTAAACGCTGAACGTGGGGTTGGTTTGCTGCGGATAAAATGCCCGGATCGAGCCTTTGCTGAGAAATTCTTCCCGAATCAAGATAAAATTACCCAGTCCATCCACAAAAACCATGACGGGGTAAAACAGCGATTTGTCGATATGAGCCAGGGCCGTGCGACCACCCGCAAACGAGACTTCCCGCTCACGTGACGGGCCACCGAAGAAGATTCCTATTTTCATTGTATATGTTTACGAACGAATGCCGTGGGTACGGGGCGCAAAATAACGAAAAAGGCCGCTCTTCCATCGGAAGAGCGGCCAAAAGTCTTACAAATGCAGAATCTTGCTAAATATGATTTAAAACGCCGGCGTCAGATTGACGGCTTCGACCCGCGTAATTTCCGGAACGGCTTTCAAAATTGCTTCTTCCAACCCGGCTTTGAAGGTCATGGTTGACATGGGGCAGGAGCCACACGCGCCGACCAGTTCCAGCCGGACTACTTTATCGCTCGTCACTTCCAGCACCTTTACGTTGCCCCCATCTGCTTCCAGATACGGCCGGATGCTATTCAGCGCCTTTTCGATACGATCTATTATTATTTCGTTATCCAGTACAGTTTCCATGCGAACAATAAACAAAAGGTGGTCAAATGACTGATGGTAAAAATACGTTTTTTCCCTCTTAAATCCAATCAAAACGGCTTATTGGCGAACAATTTCGACCGGACGGGTTTTGTCAAGTGTGGCATTGCGTACCGAAATTTGCTGCGCCAGGGCTTCAGCCGCCGACCGGAAAGCCCCCGAGGTTACCGGATCATTTTCAGTCACAACGGGTTTGCCATCATCACCCGCTTCCCGGATGCTCTGCACCAGCGGAATCTGGCCCAGCAACGGCACGTCAAATTTATCGGCCAGCAACTGACCACCGCCTTTGCCAAAGATATAATATTTTGAGTCAGGCAGCTCGGCGGGGGTAAAATAGGCCATGTTTTCGATCACACCCAACACCGGCACGTTAATCTGCGGTTGCCGGAACATCGCCAGCCCCTTCGTTGCATCGGCCAGCGCCACTTTTTGAGGAGTGGTTACAATAACCGCGCCGGTTACGGGAACGGTTTGCACCAGCGTCAGGTGAATATCGCTCGTACCGGGCGGCAAATCGATCAGCAGATAATCGAGTTCACCCCAGTTGGTATCGGCAAAAAACTGCCGCAGTGCCTGGCTCGCCATTGGTCCCCGCCAAACGATGGCGTTGTCCTTCGGCGTCAGAAAACCGATCGACATCAGCTTGACGCCAAATTGCTGAATCGGTTGCAGCATATTCTTGCCGTCTACCTGCCCCACCGCGGGTTGCAGTTCCTCCGCCCCGAACATCACCGGAATCGAAGGACCAAAAATATCGGCGTCGATGATCCCGACCTTCGCGCCGGATTTGTACAAAGCCACCGCCAGATTGGCCGTTACGGTCGATTTGCCAACCCCTCCTTTCCCCGACGCAATCGCGATGATATTCTTCACACCCGGCAAAACCGGTGCGTTGAAACGCGTCGAACTCACATCCGCCGTCAGGTTGACAATTACTTCAATGTCGGGACCAATGTAGGTGTGAATGGCGTCGACACAGCGTTTGCGAATCAGTTCTTTCAGCGGACAGGCCGGGGTGGTGAGCACCACCGTAAAACGCACCTGATCAACACCTAACTCAATGTCTTTCACCATATTGAGCGTAACCAAATCACGCTTCAAATCCGGTTCTTCGACGTGCCCGAGGGCATTTAAAACACTTTCTTTGGTAAGTTTATACGTTGACATAAGTACAGGTCTGTTGGGTAAACAGCGAATCAGGCGGCCTGGTTCGCGCCCGGGTCAATCGTTTTGAACGCCCGCAACCGGCTTTCTATTTCTTGTTTCTCCCGGGTAACATCGGCTTTTTTAGAAACCGCATCCAATTGTTGAAGCAACTTTTCCAGAAACCGCCGGTGCGATTCCGTTCCTTCGTGAAAAGGCCGGTGCGCCATCGCCTTCCGCAGGCTTTGCCACTCGGTTATAAAGCTGCGAAGTTCGGCATCAAACGCGCATTCGGCAAACTTTTCAAAAATATAGGTTTCGGCCACGGCATTGGGATGAATCAGATCGGCCTCGTAAAACCGGTAATCGCGCAAATCATCCATCATAATCTCGTAAGCCGGGAAATAATGAACCTGCTCGTTCCAGACCGTCAATTCGTGGCTAACAGCCCTCAGAATCGATTTACTGGCCTGATTCAGCGGCAAAGTGTCTTTGGTATGTCGCACCGGGCTAACCGTCAGCAGGATCTGCAAACCCGGATTGGTCCGCTTCAGCTTTTTCACCAGATCGTTCAGTGTTTGCTGAACGTGTTCGTAGGCATACAGGTATTTTTCAAACAGAAAACCGGGCATTTTCTGGCAGTTGGCTATCACCTTCCCGGTTTCGAGATGTCGGTACACCGTGGTCGTTCCCAGCGTCAGCACAAGCCAGTCAGCAGTTCGAAGGGCTTCACCGGTTTGGGTCAGCAATTCCGTGAGTCGTGCGTGCAATTCGTCGCGGCTGCGGCCCCAGAAGGTAGAATGAAAGTCGTAATGAAACCACAAACCGTCACGTTCCACATACAGATCCGGATCGGGCCCGGCACTTTGCAGGGAAGCCAGCAGAAGTTTGGCGATGGAGACCGGATTGAACAGCGTTCCGAACGGATTGCTCCGTACAGCCACTTTATTGTCGGTCAAGTGGCGGCCCAGCACGTCGGCGAAGCAGGAGCCAATGGTCACCACCCGGGCGTCGGGCCGGATCAAAGCCGGTAGTTTTTCCGGCGATAGTTCAGTACGAAAGTCCATACTATACTAACAAAAAAGCGGTTCGAAAAGCTCCGAACCGCCTTAAAAAATTCACACGATAACGTGCTGATTATCATCGATTATTCAGCCGCAATCACGTCAAACTTAATCGTTTGTTTTACGTCTTTGTGCAGGTTGACGATGGCGTTGTAGGCACCCAGAACTTTGGCTTCATCGATCGTAATTTTCTTCCGGTCGATGTCGTATCCTTTTTCTTTCAGGGCATCGGCCACCTGGGTGTTGGTAACCCGGCCGAAGATTTTACCGCTTTCGCCCGCTTTCGCCAGAATCTTCAATTCCAGTTGTCCGATTGCTTCGGCAATGGCCAAGGCGTCGTTCTTGGTTTTTTCGGCTTTGTGAGCGGCCTGGCGAATGTTTTCGGCCACCACTTTTTTATTCGAATCCGTTGCCATTACGGCATATCCCTGCGGAATCAGGTAATTACGGCCATAGCCGGGTTTAACTTCAACAGTGTCGTTCTTAAAACCCAGTCCGGCGATGTCGGTTTTCAGTATGATTTGCATAATATGAATGAGTTTTCAGTTTATGGAATACGGTTTTCAGTAAACGGTTTACGGTTTTCAGACAAGCAGAACTCCGTAAACTGTATACCGTAAACCGAACACCTTAAACTTATTTCAGTGAATCGCCTACGTAAGGTAATAAGGCAAGGTGACGAGCGCGTTTAACGGCCTGACCAACCTTGCGTTGGTATTTCAGGCTCGTTCCGGTGATCCGGCGGGGCAGAATTTTGCCTTGCTCGTTCAACAACTTCAACAGGAAGTTGGGATCCTTGTAATCGATGTATTTGATACCGGATTTTTTGAAACGACAGTATTTCTTCCGGTTTTCGTTTTTGCTAACGGGTTCGTTCTGCAGACTCATGATTATTTGGCCTCCTCTCCTGCTTTTTCGGTTTGTTGTTTGCTTTTACCCAGTTGTCCTTTGCGACGACGTTCGTTGTACGCCAGTGCGTGCTTATCGAGAACCGTGGTCAGGTTGCGAATGATGCGCTCATCCCGACGGAATTCGATGTCCAGTGCTTCGGGAACCTTCGTTTCAGCCGAAAACTCAAACAGGAAATAGTAGCCTGTATTCTTGTGTTGGATCGGGTACGCCAGTTTGCGCAGGCCCATACTCTCTTCGTTAACAATTTCCGCACCGTTATCGGTTAAAATCTTGCGGAACTTGTCGACAGTGTCCTTTATCTGAACTTCAGATAAAACGGGAGTTAAAATGAACACCGTCTCATAGTTCTTGGTGAACTGCATGACAATTGTGTTAAATGGATAATGATTTCAAAATGAGGACGCAAAGGTAGGAATAAAGGAGGAAAGGAGAAAGGGATGAAAGGATTTTTTGTTCGTCACCTTTTCATCCCTTTCTCCTTTCCTCCTTTATTCCTTTCCTCCTTTATTCTTGCTCCTCTATTGCTATTTCACCGTAAACTCGCCCTGCCCGATTTTAAAACCTTCCGAGTACAGCTCAATCTGGTGCGTACCTTCTTTAAACGGGATGTTGCCCCGGCCATAGATAAAAGCCACCTGCTGCCCGGTATTGTCATACGCTACGGTTTGTTTGGCCGTATAGACCATTTCCTGTCCGCTGAAAATAAATTGGCCGGAACCGGTGGCCATGTCCGCAATAACCGACCCGCTGGGGTCCAGAATCCGGAGAAAAATATCTTTTTCGTTCTCCTGCGCCAGTGGATTGGTCGAAAGCCGGAACGAAATCTTTATTTTTTCGATGCGCCGGGCGCGGTATTCACCACCATCGCTTTCTTTACCGCGTCGGTTGATGGCATTCACCACCAGGTTCTCCGCTTTCAGGGCTGATGCGAGGGTTACTTTTTCGGCCAGTTCCCGGTTTTTCTCGGCAATTGTCGTCACCGTGTCGTTCAGGGCCTGCCGTTCGTTTTTCAAGCTGGTGTTCTCTTCCGTCAGGGTCTGGTTCTGTGACGTCAGGATGCTGTTTTCTTCCTTGAGTTGGCCGATTTCCTTGTCTTTTTCATCCAGAATAGCCAGGTATTCTTTGATTTTCCCTTCGTATTTCTTGATGTCGAAAGCCGCCACATTCCGCAGGTTCCGCTTGTCGGCTTCCAGTTGTTCTTTCACTTTCAACAGCGAATCCACCCGCCCACCGAGCGACTGAATTTCGGAAATTTTCGCATCCAACTGCGTCGAAATGGAATCCAGGCGGGTCTTGGTCACCAGCATTTCCTGGGTTTTATCAGTCAGGGTAGTTTGCTGGCTTTTATTGGTTTGTCTCTCCTGGTAATAAAAATAGAGGAGCAGCAAATTCAGGGCGGCCAGAATCCCTAAAGCCACTAATAAGTAATTTTTACGGTTATTACGTCGGTCCTGGTTATACGACTCCATCGATGAGTATTACTTGATTTGTTTCGCGTTATTTGGCGTAAAGTAAGGCTTTCCTGTACTTTTTTCAATAAAACCGTCCATTATTTTCCGGCAACTGTCCCTTAAATTACCGTCGGAAGGATTCAAATTGCATCCATTATCTTTGCCCCAAATTGAGTAATCAGACAATGACCATCGCCACGAACATCCAGCAGATTGAACAGCAACTGCCCGAACAGACCAAGCTGATCGCCGTTACCAAAACCAAACCCGTTGCCCTGCTTCAGGAAGCCTACGACGCGGGTTGCCGGCGTTTTGGCGAAAACAAGGTGCAGGAAATGGTCGATAAACAACCGCAGTTGCCCGCCGACATCGAATGGCACCTCATCGGCCACCTGCAAACCAACAAGGTCAAATACATGGCACCGTTTGTGAGCCTGATCCATTCGGTCGATAGCCTGAAAGTACTGGAAGAAATTAACAAACAGGCCGCCCGGAACGCCCGCGTCATCGACTGCCTGCTCCAGATTCACATTGCGCAGGAAGAAACCAAGTTTGGCTTTGACGAAGCAGAAGCCGACGCCCTGCTGAATTCCCCGGAACTCGACCAACTAACCAATATCCGGATTGTGGGACTGATGGGCATGGCGACCAACACCGACGACGAAGCCCAAATCCGGCAGGAATTTCGAACGCTCAAGCACCTCTTCGACCGGCTCAGCACCCTTCAGAAACCGAATGTGGCTTTTCAGGAGCTTTCGATGGGCATGAGCAGCGATTATTTGATCGCAATTGAAGAAGGCAGCACAATGGTACGGGTTGGAAGTGCGATATTTGGAACACGAAACTGACACAACCCATTATCATGCATAAAATTTTTCTGCAATCCGGTGCCATTCTGGGCTTTCTGGGCGTCGCCCTGGGTGCTTTTGGAGCCCACGCCTTTCGGGCTATGCTTGAGCTTTCGAAGCGCAGCGACACCTTTGAAACCGCCGTGAAATACCAGTTTTACCACGCGCTGGCGCTGGTTGCCATCGGAATTCTGTTGCAACTACCGGCGACGACGGCGGTTTCGGCAAAATATTATTCGTGGGCAGGTTACGCCTTTCTGTTTGGCGTTCTTATTTTCAGCGGCTCGCTGTATGCCATTTGTTTCACCGGTATCACCAAATTCGGGGCCATTGCCCCCATCGGCGGGTTGCTGATGCTGGCGGGCTGGGCAATGCTGTTGATCGGTGGGTTGAAAAGTTAAGTTTCGGTTTTATTATCCCGTAGGGATTTAACAGCGCAGCGTCGGTAGAAGTGGAGGTTCTCTCAAGCGCCCTTCGTGCCGTAAGGTACGAGACATTCATGTGTCTGCTAATGGTTATGTACCTGACGGCACATTAAAAGACGGAAGCGCCTGATTGATCTACCGACGCTGCGCTGTTGAGCCCCAAAGGGTCTCAAACCGTTCGGCTTGTTATTGAAATAGTATGTTCAAAATGCGGTTCTGAGAGACGACTCGAATCAAACATTCAACATCTGATGTGCCTATGAAAAACGTGACGATCATTACGGGACTGGCGGTTTTATTGGCGGGCTGGTTGACGTTATCGGCTTTGCGCCCGGAGACTTCCCTACCAACGGCTGTGGTCATGACCGACTCGGTCAAACACGACCCAGCGACCGGTCTGGCAGTCGATGAGCGGCTGACGCTGGTGGTCGCCCAATGCACGGCCTGTCATTCGAGCAAACTGATTTTGCAAAACCGCTTCACCCGCGATGGCTGGAAGGAGAAAATCCGCTGGATGCAACGCACGCAGAAACTCTGGGACCTGGGCGAAACGGAGCCGGTGGTGCTGGATTATCTGGTCAAATATTACGGCCCGGAACAAAAAGCGTTCGATGGTCGCCGGAAACCGATGCCGGCGGTGCAGTGGTATAAATTGTAAGCTCGCAACATGAAAAAAAACGCTTATCACTATCTTTTTGGACAGGATACGCTGTATCAGGTCGAAGAACCGGAGCCAATTGTGAGGGCACAAGTGCGACCCGAACCGCCGGTTGCTCAACCCGAAATTATAGTTGAACAAGCCGTTGCGGAACGGGAAACCATGATAGAAGTGAAAGTGGAACCCAAACCGGTTCAACCGGAAATCATTCAGCCGGTACAATTGGTTCAACCGGAAATACCGCTGGTGGCTTCGATTGAACCGGAACCCGTTCCTGCTCCCATTCCCATCATCGAATCGCCTGCGCCACTGCCCGCGGCTCAAAAGCCCAAAGTATTGCTGCTATTCGATGAGGAACTAACGCCCGGCGAACTGATTTTCCTGGAAAACATCCTGAAAGCCATCCATCTGAGCCTCAGCGACATCGACATGCTGAACCTGGCCGGCTCGGGACTGGTCGATTTTCACGCGGTTTTGGAGAACAAAACCCTGCACCATTTCATCTCCTTCGGCGTCCCCTTCAAAACCATTCATTTGAACATTCAGATGGACCGGTACCAGCCCATCCGGATTTTCGGCATTACGTTCCTGCTGGCCGACCCGCTTTCGGCCATTGAAGCCGACTCAAAACTGAAGCGCAAATTGTGGGAAGTATTGAAAAAAGTATTTTTGGATTAATCCCAAAAATGGCTTTTATTTAGATTGCAGTCCCGCATTTCGCTAATTCGGGACACCGTCTTGTACTTTTCCCGTTTCTTTTTGACAGATCAGATGGTTGAATCCTCTACCGATTCCGCGTCGACACATGCCGACGAATCAACAAGCCAACCCGGATTACGAAAAGTAATCACCACCGCCCAACTGTGGTCGATTGCCGTGGGCATGGTCATTTCCGGCGAATACTTCGGCTGGAATTACGGCTGGGCCGTGGCCGGAACCATCGGTTTTCTGGTGGCCACCCTCCTGGTTACGGTCATGTACCTTGCCTTTATCTTCAGTTATACCGAACTCACGACTTCCATTCCGGACGCGGGCGGGCCGTTTAGCTACGCCAACCGCGCCTTCGGCTCAACGGCGGCTTTCATCGCCGGTTTTGCCACACTCGTCGACTTTTTGATGGCCCCTCCCGCCATTGCTGCGGCTTTAGGCGCTTACGCCAATTTCCTGCATCCGGAACTGCCCGTCCTGGGCGTGGCCATGGCCACTTACGTCGTCTTTATTACCATCAATATTCTGGGCATCAAGGAATCCGCCAATTTTTCGATGATCATTACCGTGCTGGCGGTGGTGGAATTGCTGGTTTTCATGGCACTGGTGGCTCCGTCTTACCAAACCCATAACTTCGTTGCCCACAACGAATCGTATGGTGCAGGCGGGGTGTTTGCCGCCCTCCCGTTTGCGATCTGGTTCTACCTTGCGATTGAAGGCGTGGCGATGGTGGCCGAAGAAGTAAAAAATCCGAAGAAAACGATTCCGCGCGGTTACCTGCTCAGCATCGGCACCCTGGTTTTCCTGGCCCTCGGCACCATGATTCTCACGGCGGGCGTTGGCGACTGGCGTCTGTTGAGCAAAATCGACTACCCGCTGCCCGAAACCCTGGCGATGGTCTGGGGTCGCAACAGCCCGTGGTCGAAAGTTTTCGCCAGTCTGGGGTTGTTTGGACTCATTGCGTCCTTTCACTGCAACACCATCGGCTATTCCCGCCAGATTTTTGCCCTGGCCCGAAGCGGTTATCTGCCCGGTTTTCTGGCGAAGGTCAACCGGCGGTTTCAGACACCCCACTGGGCACTGATCTGGGGCGGTATTGTCGGCTTTATCGCCCTGTTTTCCGGCACCACCGGCGACATCATCATCCTGTCGGCCCTCGGCGCGGTGGTCATGTACATCAGCAGCATGGTGAGCCTGTTCAAACTTCGCCAGAAAGAACCGGATCTCGAACGTCCGTTTATCGCGCCTTTTTACCCCTACATTCCGGCCATTGCCCTCATCTTATCCTGCGTCTGTCTGGTTGCCATCGTGTATTACAACGTCTGGTTGAGTGTGATCTTTGCCGGACTGCTGGCGGTTTCGCTGGCGCTGTTCCGGGTTATTGGCATTCGATTGCCGGATTCGCGTTAGACAGATCAAAGATGTAAGACAAGAGAGAAGAGACAAGAGAAGAAAGATGCACTCCGTCATTTACTGAGGCTATTTTCTTTTTTCTCTTGTCTATCTTCTCTACTCTAATACAAACCTTTCAGAAAAACCGGTTGTTGAACAATATTATGTCGGTCAGGCCGGTTTTTATACAACACCTTTTGCCCGGTAGTTAACGTTTTGATATGACGTTCGAAGAGCAGCTAAACAACAACCCAACCGTACCGGATTTCTCAACGCATTCGCCAGAACCCCTGCCGGACTGGCTGAGCGACGACAATCTGCTGCGCGACGAAGCCGCTCTTCTCGGCTTATCCCATGCTCCGCTGGAAGAAAAAACAAGCCTGATTCGTCTGTATTTTAAACAGCAAACGATTTCATTCGAACGAGAGCGGGAAGAATTGGGCGAAAAAATCGGCGAGTTGAATTTAGGGATCGAACAAAAGACCAACCGCATTGAAGAGCTGCGGCAGAACATCACGCGCCTGGAAGCAGCCAAACCCGATGGTGAACCGCATTTTCTCAAAACCGTCACGGGATTAATCGCTTGCCTGGGTTTGCTGATCGGAAATCATTTTCTGATCCTGGAAACTTTACGGCCGCATTTTGAAGAAAGCAGGTTGCTCTCCCTTGGGGTATTGTTAGCCGGTTTTCTGGGTTTGTATCACCGCACAACGAGTTCAACCGAAACCACGACACCCTTTTCCGTCCGGCAACTTCTGGCCGACGCGGGTTTGCCTTTTGCGACCTCTTTTTTCGTCTTTATCTACGCTTGCCAAACCCAATCAGCCCTGTCGGCACTGGGCATTTTTCTGTTTCTTTTCTTCCTGTTTCTGTCCGTCGGGAAGCTCATTCCCGGACTGTTAACGGCTTTGCAGAACGATTTTCGGTATCGAAATCAGGAAAAAAATTTGAAAAACGAGCGAAATTTGAAAACAGTAGCCTGGGAAAATGAGATTAATGCATTAACAATCAGTGTCGATGCGATCCGCGTGCAAAAGTGGCAGCTATTGCCTTTCCTGAATCGGGTCGAGTTGGAACTATCCCGAAGCAACACCCGACGGGATTTGTTGATCGAGTTGTTTGAAAACGAATTTAACCTGGCCCGCAGCCTGCGCGACCGGCTTTCGGAGCAACAGATACGGGCCATTGTGGCCAATTAACGAGTTGTCGGCATCCCTGACGCCCACAACTTCTAAACGGAAAACGATATGAACGAGCAGCAGCCAAAAGATAGCCAGGATTTTCAGCACGGGTATACGAGCGGAGTCGAAGGAACTGACCGCCAGAATTACGAAGGCTATTTATCGAGTCAGGTCAGCGACGAGTGGATTAAGGAGCGCGTGGAAAGCAAGCAGGACGAAATCCGACAAATCGACCAGAAATTAGCGGATACGACGGCCCAGCGCCGGGCCGCCTTCGACCGGCTTCAGGACCACATCATGCAGACGACGCTGGCCGGCAAAGGAGCCGAGCATCTGGAAGCCGAAATCAAAACCGTGGAGGACGAGCGCGAGCAACTGAAAGAACGCCGACAAAATACGGCGTCGGAATATTCGCTGCTGGCCGGGCTGATCTTTGTGGCCGCCGGTATTTCGTTCGTTGCCGGTGATTTGATCATTTCCCACGAAATTGTGGCCTATGCGCTCAACATCCGCAACAATGTGGAAGCCTGGATGTTTGCGGTGGGTCTGGCGATGGTCTCCATTCTGTTGAAACCGGCCTACGACCGGCTGATTGAGGAACCTTATCTCACCAACTCATCGCCCGAAGCATCCCGCCGATACGGCTGGTTCAAAATGGGGCTGACCATACTGTCGATTGTTACGCTGGTGATTTTGGGCTGGTTTCGGTATGATGCCTACCGGACCGATAAGCTGAAGGAAGCCATCAACAAAAGCATCAAAAACATCCAGTTAAACGCGACGCCACTGGACCCGACCAACCCGAATCCGGTGGCCGATCAGCGGGTTTTGCAGAAAATTGAACGGCAACTCCAGCAATCCGACGAGCTGAATCTCCAGTTGGTCAACAGTCCGTGGGCGCTGCTGTCGTTTGTGTTGAGTGGCGTTTTGTTCGCCCTGGCCGGGGCGGTCTGTCTGGGAATCGGCTTGCCGGTTTTGCAGAAATTCTGGTTCCGCTGGCTACAGGTCGACCCGCGGTTGTGGCGGCTGCGTCGCCGTCGCCGGAAGCTGGAAAAACAATACCAGGCCGTTCAGCAGGAGGTGGCGAAACACCTGACGCAGAAAAATATCATGGATCATGAACTCGGCATTCTGGCTTCGCTGGACGAATTGCGCCAACGCAAGCAGCAACTGACGAATGAGATTGACCAATTGATCGACGACCGCAAACTGGCCCGAACCGACAGCCGGATTGCCTCTTTCAATGATGGATACGAGAAAGGTCAGGCGGCCCGTCAGGCCATGACCGAAGAAGAATTTAACCAGTATCGGAACGGTTTTTTCTCCGTTTCCAATCTGGCAACGAAAGCCCGCTCCTCGTCTGATCAGGAACGCTTGCCTGCCGACAAAACAACCTATGCCAACCAACGCCCCGTCAACGGCCTTCGTCCCCACCAGGCCGTCCGCCAGCACCTCGCCGATGGCCTAGATAATGAGTGAATGCCTCAATGAGTGAATGAGTGAATAAAAAAAGGGATGCTCGATTTTCCATTCACTCATTCACTCATTGAATCATTCACTCATTGAATCGGTGAATAGTCCGTTGCTTTCATGTAAACCGATTCGACTTTGGTGGTCAGGGAGCCGTTTTTCTCGGAATCGGCTTTGGCCTTCACCCATTTCGGATCGACCCGGAACTCATCGAAATGCTTCTTGCCTTCCGCTTCACTCGGGTGCGCCAGAATGTACACCAGTTTCGACTGACCGCTTTCGTCGGGCTGCGTCGTCAGCCAGTAGCCGATGTGGGTCATGCCGTGTTGTTTGAACAGCTTGAGGGTGTGGTTTTTAAACCGGGCGAGCAGGTCGTTCAGTTTGCCGGGAGCCGGTGAATAGGTGCGCAATTCAAACACCCGTCCCGGTTTTTTCGATGCTTTGATTTTGGGTGAAATTTCGGCTTCGGTCATAAAAATCTGGTCGACTTTGGCGACAATTTTGCCATTTGCTTCCGTTTTTGCTACGACTTCCTTCCATTCCGGATCGCTGCTAAAGGCTTTCCACGACGCATCGCGGGCTTCACGGTTGGGATACGACAGGATGTAAATCAGCCTTTCCTGCGAAGCATCGGTCGGAATCCAGTAACCGACGTTGGTCATGCCGTGCTTTTCAAAAATTTTGGTCGTGTATTTCCGAAAACGGTCGATAATGTTTTCGTAATTGCCGGGCGTCGGGTAATAAATCCGGACTTCGTACAAGCGCGAGGGATCGGCCGGTTTAGTGGATTTCGGGTCCGAATTAGCTACCGAAAAACTCAATGCAGTTACAACAAGGCTACAGGTTAATAGGAAATTTCTCATTGGTACGCGGCTGTTAGTTGAAGTACAAAAATAGAGAGAGAACCGACAGGATTAATTGATTAATCATAATTTCGATAAAGGCACTTTTTTCAGATAAAAAACTATCTTTACAAATCAAACATCCCTATAAAATTTTGATTTTATGCTGAGTCGCGTTGCAAACTCTATCTATTGGATGAACCGCTACATTGAACGGGCCGACAATTATTCCCGTTTTATGAGTGTCAATTTTAATCTGGCGTTGGATTTACCGCCCAATGTCGACGAACAATGGGAACCGCTTTTAATTGCCACTGCCGATAATTACCTGTTTTACAACTACTACCAGGAGCCAACCCGCGAGAATGTCATCGATTTTATGACCTTCGACAAGCGAAATCCCAACTCCATCGTGAGCTGCCTGAACAATGCCCGGGAAAACGCCCGGACGATCCGGGAAAGCATTTCGAAGGAAATGTGGGAAAACATCAACGATCTGTATTTGCGCGTTCGGGACACGACGACAAAAGGGGAATCCAACTTAGACCGTTTGCAGGAATTTCTAAATAACGTAAAAAACGGTTGCCAGCATTTTTACGGCGTCATCGACTGCACCATTACCCGCAACGAAGCCTGGCATTTCGGGCGAGTGGGGCGGTTTCTGGAACGCGCCGACAAAACCTCCCGGTTTCTGGATGTGAAGTACTTTACGCTTCTGCCCGACGCCGACGCCGTGGGTTCAACGCTTGATCTGATGATCTGGACCGCCGTTCTGAAATCGGGCAGTGCCTACAACATGTACCGGCAGCAATACAAAATGATTAGCTCGTCGACCATTGTTGAATTCCTGATTCTGGACAAACTTTTCCCCCGTTCGGTTGCCCACTGCATCCGTCAGGCCGAACTGTCGCTTTACGAAATATCGGGCAATCTGATCACCAACGGGTTTAAGAACGATGCCGAAAAGGCTTTGAGCAAGCTCCGGTCGGAGATTGAGTTTACCGAAACATCCGAGCTCTTCAAAACCGGTCTGCATCAGTACCTGGATCGTTTCCAGATTCGCACCAACGAAGCCGCCAAAGCCGTTTACGAAACGTACTTCAGCCTGAAACCGGTCGAAGCCTGATGAACGCTCAACGGCTTGAAAAACTTCCCGTGCAGGCAAAAGTCCTTTCAAGCCGTTGAGGTGTTGTTATTTGTAAAAAGGAAACGTCAGGGCAACGTAACCCATGGCGGCCCGGTTGCGAAACCGTCGGTTGTCATCGTCAATGTTCAGATTGCTGGCCCGCATTTCGGTAGTAATCCAATGGTAGCCCACCTTCACGCCCATTCGTCGCAGCATCGTCAATCTCACGTAGACTTCGCTGGAGAGCGATCCCAGATCATTGTCGCCCAGCAACCGCACATTCAACCGTTGAGGCTGAGCGTATTGCAAGGGTGAAACCCGAAAACTCACGGTATCAATTTCTGAATCGGCATTGGTATGCTCGAACCGACCGGTTGTCGACCGGTAGCGTCCCTCCCGGCTTCTGCCAAAGCCCAGGCCGATCAGATCGGCACCAGCACCCACTTCCACCGGTCCCAGCCGAACCTGCGCCCGTAAACCAAAATTGACGGTTGAAACCGTCACCCAATCGAATCGCATGGTATCGATATTGGCCGCCACCTCGGGAGCCCCAATGGCCCCAAAGCCGGTTTTTTCACGGGTGAGCCGGGCTGGAGCTGTCGTATAATTCAGGTTATCTCCGTAAAAATTCCCCCCTTTGATCGTCCAGCCAATCGAAAAAATCTTGTTGGCATCCAGATTTAGCAGTTCATAATAGGTGATGGACGGCGCCAGATAATCCTTTTTAAAAGCGGCACCCACGTCCACTCCGCTGCTGATCCGGCTGGCGGTGGGCGTTTGTGAGAAGGCGACGGCAGACGTAAAGACCAGCACTAATGTTACTATTTTTCTCATATAGGAAACTTACTTTGTAAAGCAAAGTTAATGGGATTAACTGAAAGCTGGTGGTTTTGTTTCGCGCCGACCGCATCATTTTTTTGCCAAAAATTCGTTCTACGGCCAATCCGATAACATTCAGGCAAGTAAATGGTTTAGAAAACTTACGTGTACGGGTCACAACAGGCGGTTCGTGAATCCTGCTTTGATACATGTAGAAACCCGGTGTCAAAGGTTTCAAAATCCATGATTGCCCAAACAATAATTTTTGCAAAAAGTATGCCCGCACGGGGCATACCTGAAATTTATGCTTCATTATTCTGATACTTCAGCACCACCGCTCCCAACGGCGGCACGGTGAGCACGATGGAAGCCTGACGCCCTTGCCACTCCTGCGGTTCCGAGACAAGCGGCTGGCTATTCAGCAGGCCGCTCCCAAAAAACGCCCGATCGTCGCTGTTGAACAACTCGGCCCAGGTGCCGGCCGCCGGAACACCAATGCGGTAGTCGGTGCGCGGAATGGGCGTCATGTTCAACACAATCACCACCTGCTCTTTGGTGCGGGTTCCTTTCCGGGCGTAGACAATCATGCTGTTTTCGCGGTCCGTCGTATCGATCCACTCGAAGCCTTCGGCCACGAAACTCTGCTCATACAGCGCCGGTTCGCTGCGATACAGCCGGTTTAATGCTTTCATGCACTCTTTCATACCCTGATGGGGTGCATAATCGAGGAGGTGCCAGTCGAGGCTGCCGTCGAATTTCCACTCCGAGGTTTGTCCGAATTCACAGCCCATAAACAGCAGTTTGGTGCCGGGATGTGTGAACATATACGTAAACAACAGCCGCAGGTTGGCAAACCGCTGCCATTCGTCACCCGGCATTTTGCTGATCAGCGCCTTTTTGCCGTAGACCACCTCATCGTGCGAAAACGGCAGCATGAAGTTTTCCGAAAACGCATACACCGTGCTGAATGTCAGCTCGTCCTGGTGCCAGCGACGGTAATACGAATCGCGCTGAAAATACCGCAGGGTGTCGTTCATCCAGCCCATCATCCACTTCATGCCGAAGCCCAAACCGCCCGTATAGGTAGGTCGGGTCACGCCCGGAAAGGCCGTCGACTCCTCGGCAATCATCTGGACTTCCGGAAAGTCCTTGTAAACCGCTTCGTTCAGTTCCTTGAAGAGCGAAATGGCTTCCAGGTTTTCCCGGCCACCGAATACGTTTGGTTCCCATTCGCCGTGGTTGCGGGAATAATCGAGGTACAGCATCGACGCGACGGCATCAACCCGCAACCCGTCGGCATGAAACCGGTCCAGCCAGAACAGAGCATTACTGAGCAGAAACGCCCGCACCTCGTTGCGACCGTAATTAAAAATGTAGCTTTTCCAGTCGGGATGATAGCCCTTCCGCATATCGGGATGCTCATACAGGTGCGAACCGTCGAACTCATACAAGCCGTGGGCATCACCCGGAAAGTGCGAAGGTACCCAGTCGAGATACACGCCGATGTTCTCCTGGTGCAGCCGCTCGATCATATTCATGAAATCCTGCGGGGTACCGAACCGGCTGGTCGGTGCAAAATACCCGGTGATCTGGTAGCCCCACGACGGGTCGTACGGATGCTCCATAACAGGCATAAATTCGACGTGCGTAAAGCCCAGTTCCTTGATGTAGGGCACCAGTGCATCGGCTACTTCATTGTACGACAATTGCCGTGTGGGCTCCGACGGATCACGACGCCACGAATTCAGGTGAAGTTCATACACGGAAATGGGTTTGTTGAGGGCGTTGATTTTCCCCCGGTTCCGCATCCAGTAATCATCCTTCCATTCGTACCAGTTGTCCCAGACAACCGAGCCGGTTTTGGGCGGTGTTTCCCACCAGAGTGCAAACGGATCGCCTTTCTCAAGTTCACGGCCGCTATCGTGCGTGATGGCATATTTATAAATCTCACCCCGGCCAATGTGGGGCACAAAAGCCTCCCAGATCCCGGAACTGTCCCAGCGAACTTTCAGCGGATGGCTTCCTTTGTTCCAGCCGTTGAAATTGCCAATAACCGCCACATACCGGGCCGACGGTGCCCAGACGGCAAAATACGTACCGACCACGCCGTCGACCTCGACGACGTGTGAGCCCAGCTTTTCATACAGACGGGTGTGTTTTCCGGCCCGGAAAAGATAGATGTCAAATTCGGTTAATCGACTGTAATCCCCTGAAACGGTTGAAGGTTCAGGTGTTTGGTCGACAGTCTCCGTTTCCGGTTTTGGGTCAATGGTAACAGGAGTCTGTTTGGTCGTACGTTTCGCCATAGGAAAGCTACATGGTTTAGCTCGTGAAATATAGACAAATTTTCACCGATGAATCCAACTGATTCATTGGGTTTTATTCTTCGAAAACCTCGTGGAGGTCGATTTGGAGGTTCGGAAAGATTAACGGAGCCAGGGTATCGCTCTCATCGTACGGATGTTGCCCGATAAACTGCCCCTGTTCGTTGAGCGTATAGACCAGGACGTTATCGTATTCGGGCTGAACAATCCAGTATTCCCGGACGCCGGCTTCCTGATACGCATCGAATTTCTCCTTCATCTCTTTTTTCGTGTTGCCTTTCGACAACACTTCAATCACCAGGTCCGGTGCGCCAATGCAACCCGCATCGTCCAGTTTAGCCGGATCGCAAATAATGCACAAATCCGGCTGAACAACGGTGGTAATCGTTTCATTCGTCAGTTTATTCTTGCGGGGCAGTCGCACATCGAACGGCGCCATGAAGACTTGACAGGGTTTGCCCTTCATGTAATTGCCAAACGGCAAATAGAACTTACCAACCAACTGCTGATGCCGGCGACTGGGTGCGGGCGACATTTTCCAGATGTAGCCGCGTATCAATTCAAGCCGCTCCTGAACCCGCCACGTCAGGTAGTCGGCATAGGTGTATTGCCGGGTTAAATCCAACTGATCCAAACTGGTTATTTCCATAGAAATGCGCGTTTAGCACAAACTTACTCTTTTTTCGTCTGCAACAACCCCATTTGCAGCAGCGGGAGTTCCGAATTTCGGGTCGGGTCGGCAATCCGTATTTTTTCAATTTCCCGGATCACATCCATAATTCCTTTCAACGGAATCTTGACCCAGGCTGGCCGGTAGCTGATTTCATAGCCCAGTTCATACACGGCTTTTTCCAGCAAATACACCAGCAGCAAAAAGTTCACCTCGTTGCTGTTCTTAAACAGCGGATGCGGGCTGCCAATCGTTTCCAGGTAGGCGTCCATGTACGTATCCCGAATCAGTTTAAACCAGCGTTCGGAAACGCGCTGCAGGTGATCAGGTTCGATGCCGGCGGTTTCTGTGCTGCCAAAGAGCTTAGCCGAAACCGCGTAATGGTAGGAACGGATCATGCCGGCAACGTCTTTCAGGGGTGAATGTTTGATCTTCCGTTCGCTGATGCTGCTTTCCGGTTCGCCTTCAAAGTCGATGATAATGAAGTCCTTACCCGTTGCCAGCACCTGCCCCAGGTGGTAATCGCCGTGAATCCGGATGCGCAGCGACTCAAGCGGGCGGGTCCGGAAATCATCGACAAACTCGTCGATCATCTCCTTGGCTTCCATAAACACCCAGGCCAGGCTCTGCGCCAGCGGATCGAGTTTCGTGTAGTTATCGATGAGCAGATTATACCGCCGTTCGAGCAGACTTTCAAACCGCCGGATGATAAACTCCCGGTAGTCGTCGGTGAACGGTTCGGCAGCAAATGCCGGATCGCCCGAGTCCGGGTCGTAGAGCGCCAGGTGCATTTGACCCGTCCGTCGGCCCAGCAGTTCCACCCGGTCGAACACGTCTTCCCGGATCGTAAACAACCGGTGCGGAACCGCGTAGAGAAAATCATTGAGGTAATCGCCCGTCTGGCTCCAGCTATCCTGCTGGTTTTCAACCATGCGCTGCATCATCCCGAGCGTAATGTCCGGCACACCCTCCTGCTCCCAGATCACGCTTCCGGCGTAGGCCGGGATGTGACTGAAGTTACTTTTTTCGGTCAGAAAACTGACGAGGTCCACTTCCGGGTTGGTTTCCTGAAAAAGCTTGCGGTAAAGTTTCAGGAAATACTTCTCCCCCTGATCTGAAACGCCAAAAACCAGTGCAGAATTACTTGAGTCAACCGGCAATACACGACTGGTAATCAACCCATTGATATCATCGACAGCCAACCCCTTCCCCCGGTGGAAGGTCAGTTTTCCACTTGTTTGATCCAGCGTTTGCTGATGGGCCAGGTTAAAATACAGGGCTTGCCGGAACCGTTCGTCGTAAATGGCATCGACCACCAAACCGCTTTCCTGGTCGAAATCCGCACGCGTCAGAATCCCTTTCGGGGCGATGGAAGATGCATCGGGATGACCAGCTTCAACAAACGATAAGGGAAGTAAATAACGTTCGGTTTCGCCGTCGGCATACGCAGCTTCCACGATAAACAGGAATGCCTTATCGTCGGTTTGATTATCGGAAAGAAACGCGATTTCGTGAACAACCTGAATGCGAAAGCCAGCCTGCTGGCGGGCTTTCCCGGCAAACCACCGGCACGCGTTCACATAGGGAGGCAGAATCGCCGTTTCCAGAAACCGGATGGCATCCTGATCCCCGATTAGATTATTCCAGGCATAGCGGCTGCTCAGGTTGGTTGCGGTTGAGTCGAACATGGAGACAGATCGGTGGTACAGGCAAAGCGATTCTACCCGTAATAATACAAAGTGATTCCGTAAATAAGCCTATTTAATGAGGATAAATTGCAAACTGTCGATTATTCCAGCAGATAATCCATGAGCGTTTTCCACTGGATCTTCTGGTAGAGAAGCCAGCCGGTTGTGGCAATCACGGTATTGACCACCGCACGGCCTCCGGCTTCCGGATTCTGGTTATTGATGCGTTCGTTTTTACCAATCTGACAGGCCGTTAGGGTATTTCCCACCCATTCCACACGGAACGTGCTGGTCGATTCATCGGTAAAAAAGTGCTCGGTCCGGTTTTCGTTTTTGTGTGGGTCTGCACAGGGACGGGCCGTAAAACCGGCTTTCGTTTCCGCATCGACAACCTGAATCACCTTTACCCAATTGACGGGTGTTGGGCCGGGGAGTTCCAGGCGGATCAAGTCGCCAACGGTCGGCGGCCCGGTCGGTTTGGGCTGTCCGGCGGCATCATGCAGGATAAACCCGGCGGTCAGGCTGGATACGTCGGACCAGCGGTTTACATCAAAAACTTTCTCTCTGGCGCGGGCGAAGGCCGGTCGGGCGGTTTGATGACCCGGGTAGTTTTTCTGGCTGCAAAACGTTTTGTCCACCGAATCGTCCCCTTTTAAAAGATCAATGCCGTGTTGAAAGGCATCTCCGATGTTGCTGGTTTTCATACGCTTTCAATTGAAGGGTTTACACGCTATGTATTAAAAACCCATTCCGACCGGTTGATCGGAATGGGTTTTTCACGCGAAGCAGGATGCTAAAAGCCTTTACTGACGGGGGTCGGGCTTTTTACGGGTGGTATCCGTACCGGTGTTGCCGAACGTGCGGCCGTTGCTGCGGTCATTTTTGGCTTTCGGATACGATCTGGACCGGTTTTTTTCGGACACTTTGCCATCGGCGGTCGACGGCGACCGCGCTTCCCGATTTGCCTGCTTGCCCGAACGGCCAAATTTATTGGATGTGCTGTTGCTGTCCGGGCGAACGCCGGTTACGTTCCGGCTAATGCCCGCCCGGGTTTTGCCGGGCTCCGTTTTTTGTTCTTTTACATTCCCGTTCCTGCTCTGCGCCGGATTGGCGACATTGCCTTCCGAACTGGTCGTCTGAGCCTGGGTTGGCAGGGTGAAAACCAATCCTGTCAACACGGCGGCCATTAAAATTCCTTTTTTCATCGTTGAGTTGATTTACGCGACGCTTTCCCGTCCACAAGGTTCATCATTCGGCGCATTCGCCCGGTTTTGGTTGGTCGAAAACCCATACCGGTAACGACGGCGTTCTATGGTGTTAACCGCATACGCTCCGCATTGTTATCGAAAATAAGCCACGGTCCGGCAAAAGAAATTTGGCGTCACCATCTTGAAAAGGCGAACAAGTCCTGTTGCCCGACCGAAAACCCGAACCGGACCTTCGTTAAGCTCCCGGCTCCGTTTTTTGCTTCTGCTGGTAGATAAATTCGTGGAGCCTGCGGGATTTTTCACGGGTTTCGCGGGATTTTTCGGCAAAGTCTTCCGCAGCTTTTCGGTTACCGGCCTCGGCAAATTGTTTAGCCGACTGATCGAGCAACAGAATCGTCTCTTCAAACCCCCGAACACCCTGCCACAGTGCTTCTTCAACGGTTTTGGTCACTTCGGCCAGTAGAGAACCCGCCGTATAGGCATGACCGGTATGACAACGGTACCGGATCAGTTTGCCTTCTTTGATACTGACCAGGCTACCGTGGCACTCGGGACAGGTTAAGGGCGTCAGTTCACCCAGATCAATGATTCCCATTTCGAAGGCGTTATCTTCAGCGGCAATGTTGATTTCGGCCTCCATCCGGGTCTTTTCCTCGGCCGAAAGCGCAGGTTTGTCGGGTACCTCCTCCTGGGTTAACCGGTTCAGCAAAGACGCCATCCCGGCCATCGGAACAATGTGATCGACGTCGACATATTCCAGCACACTATCCGGCATACTGGGATACAGGGCTTCGTCCGGTTCCTGAATAATGGTTAGACCGCCGAGCCGTTTGATGGACCACATGCCCGATGTGCCGTCGTTGAGCATTCCCGTCAGAACAACCCCAATCACCCGCGGACCGTAGGTATATGCCGCAGACCGAAACAGGGCGTCGATGGAAGGGCGAAACCGGTTTTCTTTCGGACCTTTTTTGACAATCATCCGATCGTGTTCAACCAGCAGGTGATGGTCGGGCAGCGCGACATAAATCTGACCCGGTCGAATGGTTTCCCCATCCTTCGGATGAATGGCCTTAAGGGGTCCTGAGTGGTTCAGAATATCAGGCAAAAAACTGGGCGAATGGGGCGAAAGATGCTGTACGATAAAAATGGAAGCCCCAAAATCTGCGGAAAGAGTCGATACCAATTCTTTCAGGGCCGTTATTCCGCCGGCCGAAGAGCCTATTACTACAAGGTCGCGCTTTGCCATAGACGAAATAGATACGATTTTTCGGGTAAACAATTTCTGCTTTCCCTCTTTATAAGAAGTAACAATTTAAGCTAAAGAGTCTGGCAAATAGTCCTAACTTGCTTCCTAAGGCACTTCTCTTTCAGAATAAACTATTAAAGTGTACGATAGTTTTTGAAAATGTATGGCAAAAAAACTCAGTTCTGACCATCAACCTCAGCCGGGATTTGTTCCGGTTGTTGCCATTGGTGCGTCGGCGGGCGGACTGGAAGCACTGTCGCTGTTGCTGGCCAATTTGTCTTCAACAACCGGTTTTGCCTTTGTATACATTCAACACCTCGACCCCAACCAGGAAAGCCACCTTTCCGCCCTGATTGGCCGGGTGACGCCCATGCCGGTTCGGGAGGCCGGGCAGGGCATGCGGATTGAACCCGATTCGGTCTATATCATTCCACCCGACAAGGATATTGAAATCGTCGACGGAAAACTGTTGCTTTCCGCCCGTCAGCCCCGCCCCCACCTGCACATGCCCATCGACCAGTTCTTTATTTCGCTGGCCAACCGGCAGAAAGAAGGAGCCATTGCAATTTTGCTATCGGGAGCCGCTTCCGACGGCACCCTGGGTCTGAAAGCCATCAAAGCGGAAGGCGGCATCACGATGGCGCAGGATAAAACGGCCCAATTTCAGAGTATGCCCCAAACGGCCATTCACGAGGGCGTGGTCGACCTGGTGCTGCCTCCAAAGGAAATTGCGAAAGAAGTGGAGCGGTTGAGCCACCAAAGTTACCTTTTCCGGCTGAACACCCTCATCGAAGGCCCGGGCGACGTGGAAACACCGGAAGAAGACCTCAAAGCGGTTATTCTGTTCATCAAAAAATCGATCGGGGTAGATTTCACCCATTACAAAATATCCACCATCCGGCGTCGCATCATCCGGCGAATGCTGCTGTATAAACTGGAAAAATTGCAGGACTACATCCGGTATATGAAGCAGCACCCTTCTGAGGTCGACGCCCTGTACAGTGACCTGCTGATCAACGTGACGCATTTTTTTCGGGACGAAGAGACGATGGATTACCTGAAAAAAATCCTGTTGCCGCAGCTCATTAAAAACAAACTGCCCCGTGAACCCCTGCGAATCTGGATCCCGGCCTGCTCGACGGGTCAGGAAGCCTACTCACTGGCCATGCTGATTCTGGAAGTTCTTGAGGACCGTGTTCCCAGTCTGCCCATCCATATTTTTGCAACCGACCTGAGCGAAGCCGCCATTGCCAAAGCCCGACAAGGCAACTACTCCCGCAGCGAGGTGATGGACATTTCGCCCCAGCGGCTGCACCGGTTTTTTACGAAAGTAGACGATCACTACCGCATCAGCCGAACCATTCGTGATCTGTGCGTTTTTGCCCCCCACAACATTTTCAAAGACCCGCCCTTTTCCCGGCTCGACCTCATCAGTTGCCGCAACCTGCTGATTTACCTGGACCAGGTGTTACAGAAAAAAGCCATCGCGACCTTCCATTATGCCCTGAATCCAACGGGCTATCTGCTACTCGGAAAGTCCGAAACCATCGGCTCTTCCGCGCCGTTTTTTGCCCAGTTGGAAAAGAATTACAAAATCTACGTCCGAAAAAATGATGTTACCAGCCGTCCTACCTTTGAAATGAATCCCCGGATGCCGGAAGCAGACCTTATGGAAGAACCCAATCGAACCCCCAAAAATCCCAAGGCCGACTCTGCCCCCAGGGATCTGGACACCGTCGTCGACACGCTCTTGCTGAGTCAGTATGTTCCGGCCAGCGTGGTGGTCAATCAAGACCTCGACATTCTTCAGTTTCGGGGCTCTACGGGTCTGTTTCTGGAACCTTTGCCGGGAAAAGCCAGCCTTAATCTGCTCAAGATGGCCCGCCCGTCTCTGCTTTTCGAACTGCGCAATACCGTCCATAAGGCGCATAAATCAGGGGAATCGATCCGGAAAACCGGTTTGGAAATCAAGGTAAAAAACAAAACACACCAGGTAGCCATCGAGGCTGTTCCGCTCAAAACCGCAACGGAGGAGCGGCTTTTTCTGATCATTTTTGAAGAAGTCACCACGCCGGCCCTGCACGAGAGTGGAAAAACGGGGGTTCGCGTCCGCCGGATCAAACAACTGGAAGAAGAACTCACCACCCTGCGGGAAGACCTGCACTCCATTATTGAGGAACAGGAAGCCAATAACGAAGAACTCCAGTCGGCCAACGAGGAAATTATCAGCAGCAACGAAGAACTCCAGAGCATCAATGAGGAACTGGAAACGAGCAAAGAAGAAATCGAATCGTCGAACGAAGAACTGCAAACCATCAACCAGGAGTTGCAGCAACGCAACGACCAGTTGACAGAGGCTTATGCGTTTGCCGAAGATATTTTCTCCACCATTCGGGAAGCCACCCTCGTTCTGAACCGCGACCTGCGGGTGATGAGTGCCAACCAGGCCTTTTACACCATTTTCCGGGTTCGGCCGGAAGCCACCGAAGGGCGGCTACTCTACGAACTCGGAAACCGCCAGTGGGACATTCCCCAACTCCGGAACATGCTCGATGCGGTGGTGCAGGAAGATGCCGAGTTTCAGGGCTTCGAGGTCATTCACAACTTTCCGGAGATCGGCGAAAAAGTGATGTACCTCAATGCGCGAAAGGTGGTTCGGCAACACAGCCAGGAAGCCATTCTGGTAGCCATCGAGGACATCACCGAGCACCGGCAGGTGCAACGGATGCTGTCGGAACAGGAAGCGTGGTTTCACACCATTGTCGACAGTGCGCCGACGCTCATCTGGGTGGCCGGCCCCGACGCCCGCTACAAGTATCTCAATACGGCCTGGCTGGCCTATACGGGCCACCTCCTAAAAGAGGAGCTGCTTCAAGGCTGGACGTCCGATATTCATTCCGACGACCGGGAATCGTATCTGGCAACCTACCAGCGCTGTTTTCAGAAACAACAGCCTTTTTCCTTTGAATACCGCCTGCGCCGAAACGACGGCGAATACCACTGGATGCAGGAAAAAGCCCGCCCTCTTTTCAAACCGGACGGCACGTTCAATGGCTATCTGGGCACCTGCACCGACGTTCACCTGCAGAAAGCCCTGACCCAGGAACTGGATTTGCGCGTTCAGGAGCGGACGCGGGAAGTACAGAAAACCGCCGAAAGCTTACAGGCCGTACTGAACAGTTCACCGGCGTCCATCGCCTATTTCAAAGCCATCCCCGAATCGGACGAAATCACGGACTTTATGCTCATTGTCTGCAATCAGAATTTTGCAACCTTGAACAACCAGTCTGTCAGTCAGATGCAGGGCCGTCTGGCCAGCCAGTTGTTTCCAAATCAGTGGTCAGCCGGCATGTTCGAACGTTTCAAACAGGTCGTTGAGTCCGGTGAATCGGTGTATGAGGAACTGCACGACCCAATGCCGGACACGGATCGCTGGTGGGGCTCGTCGATTATCAAATACGATGGCGGGCTCGTCGTTACCGGTCTGGACATTACAACGCTGAAAACAACGGAACGCCACCACCACGAGCTTTTACAGGAAGGAGACCGTTTTAATGAAAACATCGAGGCACTGGCCAGCCTGCGCCAGCAGGTTAAAGACCGGGGTGAGTTTCTGCGCCGGGCTTCCCACGATCTGCGCGGAAGTTTTGGCGCCATTCAGGGCGCAGCCTCACTGATGGATCTGATGGATACGGAAGAAGAACGGTCGCAGATGCTGGAGATGATGCAGCGCAACCTGCGTCAGATGACGGTAATGCTGACCGAACTGCTGGACTTTGCGCGGCTGGAAGCGGGTCAGGAAAAGGTTGAATTAGCCCGGTTCGATGTTGCAGAACTGTTGCTGGATCTGGGCCAAAGCATGAAACCGCTGGCCGACCAACGGAATTTGTGGATTCAAACCCGGGGAGTCTCTTCGCTGCTGGTTGAGAGCGACCCCATTCTCATTCGCCGGATTGCCCAGAATCTGCTGACGAATGCACTCAAATACACCGAAACCGGGGGCGTGACGCTCATCTGGGATCAGCATTCCAGCCCAACATCCTGGTGGCTAACCATTCAGGACACGGGTCCGGGACTTCCGGCTTTTTTGGTTCGGCTGCTGATGAATCAATCCGTTGCCGCAGGCAATTCGGGATCAGAAACGGGTCCTGACCAGGCGGGCGGTGAGGGAATTGGTTTGTCGATCGTCAAAAACCTGTGCGAATTGTTGCGGGGTATCCTGACGGTGGAAACGCCACCCGAAGGAGGCACGGTTTTCAAACTGCAATTCCCGTAAACGTATAAAAGATACCGGCAGCGGCTTATCCAAAATCCCAACCTGTCGGATCAGGAAAACGGAAAAAAGAAAAAAATATCCTATCTTCCTGAACACATCAAAATTGGGAAGCGTTGTGAATGTAATACCCGTAATTTCCAGGAAACGCAACGTTGAAAAACATGAATGACTCCAGAAATAAAAAAAGCCCGAATCGGCTCCGGAAAGCCCGAATTCTGGTTATTGAAGACAGCGCGGATCATCTGCTGCTGATAAAAAATGCGCTCCAGCAGAGTTTTACGGATGTTGAAGCTGTGATCATGACGGATGAGCATACCGCCATCCACTACCTCGAAGAATGTATGCAGACCGGGCTGCGGCTTCCTCAGTTGATCCTGCTGGATCTATACCTGCCGGAGCGGGAGAATGGCTGGGCCTTTCTGACAAAGGTTAAAAACCTCAATCCGGAGGTTGGACAAATCCCGGTCGTGGTATTCAGTAATTCGTGTAATTCTGAAGACATCGCGGAATCGTACGACCGTGGAGTGGCTTCCTACGTTGTCAAGCCCATGAACTTTACAGAGTGGACCGATTACTTTCAGACCCTGAAAGAATACTGGTGGGAAACCGTATTGTTACCCAATACCCATTCGATGTATTAAACGTTCGGCCCCGAAACCGGGCCACTCAGCAAGAGCGGACGTTCCCAGCCTGTGGCGCAGATGCGACCGACAGCCAATACCGAAACATTTTTTCCAGCACCTGAATGAACCGGGGCAGATCGGTGGGATAGACAATAACCGAATTGGCTCCCGATGCATATCCCTGTTGAGCCTGGTCGTAATTACCGGCCGATGACAGCAGAATGGTGGGAATAAACCGGAAGCGGGAATTGTTTTTGAGCGTTTGCAACGTGAGCAAACTGCCCGGCTGGCTCCCGTCCAACACAATCACGGCGGGCATGTCGGCCTCTCCAATGCCGGCGATTACTTTCTGAAGTCCGTTGCCGGTATCGAATAGCTTCAGCCCCCACTGCGACCATTTTTCACCCATCAGTTGCTGCACCAAACCGCTTTTTAGCTCATCGGCCATCACCATCCACATCCGCCGGGAAGCCACGGACGGGTGTTTTTTTTCGAGCCCAGCCAGAGCCACAAACGGAGAACTGACCGGCTCCCCATGGGCCGGCAATGAAGACGGCAGCATCGTAACCAGAAGCGGATCGATGATCAGACTCCAGCGCCGACGGCTGACGGGTAGCGTTTCACCATCCCGCAGGCTAACCGAACCCGCCATTTTATGTCCCGGAGGAGCCTGAAAATCAGCAATGTAATGGGGATTAACCAGTGCCGTTTTATGAACCCGAAGAAAACCGGAGAGTTTCTTTTCGAAAAAAACCAGGGATTTCGCCAACAAAACCTTGCGCCCGTCGCCGTAATGCACCCACGTATAATTGCTGAACCCTTTCAGGTATTTGATCAACGCAGGGTATTGAATCGCTTCCTGAATCATGTTGTTTACCAATAAAAATGCTGTTGTTGCACGTTTTATATAGTAACCGCATTCAGGGCAATTGTAGCCGCATTTCTTAGGCAATGGCACTTCTTTTTAGGGACCCATCAGCCGCTTCAACCGCCAAAACGGTCAGGCTTCGATTTTCAGCAAGTGCATGGGCAACAGGTACGGATCGAGTTCGACGTAATTCCACTGCCCTTTCCAGGTATATTGCGCTCCGGTCAGTAAATCGTGCACCACGTATTCCTGTCCATCGGCGATACCCAACTGCCAGATCGGCACCTGCACCATGCCCGCCCGCCGGTTGTAGGCATCGGTATTGATCACCATGAGCAGCCGGTTGTGGCCCGTCACCTTCAGATAGGCCATCAGCGCGTCGTCGTCGATGCGGCAGAACGTCAGGTTGTTGGTGGTTTGCAAAGCCGGGTTTTCCCTTCGGATGCGGTTGACCAGCCCGATCAGGTACGTCAGCCGGTTGGTGCGGTGCCAGTCCCAATGCCGGATCTCGTATTTTTCCGAGTCGATGTATTCTTCCTTGCCCGGAAACGGCAGGTGTTCCATCAACTCGAACGACGGCCCGTAAATACCGTAGTTGGACGACAGCGTGGCTGCCAGCAAAAACCGGATCAAAAACTGCGGTTCGTGGCCCGATTGCAGAATGTAGGGGTTGATGTCGTGGGTAGTCGGCCAGAAATTTGGGCGATAATAGCGCTTCATTTCGCCCTGCGTCAGTTCCGTCAGGTATTCCTCCAGCTCGTGTTTGGTGTTGCGCCAGGTGAAATAGGTGTACGACTGGGCAAAACCGCGCTTCGCCAGTTGCTGCATCACCTTCGGTTTGGTGAAAGCTTCGGCCAGAAATAGCAGGTCAGGATAGATCTTCTTGACTTCCGCAATCAGCCATTCCCAGAACTGAAACGGCTTGGTATGCGGGTTGTCGACCCGGATGATCCGGACGCCCCACGACGCCCACGTCAGCATCGTCTCCTTCATTTCGATCCAGAGGCTCTGCCAGTCGTCGGTTTCAAAATAAACCGGGTAAATATCCTGGTATTTTTTCGGCGGATTTTCAGCGTATTGGATGGTGCCGTCGGGTCGCTTTTTAAACCATTCGGGGTGGTCTTTGGCCCAGGGATGATCGGGCGACACCTGAATGGCCAGATCCATCGCCACCTCCATGCCGTGGTTTCGGGCAATGGCAATCAGGTGTTTGAAGTCGTCGAGGGTTCCCAATTCGGGGTGAATGGCCGTGTGACCGCCCAGTTCCGAACCGATACCGTAGGGTACGCCCGGTTCGCCGGGCTGCGAAACCACATTATTATTTTTTCCTTTCCGAAACGACTCTCCAATGGGATGAATCGGCGGCAGATAGAGCACGTCGAAACCCATCGCTTCAATGCGCGGCAGCAGCTTTTCCACATCCCGAAACGTGCCGTGGGTGGGCGCACCCCCGGCACCCTGTTCCTGCGAAGCAGATCGCGGGAACAGGCAATACCACGTACTGAAACCGGCTTTGGGCCGATCGACGTCCACCACAAGTTCACGGGCATACCGGGCCGGGTGTTTCCGCTCCGGATACCGCTGGATGAGGTCCGTAAACAGATCGCTTTCTACAAACTGAACAGACTCCTGGTAAGCCGCATCGTTGTATTCATCCGCCCCGGCTTCCAGCAAACCGGCCAGCCACTCCAGCGTCGGTTTATCATCCCCTTCGGCCCGTTGTGCCATGCCTTCGACGTAAACCGCCCCGGCTTTGAGTTCGCTCGTCAGCCGTTGACCAGCCGCCACTTTCAATTCGACTTCGTGTTTCCAGGAAGCGATGTGATCCACCCAGCCTTCGATGGTGTAGGCATACAGCCCCGGTTTTTCGACCGAAAACGACGCGCCCCAGCGGTCATTATTGATAAAAACCATCGGCACTTCAATCCAGGCCGGATCATCCGGATGTTTATAAAGCAGTCGGGCAGCCAGTTTGTCGTGACCATCCAGAAAAATATCCGCTTCAACGGCAATGAGATCACCGGGAACGGCCTTGATCGGAAACCGCCCGCCATCGAGTTCGGGCGAAACCCGTTCGATCATGACACGGATCTGACCATCGGAAGGCAGATTTGCCAGTTTATAAGCCGCAGAGGCCGAACGGGAAGTTTTGGTACTTTTGGCCATAATCAACCTGATTAGCAAGCGTTTAACTAACGGACACGCGATGGCATGCCGCCAGAATTTCGTTCATCATCTCGTTGTAACCGTCCTTCGAAACGGGCTTGGATTTCACCGAAACCGCCCCCAGTTTCAGGCACTCGTCAATCAACTCCCGGCCGACGTAGGTGGAATAAATAACGACGGCAATCTGCGCCAGCCAATCCGTAGCTTTGATGGCTGTCAGCGTTTCTTTCCCCGTCAGCTTGGGCATGTTCTGATCCAGAATGACAATATCCGGCAGTTCATCGGGCGACGTGATTCGATGCAGGTAGTCGAGCAATTCGACCCCCGATGTTACGCCGGGCAGCAGTTCAATATCGGTGCGACTCCCTAAAAAATCAATGAAAAATTCACGGTCATCCCCATCATCTTCAGCCAGTAAGATTTTCTTTCTGGATAGGTCAAAAGCCATTTCAAGCCGGTTTATGTTGCCTCAAAGGTAAGCTAATAATGAATGTAGAACCCATTCCTTCCTTACTTTGTGCCCTGATCCGGCCATTATGTTTATCGATAATGCGTTTGGTAACCGCCAGTCCGATGCCCGACCCTTCGTAAATATCCTTGGTGTTCAATCGCTGAAACAGCGAAAATATTTTGTCGACGTATTGTTCATCGAACCCAATCCCGTTGTCGGTAATCAAAATGGAACACATCGGTTCCTCATCCTTCGTTTCGGACTCGGCGGGGTAAGTCGCCTTGATTTCGATTACCGGCGGCTGATTGGCTTTGGAAAACTTCAGCGCGTTGCTGATCAGATTTTGGAAAACCTGCCGGATCTGCCCCTGATTCACTTCCACTTCGGGCAATGGATCAATCTGCACACGGGCTTTTTTCTCCTGAATCCGGAGTTCAAAATCTTTCAATACCTCATTGAGCAGTTTGTTGAGATCGGTCAGAACGTAGGTATCCGAATGCGTCGATAGCCGGGAATAACTCAGGATGTCGATGATCATGGTGCGCATCCGGTTGGAAGAGTCGATAATTTTTTCCAGATACCGCACGCTGTCGATGGGCAGTTCGTCGATGTGTTTGTCTTTCAACAATTCCGAAAACATCTGGATTTTGCGCAACGGCTCCTGCAAATCGTGCGACGCCACCGACGCAAACTGCTGCAGGTCGTGGTTGCTGACTTCGAGCGCCGTGTTCATTTCCTCCAGCCGGTCGTTGTTGGACTTGAGCAGCCGCTGGGTGGCCTTCTGAACCGTGAGATCAGTTACGATGACGCTCATCGAAGTGCCGCCATCCAGTTCCAGCGTCGTTACGGAAAGCTGGCAGGGTACCTCCCTATCCGTACTAAGGATGCAGATTTCAACTTTGCGGTCTTCGGTCCACCCATCATTAAACAGGCTGTTGTAGCGGTCTTTGTATTCGGCAGGAATAAATGTATCGAACGACAGGGCAATCACCTTCGACAGCGGCATGCCCACCATCGACGCAAATTTTGAATTGCAGTAAAGAATCAATCCTGCTTCATTCAGCGTTACCGCCCCTTCGTTCATCGTTTCGATAAACACCCGGTACGTCTGATCGGCGGTTTTGAGGCTGTAAAGTTCGTGTCCGTCCTTTCCCTGCACCACCAACGCATCGACCTGACCCGTTCGTATGGCATGAATGGTCTCGGTGGCCTCCTCCAACTGGATCAGCAAGGCTTCGTTTTCCTGGACGAGCTGTTCGTAGGTTTTAACCGGTTTCATTAACTGGTATGAGCAATGCCCAGGCCTTTAAGCACCTTTTCGGTGTCCGACATATCGCCGATCAGCCTACGCTGGGGCAAGGGCATTTTTTTTATCAATAAAGGTAAAGCAATAATCTGCTCGCTTTCGGCAAGCATTCGTTGCTGGTAGACATCAATAATTTCCAGGGTATAGTTTCCCGCAAGATACGTTTCACAAATGTGTTTCAGATTGGCAATGGCACGGATTGAATTAATCGAAGCCCCGGTTACAAACAGGCGCAATTCATACTTCTGCCCGTCGCCATCAGAATGTATATCCGGAGTTATTACTTGCTCAATCATGCTATTTTTTTGCCGGACGAATGTTCAATCCAACCAACACTTTTTCTTCGTTCGACAAATCGCCAATAATCTTCCGGATGGGTTCGGGCACCTTTTTAACCAGCGTCGGAATGGCCAGAATCTGGTCTCCTTCAGCCAGTTGCGGCTGAACCAGCAAGTCAATGACCTCGATGACGTACTTGTCTTTCAGATGCTCCTCACAATACCGCTTCAGATTAGCCAGCGCTGTCACGGATTTCGCCGTTTTGCCGGCAACGTAGAGTCTTAACTCCCAAATTTCCTCTTTTGTTTCCATTCCGTTTCGGTGGCTATTGCTCATTATGACGGTTTTTGATTAGTTGTTCCCGGTTTTTCTCCAGCACATCCTTTCGCAACTCCTCTTCCACGTAGGCTTTATTCAATTCATCCTGTACGGATTCGAACTCTTCTTTCAAGCTCGCAATCTTCGACTCCAGCACCAGGCGTTTGCGTTCGATTTCCCGGTCTTTGCGATTGACGGCGTAATCGCGTAATGCCTTGCCGGTCACTTCCTGCAATTGCTGGGCTTCCCGCGCCGAGCCCGTCAGCACCCCCTCGGGGCTTAAAAAGACATCCACCAGATGCAAACCCTCGTCCGTAATCACAAACTCACGCACCTGATTGGAATGTTTCATGCCGCGCGACTTCATGACGTACATGCCCCGGTTGCGTTCGCCATTCGACTCAATATCCCGCACCAGCAACCAGGCATCCACCAGCGACGAAACCCCCTCGTCCGTTTGTTCGCTCACGATGGTGTTCAGCGAAAGCGCCGTAAACATCACCGTAATTTGCTTCGATTGCAGAAAATCGATCAGCCGAATCAGCATTGACTTCACTTCACTGACCGTACCCACCGTAATCAGGTTGGTAATAGGATCCAGCACAACCAATTGAGGATCAAATTCTTCGATCATCTTATGGATCGACACCAGGTGCATTTCCAGTCCGTTGAGCGTGGGCCGTGAAGCGTGAAATTTCAACAGACCGGCATCAATGTGCTGCTGGAGATCGAACCCGATCGAGCGCATGTTCCGGATGATCTGCTGCGGTGACTCCTCAAACGCAAAGTAAATACAACGTTCTTTCCGATTGCAGGCTTCGTGGGCAAAACTGGCGGCAATGCTCGTTTTTCCCGTGCCGGCGGTTCCCGAAACCAGAATGCTGCTGCCTCTGAAAAACCCTTTTCCCTCCAGCATTTTGTCCAGCGACGGAATTCCGGACGAAATCCGTTCCGACGTTACATCGTGCGTCAGGGTGAGCGACGTAACCGGCAACACCGAGATGCCACTCTGGTCGATCAAAAAAGGATATTCATTGGTGCCATGCATCGACCCCCGGTATTTGACGATGCGCAAAAGCCGGGTAGAGATCTGGTTGGCAACCCGGTGGTCGAGCAGAATCACACAGTCGGAAATGTATTCTTCCAGCCCGTGGCGGGTCAGCGTGCCATCACCTTTTTCGCCGGTGATGATGGTCGTCACTTTTTTGGCTTTCAGCCATTCGAACAACCGCCGGAGTTCCGCCCGCAAGATTCCCTGATCGATCAGGCCCGAAAACAGGTTTTCGATGGTGTCCAGCACCACGCGTTTCGCCCCAATGCTGTCGATGGCGTGTCCCAGCCGGATGAAAAGACCGTCCAGATCGTATTCGCCGGTTTCCTCAATTTCGCTCCGTTCAATCCGCACATGATCGAGTTTGATCAGCTTATCCTGCTGGAGCTGGTTCAGGTCGTAGCCGAGCGAAGCCACGTTTAAAACCAGTTCTTCGGCTTTCTCCTCGAAGGACATAAAAACTCCGGGCTCGCCATACAGCATCGCGCCGTGAACAATGAATTCGATGGAGAATAAAGTTTTTCCGCAACCCGTTCCCCCGCAAATCAGCGTGGGCCGGTCTTTTGGTAATCCTCCGCCCGTGATTTCATCCAGACCAACAATACCGGTCAGGGCTTTGGGGAAAGAAGGAAGTGGCAGGGCAGATTTTTGGGAGGAAGTCAGGCTCATCGATCGTGCAATTTTTCAAAACGTGTGGTGGAAAAGGGCATTCAATTTTCAAAAAACATAACCGGATTTCCCCACCGAGTGTTTAACGACCGAGCCAGAATGATTTGCTTAGAGGTCGAAAATTTAATAAAAAATCCACAAATGAGTCTTTCACCTCTCTTGTCTTCTTTCACAAATACCGGGTCGTGGCCGGATGAAACGTTTCCCACGAATGCAGGTATTCCTGCGTGGCCGGAATCCGGGCCAGTTTCTTGCCTTTCAGCAAACCTTCTGTGCAGACGCCGTGCCGGTTCCAAACCGACCCGGTTTCCCGGTCCCGAAATGAATCCGTCGAATCCACCGTAAAATGCAGGACCTGGCCGTTTACGTTCCGGTTCCAGACGTGGAAGGTCGCGCTGTCGGACGCCACCATGAGCAACAGCGGTGTTCCCGCCAGACTATCGTTTGTAATTTTCTGTTTCAGTAACTGACTCCAGTCGTAAGCGCGGGCCGCCTGGTTACGCTCCACGCCCACCACCCACGATTTCGGCTTCCACGACAGACTGTCGCGCCCCGTCAGTTTCCGTTTCACTTTTCCTTTTTCGTACGGTTCCATGCTGGCATACTGCTCCTTGAAGGTCGAATCCGGCTGGAGTACCAGCGTTTCGGGATGCAGTTCGGTCCAGGCCTGCAACGTCATTTGTTCGGCCTGAAAACCGGGTAGATACTGGCCCTTCAACGGGCCGGCGATGGCTTCGCCGTTGACCTGCCGCCACCAGCTACCGGTCGTTTTGTCTTCAAACATCGCATTGAAATGATCCATGCCCACCAGCCGGAACTCTTCAATTTTGTCGCCCACCAGCGGTCGAAATACCCGGCCCGTGCGGCAAACCGTGCAGTATGTAATCATAACCGGCTCACCGCCCACCGTGTCGCGAACCTGGTGGTGATAGCCAATGAACTGGATCGGGTAAGCCCGCGCCTGCCCGTTTACAACCAGCCCCAACACCACCTTGTCGGCCGGGATTTTACTGGCCTTTAAATCCAGCATCACCGTTTCTTTTGGCTGGTAAAACATTTTTTCGGCCAGAAACCGGAAGTTGAACAGGTAAAAAACCACGCCATAAACGGCCAGCAGCGCCAGCACGACGGTTTTCCGACCCACGCGTTTCGGTGCCGCCAGCAGGCGGTAGGTCGGATACGCGATGAGCAACCAGCCCGCAATCCGAATAAACCAGCTATTCTGATGAATCCAGTAGGCAAAATCAATCGTTTCGGCTTCCTGACTGCCCGGCATCGGCATGATGAAGTAGACTTTTGCAATTTCAGTGGCCGTCAGCAGCAGAATGCCGAGGATAAAAAGGAGCATCGTTTTCATAGGAACATGGTTTTAACCCTACACTTTTATACTACCGGTTTTGGCATCACATACCCCAGGGTTCCCATGCGCTCGCCCATGGCTTCGTAAGCCGCCGGGTCCGTCGGGGTCAGGCTGGCCAGTCCGTCGACATACCGGTTAAACAGGCAGAACGTGGCGGCAATCAACACCGTATCGTGAATGTCGCGGTCGGTGGCCCCGTGCTGGCGAGCGTCGGCCACCAGTTCCTCCGAAACCGTGCGGGCATCCTGCTGAACGTGTTTGGCAATCGTCAGCAAGGCTTTCATCTTGTCGGAAACCGGGGCGGTTTGGTAATCCGCGATCACCTGATCGACCAGCTCTTTGTCTTTTCCCAGGAGAAACCGGGCCGCAGCCGCATGGCTCCCGGCGCAGAAATGACAGTCGTTGAGCGACGACACAAAGGTCGCGATCAGCTCGCGTTCGGCTTCGCTCAGGGGCGATTCATTTCGCAACAACGCCTGCGCCAAGGCGTACAGATGCTGGCCGGTATCGGGTCGGTACATGACCAGGCTGCGAATACCGGGAATGCCTTCAGGAACTTGAATGTGTGCCATTTTTTTGATGATTTGTTTGCCCTGACAGCGGTTGGAAACCCTGTCAGCGGCTTTAGAATAAGCCGTAATAATACCAATCAGCCGCTGACAGGGTCTTCGACCGCTGTCAGGGCTGATTGCTGTCTGGGTTTTGTGCGCCAGGTGGCAATAAAGCCAATGACGAACGTACCGGAAAAGGCAAAAATTGCCGATCCATACCCGCCCAACACCGCCACCAGCGTACCAATAAAAAGGACCGCCGTTGCCGTCACCAGCCGACCGATGTTGAAACAAAAACCGGTGGCCCGGCCCCGCAACGGGGTGGGAAAAAGTTCGGGCAAATAGGCCGACATGGTGCCCTGGCTGATGCCGAAAAGCACGGCCAGCGTGGCCATTTCGAGATAAACAATGGGGGAAAGGGTCGTGTTCGTTTTGAAAACCACCGCGGCCATGACGAAACAGGCGGCAAAAACGAACAGCATGGTTCGCCGGTGGCCGACCCGTTTGAAAATGAAACCCGACAGGATTCCGCCCAGCACCCCCCCGCTGCCCATCAGCATCATCGATAAACCGCGCGCTTTCCGCGCATCACCCACCACCAGGCTCTGCACCCAGGTCGGCACCCACGAAAAAACCGCCCACAAACCTACCAGCATCGCCCCGAATGCCAGCGAACCCAGCCACAACGACCGGCGGTATTGCGGATCGAACAGGCTGACATTGGCATCGGCGGTTTGCTGATGAACCCGTTTCCAGCCTGCTGGTTCCTGTACCAAACCCGCAATCAAAGCGCCAACAACCAGCGGAATACCGCCGATCCAGAACGCCTGCCGCCAGTCGGAGATCAGGTTATTGACCCACCCGGACAACATAATCCCGACCGGAAAAGCCACCGCCAGAATGCCCATCGCAACAGGTCGGTTGCGCTCCGGCCAGATTTCGGACACGATTACCGTCGTCAGCACCAACACGCCCCCGATGCCAAAACCGGTGGCAAACCGCAGCACGACGGTGAGCCAGTTGGGAGCAAAAGCCGTCAGCAGCGTACAACCGCCGTATAACACCACCGCCCCGACCAGCGACCGGACGCGGCCCAGCCGGTCGCCAAAATAGCCGAAACTCATGCCGCCCAGCATCCAGCCATACAGAAACGTGGCCCCGACGTAGGCACTGACCCGGTCGAGTTCGGCCTGGTCGGCCTGCCCCAGCAAGTCGCGGACGACCACCGGCAGGTAGGTTGACATTAAGGTAGAAACCGTGCCGCTGAAAATATACACCAGCATACAGAGCGCAAACACCCGGCTTCGGTAGGCCGATGTCGTTGGAGCAGCCGTGAGTTGAATGGTTTCCATCTTAGCGCATTCCCTGGTCAAACGTTAAAGAAATGTAATACAGACCGCCCACCGCCGGAGACCCGTAAGCCTGCACAACGTATTGGTTGGTCAGGTTGCTGGCTCCCATTTTCAGGGCGGTTTTCAGCGACGGAACCCGGTAGGTGACCTGCGCGTCGAGCAGGTGATAGGCCTGAATCTTCCCCGGACGCAGGTCGTTGAATGACCCCACCCAGTCGAATGAATCCTGCCAGTGCCAGGCCACGTTGAAGCCGAGGTTTTTGGCCAGGTTGCGGTTTCCAACCGTCACGTTCGTTTTGTATTTCGGCGTATTGAAAGCCGGAATGTTGTTGGGATTAGCGCCTTTCAGGTTGAAGGCCGACCAGGTTCCGTTGCCGCCAATCGTAAAACCGCCCGGCACATAATACGTCAGGCCCAGCGTGGCTCCCTGCGCCGTTACGCGGTCGGTGGCATTGGTATACAATTGAAAAACCTGGTATTTGGTATTCAGAATGTCCTGCGCGGCTGCGGGATTGATTTTTCCGTCGCTGCCCAAAACCGGGTTGTCGGGCCGGATCACGACCTGATTCAGGATAAAGTTCTGGTATTCACCGAAGTAATAATTGGCATCGACGGCCAGCCGGTTGTTGATCAACCCGCGGTAACCGACCTCAAAGCTCTGTACCTTTTCGGGTTTGATGTAGGCCACATTCAATTTTTGCAGTTTGTCCTTGTTGTTCATCACCGCCTGCTGGGGTGTTTTTCCGGCCTGTACATCGGCCAGAAAACCATTGACAAAACCGCCGACAGACGGGGAATTGATCGAATTTTCGTAGACGTTCATGCCCGCGCTGTTGGCGGGTGCTCCTCCCAGAATGGTGATTGGGCCGACATTTAGCTTGATAAACTGGTCGCTCGGCGTCGGGTTGCGAAAACCGGTTTGAAACGAGGCCCGGAAATTATGCGCTTCGGTCGGGGAAAAAACCAGGGACGCTCTGGGCGTGAAATATCCCGCAAAATTCTGGTTTTTATCGTACCGCCCCGACACCGTCAGCTTCAGCTTGTCGGCCAAAAGCCGCTGGCTGGCCTGGACAAAGGCTCCGAACTCATTGTACAGAATGCGCCCCCCTTTGTCGTCGAACAGCGTTCCGTTTGTGAACAGACTGAACTGGCGGAAATTGCCGCCGGCCAGCACTTCAGTTTTCGACAAACCGGCGGCTTCCAGGGCCGACGAAAAATTGTACTGCGCATCGACATGGTACATTTTCGTCTGGCTCAGAATACCGGCGCCGTTCAATCCCTGAATCTTTTTCAGCCGCGCCTTCTCACGATCAAACTCCGCTGAACCGGGCAGATACCGCCCCTGATCGGCAAAGCGCCGGGCGGCTGTGTGATCGGCCGTCGTGACGCCCTGCACCTTGCCCTGAAAAGCCGCCGTGTAACGTGTAAACCACATTTCATCGGCCTGATTGGCCGGAACCACGGCACCATTCAGGTCGCGCACCCACGTCCGGCCCACCTGCTGACCCAGCGAACGGGAGTTGAACGAATCGTGTGAGTCTTCCTGATTGGTGTAGCCCCGGACAAAGAAATTAGCTCCCCGCAGTTCGATGCGATGCTGAAGCAACGAAAAACCGTTGACCGAAAACCGGTTGCTGCCGGTATAATTGGCCGTTCCTTTTGAATAACTGTAGGAATAAATCGCTTCCAGATTGGGTGTGATCCGGTAATGCAAAGCTCCGTTCAGTTTCAGGCTATAGACGTTGTAATCCGTCAAATACCGCTCTTCGTAGCCGGTGCGGGCCACTTTGCCGATGCCGGTGATGGTGCGGTTTACCTCATCGCCATACACATTCAGGCCGTTGTAAGCCGGGTTGTTGCGTCCCTTTTGTTCGGCAGGTGTGGTGGCATCGACGTCAGTATAATCTGTGGCAAACCAGTCCAGCCCCTTCATGTAGGCGACATTCAGTTTGAAAGCCAGCTTGTTGTTAAACGCCTTTGCATACCGCAGGGCATAATCGTGGTACAGCGCGGCACCGGTATTCGGGTCATTGACATGGTTGACGCCCACTTTGGCCTGCGCACTTAGCCCCTGAAACTGAAAGGGATCTTTCGAATGCATCAGCAAGGCCCCGTTGAAAGCCGTCGGGCCGTACAAGGCCGAGGCCGATCCCGGCACCAGTTCGACGCTTTCGACATCGAGATCCGAGAGTCCAAACATGTTACCAACCGAAAAACCGAAACCGGCGGGCTGGTTGTCGATCCCGTCGATCAATTGCAAAAACCGGGTGTTGCCGGTGCTGGCAAAACCGCGCGTATTGATCTGTTTGTAGGTCAACCCGCTGGTGACCATATCGACGCCCTTGAGGTTGTTGATGCCCTCATAAAACGTCGCCGAGGGTGTTTCGCGAATGGCCCGGTTGTCCATTTTCTCAATGCTGACGGGGGCTTTCAGGATATTTTCTTCCACGCGCGAAGCAGCTACCACCACATCCTGCAACACCTGCGTGCTGACTTTTAGCGATACGGCGATGGGTTGACCAGCATTCGCTACCGAAACCAGTTGTCGTTCATAACCCACCATCGTGACGACCAGCGTCCACGGTCCGCGCCGGTTGGTGGTCAGCGTAAACTGGCCCGCAGCGTCGGCGGTGGTGCCGGTCAGTTGGTCTTTGATCAGGATGCTGGCCCCCGACAGCGGGGTTTTGGTATCGGCGTCGGTGAGGGTTCCCGACAGGCGGGTTTGCTGGGCGATTGCGGTGCCGTTCAGGACAATCAGTACGAGAAGGCTATATAAAAAAGTAAACGGTTTTTGCTTCATCAGTTTTGGTCTTTTGGAGGAGATGGTTGCGTAATTCGGAATGATTTCAGTCGGTCAAGGCATACTTCTGTCAAAGACAGGGCGTTGAAATCCTGAAAAGAGACTACATTTTGGGTGGAACCGGAAAACCGCCGGGTGGCCGTTTATACCCCTGAACGATGCGTTCGCCGAGTCGCTGGTAATACACCGGATCGGTCGGTGTTACGCTGGCCAGCCCGTCGACGTATTTGTTGTACAGACAGAACAAGGCCGTAATCAATACCGTATCGTGGATTTCCCGATCGGTGGCTCCCGCCCGTTTTGCCCGTTCGACGGCTTCGGGCGTCACATCCTTCCCGCTACGCTGGGCGTGGGCCGCAATGGCCAGCAAGGCTTTCATTTTCTCACTGACTGGAGCGGTTTCATAATCCTGCTTCACGGCCCGGGCAGTTTCATCGTCACCCAACAGCAAATCAGCGGCTTTGGTGTGCGCGGCTGTGCAGAAACGGGTTTCGTTCCGGGCCGACACCAGGGTGGCAATCAGTTCGCGCTCGCCCGGCGTCAGGGTCGACTCGCCCCGCAACAGGATCTGGGTCAATTCCCGGATGGGTAAAGCCGTATCGAGACGGTATTCGAGCAAACCGGTGATGCCCGGCAAATGCTCAGGAAGGGATATATGGGGCATTGCAGTAAAGTCAAAAGGTGAACGAATCGCACCGAAAACGCCGGTTTCCGGCTTACAACTTGATTCCTAGCGTCAACACGCCCGTCCGACCGTCGGAGGGCCAGATTCCCGGCCCCGGATAGAAGGTGGGACGCTTGGTGAAATACGCCGTATTCAGCAAATTATTGATACTTCCGCGCACCGTAAAACGCCGTCCGATCCGCCAGGTGGTGTTCAAATCCCAGATGCCGTAGGCCGGAACGGGGCCTCGGGCACCATTGGCTGTCGGTTCCGGGGTGTTCAGTGCGTCAGAAAACGTCTCGCTGACGTAGCTAAACTGGGCGGTCAGACTAAACGTGCGGTAGCGGGCCGTCAGTCCGTTGCGGCTAGTCCAGCGCGGAGCCGATTCCACCCGGTTGCCATCGATGGTTTGGTTATCCGCTCCCGTCGAAACGCGGGCGTTGTGATACCGGGCATCCACAAAGGCCGTCGAAGTAAAACCGGTCAGCGCAAACTGGTTGGTTCGGTAAAACTGCGCTTCAACCAATGCCTCGACGCCTTTGGTGCGACTGTCGCCAACGTTGGTCCGGAACACGTAACTTTCGCCAGCCGGATTGGTCAGCACCAGGCTCCCCAGGCGGTTTCGATACGGCAGATAAAACGCACTGACGTTGACGTGCAGTCCCGGCCAGTAGCCCTCCAGGCCGATTTCCGCGTTATACCCCGTCGCATCCTTCAGATTTTTATCGACTTGTTCATAGACGGAGGTCGGAATGATGTCCTTGAAAATCACCGGGCGATAGGCCTGCGACCAGCCACCGTACACTTTCAGTTCCGGGCGAAACCGGTATTGGGCATTGATTCCGAGCAGGGCAAACCGGTGGTCGATGTCGTTCGGCAGCTTCAGCGGGTCATAATAGCTGATGGTTCCCCGCAGCCGGGTCAAGCCACTTTCCACCCGAATTCCGGGCGAAACGGTCAGCTTCGGCGTCAGATGAAACTGGCTTTCGGCAAAAACCGCCACATTGCTGGTGTAAAAGTGCAGATCGCGCCCGAATGGGCCGGTGATCGACAAGTCGAAATCGGAGCCTGTCGTGCCTTTCCCCTGCTGCCGCCGGTTCAGGTCGTTGTTCATGACCTGAATACCCACCACGCCAGTAGCGGCCACATTTCCAAGCTGATATGCGTGCAGCAAGCGCAGTTCGGACGTATAACTGTGAAAGTTATCGATGTCGACCTGCCGGTTTCGCGGCTGTCCGGTTGCCTTGATCAACGTATCCGGCACATTGGCCAGCGCGTCGAACAGGACACTATTCCGTTGGCCCAATACGGCCGACGTCAGCCACATCAGCCGGGTTCGAGCCGTCATCTGCCAGTCGAGCCGCAGCGATGGTACCCAGATGTCGGGGTTGAAGTAGTTCCGATTACGGGTGGCCTGTTGCGGATTCTGCGCAAACATTTCCTCTGTCAACGGACCCGGAATGCGATAAACGTATTCCGAGCGACCCAATTCCGCACTGATCCGGAGCCGCTTCGTAGCCTGATACTGCAAACTCATAAACTGGGCCTGGGCGTTTGAGGTCGCACTTTCCCGATATCCGTCCGAATGCCGCCGGTAATAGTACCCGTAATACGTCAGCTTCCCGATTCGCCCGCCGATGGCGTTGTACGTACTCCGCAAGCCGTATGAACCCACCGAATTGACGGTTTCAAAACCAAACCGGCGGGTGGTGTCGCCCGATTTTGTCACGTAGTTGAGCATGCCACCAAACTGCGCGCCGTATTGCAGGGAAGCCGTTCCACGCACCAGTTCGACCCGCTCGATGCTTTCCATCGGGGGCGAAAAATGGCTGGCCGGATAACCGTACATGTCCGAATTGGTCAGAACCCCGTTCTGGCGACTGTTGTATTCCCAGGACCTGTGCGGGTCCAGCCCGCGCGTGGCGACGTTCATCTGGTTGCCGGTTCCGTCCATGTCATAGACGAACAAACCCGGAAGCCGGGCGAACACCTGCCGGGCGTTTTTCTCGGCAATGTTCGCGTCGATTTCTCCCAACTGCACCACCTCCGTCCGCTTGCCACCCAGCAGATACGTACCCTGCACGTCGGGTAGCGATTGCGTAAATCCCTCGCGGATACCGGTTACGTTTACCTCCTTCAAGGTTTGACTACGCAGGGTGTCGGCTACGGGTTTCGGGGCTGAAGATTGGGCAAAACCGGTAACGGTCAGGCTGATCATCAAGCCCACAGTGCTCCCCAGAATACCAATATTCTTCCTAAAATAGTCCATGATGAAGCGGTTTAAAGTCCGGATCCGTCGGCTTTTGCCCGGACGATGGCATAGTTTCCAACTTCATTTCCGGCCTTCAAACCGGCGTCACAATCAAAGCGATAGTGAATCAACCCGTAGATGCGCGACACGGACGCTTCCTGGGCCTGTTTCGTAAACGTGTCAGCCTGATCAGGAAATAAGTAACCCAACACCGTTGCGGCCGCCCCCGAGAACGTCGAGTGTCCGGAGGTGTACGACGGAAAATTGGGTAGTCCCACGGACGTCTTCAATTTAAACTGCTGCGGACGGGGATAGTAGTAATAATACTTTGAGTCCCAGCAGGTGATGGCAGCATCCATTTCCGCCGTTCCCAGCAGGGCCAGCGTCCGCGCCATCCGAACTTCGCTGTGCCGGGCCTCGTGGCTCACATTGGCCGCCGTACGGTGCCAGTGACCTGGGGGCGTGTAGCTGCCCGCTCCATCCGCCCAGTAATTAGCAATCCGCGCCTGTTCCCGGGTCTGGTTTTTCTGAATGTTCTGCAATTCCTCCAGATCTTTTTGGAATGCCGGACTATCCAGCGCCGGGGGCGGCACGGCACGCAGTTTTTCCAGATCTGCTTTGGCGAAATTCCACGGCAGGACGGCACCGTAGTTCGGCAGCATGGGCGGACGAAGCGGCAATTCCTGGCTCACCCAGACTTCACGAAGACCCCGTTCTTTGGCTTTTTCGATCATACCCGCCGTTAATGCCTGGTTGTTGGCAGCGGCCATCCCATCGGTTCGGGCGCGGCCCATCACCTTGGCTGCCACGGCGTTCCCGAGGTCAACACCAGCCACGAGATCGCTTTCTACATTCATACCGGCCCATAAACGGCTTTCGCGGTGTTCTTTCATGCGGGCTTCCAGATACGGCACCTCACCCGGAAACATCGCCTTCAGAATCGTCACCGAAGCGGCAGCTACGACGGCATCCTCCGAGGGGTAGGTCGGAATGCTGGAAACCGGTAAGGCCACCTGAATCGTGGCATCGGTTTTTGACGGTGCGGCCCGTTTAAACTGGTATTTGTAGTTCCAGGCCGCCACCAGCGCGTCATACTGCGCCACACTCAGGTACGCCAGCGCCCGGGAAGCATACGGCGGATTGGCAAATGGGAACTTCGGATCAGCCAGCGGGTTAGCCGCATCGGGCACCGGATATTTCCCCTCGGCGTTGTAGGCCGGTGGAATATTATACCGGGCCGCCAGTTCGCGCGCAATCTCATTCCAGCGGTAAACGGCCCCGGCTCCCCAGTAAACGACGGCTTCCTGTTGCTCCTTGGTCAGGCTGGCCGATTTCTGCTTCAAACTGGCCAGTTCGGCCACGTATTCGGGGGAAGAAACCGCTTTAGGGGCTGCCACCGGTATTTCGGTGGCGGAGGTTAGCTGATACGTTTTCCAGGCACCCGCTTTTTCGTCAACCGATGCGGGGACATACCCCACCCGCTGAGGTTCTTCAATGGTTTTGTCACAAGACGTCAAAACAGCCACCGTGGCAAAAACGCCGACCGCTCTTTTTAGCCTGCTCCTATAGGTTTTCATACTTTTTCCTGGTTAATCGGAGGGCAACGAATCGAACGCGGTTGCCCGTCCATCCTTTTTACAACTTAAACAGATACAGCACCCCGACCATCAGACTCGTGCTCTGCCCGACATTCCGGCCGTCGGTAACGTAGCCCACCCGGGTGTTGACGCCGATGTTTTTGGGCTGCAATTTGCCGTACCATCCCACTGTCGTCGCCTGCATGTTGTTGGTCGGGAACGGCATGTCGTGTCGCCGGATGTAGTCGCCGTGGGTGCAGGAACTGCGTTCGGCCCAGAGTTCGGTCTGCCATTTTTTTCGCAGAATCCCCAGCCGCAGCCCCGCATCATAGGCGTTCGGAACGCTTACTTCGTTGGTGTTGTACACCCGGTCGTCGGCCTGGTAGGCATCGCGGTCGACGTTGATGTTACTCCGCCAGAGGTAGGTGCCGTGTGCATTAATGTACAGACCGGTTTTCGGGTGTTTATAATTGGCAATCAGCCGCCCCGAAACCGTCCGGCACTGCAACCCAATCGACATCGGCAGAAAATCCGGAACGTAATTGCCCACCGGCAACGAGGCTCCCGCTACGGCATGCAGCGAAAAACCGTGCGTCGACAGAATCCGGTATTTCAACCAGCCCGACAGATCCTGAAGACCTTTCTGGCCCAGCAGGTTGCCGGCACTGGTTTCCGTCCAGACGTAGGGCAGGCTCAGAATGACGTTCAACCGGTTGGTGATTCCAATGGCAGGCATCAGCATCACGTTTTGGGTCGTATGCGTGCCGATGTTGGAATTGGAGCGTTTGAGCGAGTTTTCCCAGTAGTCGGTCCAGGTGCTTTTGCCATACATCGCGGCCACGCAGACCGCCCCTTTGCCCATGTAAATGGCATCGTGCGGCATTTGCGCCTTTGCCTCGACCACGGCAAATACCGCACTGACTATCAGCAATTTGATAAAATTCCTCATGATATTAAATGGTGGATACGTGTCGGAAAGACCGATAAGAGATGTCTAGAACCAGCGGCTGAGCGAAACGGACACGGAATAATCGGCAAAAGCCGCATCACCGTGACGAACGCCAAGCGGATCGAGTTTGTCGGAGTAACTCTTGATCCGGTTGCGGTAGAGCGCCACCGGGACAGTCGCCGTGGCCGAGAATTTTCCGCGCATGTAGGCCAGGCCGGGTTCAACAGCCACGATGTAGCCGGGACGACGGAATCCTTTGCTTCCCCCAAAAACATCCGAAGACGGAATGCCTTCTACCCGACCGCCGAGCATCACGGCCAGCCCCGGAATCAGGGATATTGATTGGCTTAGACCCACCCGGGCGGCAAATTGATCCGCCACCGAGAAATAGCCCGTCACCAGATCGATGGTCGTTGCTTCGGGGCTGCGGAGCACGTTGTTCGTTTCGCGGGGATTGAAGAGGTAATAACCGGAAAAATACGCCGTCAGACCGCCGGTAAGCTGCGCATAGCCCTGACCTTCCACACTGAAGCCCACACCGCCGTCGCCCAACTGAATCGACTGATCGACCGGTTTGTTGACGATGTAGTCTCGTTTTTCCTTGTCCAGTTTGTGAAAATCGCCGGTTACGCCCGGATTGCCGGTCGGCAGTTTAACACCCACCCCCAGCGCCAGGTTGGCTTTCGAGAGTTTCGCCGGATTCACCAGCCAGTAGCTGCCCGAAATCCGTACATCGCCGATACCCTGCGAATAGGTATGGAAACGCTTTTGTTCGGGGTTGGCGGTCAGCGAATTACCATAATGTTCATACAGCGACGAGCGGTCGTTGTACTGAATCGGCAGGTTCACAGAAAAGGATAAACGGGGCGTTGCCAGGTAAGTGACGCCCAGATCGAGGGCGTGCGACAGGTTGATTACTTCGGTGTTTTGTTCCAGGCGTTCTTTCTGCTCGACGTCGCCCTTGAAATGCCGGAACGACCGGAAATACCGGTAGCCCATGTTCACCTGCCATTGGCCGGTGCGTTGTTTGAAAAAATCGGCCGAGGTGGCATTGCCCGGAACGGCACAGCCCATGTGCCGAACGGCTACGCAGCCCTGCGCCGATGCCTGGTAATACAAGATTGAAAGGCACAAAAAGGCCATTGAAAATCGGTAAAACGTTTTCATTGTTTTGAGTTGTCTGAGATGGTCATGACGTGGGTGGCGGGTGCGGCCAAAAGCCCACCAACCGCCCAACGGATGGATAAGAAACCAGTGATGAATACCCGGCAGCGTACGGAATGTACCGTCGAACCCATTTCGGGGCCACGAAGGATAAACCACAACTGCTTAGCGGGTTACGAGAATGAATGCGCACGATTCAGCCACGACCTGGGGGTCGCAGGAAACCGGCGAATCAATGAATCCATCAGGACAACAACTCGGGGGGAGGAGAATAAACCGGCAGACTGCGGGTCGACAAATGGGAAGTAAACGACGGAATTCGCACCAGCTTCTCGTTCCAGTCGTACAGGAAAAACCAGGTACGGGCGCGGTTGATGGGCGAATATTCCTTTAAAAACAATTTAAGCAGGTTATTGGCTTTTTTAGCCGATTCGGATGCGCCGGTGGCAAACTGCTCCTTCACGAAGGAAAGCAGATCGCGCTGAAAGAACGATTTGGCCTGGTTGACGTAGCCGGAGATGTGCAGCGTATCGCCCGAGACATCCAGATTAACAATTTCGTAGAAACTGCCCCGGTATTTAAACCCTTCCGGTTTGCTCTGCGTCAGAATGGCCTCATTGGGGTGTTTTTGAAGCGGTATTTGAAACTCGACAATGTGATCGACCGATGAAAAAACCGTAACCCGTTCCGACAATTCATGCTGTTCCTGCCACTGCACACCGACAAGCACCAGCAGATGCCCCAGCATGTGGTAAAGCAAGACAACGAATAAACCGAAGGAGATAAACCGTTTCACAAATCTTTATTCGGTAAAATTTACTCAAATATACTATATCCTTGGAATCTTGCTACTTTGTGCGAAAATTTTCAAATTGAATTTTGCGGTTTCAGGTCGTTATTACGCTTACTGAGCCGCGAGTTCCACCGTTAACGCAAACCGGGTCGGAGCCATTGTGGGGCCACTAAAACCACCTCCACCCCCTCCGCCGTACATGCCGCGTCGGCCATACATCCCGCCACCGTACATGCCACCACCCATGCCGCCCATGCCCATGTTGCTCGAATTGGACGAACTCTGCTTGGGCCGTTCCGGAACGCCGGATTCAAAACCGATGGCGAGGGGTGTTCCCGAACCGGGTTTGGCATTGAGCAAGGCCAGTGGAATCGTCAGATGGTAGACCAGCCGACCAGCTTTGTCTTCCAGTCGCCCCGTGATGCCGGACGGATCGCCGGTGGCCGACACCAGCATTTCGTCTTCGGCGACAAGGTGGATGAGTTTCATCTCGATTTTCCGGTCAATCAGTTGCTTCGTCATCGTCGACCGATCCGTGGGGCCGGCTTTGGCGCCCAACGCCACGGGGCGCCCGGTTGCGGGGTCCATTTCTTCGGGTAGCGGAAACTGAATACCGCGCCAGGTTTTTTTCTTGCCTTTCTGATCGAGCCAGATGGTGCTGCCGAACAGCAGGGATTTAAACTGATCCTGGTCGTTGTCCAACTGGAATGTCAGGAACAATTTGTCTGCATTGTTCACGGCCACCACGTGGACTTTCGCGTTTTCCAGAAAAACTTCCGGACGCGACGTACTGTCGGCGGTTGCTCCGGTAGCAGTTGGCACACTGGTCCAGGTACTTTTTACCGGAACCGATTTTTGAGCCACGGCCACCCCGGCGGCCAGAAATATCAATATACCGATCAATGCGTTTCGTTTCATTGCCTGAGTTGAGGAGTAGGGAATGAACGGATTTTCACCCGTTTTCATAGGCGTGCTAAGGTACGGTTTTTTCGTGGAAAGGCATAGCGAACGACAATCGCTCCGCTTCTTCGCTACTTTTTTAGCCACCGGACGACACAAAAGACGGTTTCCATTAGTTTATTTCGGAAGGAAGTCGCACCGATCCACACGCTATGAGTTCTACCCCAACCCACTTTAGAAATAGCCCGTCTGCGGAGGAACAGCTTGTCCTGATGCAGGCCATCCTGGATGCCTCACAAAATGTCATGGCGTATTGTGTCCCGATGCGCAACGAGCAGGCCCAAATCGTTGATTTTTCGTATCGGATTGCCAACCAGGGTCTCGCTCAGTTGTTGGGTATCGAACGGAGCCAGATCATGGAAAAGCCGTTGACGCACTGGTTTCCGAACGCAAGGGAACTGGGCTTGTTTCAACAGTATGTCGACGTAATTGAAACAAAAGAGTCCAGAATTGTTGAATTTCCCTATGGTGACCAGGCTTGTGACGGTTGTTTCCTCATTACTGCCACTCCTCTGCAGGAGGGTATCGTGCTTTCATTTGTGGATATTACCGACCAGAAACGGGCCAGAGTGGCCCAGCAGGAACAGGCTGAACTCTTGCAGGCAACGCTGGATGCATCGTTGAATAGTACCATCGCCATGCGGGCGATACGGGACGACTCCGGGCAGATCATCGACTTCCTGATGCAAACCGCCAACCGGGCTGTCGAACGGGATCTGTTTCTGCCACCCGAGAAAATTGCCGGACACCGGCTGCTGGCGGTTTTTCCCGGCAACATCGAATCCGGCCTGTTCGAATTCTACCAGCGGGTGGCCGATACGGGAAAAACTGATCAAACGACGCAGTATTACATCGACGCAAACGGATTGGAAGCCTGGTTCACGGTGGCCGCTGTCCGGCAGAGCACCGACCAGATTGTGATCACGTTTATGAACATCACCGAGAGCAAATTGCAGGAACTGCGGTTGAAGAAATCCAATGAGGATTTACTGCGATCCAACGAACTGCTGGAACAGTTTGCCTATGGTGCCAGCCACGATTTGCAGGAACCGCTGCGGAAAATTCAGGCGTTCGGCGATCTGCTTCTCGATCAGTATGGGAGTCAGTTAGGCGATGGCGCCACGGTTTTGCAGCGAATGCAGTCGGCCGCCAGCCGGATGTCCGGGTTGATTCAGGATTTGCTGATGTATTCCCGGCTTTCTACGCAAAAACCCGCTCCGGTTGCAGTATCACTAAATTCGTTGATCAACGATGTGCTGTCGGATTTGGAACTAATGATTCAGGATAAAAACGCCGTCATTGAAGTCGATTCACTGCCCACCATCAACGGTAGTGTCAGCCAGTTGCGGCAACTGTTTCAGAACCTGCTCATCAATGCCCTGAAATTCTCGTTCCCAAACACGCCCCCTCACATTCGAATTTCGTTTCGGGAGGTGCGACTGGGTGACTTACCGGCGGGGCTGGTCTTTCCGGTTCTGCCCGTCGCGCTGAAACCGCTCCAGAAAACGATCCGGTTTTTTGAAATCAGCGTTCAGGACAACGGGATTGGTTTCAAAACCGAATACCGCCACCAGATTTTTAAAGCCTTCCAGCGTTTACACAGCCAGAACAGCCAGTACGCCGGAACCGGCCTGGGATTGGCGATCGTAAAAAAAGTCGTCGAAAACCACTTTGGAGCGATTCTGGCAGAAAGCCGGGAAGGCCAGGGGGCGGTTTTTCGGATTTACCTGCCGACGAGTTATTGATTTTAAACGTTTATAAGAGATGTTATAAGGCCTTCCAGGTCACAATCCACCCCGCTTTTAACGCTTCCAGATCCGGCAACGGGATTCCACTTTCTCCCGTTGAAACATCGACGGCGATCAGGGGCAGAGACGTTAGCGTGCGGTTTTTCAACGACCAGACCTTCCGGGTGCGAAAATACATCCTGCCGTTGGTCACGTCCACGTCCTCCAGCAAGGCATACAGCAAATCGCCCTCCTCAAAACGGATGCCCTCTAACTCGACTCCCCGAATCAGCGTGAACGTCCACACCTGCCCCACTTCTACCTTGCCCGCTTCCACCAACTTCGCCCGTAAACCGTTGTGAACCAGTGCCGATAGCTTAGCCAACTGCATCTCATCCACTTTCCGGCGCGATTCGTCCGGCAGCGCAGGCAAGGCGAGTGCGGTAGTGCCCGCCGGGCCTACTGCTTCCTCAGCCAGCGTCTCCGACAGCAAATCGGCGTCGGGATCATCCACCTCTTCGCCCGGCAACGGACTGCTCAGATAGGCAATCGTTTCGCTGTCGATCAGGTGATCATAAGCCCGGTAGTTTGTAAGCAGTTCTTTAAACGCCACGATCCGGTAGAGGTAATGGCCGGTTTCCGGGTTCAGTTTGAGGTAATAATAATCCGTCTCCTGCTGCCGCCGGATGTTTTTCAGCAAATTGCCGATTCCCATGTTGTAGGCAGCCGCGACCAGCGTCCACGACCCCAACTGATCGTGCAGATACCGCAAATACCGGCAGGCGGCATTGGTTGATTTTTGCAGATCCTGCCGTTCATCCCGACCAACCCGGGTGGTCAACCCCAGTTCGCGGGCGGTGGCCGGCATCAATTGCCAGTAGCCCATCGCCCCTTTCGGCGACACCGCCCGGCTTCGCAGCGCACTTTCGACCAGTGGCAGGTACTTGAAATCCGGCGGAATCTGGTAGTGGGCCAGAATGGGTTCGATGGCAGCAAAGAAACCAGCCGCCCGAATTCGCAACCGGTACAACGCCCGGTTCCGGGTCGCATGGTCCGCCAGCGCCTTCATCAACCGCCGGGCAACCTGCTGCTCCTGTGTCGGCACGGTTTCTCCGCAGAAAGACAGGGGCGGTAATTCATTCTCCCGCAACATTCCGACGGAGTCCACCAGGCTATTGTTGCCGTAGGCTCCCGAACCAATACTGATCCCGACTATCAACATCATTCCGAACCACAAACGCATAGCGACCAGGAAATTTATGCTTAGACGCCGGGAATGATGGAGAGTAACGCCGAAACCGCACAGCTTCGAAAATCGATTTCGGAAGTCAGTTTATTCGTTCACTAAAAGTTACTTTTCTACTGGCTTCATTCCTTTATTTACCAAAGATGATGCCCTATCGGGGCTTAACAGCGCAGCGTCGGTAGATCGATCAGGTGATTCAATCATTCAATGTGCCGTCAGGTACATAGCATTCGGTAGAGACAGGGCTGTCGCGTGCCTGATGGCACGCAAAGAAATCGGGTCATTCTTTGTACCTACCGATGCTTCGCTGTTAAGCCCCTGACAGGGCAAAATCCATTCCTGTCCCTCCTGTTCTGTCACCCCTAAAATAACTTGACAATCAATTTATTATCAATAAAAAAGGGACGCAAGCGTCCCTTTTTTATACTGAAATCATTTCGATTACTACACCCAATCCCAATCGAAGAGGGGCTGCATTTTGCGTTTGGCGGCCAGGAAAACCTGCCACAGCCGCGTTCGGCGGAACCGCAGCACCCGCAGACCCAGCAATCCGGCCATCGCCGTCGGGGTTTGGGCGGCAGAAGCCGTCATGGACGTGGAACCGGCATCCGAAGCACCGCTGGTATCTTCCGATTCACCAATGATTTGTGCGAGGGCTTCTTCCAGTAGATTCCGGCTGCGTGGTCCCCAGGTAGGCTCAGGTTCGAGACCCGGTTCGCCGGAGGCATGAATAATGGGTTCAACACCCGGCTGGAAACGCTCGCCCGGTAAAGGCCGGGTCAGATCGGCCAGCACGGCGGGGCTCAACATATCGCTGTACATCCTGGGGCGGGTCAGCAACTCTTTATAGGCCAACACACGGTACAGATACGTACTGGTTTCGCGGTGGAGCCGCAGGTTGTAATAACTCCGGATGCCCTGTTGGTCGATGCGGTTTTGAACGTGGGTAACGCCACTGTTGTAAGCGGCCGCAACCAGCGTCCAGGAACCCAATTCGCGGTGCAACTCACGCAGGTACCGGCAGGCGGCCACGGTCGACTTGTAAAGATCCCTCCGTTCGTCGAGTCCATGTCTGACAATAAGGCCATTGTCGCGGGCGGTTTGGGGCATCAACTGCCAGTAGCCACCTGCACCCTTGGGGGATGTGCTGGTGCCCGACAAGTCGCTTTCAACCAATGGCAAGTACTTAAAGTCTTTGGGAATGTTGTACTTGGCCAGAATGGGTTCGATGACCGGAAAAAACTTAACCGCCCGTTTCCGAAGCCGGAGCAGATAATCCCGATGACGGGATTGTTTAAGCAAAACCGTTACCCAACGTCTGGTAACATTGGACTGCCGAAGGGGAACAAACTCCCCGCAAAATTGAACGGGTTGTAAACTTTGGATGGTTTCAGTTCCCGGCAACCTTACACTAACGGTGCCATTGGAGTGGGACGTAAACTCTCTTGAATGTACGTCCAGAGGTGCCGACAAACCAATGGTTTTAAGCGTCGACAGCATCAGAATAATACTTGCTTCTTTTATCAAAACAGACTTAGTTGTTGTTTACGTCAACACGACGGTCACGGTTTAATAAAAAGTCATTCATACGAAGCTAGTTGATTTTCTGGACTTTACCAAATTCAGGTCTGTATAAATTACTAAACGGCAATCCTACTAACGCCATAGAATACTCAGAGAATACGGCCGAGCAGGGCGGCCACAATCCGGATTTTGGTGTAATCGTAGCGCCCCTGCAACGCATCATACACGGGCTTTAACGCGTTGTTTTCCACCCCCACCCGGGCAATGGCCCGCTCAATCTCAAGGCGGTCGGCGGTGTCGACCAGAGCCGCCAGATCGACCTCATATCCGTTGCCGGCGAGGTAGATTAAATGCATCGCGATGGTCGACGAAGACAGCTTCCGCTCCTCCGCAATTTCGTCAACGGTTTTGCCCTGCTGGTAGAGTTCGAAGGTTAGTAAATGCGTTGAACCTTTCAAGGTCGTGCCTTCACGCGCCTGGCCGGTCAAAAACCCGGCAATGACTTCCATAAACCGTTTCCCGAACAATTGCAGCTTCCGGTCGCCCACCCCGCTCACATTTCGGAAGGCTTCGGGCGTAGTGGGGCGCAGGCGGCTCATTTCCTCCAGCGACGAATCCGTGAAAACCACATACGGCGGCACATTCTGTTCGTCGGCCAGTTGTTTCCGCAACACCCGCAACCGCTCGAAGAGATCGTCGCGAACCGTCTCGGTTTTGGTCTTCGGTTTTTGTTCGGACTTGAGCTGGGCCGCATCTTCCGGCTTGATCAGTTGGATTTTTCGATCCTGAAACAAAACCGCATCCGCCAGAATCCCGCGTCGCAACGAATAGTGGTCGTCGTAAGCAATCTCAATAACCCCGATGTTGATGAGTTGCTGGATATAACTCCGCCACTCGTCAAATTTCAGATCACTGCCCGCGCCGTAGGTTTTAATCAGGTGGTAATTATTCTGCATCACGGTCTGGTTCCGCGAACCGCGCAGGACGTCGATCAGCGTATTGACCGGCACCTGTTCCTTCAGCCGGACAATCGCGGAGAGGGCTTTCTGGGCCAGCACGGTGCCGTCGAACATCACCCGTGGATTCTGGCAAACATCGCAGTTGCCACAGGGTTCGCTCAGTTCTTCCGAAAAATAACTCAGCAAAACCTGACGCCGGCACGAATGCGCTTCGGCATACTGCTGAATCCGCTCCAGTTTCGCCATTTGCAACCCCAGATTGGCGGGGGCATTTTCGGACAACATTTCCTTCCAGCTTGCCACGTCGGCAAAGCTGTAGAACAAAACCGTATCGGCGGCAGAACCGTCGCGCCCGGCCCGACCGATTTCCTGGTAAAAACTTTCCAGGTTTTTGGGCATGTTATAATGAATCACCCAGCGCACGTTGGATTTGTCGATGCCCATGCCAAAGGCAATGGTGGCACAGATGATGCGAATGTCGTCCCGAACAAATTCTTCCTGTGCCTGCGAGCGGCTTTCGGCACTCATCCCGGCGTGGTAGTAGCCGGCCCGGTAGCCCTTTTCCTGCAGTTTGGCAGCCAGGCTTTCCGTCGATTTCCGGCTCTGGCAGTAGATAATGCCGGAGTTATCGGGCTGCAGGGCCAAAAACCGTTCGATCTGCTGAATGCGTTTCAGTCCGGGTAATACCTTCAGGCTCAGGTTCGGGCGGTTGAAGGACGCCACAAAAACCGCCGGATCGTTCAGGTGAAGCTGGTTGATGATGTCCTGGCGGGTCAGTTTGTCGGCGGTGGCGGTCAGAGCCGCCACCGGCACGTCCGGAAAATGCTTTTTCAGCATCGCCAACTGCGTATATTCCGGGCGAAAATCGTGCCCCCAGGATGAAATACAGTGGGCTTCGTCGACGGCAAACAGGCTGATTTGCAAGGTCTTCAGAAATACGAAAAACGATTCCGACAGCATTTTTTCGGGCGAAACGTAAAGGAGTTTCAATTTGCCGGCCTGGCAATCCTGCTCAATTTCCCGCTGCTCGCGGCTGCTCTGGGTGCTGTTCAGAAAAGCCGCCGGAATTCCGTTCAGCAACAGGGCTTCGACCTGGTCTTTCATCAGCGCAATCAGGGGTGACACCACCAGGCAAACACCCGGTTTCATCAGCGCCGGAATCTGAAAGCACACCGACTTCCCTCCGCCCGTCGGCATCAGCACGAGCGAATCGCGGCCATCCAGCAAGGTCCGGACGACGGTTTCCTGCATGGGCCGGAACCGGTCGTAGCCGTAGTATTGCTTCAGAACATCAACAGGTTTCAGTGTTTTTGTTTCGTTCATTGGTTTTGTTGGTTTTACCCGCCCTGACAGCGGTCGAAGACCCTGTCAGCGGCCCTTTACGATCTGCCTTGCCGCTGACAGGGTCTTTTCAATCTGACCTGCCGCTGCCGGGTCCTTTTTCAATCTGACTTGCCGCTGACAGGGTCTTCGACCGCTGTCAGGGCGGGCTTCAGGGCCGTTCGGCATCCGTCAGCAGAATGGTATTGAAATTCCCCCAGAAGCGGTCGTCCAATCGGCCGTTCTGCTTCGGCAGGTTTTCGGTGGTCGTCAGCACTTCCATTTCTTTAACGGCCTGACCGTTGGATCTGGCGTATTCACCGGTGCCAAAATGCAAGTCAATAACCGCCATCATCGGCGAATTCGCGGCAACTGAAAACTGCGTTTCCAGCACCAGCCGTGCGTCCTGCAAAAACCATTTGCCATTCAACTGGCGGTATTGGCTATGGCTATAAATCCGCTTTACTTCCTTTTTCGAACGCCCGCTCAAGTTCTCAAAAACCGCTTTCAGATTGGTTTTCAACACTTCGTTTGTGGCTTCGGGTGTAAATTCATACGCAATCCGGACGATGGCCCGGCTGGCGGTATCGATCAGCACCTCGCCTTTCCGGGCCACCCGAACCCGCCGACCCGCCACCGGGGCAAACGCCAGCCGGTAAGCCGGGCGGTTGTCGCAGCCCGTCAGAACCGAATCCAGCCGGAATTCGTAATCGTTCAGGTTGTCGCCGTCCCAGTACTCCGGCGGCCCCAGGTCCATGCTGCGCGTCACAATGGTGGCTCCGTTCGGAAACGCGTAGCCTTCCAACGCTTTCGGCAGCGGATTCCGTACAGCCTGCCGCCCTTTCACCAGCTTTACTTTTTCCGGCAATTCGTTTTGTACACTGGGCAGCTTTTCCACTTTCAGAATGGCTTCCCGCACGTTCCAGCAAGCGGTGTCGGTCGAAAGTGTCTCGCGGTAAAAACCGGTTAACGCGGTGGGTGTCGCCTGAAAATTGGTACGAATGGCTTTCAGGGCCGAAAAAACCAGCAACCGCCCGTCGGTTTGTTTCCGGAACGAAACCGCCAGTGGGGTCCTGACCACGGGTTCCAGCCTTATAACAACGGAATCGACCGGTTTCAGGTTTCGAAAGGGCACGATGACATTCTGGTAACCCGCTGCCGAAATGACACCATCTTTCTGCGAATCGATTTTAGGGTAGTTCAGCGAAAAGCGCCCTTCCCGATTCGCCAGGGTTCCCCAGGCTTTGCCACTGACGCTGATGTAGGCAAATTCGACCGGTTTTCCCGTCGATTGGTCCACAACCTGCCCCTTCACCTGCTGATAGCCCTGGCCAAATGAACCCTGTATGCCCGCCAACAGGAGGTAAAATACGCCTAAAAACCGCTTCATCCGGTAAAAATTAAAGAACCCAAAACCGAGTTCAGGGGAGCCGGACGAGCCTGGTTCAGTTTTCAAAAATACGAAATCCGGCCCGTTTTTCCCCTAAAATGGACTGTAAACATAAGGCAAGTTTTTGATTGCCTGTACAAAAAATAACAATAGTTTTTCCAAGTAGCGACCTACTTTTGATCAGTTACACCCGGCGATTCTACAGACCGGAAACGGGTCGATGGGCGCGCCGTCCAAAAATGCCGGATTATCCGTAAGTTTGAAGCCGAAAGACTTCTTCTGACTTCCCATGAAAAAAACAGGATGGCTTGGCGGCTTTTTGCTGCTCTCACTGGCCACGCAGGCGCAAAATCCGCTCACCCCCGAACAACTCTGGAAATGGGGACGGGTGTCGGGGCTGGGCACTTCCAAAGACAAAAACTCGGTTATCTATTCCGTCAGTACACCCAATGCGGAGGAAAACAAAAGCATTCGAAAAACCTATAGAATACCGCTGACTGGTGGAACCGCAACCGAAATCCCGAACGCCGACAGCTTGCTGGTCAACACGAAAATTTCGTCGGATGGCAAGTTTATCATCAGCAGTGAGGCCGTAAAACTGGAAGACATTACCAGCACCGACAAATATCCCGATCTGAAAAAATCGAATGCGTACGTCTACACCTCACTGAATTACCGCCATTGGGATACGTGGGAAGACGGCAAATACGACCACGTCTTTGTGGCTCCACTGGTGAACGGAAAACCGGGAGCGGGCAAGGACATTATGCCGGGCGAAAAGTTCGACTGCCCGCAAAAACCGTTCGGTGGCGACGAAGATTTTATCTGGAATCCCGACGGCAAACACATCGTGTATGTGACCAAGAAGAAAACCGGCACGGCCTACGCGGTTAGTACCAATACGGATTTGTACGAATACGACATCACGACGGGAACGACCAAGAATCTGACCGAAGAAAACAAAGGCTACGATGTCAATCCTGAATACAACGCCAAAGGGCAACTGGCCTGGCTGCAAATGAAACGCGACGGCTACGAAGCTGACAAACAGGATTTGATCGTCTGGAACGGCATCACCAAAATGAACCTGACCGGCCAACGCGACGACCTTCACGTTCAGGGGTTTAAGTGGAGCCTGGACGGTTCTGCGCTTTTCTTCACGGCACCCATCGACGGCACGATTCAGTTGTTCAAGGTGACGTATCCGGGGCTTACGAAAATGATGCCGATCATTACGCAGCTTACCAAAGGCGATTTCGACGTCACCGGCATCGTCGGGCAAGCGGCCAATACCCTCGTCGTTTCCCGCACCGACATGAACCAACCAACCGAATTGTTCACGGTCGATCTGGCAAACGGCGCGATGACGCAGCTCACCCACGTGAATGATGCCGTGCTGAAAACCACCGGAATCTGCAAAACCGAACGCCGTTTTGTAACGACTACCGACAACAAAAAGATGCTGGTGTGGGTCATTTATCCGCCCGGTTTCGACGCGTCCAAAAAATACCCGACGCTGTTGTACTGCCAGGGTGGCCCGCAATCGGCACTGACCCAGATGTACTCCTACCGCTGGAATTTTCAGTTAATGGCGTCGCAGGGTTACATCGTGGTGGCACCGAACCGCCGGGGTATGCCCGGACACGGAACCCAGTGGAATGAGCAGGTCAGCAAAGACTGGGGTGGGCAGGTGATCCGGGATTATCTGAGCGCCATCGATGCCGTTTCCAACGAACCGTATGTGGACAAAAACCGCCTGGGCTGCGTCGGTCCGAGTTTTGGCGGCTACTCGGTTTTTGCGCTGGCGGGGGTTCACAACAAGCGGTTTAAGTCCTTCATTTCGCACGATGGCGTCTTCGATTTCAAGAGCATGTATGGCACTACCGAAGAGCTATTTTTTGTCAACTGGGACTTTGGCGGATCGTACTGGGACAAAAAGAACGCAGCCGCCCAGCGTACCTACAGCCAGTCGCCGAGCAACTTCGTGGACCGCTGGGACACGCCGATTTTCATCATTCAGGGGGGCCGCGACTACCGCGTTCCGATCGAGCAGGGTTTGCAGGCGTTTCAGGCCGCCCAGTTGCGGGGCATCAAAAGCAAATTGCTCTATCTGCCCGACGAAAACCACTGGGTGCTGAGTGCGCAGAATGCGCTGGTGTGGCAGCGGGAGTTTTTTTCGTGGTTGAAGGAGACGTTGAAGTAAACCCGCTCAATCCATATTGCCTTTGACTTTCAGGCCGCTGGGGACACGCGTCAGCACGGTTTTGTCGAAGGTGTCGTCATTAAGCGTGTTCAGGAATTCAACGATGCCGGAAATGTCGCGGAAATTCACGTTCATCTGGGTGGCCAGTGGGTCCATCTGGCTGGCTGAAACGTGCGGGTTGAGAATTTTTCCGCCCGAAATATCTTCGTAAAACTGCAGAACGTGTTCCAGCGTGACGAACTTTCCGCTGTGCATGTAGGGGGCCGTATAGCGAAGATTGCGCAGGGTTGGCGTCCGAAAGGCATAGTCGTTGTTAATACCGGTATCCGATTCTTTCCGGTTTTGTGTGTCGGGAACGCCCAGGGTGTGCAGCTTAAAGTCGGACAGCATCGGGCCGTTGTGGCATTTGGCACAGCCGGTTCTCAGAAACAGATTCAGCCCATCCTTTTCACTCAGCGACAGCGCGTTACTGTCACCCCGCATGTACTGATCGAAGCGGGAGTTGTTGGCCACCAGCGTTCGTTCATAGGCGGCAATCGCTTTCGCCATATTTTTGGCGTGAACCGGGTTTGCTTCGCCCGAAAACGCTTCGGAAAACAGCGTCTGGTATTCAGGGATTCGGCGGATTCGGGCGATAATTTCGTCCAGAACGGCTTCTTCCGCAAACGAATGTCCGCGCATTTCTTCGAGTGTTTTGATGGGCAGCAAGGCCTGTTCTTCCAGACTTTTGGCCCGCAAATCCCAGAACATGGGAGCTAGCCGGGGATCATAGTCGACTTGGTTCTGGATTCCGTTAAAGGCCGTGTTGAGAACAGATTGGGAGTTTCGTTTGACGAACGGAATGGTGTTCGGAAGCCGGAACTGCCGCTTGCTGTCGCTGCCGGTTCCGTTGACACCAATGGAGGTTTCCAGAAATTCGGCGTAATTAAATTCCGGCTGGTGGCAGGTGGCACAGGCGACATCCCGGTTGCCGGACAAAACCGGATCATAAAACAGAAACCGCCCCAGCTCGACTTTTTTCGCATTCGTCGGGTTGTCCGGCGGATCGGTAACCGACTTCGGCAAAGCCCCCAAAACGGCGATGGATTCCGAGATTTTCTTTTCCCGCTTCTGCTCCGCGTCCTGATTACGGCCACAGGAGACCATAACAAAAAGCAGAACACTCAGAATCGGCCCGGGAAATTCATTGAAAAAACAGCACTTCATTGGCAATCCATACGGGTATTCACACCTGACTAAAGCCGCTGGTTCTCAGAATTTACTACTTCAATGGCCGATTTTTCACCGCCCTTTCGCCTATTCCTGATCTAGCTTTCGAGAAACGAATAATGCAAAGACGATTAACGAAGAAAAAAATATCTACAAAAATGGAAAGAATTAAATTAGTTTATCCTGCTATTTATATAACAATTTCAACCATATTTTATAAAAAACATCTACTAGTTATTATATACTTTATGTATTCATTTTTAATAACTATATTTCATTATATTCACTATATTTTTTTAGGTTAATGATATTTTTAAAGCTTAAACTTTCTGGGTTTAAGCTTTATTTTATTTACATAGATACGTATTCATAGAATCCTGTTTTATACGAATATAGATATAAAAATAAAAGGGCGAATCATCTCAGGAAGATTCGCCCTTTTAAAAATCATAAAACCGTTAATTCACCACATTCAAACGATAGGCAAAGGGTGAACTGTAAAAAGCTCCGCCGGTAATGTTGACACCGGTATTGCTGGCCGTATACGATTTCCCATTCGTCAATTTCATCACGGCCGTAATGTCAAACCGATCACCGGCTGAGATGTCCGTCAGTGCCAGTTTTGTAGCGGCCAATGCCTCAGCTCCCGTTACGGAAATGGTGGCTCGCGGATACCCCGTGGTGGCATCTTTCGCAAACGCCGAAGCAGCAATGGACTTCAGGACGACCGCCGTCGTGGTTTTGGTTCCGTTGGCCGGCGTCGCGTCCACAAAGGCAATGGACAAATCGTAGGAAGCAAACAACGCACCCTGATTCGGAGTGACAGCCTCGGCCAAAATTTCCATTTTCGTACCGCTCATATTGGCTTTACTGGCACTAAAGGTCGCGTTGGTAACGGGATAGGGCGTCACCGTTCGGACATACCCGCCCTGTTCCATGCTGGGTTCATCGATCCGATCAATTACGTCTGTTTCACAGGCCATTGCGAACAACCCTAAAAACAGAAAGACCATATATTTTTTCATCTATAAGTATGTTTTTGAATGAATAATCAACGCTCTTTTGTACTGGTAACGGGGCTATTTTAGCATTCCGGCCGGGTTATTATCCCAAAAAACGGAAGTGGTCACGTTGGCTTTCTGCACCGCTTTGGCATTCCGGGTGATGTAGGAAGCCGGATAGTAGTATGAGCGGGGAAAACCGCCCGGACTGGGGTCGAGCGCCGGTTGCTGGTTGGACGGTTTGCCCGTCCGGCGATACAGGTTGTAGCTTTCGATGCCGTTTCCGTGCAAAGCCAGCCAGTATTCCGTTCCGATCACGTTCAGTTTCTGGGAATTAGTCGTGGCGGCATCGTAGTCGGCCAGGACTTTGGTGACATACTTCGTCACTTCGGTGGCCCAGACCGTGCCGCTTGCCGCTTCGAAGGTCGCGATTTTGCCGGCTTCGTTGGTGCCCAGCGCCAGGGTTCGCACATCCGCCATCGATTTTTCAATCGCCGATTTCAGCAGGTCTTTCGCCACGCCGGTTGTGCCTAACGTCAGGGCCGACTCGGCCAGCATGAAATCCACAAAAGACCGCATCATGATGGGATGAATGCCCGCTCCACCCCCACCGGCACCCAGCGAAACCGGGACACCCGCGTCGTTGTCGAAGGAACCACCCGCCGGATAAACGCCCCAGGCTGTCCGCAACAACCCATCGGGTGGAATCCCTTCGTTGCTCAGGTGATCGCGACCCCAATAGCCAACTGTCGAGGGCAGACAGAACACATCCGAATCCGAATAGTGCGCCGGTTTTGAGTTGTTCACACACCGCAAGGCATTGACATCCGTCGGATTTTTGATCGTCTGGCGGTAGAAGTAATACCGTATGCGCGGGTCCGGAAAACCTTTGGATGAATACAGGGTTCCCATATACGAATTCGACTGATAATCACCGCCCCCGGTCGATGAATATTGCCCTCCGTAGCGGGGATGGCGGGTATCCGGATTGGTCAGGTTGGACCCGAATTTGAACGCAAAATTCTGCGTCGCCGTCGAAATCAATTTTCCCCCGGCAATCAGCGAATTGATGGCCGTGGTTGAACCCGCAGCGTCGGTCAACCGCATATTGAGGTAGACTTTCAATTTCAGCGTGTTGGCAAACCGCGTCCAGCTATCGGCATTCCCGGCATACAACAAGTCGTTGGTAGCTCCGGCTTTGGAGGTAGCGGCAAAGTTCTTGATGGCTTCGTCCAGTTCCGCCAATGCCGATTTGTAGATGGTAGCGCCCGCATCGACACCCGGGTTGAAGTTGGTCGGGTCGATCGCTTCCGTGTACGGGACATCCCCAAAGGCATCCACCAGATTGATCAGAACGGAGGCCCGCAACGTCCGGGCAATGCCGGCATGAACGAACAATTCCGCCTTTTCGGCCAGGGGAATAATGGTTTTCACGTCCGTCAGAATGGCCGCGTACGCCGTGGTCCAGGCACCGTCGAAGTTGCCCGGTGAAACCGCATTGTCATAAATGGCCGACCCCTGGTTGAGCATCCGGGTCAGTCGCATGCCCGGATCACTCAGCGAATTAAAGTGACCGGCGTAACTCAGCTCGATTTGATTGAGCAGGTAGTTGATGTCGGTATTACTGGTCGTTACCGCATTCGGATTATCCAATAAATCCAGTTTGCAGGAATTCAGTACGACCAGACACAAAACCAACAAGGTTGTGCTTATTTTCTTGATCATCGGTTGATTGATTTATTTTTTGAATGAATGATGAAGCACTCAACGTGCGTCATTCAGCGTCTGTAGCCGGTTTTCTGTTTAGAAAGTCAGTCGCAACGTTCCGCCAAGCCGTTTGGAACTCGGCCCCGTCAGAAACTCGAAGCCCATGCCGTTGCCAACGCCCAACCCCAGGTTGTCGGTGTCGAAGTTGAGCCCCTTCGGAATATGTATTGCTCTGTACCACAGGTTATTCCCCGTCAAGGAAACGGAGATCCCTTTGAAAAACGTCTTGCCCAGCAGTTTCTTTGGTAACTGGTAGGACAAGGATACTTCCTGCAAACGGACGGTAGAACCGTCGTAAATCCGGCCTTCATCCCCGAAGAAATAGTAGTTGTTGAAGTAGAAATCCGAAGCCGTGATCTGAATGTCGTTCGGGGTTCCGTCGGCCAGTTTGACGCCGGGAATCACGAGCGTTTGCGCCCGGTCGAACCCGGTTTCCAGTCCGATGTCGGTGGTCATGCCCCGACCCAGCAACGCACCCGCCGTGGAGGCATACATGGCTCCGCCGTGCCGGTACGACATCATCACGTTGAGCGATAAGCCTTTAAAACTAAATTCGTTGATGAGGCTGCTCGTAAACGCCGGGTTGGGATCGCCCAGGACAATCGGCGAGGTGGTCGCCAGCAAATACCCACCGGCATCGATCAGGTACTGCCCCTGGTCGTTCCGACGAAAACCGATGCCTTTGATAACGTTAAAAGGCTGACCCACAACCGCATAATTCCCCAGCGTTCCGCCAAAACCGGCCACCTGAACTTCCTGTAATGTACCGCCCAGATCAAGCACTTTAGGCCGGTTGCGTGAGAAGACGCCCGTTACGCCCCAGGAGAAATCGCCCACTTTGACAGGCGTGGCCGACAGGCTGATTTCGATGCCTTCGTTCCGGATTTTCCCGATGTTGATCGTCGTGGCGGTATAGCCGGTCGATGCGTCCAGGGGTGTACTGGTAATCAGATTCCGGGTGTTGCGCTGATATGCTGTCACATCAAAAGTGAGGGCGTTGTTGAATAACCGCCCTTCGATGCCCAGCTCCACTTCGGTGTGCAACTCGGGTTTCAGGTTGGCATTGCCAAGTCCGTTGTCGACCGAGTGGGTTTGTACCGTTGCCCCGGACGAGGTCAGCCACGCTCTGGCGTTCTGGTTCAGCACGTTGCGGGTGCTGTATGGATTGGGAAAACCGGCGGAAGTTCCAACCCCCGCCCGAACTTTCAGGAAGTTGATCAGGCTGCTGGATTGCAAGCCTTTAAAGGCCGAAGTCGGTACGAACGAAACGCTGGCGGAGGGATAAAAAATCCGGCGGTTCGGTGTTTCTACGGTCGATGTCCAGTCGTTCCGGCCAGCCAGGTTCAGAAACAAAAAGTCCTTGATATCGGCGGTTATCTCACCAAAGATCCCGATCCGGGTTTGTTCGGTCATGCCATCCGCGGCTACGTTGTCGATGAAGTTGTTGTGGCGGAATAGATTCCGGGCCAACTGATTCTGGCTCGTCACGAAAAGGCCGGTCGTCACGTCATTCCGCATGTTACCACCAATCCGTCCCGACAAAACGACTCCATCGTTGATCGATTTGTTGTAGGACAAGATCACGCTGTTATCCCAGATGGTGTTCTGGATATCATAGGTGTTATAGAATCCGTTGACAAAATCAACGCCCCCCTTGTTGAACTTATATTCCTGTTTTTCAGTGTAGGTATCCAACCCGACTTTGTAGACAAGAATCAGGTCTTTCGCAATATCATAGTTAATAGAGGTGGTAGCAAAAAGCCGGTTCACAACGCCGGTTGTCTTGTAATTTTTCAAAATCCAACGGGGGTTGGGAATGTCATTTCCACTCCGGAAATACACCGAACTGGCATCGACCGGATTCTCATAAGGCCAGCCCATCAAATCCACCTGACGCGGGGTATACATCACGTTGGCCAGCACGGACGGAAATCCACCCAGGGAGTTGTTTCCGGTTCCGGCATTCAGGGGGGGCGAATACTGATCGGTGCGGGCAAAGTTGAACGACGAAATGATGTTCACTTTTTTGCTCAACTGCGCATTCAGGCCCAGGCCCAGGTTCAGCTTGGTCAGCCCGTTTTCCGGAATGTAGCCTTCTTCCTTGTTGTAACCGGCCGAGAGGTTGAAGCTCACTTTTTCGCCCCCGCCCGACACGTTCAGCGACGTATTGGATATTTTGCCGGTGCGGAAAAAGTCCTTCACGTTGTTCGGATATACCTGCATCGCATACGGACTCACCGACGCGACATACGGAGCCAGAGCCGCCCGAGTGGCGGCCACACTCAGAAAAGCGTAGGGGTGCTGGGTCAGAGCCGTGTTGGTGTTCTGCGACGGATAGATGGCGGCTTCGGCCAGGGTGGGTCCCCAGTTGCTGAAGAAGTAGCCCAGGTTCTGCTGAAAACCGCCGACGTAACTATTCTGGTAATCAGGAAGATGAGCGGTGTTGGTAAAGAACGACTGCGTCAGGCTTACCTGGGTCTCCCGCGCCTTTCGGCTGCCGTTTTTGGTCGTTACCAGAATCACCCCGTTGCGCCCCTGATCGCCGTAGGTGACGGTGGCCGCCAGCCCTTTCAATACGCTGATGTTTTCGATGTTGTTCGGGTCCAGGTCCAGAAACCGGCTGGAAGCCGACTGACCGCCCCCCGTAAAACCGCCCCGGGAGTTGGTGCTGGAGTTGAACGGAATCCCGTCGACCACAAACAGCGGCTGGGTGGAACCCGTGATGGACGAATAGCCCCGGATCGTGATGTTGGTGCCGGTTCCGGACACGCCCGAGGTGGCGGTAATGTTGACGCCTGGTATTTTGCCCTGCAACACCCGCCCGACGTCGGCTTGGGGACGGTCGGAAATCTGTTTGCTTTCTACCGTAGTCACAGCGTATCCCAGCGCTTTTTTCTCCCGGACAATGCCCTGGGCCGTTACAACGATTTCCTGCAACTGCCGGGCATCCGACACCAGGACTACATCGACCGTCGAGCGGTTTCCGACCGGCACTTCCTGGGTGATCATGCCCACAAAACTGAAGACCAAAATCGGATTGCTGCCCGAGACACTCAGGGAGTAGGTTCCATTGGCGTCGGTGTTGCCGCCGATGGTGGTTCCCTTGCTGACAACCGAAACGCCGGGGAGTGGCGTCCCGTCTTCATCCGACCTGACGACCCCGCTGATCTTTCGATCCTGAGCCTGGGCGCATACCCAGGTCGTACAAGCCATTAACAGGCTTAACAATAAATGTTTTTTCATCATTAGTTATGGTTAAGATTAAGCGACTGTTAAAAACAAACGCCGTTAAATGTAAAAATTAAAAAAACATTAAAACAAGGAAGACACGGTTTCCAAATCAAACTCGTCAATTTTATACAAGTCTGTGCAAAATGTGTATAAATACGAGCCAGTAACAACTATTAAATTTTGCAATTTTGACAAAACACAAAATAAAATTCAATAGGCATATATCTCCCATTTTCCCGAATAAAGATAATTTTTTCGAGAATTAACCAAACGAAAACAGCACGATAAGGAATGGAAATTTATGCTCGTATGTTCAAATTAATAAATGAATAAAAGCATTTATTTTTTGCATTATTTCTACTTTTATCAATTTTAACGAGCGCACGGTAACCTCATAACGATACAACATATGGGTATAAATAACCGCTATATGCAGTAATCGTCATGAATTAATCAGGTAAAAAAGGGGCTTAGGAAAGTAGAATTGGACGCAGTTTTTCAGTATAAAAGACACCAAAAGTCTCTTACTGGAAATCCCGTCAAAGTATTTAAGACATACCCATAGGTTAAGGGCATCGGTAGATTCCGGTTCGTCAGCAAGTACGAACGGATTTGAAAAAATGTTGCACTGGATTTACTAAAAGTAATAAAAAGGAAACAATTTGTCAAGAAGCGTGACACTTACCAGCAGCAGGAACGGGACAATGGAAGCAAAAACGGTAAAATAAGCCCAAAAAAAGAGAGAAGCCCAAAAACCGGCTTCTCTCTCCTTCTGATATTCAGGCATTTCTGCTTAAAATTCGGCGCTCTTGGGTGTTCTGGGGAACGGAATGACGTCGCGAATGTTGCTCATCCCGGTCACGAACAACACCAGCCGCTCGAAGCCCAGGCCAAAACCGGAGTGCGGAGCAGAACCGAACTGACGGGTTTCGAGAAACCACCAGATCGTGGCCGGATCGATGCCGACCTCCTGAACCCGCGCCAGCAGTTTTTCATAATCGTCTTCGCGCTGCGAACCGCCGATGATTTCGCCGATACCGGGAAACAACACGTCCATGGCCCGAACGGTTGGCCCCGGAGCCGCCGACGACTCGTCGTCCTGCTTCATGTAGAACGACTTGATTTCGCGGGGGTAGTTGGTCAGGATCACCGGTTTTTTGAAATGCTTCTCGACCAGAAACCGCTCGTGTTCGGATTGCAAATCGATGCCCCAGCCGACGGGATACTGAAATTTCTTCTCCTTATGCGGTTTTGACTGCAACAGGATGTCGATTGCTTCGGTGTAGGTCAATCGCTGAAAGTCGTTTTTCACCACAAAATCGAGCTTTTCGAGCAGCGGCATGGGGCTGCGTTCGGCCTGCGGTTTGGCTTTTTCCTCGTCGATCAGGCGGTTTTGCAGAAAAGCCAGATCGTCGGCGCAATGTTCCAGCGCGTAGCCGATGACGGATTTCACAAAATCCTCGGCCAGGTTCATGTTGTCTTCCAGTTCGTAGAACGCCATTTCCGGCTCAATCATCCAGAACTCAGCCAGGTGGCGCGTGGTGTTGGAATTTTCGGCGCGGAAGGTCGGGCCAAACGTATAGATTTTCGACAGCGCCAGCGCACCCAGTTCGCCTTCGAGTTGCCCCGAAACCGTCAGGTTGGTTTCGCGCCCGAAAAAATCCTGTTTGTAGTCGATGGCACCTTCGTCCGTGCGCGGCAGCTTGTCCAGGTCCAGCGTCGTGACACGAAACATCTCCCCCGCCCCTTCAGCATCCGAAGCCGTAATGATGGGCGTATGAAGATAGAAAAAACCGTTGTCGTTGAAATACTGGTGAACGGCAAACGCCAGCGCGTGCCGGATGCGGAGCACGGCGGCAAAGGTATTGGTTCGGGGGCGCAGGTGGGCAATTTCGCGCAGAAACTCCATCGAGTGTTTCTTGGGTTGCAGCGGAAATTTGTCCGGATCGGCGGGCCCGTAGATGTGAATATCGGTTGCTTTTACTTCCACTTTCTGCCCCGACCCCATCGACTCCACCAGCGTTCCGGTGATGGCGACACACGCGCCCGTGGTGACCAGCCGGATGGTTTCTTCATTGAACTGCCCCGGTTCGGCAACTGCCTGGAGGTTGTGGATGGTCGAACCGTCGTTGATGGCAATGAAAATGGCATTTTTACTTTCCCGCTTGGTTCGAACCCAGCCCTTGACGGTGATGGTGTGGCCGGTCGTTTCCGACGCGAGTAATTGTTTGACAGGTAGAAGACTCATTCTGAAAAGTAATAAGTGAAAGACGGGGTAAAGTTACGCCATTCGGTGAAATATGAAGCGGTTGCTTCAAGAATGAAAAATCCGCTTACTAGAAATATTCACACATAACCATTTGATTATCAGAGACACTATCTGATTGACACAAAATTAAGTAGGACGCAAAACATTTTTTTTTAAAATTGGTCTGGAATTTGATAGGCGCGACCACGAGTACCCGAGTCAGGAATTTGTGGTCTCCGAATATAGTATGTGATTATGCAAAGACTCAGCCTTACCCAATCTCTTCAGCAAAAGCTGTCTCCTCAACAGATTCAGTTTATAAAACTGTTGCAGATTCCGACTGCCGAACTGGAAACCCGCGTTGAAGAAGAACTGGAAATCAACCCGGCACTGGAAGAAGGACCCGATACCGAATTCGAAGAAACCAACAACGACGACCCGTTTTCGGATGACTATGACGACGATTACAAAGAGCGCAACGATGATGTTGATCTGGGGAGTTATCTGAACGAAGATGACTACAACGGGTACAAAATGCAGGGAGACGGGAATTATACCGAAGAAGACCGCGAAATGCCGGTGGCAAACCGCTCGACGCTCACCGACACCCTCATGCAGCAGTTTGGATACCTGAACCTCGACGAACGACAGGAAATCATTGGCATGCAACTCATTGGCAGCATCGAAAACGACGGCTACATCCGGCGGTCGATGCAGGCCATTGTGAACGACCTGGCGTTTTCGCACAGCATCTTTACGGACACGGACGAACTGGAGACGGTTTTGAAACGGATTCAGACCTTCGACCCGCCGGGCATTGCCGCCCGCTCGCTCCAGGAATGTCTGCTGCTGCAACTACACCGGAAAGACGCCGGTGACCCGGCCGTTCCGCTGGCCATCCGGATCATCGAGGACCTGTTCGAAGAGTTTTCCAAGAAGCACTACGACAAGATCCAGAAACGACTGAACATCAGCGAAGAGCAGCTAAAAAAAGTCATTCAGATCATTACCAAACTGAACCCGAAACCGGGTTCGGTCGAGGGCGAAGACGGCGCGGTGCAGTATCTGATTCCGGATTTTATTCTCTCCAACAACGCCGGCAAAATCGAGCTGACGCTCAATTCCCGGAATGCCCCCGAACTCCGCATCAGCCGGTCGTTTGCCGAAATGCTGGATACGTACGAGAAAAGTGACAAAAATAACCGTTCGCTGAAAGAAACCGTGTCGTTTGTCAAGCAGAAGCTCGACGCGGCCAAGTGGTTTATCGACGCCATCAAACAACGCCAGGCCACACTGCTGAAAACGATGAACGCCATCGTGAAATTTCAGTACGATTTTTTCCTGGAAGGTGACGAAACCAAGCTCCGCCCGATGATTTTGAAGGACATCGCCAACCTCATCGACATGGATGTTTCGACGGTTTCGCGGGTGGCCAACAGCAAGGCCGTTCAAACGGAATTTGGCATTTATCCGCTCAAATACTTCTTCTCGGAAGGCATCGCGACCGATTCGGGCGAGGACGTCAGCAGCCGCGAAGTGAAAAACATTCTGAAGGAATTTATCGACCACGAGCCCAAAGGCAATCCGCTTTCGGACGATAAACTCGAAAAAATGTTGAATGAACGCGGTTACAACATTGCCCGGCGAACCGTTGCCAAATACCGCGAGCAGTTGAATATCCCGGTGGCCCGGCTGCGGAAACAATTGTGAGGATTTTCAGTTTTTGGGTTTTACGAAGTCGATGCGCTCAAATCGCCAGGCTTTGTTAATTTTGCGAAATGATTGACGAGCAACGGTTGGCCGAAGACCGAAAACCGAATATTGAAACGTTGAATACGACGCTTGCCCGGGCTTTATCGGCGGTTTTTCATCCGCTGCTGATGCCCACGATTCTGTTCAGCATCCTGCTGTTTATAGCACCTGGTGCGCTGGGTGTCAGCACGTTCGGCACCCCATTCAAACTGAGCCTGTTGCTGTTGATCGCCATCAGCACCTTTTTTGTTCCGGCTTTCCTGATTTATTTTCTCTACCGCACGGGCTACGTCCGCAGCCTGCACATGAACGAGTTGCAGGACCGCCGGTTACCGTATTTCATGACGGCGCTGCTCTACACCTCCGCAACGCTGCTGTTTGCCTTCCGGCTGCCCCAACTCTCGGACATGGCGCCCGAAATCGGCATCGTGCTGGGGAGCATCACGGTGTCGGTAACGCTCGTCGGCCTGATCAGTCTGTTCTGGAAAATCAGCGCCCACAGCGTCGGCATCAGCGGCATGGTGGGGGCTTTGCTCGGTATTGCCATCAAATCCGGCGAACTCACGTTGCTCTATCCCCTGCTGGCCCTCATCATTCTGGCGGGACTGCTGGCCAGTGCCCGTCTGCACCTGAATGCCCACACGCCCCCGCAAATTGCCGCCGGGATGGGCCTGGGGCTGGTCGTGAGCCTGGCGACGGTGCTGTGGCTGGTTTGATAGCCGTAAACCTAATAAAAACATGTACGAACACCTTCTTTTCTCCGTTTCGGACGGTATCGGCCGGATCACCCTCAACCGACCGCAGGTTCACAACGCGCTCAACCCGGCGCTGATTCAGGAAATCACGCGTGCGGTGGAAGCCGCCGGAGCCGACGAGGCCGTGCGCGTGGTGGTGCTGACCGGCGCGGGCGACAAAGCGTTCTGTTCCGGGGCGGATTTGAAGGAAGCGGCTGGTCAGTTCCAAAACGAAGGCGGTTTTTCGATGGGCGATCTCCTGCGCGCAACCTATCACCCGATGGTTCGGGCCATTCGAAACCTTCCCAAACCGGTGATTTGCCGACTCAACGGCGTGGCCGCCGGAGCGGGTTGCTCGCTGGCGCTGGCTTGTGATGTGGTCATTGCGACGAATGAATCGTATGTATCGCTGCTGTTTGTCGGCATCGGTCTGATGCCCGACGCCGGCTCTACATTCTTTCTGCCGCGCCTGCTGGGGTCCCAAAAAGCGTTTGAGTTGTGCAGCACGGGACGGCGGGTTTACGGCCCGGAAGCCGAGCTACTCGGACTGGTGACGCGCTCGGTTCCGGCGACGGAACTGGATGTGGTGGTGGCCGAAACCGCCGGATATTACGCGACGGCTCCCACGCAGGCCATCGGTTTGATGAAATTAGCATTGAATCAATCTGTTTACACCGATCTGGAGACGCAACTGGAGCAAGAAGCTCAGTATCAGAACCAACTGGGTCAGTCGCAGGATGCGGCCGAGGGTATTCTGGCCTTTTTGCAAAAGCGGAAGGCGGTTTTTACGGGGAAGTAGGCAATAAATTTCCGGCTGTCTTTTTGAATCTTATCTTTTTTGTCTTACTTTTGCAGTCCCAACACGGGAAAAGCATTCGTAGCTCAATTGGATAGAGCACCTGACTACGGATCAGGAGGTTTGGGGTTCGAATCCCTACGAGTGCACATTAATAATCAGCCACTTACAAGGTGAAACTTGTGAGTGGCTTTTTTATTTGATACTCACTTTATTTGGAAGTCTTGTCATTCATGGGTTTTAGATGGTATCTGGAACCAATCCAATTGCCTTTCTTAGTACCTTTTTCGGACACATCTTATTTTCCAGCCCAGTACAATGGCACTAGTGAGCCAGTACATTGAATTCCCTCAACCGATCCCAGATCGAATCGATGTCCACCACCTGCACACCCGGCCGAAATGGATAGCTCCCCGCTGAGGGCGTTACCACCAGGATGGGCAATTGTCCCAAATCATCCTGAGCCACCGATGTACCCCGCTTTAGAGTCGGGGAATTCGACAGTTTTACTTCCAGGGCTACCACCGGATCGTTGCCCCGTACTAAAACCAGATCCAGTTCAGCACCTTGCTGCGTACGGTAAAAATACGGCTGAATGGAACCATCGAGCTGGTTAATGACTTGCTCGATAACATATCCCTCCCAGGAGGCTCCCGCCTGAGCATGCAATAACAGCGCGTCGGTCGACGACAGATTGAGGAGGTGGTGTAATAAGCCACTATCCCGGATGTAAAACTTCGGGCTTTTCGTCAGCCGTTTCCCCAGATTGACAAAGTAAGGTTCGAGCCGCCGAACCAGAAAGGCTTGTTCCAGCACATCGATGTAGTTGCGGATCGTGGTCACACTCACACCAAGCGAAGCCGCCAGCATCGAATAATTCAGTAACGATCCCTGAACCGTGGTCAGCATCCGTAGTAATCGACTCAGCAAAGTGGCCGTTACCGAGTGTCCCAGTCTCCCCAGCAGGGGCAAATCCCGCTCAACATAACTCTGGATAAAGGAACGGTACCATTGAGTTCGAATGCGGTCCGAGTCGATGAGAAAAGGTTCTGGAAAACCGCCCCGGAACCAATGGGTCAGATACGGCGTGGTGCTTACTTCGGTTCGAACCAGCGGAGTCAACTCCATAAAAGTGATCCGTCCCGCCAGGGTTTCGCCACTCCGGGCCAGTAAATCCGGCGAAGCCGACCCCAGTAGGATAAAGCGTCCCGGCTGGCGGTCCTGGTCGACCAGCGAACGCAACTGCGGAAACAACTCGGGCATCCGTTGAATTTCGTCCAGGATGACGGTATGGGTAGCGTATTGTTCCAGAAGCCAGCCGGGACGGTCGCCCAATCGGTCCTGATCTTCCGGCCGTTCCAGATCGATGTACAGGGTCGGTTTGCCAGCATTCTCCGTTAAAAAGCGGGCCAGTGTTGTTTTCCCGACCTGCCGGGGACCGACCAAACCCACCACCGGAAAATGCAGAATAGCCTCCTGCATCGGGTTTTGAATCAGACGGGCAATTGTTTTATTCATGTATATTGTAAAAATAAATTCAAATATACATGGATAACTTAAATTCAATACTCCTTTGACCGCATAATCAGAAAGCGGTTGGTTATTGCCCTTAAAGCTATAAAATGGTAAGTTTTCGTAGCTAAGAGCGCTCTTTCAGGCACAAAGATGTCTGAGGGGCTTTTTATCGCAGGACCATTTTTGAAATGCCCGAAACAGGTATATACTCAAAGAACCAACCTGTCAGGTCTGTCCTTTGCTCCAACTTTGACGTCAGATGTTGTTCAAAAAGGATGGTTCTCCTACTATAGTAAATCTCATGCCCCCTTTTTTGCCGAAAAGAATTTCGTATAGTCGAATCGTTCTATAAACACCCTCAGGATAATCCTATTATCAAAAAGTGTATCGGACGATCGTATCGACCATGTGTTGCCCGATCGCTAGTATTCAGAATCAATCAGAAGGGTATATGGAAATGTCCAGAGCTTGATGATCTGATCAGTGACGGAACCAAATTTATCTAGTGCTCCAGGCATTGACTGTATAACTACCGGTATCCAAATTGACATCACATGTTTTGACCCGAAAGTTTGTAGCATACGTTTAATTTTTCGAAGAACAATCCGGGACGGCATGCGGAAATTGAAAATTAGCCACCTAATTGGCCATTATGGACAAGCCCAGATTTCAGTAATTTTATTGGGATCACCCCTGTAACTAAATTTCAAAGAAGTAAGAGTCAATTCTTCTAATAAACCACCATTTGGTGGCCCATAAAGGTTGCCCGGTCGGTATGGCAGAGAAAGATTTGTCGATGTAACAGACCACCCCGATACAACAGCCGTAGTATCCTGACCGGTACATTGCTCCCGGTTAAAGATTAGTTTGCCATCTTTAAGAAAAATCATCCGGTAACAACCCGCTGCGGCATCCCCTATCCGACTACCCTGGGAAAATACGCCAACCGGTCTCCAGCCCGAGCGGCAATTAATAAGGCGGAGTTCATTATCCGTTTGAGGACGGTGATCTTCCAGGCAGGACCAGGGCAGGGCTGAAAATATGACAAAAGAAATGTAGACTAATGACCGGGGTACGCGCTTCATCTTCATAACGAATAGGGTTTATTAGTTTGGACCTGAACTCCAGGAAGCGGGCGAAAACCGATCAAAAGTAAAAATTATGGTTTGACAAGCTCCTGATATTCATCCAACTAGAAACTGATTTCTATCAGTTAACCGACCTTGTAAATATAAGAACATAAGAGGCCCTCTTTCGTACTTTAACTTTGATGCTACCGATCCTTGCAAGGTAAACCCGATTCTGACGAGCGGTTTATGAATTTGGTTAGTAATCCGTGTCGTTCTCTTCTCTTTTTTTGCTATAAATTGAAATCAATCAATCTATTACTTGATTCCCGTCACGGAAGTCGGCCCAGAAGATCTTTAGTTTTACGCCACGCTTTTCAAATTCAATAAACCCGTAAACAATACGATTATGACCTGGAACAGTATTCGTTTTCCGGCTGCCATGAGATCCCTTAATCCGAGTACACGCGCCATGGCAATCGAAATAGCAAACGACCTGATCCATCAAAAGGGGATGGACAAGCAACAAGCCATTTCGATCAGTATTCTTAAAGCACGTAAATGGTCAGCTTATGGAAGTCCCTATCACAACTTTAGCCATGACCCTACCCCTCCATCTATTGCACCAAAAGACGGTTTTAACTTCAAATAAAGACACAAGACTATGATGCGTTATTTATCTTTACTCAGCCTACTCACCCTGATGCTCTTTTTAGGTAGTTGTTTTACCGACATGTAGATCCCAGCAACGCCTGGCGAACCTTAGCCGGATTACCCACTCTGACCAGAGCGCATCAGGCTTTTGCGCTTAAAAACACGGGATATATCATCACCAGTGCTGGCCAACTGATCAGTTTTACGCCCGGCACCAGCCAGTGGCACACCTACAATGCCCTTGGAAACCGGTTCTTCGTGGGCACCAGTCTAAACGAAAAAGCCTATTTTATCAATCAGGATTATCATTTGCTGGAGTATACGCCAAATTGAATTCATGCGATTTGTCCATACGACATTCCGTAAACGGCTATCAGGCAACCCCGTGCCATATCAAGCTTTTACCTGATTCGAAACAAGAAACGAGCAGGTGGTCGCCAATCAAAAAGAACGGGATGAATTTCCTATCCAAGAAATTCATCCCGTTCTTTTTGATTGGCGTTCAAATCCGGGCAGTTTTCATTACTGCACCAACACCCGCACCAGCCGACGTTGAAAAGGGGTGGCAACCTCCAGCATTAACAAGCGGGTATGGTTCCCTGCAACGGGCAGAGTCAGTTTCTCGGTAGCCTGAGCCTTCTCAATCTGCTGACGGACCATTTCCCGCCCGTTGACATCCGTTATCTTTATCTGTAGCGATTGCCCTTCAGCACCGGTGACTACGGCAACAATATTCTGTCTGACCGGGTTACCCAGCAGATTGACCTGTAGGTTCGGAGTGCCTTCCGGATTGGGCAGACCGGTTCGGGCTGCGCTTGTGCAGTAGGATCTGAAATTAAAAGCCAGGCTGGCCGTCTTCCCATTCTGACGAACCATGAGTTGCAAAGGCTGCGCATTTTGGTCATTGCGGATCCATTCAGGCACGGTGAAGGATGGGCTACTTTGCCAGAGTTGCAAACCCGGCACCATATACTCCACCGGTGTGCCACTGCCTCCGCTGTACTTAATAGTCAACTCTCCGGTTACACAGGTGTACAAAGGAGACTGAATCGTCAGAGGCTTTTCCAGCACGGTGATTAGCACAGTAGTCAGGGTTACTTGCCCATCCTGATACCTCCGCGTGATGGTGGCCCGAAAGGGTGAACCGGCTGTCGAAGAAGGCCCTCCCCCAAGCACCCAATAAATACCACCATTACCCGGCAATTCCACCTGAGCCAACTCCAGATATACGCCGGGAGGAAATCCTGCGATCGAAACGCTTACGGTACCTGAAGGGTCGTAGACACCCCAATAACCGGTTCCATCACTCGTTGCCTGCCAAATAGGCTGACCCACATAAGCCGTTACGGCAATTGGGGCTGTACAAATCGACCGGAACGGAAACGTATACGATACGGTTTGGCCACTCTGGCGAGCTTGTAACGTAAGGGTCGTGGTATTGGGATCGAGTAATACGCCGGGTTCTACTTTCTGATTTGGGTTACTCGTCCAGACGGTTACCCCAGCAGCGAAGTATTCGATGGGTGTGCCATCTCCTCCGCTGGTCCGAAATGTAATTCCTCCCGTTTTACAGTCGAAAAGCGGAGTCAACAGCTTTAAACCCGTGCCTTCGCCATGACAGAAGGCGTGAAGATCAAATACATAGCTAACCGAATTGCCCCGTTGTCGCGCCTGTATGAGTAAAGGTTCCGAGTTGGGGTCCATCACCACACCTGCTTCAACGAATTGGTTGGGATTGGTGGTCCAGGGGGTAACGCCCGCTGCCGAATACTCAATGGGAGAACCGTCTCCCCCACTGGTAACAAAAGTAATAGCGCGCGTCTGGCAGTTGAAAAGCGGGGCTAATAGCCGCAAAGGCGTCTGTGGACGTTCGATAACTGTTATCAATAGTGTCGTTAAGGTGGTCCGGCCATCGTTGTAGTGCCGGGTCAGCACGGTTCTGAAAGGCGAGCCGACAGCGGTGGTCGGCGTACCATCCAATACCCAGTAAATACCGCCAATACCCGGTAATTCAATCTGGGCCAGCTCAAGCCGAACCCCTGGTGGCAGACCGCTCGCCGTTATAGAAACCTCATTGCTTTTCTCCAGAAGTCCCCAGCCTTCGGTTTCAGCAATTCGCTGACCAACATAAGCCGTTCGGGAAAGGGGTGGCGAGCACAAGGGTCGGAAATTGAACGGATAGGAAACCACCTGACCACTCTGACGAGCCAGTAAGGTGAGGCTCGTCGTGTTGGGATCCAGAAGCACGCCGGACTCCACCTTTTGACTAGGGTTGGTCGTCCAGACGGTTACGCCGGCAGCGAAGTATTCGATGGGTGTGCCATCGCCCCCGCTGGTCTGGAACCTGATGTCACCGGTTTGGCAGTCGAAAACCGGAGCAAGCATCGCCAGAGGAGGAGGCAGCAGTTTGACCACCCAGGCGTCCTGATTTCCCCGATTATTCACCACGTCGCCATTGGTAGAATTAGTTGAACCGGCCAGCAAATAACCGTGATCAGCAGTTAATGCCAGGGCACGGCATCCGTCACTGCCTGACCCGCCCAGCGGTTTTTGCCAGGCCAGCGTTCCGTCACCCGCCAATCTCGCCACCCAGGTATCCTGATTCCCGTGGTAACCAATCACATCGCCATTATTCGATGAGGTATGACCCGCTACGACACATCCCCCATCGGCCAGGGCCACAATGCCATAGACTTCGTCAAAAGCAGAACCGCCCAACGTCTTTTGCCAGACCAGATTCCCGGTACTGGTAATTTTAATCACCCAGAAGTCAAATGAGCCGTGGTTGCCACTTACATCATAATCGTTGGATTCGGTTCGGCCAGCCACCAAAAAACCGCCGTCTGCCGTCTTTGTAATGGACCGGGCATATTCTTCTCCCGAACCGCCGAAGGATTTTTGCCAGACCAATCCCCCGGTGCTATTGAGTTTGACTACCCAAAAATCACTGGTAATCGTTGATCCTTTATGGTCTGTCACATCGCCATTGTTGGAAAACGTATACCCAACCGCCACGACACCCCCATCACTCGTTGCCGTAATGGCAAAAGCTTCTTCACCAATCGAGCCGCCCAGGGTCTTTTGCCAGACAATGGTACCGGAATCCGTAAGTTTAACGATCCAAAAATCACCTAAACCGCCTTTGAACCCGCTTGGATCCCCATCCGTTGAATGGGTACGCCCGGCGACAACAATTCCCCCATCGGTGGCGATGGTAATGGCAAAACCCCAGTCGATAGCAGAGCCTCCCAGTGTCTTTTTCCACACTATGTCCCCTCCACCGGTCAGTCTGACCACCCAGAGGTCTGCACTACCGTGGTTGCCACTCACATCGCCATCGTTGGAGTAGGTAATTCCTGTGACCACAAAACCGCCATCCGCCATTCCCGTAATACCCAGAAACTGATCTTCACCCGACCCGCCCAGAACTTTTTTCCAGACGACAGTACCGGCGCTATTTACCCTGAATACCAGACCATCACTGCTCCCGTGGTTACCAGCGATGTCGCCATCATTGGATAAAGTCTGTCCGGCCACGACATACCCACCATCCGCCGTGGCCGTAATGGCCGCAGCTCCATCATCGCCCGAACCACCCCAGTTTTTTTGCCAGGCAATCTGGGGTTGTATAGACGGCGCTTCGGTTAGAAGCGCCGGAAGATCTTTGGCGGGTGGGGTCGAACGATTGGGGGGAGTAAAAGAAAACAAACCTACAAAAACCAGAAGTATTAATGCCCATAATGACCCTGCATAGAGAGTCTGCTCTACGGACCAAAACCGATGAATGAATAGAGATCGTTTCATGATGGTAAAGATTGAAAATTGAGAATAGAGATCCAGTCAAGACCAGGAATAGAAGGTTTCTGACGTATGATTTCAGGGACACTCAAAATCTTCCCGGCCAACCGATCAGTGAATGTATCCAATTGAAAATCAGTAAGAGATGACCCCAATCACAGTTTAACTTGATTGTTGTTAATCGGTCAATTCCCAGGCTGATCTACATCCATTTTGTTCCCTGCCGCACCAGAAGGCGTCAAGTTGCGGATGGCATTAAACCGGGCAGGATTGGTCATGGACACCACTCGAGCGAAGATCTGCTTTAAAAGAATAAGAGAAGAAAATACAATATCAATGCAATAATTACCAGTTTCCCTGTTGGAGCTTCTGAGGTTGTAGTATCACAATGCTACCCAATATGCCCATTCCAATTAAGCCAACTCCCTCAAACTTTCTCAGGGTGCGAATCAACGTTTCGGGAGCCGTCCCAATCATCGCGGCCAGATTATGCCGTGACAACTGAATGATGCCTCCCGACTCCTGTTTGACTAAACGAAGCAGCGTATCAGCCACCCGGCGATTGATGGAGTTATAGGCCATTTTCAGCAGTTGTTCATCCCGCTCGCTGACATGGCTGGCCAGTAGTTTAATAAACTGCTCGCTCACTTCCCAATTATCTAATAGCAGCTTTTTAAACACTTCTTTGGGAATATAGATCAACTCCGCTTTAGTCAATGTGATAACTGTGTCCACATATTCGCTGTTGTCAAAAAGAGGAAGGTAGCCGAAAAATTCGCCCGAATGGGAGAAGCTTGTAATCAATTCCTTGCCATCAGAATTGACCTTCATGGTTTTAATTTTACCCGATTTAAGAAAATACAACTGAATGGCTTCCTCCCCTTCCCAATAGACCACTTGTTTTTTGGGCAGGGTATGAACCCTGCGATCAGCTAACAGGCTTTGCAAAGTACCGTTTTTAGAATCAGTATTCAGGAACGGTTCTGCCTGCTGCGGGTCATCGGTCAGTCCTACGGGTGCCGGTACTGAATTCTGGAACCGGTTGAGCCGCACATCGATGGCGCTGAGTAACTCCGACTCTTCGAAGGGCTTGGTTACATAGTCGTCGGCCCCCAGTTCCATCCCTTTGCGTACTTCGGCACGCTCGGTTTTGGCCGTTAGAAAAATGAATGGAATGCCTGACAAGGCGGGATTTTTGTTAAAAATATGCAGGACTCCATAGCCATCCAACACCGGCATCATGATATCACAAATGACCAGATCGGGTGGGTTAGACAGGGCTTTTTCGATCCCAATCTTGCCATTTTCGGCTATTTGGACGCTGAAACCCGCCAGTTCGAGGATCTCGGCAGTATTCTCGCGGATCGCTTCGTTGTCTTCAATTAAAAGAAGATTTTTCATAAAGGAAGGATAAGGTAACAGGATTGTCTAGATAACCCGAAAGTCGATGGGATCGATGTCTACTCCAGCACTACCGCCTTTCTCCTCTTCCAATCTCTATTTTTATTTGCCCCTTCTCCTTTTTAGAAATTCATCGCAAGGGTAAAGATGGACTACCGATCATTAAACTTTTATGACCAGCATCAAAAACCAGCTTGATTAATATCATAAGCCTTCAACGGAGCCTGGCCTTAAAACTGGATTCAGAGGCCATCTTCATGTCCTATTCGCAGAGCCATTTACAAACCTTTTTGCAAGGTTATCGTGACAAATATCATACAGACAACAAGGTCATCGTCAATCTTTCATAGTCGAATATCGCTTACCATTGAATGCTGTAATCCATATCGTTGCTTCCTCTATTTCAGGCTCTCTAAAAAGTTACAACTCATCCGATTTGGTTTCCTTTGACCCCTAAACAATGCTATCCAATGAAAACGATTCTCATTCCTGTTGATTATAGTGCGCCGTCCCGGCTTGCGGCTGATTTTGGCCTGTGGCTTGCCGGTCAGTTAGGCGCTCATGTCATTTTGCTGCACGCCTATCCGGTTGCGGTTATGCCCGCTCTTTATACGATACCGATCCAAACGACCGGGAGCGACGAAACGCTTTACCAGCAAAATGGTGAATACATACAGGCGTTTCGGGATGATTTACTGCGGAGACACCCTTCCCTGAATTCCGTGCCCGTTACAACAAAAGTGATTCCGGGCTCAGCAAAAAGCGCCATTTTATCGGAAGCAACGGAGATGAAAGCCGATTTCATTATCCTGGGTACCAGTGGGGCCTCTACTACCCTCGAAAACTGGCTGGGTTCCGTAGCCACGGCGGTGACGCTAAAGGCTAGCTGTCCCGTCTGGGTTATATCGGGCACAACCGCCCCGGGCCGTATTCGTCCTTTAACCTACTTTGCTGACCTCGAAGGAAACGAAGTGGATTGCATTCAACGGATTGTGGAAATAGCCCGGGACCTGGATGCCAGCACCAAAGTCATTCACGTTGCGGCCTCAGCCTCAGAAAATCAGTGGGATGCCGAACCGGCCTTTGAAAAATTAAAAGAAGCATTTCAGGGAGAGTCTGACATCCATTTCTGGCAGTTTGATGACCCTCACCCGCATCAGAGAATTGAAAATTATATTCAGCATTACAATCCGGGTATCGTCGTTCTGGCCCATCATGAGCGGTCTTTCCTGGACACCGTTTTCCATAAAAGTCTGATCCGCCACATTGTCCTGACGGCTAAAGTACCTTTGTTGATCATTCCCAAAAATGCCATTCGGGCGTAGGCAATACTATCAGGGCGCATCCATGGCAATAATACCCTGATTATCAATCAAAACCAGAGAAAGTATGATTTCAGAACCGCAACTCGCCGATTTGATCCGGCAGGAGAGCCAGCAAAAAGCCCGGCGGTATTTTCAACTGGCCCTGCGCTATGCCGTTCTGGGCAGCCAGCCTGCTATTCTGGTTTGTATGGGGGGAGCCGCTACCGGCAAATCAACTCTGGCGGCTTCTCTGTCCGACGAATTGGGCCTGGCCATTTTAAACTCCGATCGGATTCGCAAGCAACAGGCCGGAATCGATCCGTTTTATCGGTTACCAGAGTCCGAACGGTGGTTGTTATACGACCAGGCGGTTACTCAAAACGTTTATCAGGAAATGGGCAGTCGGGGATTGCGGGAAGCGCTGCAAACCGGAGCGGTTATTCTGGATGCGACCTACCGGGATCAAGATAACCTGGAAAATCTTCAAAGAATTTGCCCAAAAAAGAATGTTCGTTTGTTCGTTATCCAAACGGAGGCTCCCATTGAACTCATCCGCCAGCGCCTGAAGCAACGGGAAACGCAGCCATCGGTTTCAGATTTACGAATCAGCGATTATGTACCGGGGCAATTTGAGATTACCTATGCGATTGAAGAGTATGTGAAAAATGGGCTGAAGGTAAACACGCACGGTTTAACCAGAGATACCATCGATCAGGAAATTATTCCCTGGCTTATTCAGCAGGCACATCCTGCCTTACCAGTCGCTTTACAGTCCCGCCCTAGTTGATCGTTGCCGAAAGGCAAAAAAAAGAGGGATCAAATGACCCCGCTTTTTGGTAACCCCGATCATGCTAGCTTTCCTGCTCACTGTACGTTTTAGTCGCCGACAGGGTATCTTCATCAGCCCGTTCCGGCTCATACAGAGCCAGCAGCGGAACACGCGGTTTATACGCCCGCCGTCGCGTCAGACTGCGATTCCAGAGCGCATCCAGCAAGGTTTTCCGGTGCGGAACCGTTACCAGTAAATCGACCGGATGGGTCGTCAGGTATGCTCCGCCGAGACCTCATCAAACAAGTTCTGCGCGAAATGGATGGCTTTTATGGAAGCCTCCGAAAAGTCGGTCAACAACACATCCCCTAAAATTCGGGATGACTCATGTTTGGGATAAAACCGGCTATTAGTTAGTGACAATCAGGTCATCCATTTCACAAAGCTCTCTATTTGTTCCTATTCGTTCCATGACCTTGCTTCACAGTAAACTTGATTATGCTCATATACCGGTCCTATCTATTTCCTTGACTCCGATAGAACCTACGGTTTGAGGACCTTGAGCACTTTTCGCTCCCTGGGGGTTGCCACTTCCAGTAGATACTGGCCCGGGCCGGAACCAATCGGCACCCGCTGTTGCTCCACGGCCCCCGCCTGCTGGATACGCTTGTTGTGTAACACCTGTCCCTGGGAGTTGATTACTTGTAGCTGCACCCATTCACCTTCTGCTCCCCGAATCTCGACCTCAGCCGAAGACCCTGCCAGTGGATTGCCCAGCAACCGCACCTGTAGGCAGGATAAATCTTGTTCGCCAGACCCAAACCGGGCGCTTCCACAGGCGGTTTTCAGGTTCCACTGGGTTGTCACCGTCACCCCATGCTGACGCGCTTTGAGTGTAAAAGGCTGTACATCACTGGCAGTACGGAGTGAGAAATCAACAAATTGATCCGGGTTGGTCGTCCAGGGCGTGATACCCGCTGCCATGTACTCGATCAGAGAGCCGTCTCCTCCACTGGTATTGAAATGGAAGCCTCCACTCCCGCAGTCATACCAGGGCGGCTGTAGAGCCAGTGGGCCTGCCGGAAAGACCGTTATGGTAAAGGTCGTCAGGATTGGCCTATTGCGAAACTGACCCGTACTGGCCCTGAACGTAACCGTAAACTGTCCCGCCTGGGTAGGTGCTCCCTGGATGGCGGCCAATGGGCTATACTCCAACGTAGTGGTAGTTAACCATAAACCTGGCGGCAATCCATTCACCTGAAAAGCCCACTCAGACGCATAGGTCGCATAGTTAGGCATATAGGGCGTAGGGTCGACAATAAACGTGCTCAGAACGAGGCCTCTTCCGGCCAGCGTCTGTCCCTGGGTCATGACCTGCGGAGGAATGAGTTGGATGAGTTTGGGAATAAACGGGGGCCTAAGCGTGGTACAGGCCGCTCCCAAATCAAAATTGTAGGTAACTGGTTGGCCACTCTGCACTGCGGTGATGGGAATCACTTTCGGATCGCTCCGTAAGCCGGGTTCGACAATACCGACTTTATCGGCGGCTGAAGCACGCGAAATGCCCGGAGCCGTGAAGGTGATTGGCGTGTTATTACCACCTTTCGTACGAAAAGTGATCTCGCCGGTATGGCAACTGTAAAAAGGAGGCAAGATCTGAAGCGGTTCACGGAGCTTGATTACCCAGAAGTCCCGTTCTCCCTGATTACCGGTTACATCTCCGTTGTTAGATCCCGTATACCCAGCCATCACGTAGCCGCCATCCGAAGCAGGCGCAATGCCGAAGACGGACTCCTCATCCGTCCCTCCCAGTGGTTTCTGCCAACTCAATTGGCCTAACCGGGTGAGCTTAACCACCCAAACATCCAGAATTCCACCATGAAAGCCACTGACATCGCCATCGTTGGAATTCGTAGATCCTGCCACTAAAAAACCGCCGTCGGCTGTGGTCGTAATGGCATTGGCAATGTCATCGCCCGCTCCTCCCAACGTTTTTTGCCAGATGAATTTTCCCTGATCGTTGAGTTGTACGACCCAGGCATCATACCTGCCGTGATTGCCAAGCACATCGCCATCATCGGAAGACGTTGTTCCGGCTATCGTATACCCATTATCGGACGTGGGCGTAATGGCAAGAGCGATGTCAACCTGGGTACTTGATCCGCCCAATGCCCTTTGCCAGACTACATTCCCTGAACCGGAAAGCTTTACTACCCAGGCATCCGATTGCCCCCCGTGATTACCACTGACATCACCATCGTTGGAGGATGTTTGTCCCGTCAACACAAAGCCCCCATCCGCCGTCGTCGTAATGGCTGTTGCCGCTTCATATCCCGTCCCCCCTAACGTCTTTTGCCAGACAATACCTCCTATACTGTTCAATCTGACCACCCAAATATCGCTCCCCCCATGATTGCCACTCACATCGCCATCATTGGAAAGCGTTTCCCCAATCACGACAAAGCCCCCATCCGCCGTCGTCGTGATGGCTCTGGCATACTCAGTCCCGGTTCCTCCCAAGGCTTTTTGCCAAACAATGCCTCCTGCACTGTTGAGCTTCACCACCCAAAAATCACTTTCCCCGTGGTTGCCGCTGACATCGCCATTGTTGGAAAACGTGCTTGCGGCCACCACAAAACCCTTGTCGGGTGTCGGAATCACGGCAGAGGCAAAATCATATCCGGTCCCTCCCAGGGCTTTTTGCCAGACCATATTTCCAAAGCCATTAAGCTTTACGACCCAAACGTCATTATCGCCGTGATTGCCACTGACATTTCCATCGTTGGATTTCGTTTCTCCGGCCACCACATACCCTCCATCCGAAGTTGGCTTGATGGCTCGGCTATAATCTAAATCAGTCCCTCCCAGGGTTTTCTGCCAATCCATGAGTTGAGCCGAAGAAACCGTAAGACTTCCCAGCCAAAAGGCCAATGTCACGACCACGAAATTGAGCCCCCAATGACCGCGGGCGACCCGGTGCATCCAGAATGTTACCAGTGTTTTCATAGCAGTTTTAGTAGTGAGTGGAATAGACTTTCAAAAATCAAAACCGGCAGGTGTGTGTATAGGCACGTTCTAGTGCTGAAACCCCAACGTTCTGGCTCGTACAGCTTGCTGACTGGTTACACCTTGCTGCATTTCAATAGGTCTCGTACTCGTAGTGCAGTGTTTCTGTGCTTTCATAAGGCGTTGCCCGAATTCGACTCGTTGGCAAGTTTGAGCTGTTATAGGTATACGTATAGGTGGTGGAGCCGTCGGAAAGCATGTTGTTCTGACTTAAATTGAGCAGGTTATCGACACCACCATAATAGGTATAGTAGGATAAACTACCGGAGTGCGGATCGGAGAGCCGGCCCGTAAAAGGAGCCGGAATGACAAATAATCCATAGAAAGGATTGATCTTCGAATCGTAGGTAAAGACTGCCGTTCGGGTGACATCATACAAAGGACTACCCCTAACCAGGCTTTCATTTATGGTGGCAGAGGTTATATTATTGGCTGTAAATATAAACGTACTGGTCTGACGATATGAAACACCGCCTGTTTCAAAGATTTTCAGGCTACTCTTCAGTCGGTTGTCCGGGTTATACTGAAGCTTTATCAGCCAGATGTTATCTTCACTCACGTTGTTGACATACCTTAGTTCAACAACCTGACCGGCCTCATTTAAAGTATAGGTATAGATTTCGTACTGAAAAGGTGCACTGCCAGTTCGTTCGCTGATATCGCGCCGAGCCTCTATAAGCCGGTTCCGGGCATTGTACGCGAAGACGGTAGTTTCCACCGGCGAAACCGTGCTGTCGGGCGTCTGAAACGTAACCATCGAACTCAGCCGGCCCAGAGTATCGTACTGAAACAAACTGACCTTGGCAGTTTGATCTGGCCCCTCCCGGATTATTTTTTTAATGCGTTGCCGATCGGTGACCGACCCGGGCGAAACCGCCGGAAAAAGGTGGTCCGAACAGCTAAAAAATCCAATTGTCAATACCAGGCAGAGTAGCCCACGAAATACATATGTTTTTATCATAATCGGTCGGGATTGCATTTTTGTTGTGAATTGAAAATGGTCACTTATTGAATAATTGGAGATTGGGAATAGTCTGAAACGCCCGTACCAAGCGCAAGAAGCACACTAAAATACAGCATCCAGAAAAACCGTAGTATATGTTTCATAACTCAAGAAGTGTTACAAGATGAAAACCGTATCGCTGAAGCGTTTAGGGATAAAATCAGGAATTGAAAACAGTTGATGGTTTAGCGCCTTATCCGTTTGGGAAAAGGAAATCACTGTCCTTCAACCTGCTACCAAAACAAACGCATGAAATTATGATGCATAATAGCCAACTCTCCCCTCTTAACCGATGAGTGGGGTCAAGCCTGGTATTGACTTTCGTCATACAGAAAATTACCAGCTACCCTGTTTTAGTTTCTGGTGCTGCAAGAGCCGGATGCCGCCTGAGAGTTCCATTTCAAGCAAACCGGCCTGTTTGAATTCTGTCAGGGTGCGCACCAAGGTCTCGTGGGTTATTCACTTCCCTATGCTTTTAAGTATAACAACATGGTAAATAATTAGCAGGATGAAACGCGATGATCCAACTACTAGGCCGTTTATTACTCAATCCGCGGTTTTATTGATCTTTACATCGTCCAAACGGATCGATCAGTTAAAGCGTGTGGAGGTCAGGGCTCTGGCCAATTCGCTGCAACACGAGCTGGGCGATTTACTTCGCATAATACTACTTGATGAAAAATCCTATCCCGATATTTTTCAAAGCTTTGAAATTACCATCAATCCCACTTTTGTGTTGCTACGGGAGGGCCATGAACTTTGGAGACAGGAAGGAATACCGGAGGAAAACCTGCTAACGGTTGCATCTAAACGTTTATTTCCGACCTGATCCGAATGCGATGAAAATAGTAACTGGGCTGATTACCGATTTTATAACCGGCGTCCCCTTACTTACACCTACGATTGTTTCTCCTATAAACATACAATCTCATCAGTTGCTAGTCCGTGAAGCCAGTTGCTCCGACAAAATTACGGGATGTTTCCAGAGTAAACTGCCATGGCTCTCAGTGAAGTACTCCCCATTGTATGGACAGTAAAAGGGCATTTTATAATGAAAAGCCTACGGCATGCGAGAGGGTATGACTTGGCTCCAACGCCAAGAAGCCTTGCTTGAAACGAAGGACGGGTAAACCGCTGGTGCGCCAGCCCGGCCTGTCGTTAGAAGCCGATCCAGAGGTGGGGGCAAAACTACCACCCACCCCTTACATTTCAAAGACCCGCTTGGGGGTGCGGCCCCCCAAAGACGAATGCGTTCGCTCTTCGTTATACCAGCGGATATAGCGGTCCAGTTGTTGCCAGGCATCCGTTGAATTTCGTTAAGGGTGGAAGCTATCCCAGGAAATTTCGCCAGGGGCCGAATGCTCACTAAATAAAGTCCCTGCTGTTTTTGGGTAGTTATTCATTCGGAAACCAGTTCCGAAAACACAAACGTAAAAGCGATTGCTATGCTAGCCATGAATTACCGCGGCCCGCAACGGGTTCGCGTCAGCCACAAACCCATGCCCGAAATCAAGCATCCCGAAGATGCGATTGTGCGGGTGACCCGCTCCTGCATCTGCGGATCGGATTTGCACCTCTACAATGGCAATGTGCCGGATACGCGGGTCGGCATGACCTTCGGACACGAATTCATCGGCATTGTCGAAGAAGTTGGTTCGGAAGTGCACAAAGTAAAAGTTGGTGACCACGTCCTGGTGCCTTTTAACATTGCCTGTGGCAAGTGTCATTTTTGTCGGCAGGGACTGTTCGGAAACTGCCATGAATCGAACACGCAGGCGACCGCGGTGGGCGGCATTTTCGGGTATTCACACACGGCGGGGGGCTACGATGGCGGGCAGGCCGAATTTGTCCGGGTTCCCTATGCCAACGTGGGGCCGACCGTCATTCCACCGGGTATGGACCCGGATGATGCCGTGATGCTGACCGACGTGGTGCCAACGGGTTACCAGGCTGCCGAAATGGGCGGTATTCAACCCGGCGATACGGTGGTCGTTTTTGGTGCCGGTCCGGTCGGAATCATGGCCGCCCGGTGTTGCTGGCTGTTTGGGGCCGGTCGGGTCATTGTCCTCGATCAGTATGAGTATCGGCTGGAGTTTGTTCGTAATTACGCCAATTGCGAAGTCTATAATTTTAAAGAAATGGACGATCCGGTCGTGTTCATCAAGAAAATCACCGACTGGATGGGGGCCGATGTGGTGATCGATGCGGTTGGTGCTGAAGCGGCCGGAAGTGCCCTGCAAACCATTACGGGGCGAAAAACTTTGCTACAGGCGGGTTCGGCCACGGCGCTGCACTGGGCCATCAATTCCGTCAAAAAAGGCGGTATTGTGTCCATCGTGGGTGTCTATGGCCCCACCGACAACCTGGTTCCGATCGGCAATGTCGTTAACAAAGGACTGACGCTGCGGGCCAATCAGGCTTCGGTCAAGCGTCTGTTGCCGCGGCTCATTGAGCACGTCCAGAATGGGATTTTAAACCCCAAAGCGTTGATCACCCACCGCATTCCGCTGGAAGAAGCCGCCGACGCGTATCGCATGTTTTCCAGTAAGCTCGACAATTGCATCAAACCCGTTCTTATTCCACCATCCGCCAAAATGTAAAATTCCTATGGAAACTAAAACCAACGATTTACCGGCTATCGCCCGGGACTATTCGCACATCAAAGGCTGGGGCATCGATGCCGATCCGAAAAACGACCCCACTTATCCCATAAAACACCGCGCCAACGATGAACAAACGGGCTATAGCTGGGAACGACCCACGCAGCAACCGGTGGATGTGGAAGTGCTGCGTTCCATCGAACGGCCGACGATCAGTGCGGTTTTTGGCACATCGACACCGCCTTCCGGATGGAGTGGTGCCATCCGCCGGTATGCCTTCAAATACAGTGAGTCCGAATATGGTCACTGGCTCCCACTGCTGCTGGCCGACCGTGTCAATATGGTGGAAGGCATCATCGATGATTTCAGGCGGGGGCATGTTCCCAATATTTTTGCCGAAAGAGGCTGGAAAGCGGAGTGGAAACATGACCCGCAGGGACTAACCCAAAAAGTGCTCATCGGAACAGCGGTCACCGTGGCGGTTTTTATGCTTCTCCGAAGAAAGAAATAAGAAAACCGCTTCGTTCTTACCTAAAAAGTCGATCAGAATCCGACCGGTTTTTGCCAGTAATCTGATCGACTTTTCTGTAACTTATGCCGCTGGAGCCGAAAATAGCCGGTTTATTTTTCCCGATCCTATCCCATAATCGGGAAAACCAATTTAAAGCATTCCATCTTCCGGTTGGCTCAGTAAATCATCGGCTTCGGCAATAAGCCTGATTCCTGCATTGTTTTCATGGCAACCGGGTTAATGGACGGTTTTAAATGGATTTACAAGTAGGTATGAAACCGGTTGATTCAAGGGCAATCGCTGGCAGAATCAATAGATTGGGGCGAGCTGCCAGGTAGGCTGACGTTGCGCCAGTTCCGCCAAAAGAGACAGATCAACCCGCTCGTCAATCACACCGCTGTAACCAATGCGCGGATGCGCTATCTCCTGTTGATCAGTTGGATCAGGCAAGCCCTGACGGGCTTTGGCAAAGTGAGCAAAGTCGACACTACTGGGAAAGGCATGGACGGATGGATGTAGCTTCTTCTTGGCTTCGAATAAGCTATAACCGCCCGTAAAGACCAGATCAGCCCGTTGTAACAACTCCTTTTCCTGTTCCCGAAGCTGGGGCGAAGCCCCCTGAAAGGCTGACAGTTCATCCATGCAGTCATAAAGCGTAACCCGGGGCCGGAGATGATCGGTAAAAGCCAATGCCATGGGTGTATAATACCACGTACCATAATCCCCTTTCCGGGCGCGGATCAACGGGTCATCCACCGGTTTCCAATGAAAACCATCGGGCGACGACGCCAGGTTGATCGACGGACCGGGATAATAGGCACTGTCCGGGCGGGCGGCAAAATACAAATCGCCCAGCGGCCGGGTGAGGGCAAAAAACCGTCCGTCGATCTTCCGATTCGGTGAGGGCCTGAATCGTCCGTTCAGCGATCTTCGGCCAGTCAAAATAATCGGTTTCGGGTTTGGGCAGGTGTTTGTAAAGGCAGACCATGGCTTCCAGAAACTGGTCGGCGGCTTCAAATTCGCTCTGCGGAACCGATTCATTTTGATAAATGAAGGCATCTGATAGCACAATTCCTTTCCCGGCTTCCAACGGTTTTTCAGAAGAAGGCAGGGTAAAACCGGCTTCCGGCCATTGCACTTTGACCGTGTTAGACGGTTCGGTCCGGGTGTCCTGGCAGTAGTCGTTGAGCGCCGTAAAGTTCTGAAAGTATAAAATCGACCCTTCTGTAGGCTGAATGGTGGAGAGATAGGTCATCCCGGAGGTTGGTCCGTTCTGGGTGACATACACCATTCCTTCGGTTGTTAAGGGGTCATAATCGGTATCCAGCAGATACAGATCCCGGGGAAAAGCCTGTACTGTGAAGGGCTGCCTGGGCTTCAGAGAGGTGGTATAACGAAGCAGAGGTTCATGCGGAAGCGGTCGTTCGATCACCACCCGAAACGTTCCCAGAGCGCCCTGCACCCGGTATTCGACCTCCGTTTCCGTCGTCCGGATTGGTTTATAACCCTGAATTCCCTGCGGATCGAAGCAGGTGCGAATTGCCAGTTTACCTGCCTTCCCCCATTCTCTGATCAGCCAGAGGGAGTTGGTCGTCAGGCCGATTTTGAGCGAGCCCGATTCAAATGGCAAAGGAACGGCAGCCCAACGGGTAGCCTGTTTAAGTTGCTGGCCGAGCCCATTTACCCACTGTGAGGTTTCTTCCGTTTTTGTAAATGGTTGCCAATAGGTGAGACTGTTATAGGGTTTTGTTTGCATGGTCTACGCTGGTTTTAAACCTACTGTACCCATTCAAACCACTATACGTCAAACCGGCCTGTTTTTTTTACCAAAAAGTAAGGTAACGGCACTTCTCGGGTTGTGTGAAGCCCATGAAGCCCGATACGAATTGCTCTTCCCGCCGGGGCCTTTGTCTCACTCTGAAATACATTACCAGACATATCGGGCTTCTTCTGTCGATTAACGCAGGACAATGGCTGGAACGTTTCGACGGCTTACGCCAATCCTGGTGGAGCACTGCTAGCCTGCCCACGGTTCGCTATTCTTTTTGATGCACATCAACCCAACTCGGTTAAGTTTCTGAAAAAGGATTGATTTGGCTATCGATTCAACCGGGTATTGCCCCTTAAAACAGCATTTTAAAAAAACTGAGCCCCGGTTTTTATAGATAACCGGGGCTTTCTGTCGTGTTTTAGTTCGCTACTTGTTCGTTCAGGAATGCGCAACATCGGTTAAATCGACCATTGCCCGGCATTCATCGGCGCACCGGCGGCAGGCTTCCGCACATTCCCGGCAATGATCATGTTTATCGGCATGTTTTTCACATTCAGCGGCACAATCTTCGCAAATACGGGCACACAGTTCGCAGACTGACCCGGTAAACCGGCTGTTGGAAGCCATAAACTGGACAGCGGTGGCACAAATCAGCGCGCATTCCCGATCCAGACGGATACAATCGGACAGCATAGCGACTTCCGGTTCGCGCAAACAGGCATCAGCACATTGGTCGCAAGCAACCAGACAGGCCTGACACGCTTCAAGACAGGATTGATACGGATGTTGGTTCATCATAACGTAAGTGATTTATGAATTGATAGTTGGCCTTTTTCTAAAAAGTGAGGATTCGGTCCGGTTGTGTCCGGATTTTGAGTTGGCGCGTCCGCTGTTTCAGGACGACACTTCGTATTGGGGCTATTGGCTGGCGTAAAAAGCTTAATGCCCGTGATTGGGGAGCGGTTCTTTTTCCGTACTTACTTTCAACTGCCGGATTTCGCCCTGCTCCCAGGCGTTGGCCCCCGGCTGAACTTTGGGCATCGGAATATCCGCCCGGTTCCGGCGTTTCTCCGGCGTAGAAATCCGGAATCGCTCATCCCGCCTTCGGATCAGGCTATCGGCCAGTTGGCCTTCTTTGGTAAATCCCATCATCACCAGCGGATGGCCGAGGGGCAATTTCAGATCCCGATCCGTATGCCAGGTATGAAACGTCTTTCCATACGTAGAAACCAGTTTCTCCATCAATTCGTGTTCGGCTACCAGCGGCAAACCGGGGGCAATCAGGGTCCCTGATTTCACCTCGTGGTGGTGGCTGTGCCAGAGTTTTTTTTCTTCGTCGGGCAGGGTTTTGAACAAGCGCTCGGATACAATGTATTCGACGCCCATGATTTTGGCGTCCTTGCCGTTGCCGTCGAAAATCATACACTGAACGACGTCTTCATTCAGTTGGGTGCAGTAATGATGGGCTTCCATCTGTCCCGCCATGTTGCCATTATAAAAATGAAAACCATCCAGATACATGCTCATGGCCTTGAGCGGAGCTTTGTTTTGCAAAAAATCCGCTCCGGTTTCAAGTGCTTCGGTTTTGGTGGTTTTGTCACCCCCCGGCGACTCGACATTGGAAGATGTATTTCCCCCCCCGCAGCCCGTCAAAAGGAGGATGCTCATCCAGCTCAGGGTTGAATATCCAAGTTTAATCATTGGTAGAAGTTAATTTGGGCCCCACTGCGGACAAGACATTTCTACTTAAGAATTCCAAGTCGAGCCTGGATGAAGGCGTGGTATCGGCTCCCAGAACCCGTTCCATATACGTCAGGGCCATTTTGGTGTGGGCCGTTGTATCGGCCGCCAGGCAATCGCCCGGAATGCTCAGACTGTACTCCCGCATGTAGGCATCTTTGGCCGAAAAAAGGACGCAGATATCCGCACTGATACCGGTCAAGATCAAGTGCTTGACGTTTAGGTACTCCAGTAAGGTGTCCAGTGTAGTGGCAAAAAAAGCGGAATGCTTGGGCTTCAGTACAAAATAGTCATCGGAGGCCGGATACAGCAGTTCGACCAGCGGCTGACCCCGCACGCCGTCTTTCAGGCAATGCTCCACCACTTCTTTAAAATCGGATCGCCAGCGGCCAAAATTGTCATTGACGTAAATAACCGGAATCGTCAAATCCCGGGATCGCTGTTTCAGGGCCGCAATCTGTTTGGCCGCCTTTACAGACGGTTTTAAAAGCTGCTCCCCATTCGGAAATTCCAGGTCATTGATCATGTCGATAATCAACAGTGCTATGGGGAACTGATCCGGGACATTGCCGTGTAAATCTTCACTCTTCTTCATGGTATGCATTCAAAAACGGCTTCGATTAGCCCGAAGGAATTGCCTCAAAACCAACTCGATTGGCTACGAAATCCGATACCCAAAAGTCAATTATTCCTGCTTAGCAGATTCATTGACGGAATCTTCGGCGATTTCCGTCAAATGCGCATCCGTTTTGTTTTCTTCAGCCAGCGTTTGTTCCAGTAATTCAGCGGCTTTCGAATAGCCCAATCCGCCGGCCAACATCCGCAGGGTCCCATATTCACCTTTTGAAACTGCCATTTTTAAATGTTGTTTGAATGAAACATACCAAAATCGTCGTTCGCTAAACTGTATCTGCGCTGGCGATTTAGCCTTTGAACCCGGAAAGGTCAGCATTGTTTCTAAAATTTAGGATCGGTTCCTGCACACAAAACCGGCACAATCCTGACGAGAATTCCGTAACCATTCAGGAGGGGCGAAACGTGGTTGATTCGTGATTCGACTAACTCAGAGATCCTGCTCCTCCTATGATGACGAAGGGACGCTGAATAATTACAGGACACGAATCAATAACATCCGTCTTTTTCGGGAGGAAAAGAAACTCGCCAAGCTCCGGGCAGAGCGAATCATCTTAGGGCACAGATCCACTGGCTGTTTTCAGGCTAAAAAAAATGGAGAGAATATTTACTTTGCAAAGCTATCTTAATAGGACGATAATTTAATTACAAAATAGTAATACAAATACATAGAATAATCATAATTTCTTATGAAAAAGGCAATTATTTTCCTGGTCACATTGGTTACCATTCTATCATGTGACCAAAATACCTCATCGGTTACTCCCGCAGAAGATCCAGACTGGATAAAAATTGAAGTTCCAAATGGTCGTGAAGTATATGCAATTGCTGGAGACCTAGACAAAACGCTGCTGGTTACCACCTGGACTAAGGCATACTATTCAGTAGACAAAGGTAAAACCTGGCAAGAATCAAAAGATTTCAATGGCCCTGTTCCGGGTTTGTTGGTTCGTAACGATACAACTTTCTCGATGGAGGCACGCTCTTTTGATCAACAAGGCAAGCTTTTAGGCTCAAGCCTAATTCATTATTTTACAACGGATTACGGAAAAAATTGGAAAAGTTATTTCAAATTCTACAAGGAATATATGGACACCATCAAGCCAGTGGGTATGGTAAAATCAGCGGAAGGGATTATTTATACAATAAAAGAAAATAAAACACCCACTGCCCCAGGTTCGTCGTCCTATTATATAAACCCTGGTGAAATTGTTAAGCAGAATGGCTTGAGTCAGTCCTTAGTCCGTTTTCCCTACAAACTCAATTTGATGAATTTGCACCTCGATACCCAAGGGCGCCTTTATGTTGCTGCTTCGGGAGGTTCCTATCAACCAGAAAGAAACACGTTTTATTGTTGTCCGGAAAATTTACCGGGTATTATCTATGTGTCAAAACGTCGAATACCTTAGAATTAGTGTTACGCCCGACTTTGGATGCTATGGAGAAGCTTACTTTCCTGATCAAACAAAAAAAGCTGCACCATTTCCTCTTAACAATACACTGTAAATCAGTGCGTTACCATACCTCAACCCTCTCCCAATTTCAGTCAATCAAGCCCGCCCTGTAGCGGTTTGGAAATTTCCAGTTTTAAAAAATGGCGAATAGCTGTAAAGCGTTTAGATAAATCCCAGGTCGAAGTCATCGACCGATCACCTTTGAGCCGCCACATGACCTAGTAGTCGACCTGGTCGCTTAAGTGCGTATGACGGTATGGGTAGCGTATGGTTCCACGATCAATCACTTTATTCATGCATATTGTCAGAATAAATTTAAATATACATGAATGAGGTAAACTCAAAGATCCTTTGACCGCATACTCAAAAGGCAGTTGGTTATTGCCTGTAAAGTTGTAAATAGGTTCCTATTTAATTGATGAGATGGCATGGCTCCCCAACAAAAAATGCTTCGGGTGTTCAAATTGATCCGCCTGCTCAAGCAACGCCCCGGCAAAACCGTCGATCAACTGGCTCAGTTTCTGGAAAAAGACAAACGCTCGGTGTACCGGTACCTCGAATTGCTACAGGAGGTGGGGTATGAAGTGGATAGTCTGGGCAGCCCGCCCCGGTATTATCTGTTTGAGAACGAGACCCGGCAACAACCGCCATTTACGGAAGAGGAAGCGCAGGTGGTGCGGCAGGCACTGGCGGGCGTTTCAGCGACTCATCCCCTGCTGGCCGGTATCCGGCAGAAACTGTTTCTGTCGTCCACCCTGCTCCCGCTGGCGGATGGGCTGGTAGACATTCATCAGGGCCAGATCGTGGAGCGCCTGGCCGAAGCCCTGCGCGATGGCCGACAGGTGCGGCTGGTCGGTTATCAATCGCCCAACTCGAATACCGTTACCGACCGGCTGGTGGAGCCCGTGTCGTTTACGGATGACTTCAGTACGCTGAATGCCTGGGAACCGGCTGCGGGTCAGGAAAAGACGTTCAAAACCCGGCGCATCGAGGCCGTGGCGGTGTTGGACACGGTTTGCCAATACCGGGGTGCCGGTGAGCCGCTGGATTTGTTCGGCTGGGCGGGGCCGCAGAAAAAAATCGTGGAATTGTCACTCACCCATCGGGCCTATCGCCTGTTAATTGAAGACTACCCGTTGGCACGTGCGTATACAGGTAAGCGTAACGATACCGGTTTCCCCTATTTTTTCAAAGGTGAAGTCCGGGATTTCCGGGGGATCGGGCGGTTTGTACTCGGGATTCCGGGAGAGGTCCGAATTGATGAACCGGAGGAGTTTCGCGGGTATTTGCGGGGGCGGATTGGGGAGTTTGGGATGTGAAGGAGCTATTAATCCTCGCGAACTTGCCTTTCCATTTCGTCCCATTCGGCATCGGTGAAACCGAGGTCAGGTATTGGAAGCGGTTCTTTGGGGCCAACCAACTCAAAGAATAAGTCAGCACCAACGGCTTTGATAATAGCCGGATCATAACTATTCGACTGGCCTCTCTTCATTTTAGCAACGAGGATTCCGTTGACAATGAAGGCGTCAGGGGTTTCGATGATGGTTGGTTGTTGAGGAGTCATATCATATTTGGAATCGGTTGAACTACCAAAAATACGAAAATAGGCATAGAAAGGTTTTAAACCGAACACAATGACAGACAAAGTAGGCAGAGGAAAAACGCAAAGAATAGAATGAGAGGTTACGTTTTGCTTTTTGCGGCAAGTCTTGCTTCAGCAATTTGACGCATGGCTTCCTCTTGCGACAGCCGTTCGGTGGGCAAGCTTAGGATTTCCTCCCAGGTCATTTCCCGGATGGTTTTTCCGGTAATGGTGTTTTTAACCGCACCAAAATCTTTTGATTTCTTGTTCATCGGCGATTTTTAGTTGGTGGTAAATGTAAGGGGTTGTAATTCAAAGATATTAGCAAAAACCGGGAATTGTTGTTCTAGTAAAATACATTCACTCCTTTCCTTGAGTTCTACAGTCAGATGTCCCAAATTCGACGAAATTTATCCCAAATTTGACAGTTAATTTTCGAACAAGAATGCACTTTTGCCCAGTTGACATGGGCATTCGGTCTTCTCACCATGATCTTACTGCCATGTTCATTCATCTTTTTCTATAAGGCAAAACATATGCTACAAACCCTGATTCGTATAGGCCAGCAACTCAGTCAGAATCGGGGTGACTGGGATGATATTCTGGATAGCCCAAAGATTGAAACGGAAACCAAGAAAGGCGATCCTATTACCAACTATGTAATACCGCTCATTTTCAATCTGGATGAACGCCGGGTCGAATTTGGTGGTCTATTAGAGTATGATCCTGACGAATCACCTGAACGGTTTTTCAATATTAAAATTCAGGGCGGTAATAATAAGGCTATTTATACGTGTGCGGAATGGAAAAAATTGGAACAACTGCGCAAGACATTCTTTGGGATTCCCGATAAGAGAGGTACAGAACCAGATCGGGGACAATTTACGGATGCTATTGAAACGAGTTTTGCTGATTTACGGACTACACCGCTTTATGAAACACTCAACGAAATTTTCACGCTTCGTAATGAATTCGAAAACCGGTTTAATTTATTGAACAATACCAAACTTACGGATACCGATAAAGAACAGTTATCGGACGATGAAAAGCGGTTTTTGAAAGCAATTGCATTGCGTCCATCAGAGCGGTTTGCATTGGTTGTGGCGCAGGTAGTTTGGTCAGAAAAAGGGTTTGCAAAACCAACGCTATTTAGTCAGATTGATGGTTATCAACACTTTTTAAAAAAGAAGTTTCCGCGAAAAGATAAACTGGAAAAAACGAATACTGATGAGAAATTATGCTACGCTACTGGAGAACATGCTTCAAATGTTGGCTTGTTCAAACGAGTTATTAGAGGACGGGCTACCATCACAGATATGTTTGTAACAGAGACTAAAAATTATGCTTCTTCTTTAGGAACAACTGAAACTGCATTTGTCAAGGCTTACCAAGTTGGTGCAGAAACTCAGTTGTATCTTGAACGTAGTTCAAAATACTTAATTGAGAATTACACTACAAGAATTGCAGGAATCAAACATTGCATAATACCTCACTTACTAAGTTGGGACGATGCCGATGTAGAAACTACGCTTCGCACACTGAGCCGTGAGTCTGATTTACTCTTCCAATTCAAAACCTATCAAGAGATCGTTGGTGATTTAGAGATAGAAACAGCTAACCCATATTGGATTTCCTTTTTGGCCTTTGAATCAGGGAAAGGTGAGTTTTTCAAAACGATCAACGTCATCAAAGACGTTAGCCGAACGCACTTCGAGCGGTTGATCGGCGCTTTCCGCAAGCTCAATAATGAGTGGAAAGCCGTATCGGGCATTAATTGGACAAGTATTATGAGCATGGGCAAAGAGCAAACTCCGCTTGTGTTCAATCTGTTCACGGTGTATGCCATGATCCCGGTTCGGAGAGACAAAGAAAAGAAAAATGAAGCACTCAATTTGTTCAAACAGGTACTCGAAAAACGTCCAGTTGAGCGAGCAAAACTCTTTGGCTATTTTAAAGAATTGATCCTATGCCATTACTACGGGAGATACGCCGGTTACACCAATATTCGTGAAAATACCGAGTTCGATTTTGCCATTCGTAATGCGGTATTTCAGTACCTCGCCTTTATCCAGATTCTTAAACAGTTTAACCTAATCAATCCTATGGAAGTGGATCAACTTGATGACCTTGAAGAGATTACCCTTGACGCTGCGCCGGAAGAGCAGATTTTGCCCGACTATCAACAAAAAATAGAGGAGTTTTTTTTGCGCATGAGCTACAAACCGGAACACAAGGCTCTTTTTTACTTGGGGCGGGTACTCAACACAGTGGCGCAAACGCAGTACAAAAAAGAACACAAAACAAAGCCGGTTCTTAAAAAACTGAATTACAACGGCATGGATCGGGATGACATTCGGCGGTTGCATCGTGATCTGGTCGAGAAGACCCAACAATATAGCATTCATCGTCTGACTGAAAGCACGTTAAGCCGGTTCATGATGCTATTTAACCATCAAAACTGGACGATGAAACCCGACGAGGCTCTATTTTTCATTCTGTCAGGCTACTCTTTTTTTGCCGGTTCTAAAAAGAAAATCACAACCAACGAATAACCTAAACCTCTCCACAAGCCAATGGCAACTACGATTACGAACAATGCCGATTTTTTGTTTCTGTATGATGCGACGCAGTGTAATCCCAATGGGGATCCTGATCAGGAAAACAAGCCCCGCATGGATTATGATACTGACACAAATCTGGTGACTGATACCCGCCTGAAGCGTTATATCCGTGATTACCTAAAAATGACGGGTACCGAAATTTTTGTCGATATGGAAGACGGACGAAAAGTTTCTCCCGAGCAAAAACTAGAAGCCGTTGTTAAAAGAGCCTTGGCTAACGACGAAACCATAGGTGAACTGTTTGTCGAAAACGCCCCAATGGGCGACGCTCTGGCGAAAATCGTTGAAACCGAGAAAACACCTGAGAAGATTTTTAAGAAACTACAGGACAAGGCAAACCGGTCATTGAGCGTCTATTTATTGGCGCAGATGGTTAAGCAGAAATTTGTAGACATTAGATTATTCGGTAGCGCTTTTGCCGTTGAAGGCTTTACCCGAGCTTATACGGGACCCGTTCAAATCAACTGGGGGTATTCACTGCATAAAGTTCAATTGATGGAGTCGAGTTCGATTGTGACGACAATGAACGATGATAGCAGCACCTTTGGTAAAGATTATCGGGTTCATTATAGCCTGTTGGCTTTCAATGGGACCATTAACAAGTTTGCGGCTCAAAGTACCGGCCTGACTGATGCAGATATCGAGATGTTCCGAGATGCGGTTTGGCAAAGTGTACCGGCCATGCCGACACGGTCAAAACTGAATCAGTATCCCAAACTCTACGTCGAAATCACGTACAACGACGGGTTTTTCAACGGTAATTTCGGCGACTTGCGCAATTATGTCAAGGTATCTCCAACCGGCCAATTAGAAGAAAAGCAAATCCGACGTTTTGAAGATTTGACGCTGGATGTATCAGCTCTCCAAAGTTTGTTAACTGAAAATACGGGCGAGGGGAAATCCATTAAATCGGCCTATATCAAAGCAGCTACCGGTATTAAGCTATCCGCAAACTAACCGGTCGTATGGAAGTACTGCAAATCGATGTAGGTGGTAAACTCGCTCACTTTCGCAAATACTATGCGAACAATACCGCCATGAGTTTCAGCATACCGCCCCGTACGACCCTGATGGGTATGCTGGCCAGTATGTTGGGGCGATCCCGCGATAGCTACTACGACGAACTGGCTTCGGAGCGAATCCGAATCGGTGTCCGCGTGATGCAGCCAATTAAGAAAACGTTTCACCGGCTTAATCTCCTGAAGATTGTCGGTAAAGGTGATTTTGACGGTTCAAATGGCCGGATTCAAACCCCGTTTGAAATCGTGAGTGGATTGAGTATCAGCCGCGACATGGTGATATACCGGCTATATGTTGCCTGCCACGAAATGGGTGATGAGACTTTCCAGTCGTTGAAACAGGCCGTATTAGAACGTCAGTTTCAGTATGCCCTCACATTTGGCACTGCGAATTTTACGGCATCCCTACTTTCAGCAACTCTTATTACGGATGTCCAACTGACAGACTCGGACGATTGGGTACACATGCATTCGGCCATGCCTTCAGAAGCGGTTGATGAACTGGATTTTGACCGGCAACGAACGGAAGATACGCTTCAATCAATTGAAGAAGAATTGCTACCCGGTGACTTTGTGGCAAATTTCGACCGCGAACTCCGGCGGATGGATCGGGTGCTATTTTCGACAACGGCATCGGGTATACGAGTGCGGCTAAACAAACCGCATTACAGATTGATTCAGGCTGGCGAAATCCAGCATATTCTGTTTATGGAATGACTATCTTCTACTCCCATAGCAAGCAGAATCCAGACGGTACAACGTATGGCTCCAAGCATCTTGTCGACCACACAATGGCCGTAACCGACAAGGCCTTACGGTCATTTCACACACACGTAACGATGCAAACGAACCTGCCACTGACCGATGTGTTACGGCTGGTTGGTTTGTATCATGACCTCGGTAAGTATACCACTCACTTCCAAAACTATCTGCTCAAATCGGGGGAATTCAATCAGGAGTTGAAGCAACACGCCAAGTTTGGCGGTTTTGCACTTTACCAGAAGTACCATTCGCTGGGTCTCGATAATGTAGCTCTGTGGGCGGCTTACCTGATTATTCACCACCATAAAAGTCTGACAGATATCAATGATTTAAAAGGTTATGCAGTGGAGGACAGTACTGAAGAATACATTTTTAATCAGCAAGCTAAAACGATTCAATCCGCATTGGAGCAGATTGCGGTTGAGTTGAATGAGCCCGCTTTAGAAAGTTATCTTAAATACCCCGATAAAAAACTGATCAAAACCGTTCGGGATTTAGAGCGAAAACCGAATATTCAGAATTACTTTCTGATAAGCTACTTGTTTTCACTACTCATTGAATCCGACAAGTTAGATGCTTCTGACACAACAATCTACACCCGCAAACCGCTCTCTTCAACCTTAGTCGATCTGCGGCTACAACCAGTGTTGTTCCAGCCGTATACCCCGGAAGAACTGACAACCCTGGGCCAAAACGAGTTGCGCAGTTATGTACGCGGGGCGGTAATGCAGCATTTGGAAAAGTCGGATATTCTCGAAAAGCGGTTGTTCACTCTGACTGCCCCAACCGGTATAGGTAAGACGCTAACAGCCCTCGATTTTGCACTCCGGCTTAAAGCGAAAATACGTACCCAGGAACAGTATGAAGCCCAAATTATTTATGCTCTGCCCTTTATCAACATCATTGAGCAAGCCATTATTGAATACAAGCGAGTAATCGGCGATCACGGGCAAGTATTGGCTCATTATCAATTTGCGGATGCCCTTGAGCAATTATCAAGTAAAAAGGATGATGAAGAGAATCAGAGCTGGAATCAGAAAACGATGCTGCTCGATACGTGGCAAAGCGATGTAGTCATTACGACATTTGTGCAGTTTCTACAGACATTGATTGGCAATCGGAATAAATTATTGAAGAAGTTTCACCACTACGCTGGTGCCATTGTCATTCTGGACGAAGTGCAAACAATCAGGCTGGAACAGTTACCATTAATTGGAGCTGCGCTGTTTTATGCCGCCAAGTTTCTGAACACACGAATTATCCTAATGACAGCCACTAAGCCTAAAACGTTTGAATTAGCTAACCGTGAAATCATTGCGAAGGAAGGTGACGTACTTAGTGTAACAGAATTGCTGACTGAACACGAAGCCGTGTTTGCCGCATTTAAGCGAACGAAGATCATACCTCTGATTAATCAGCCTATTGTTGATGAAACCGAGTTTGTCGAAAGCTATTTTACACCTAACTGGTCGGTGAACAGATCCTGCTTGATCGTCTGCAATTTGGTCAAACGATCAGTGGATTTGTTCACTGCCATTCGGGAGTACTTAGGTGACAAAGGCTATCAGAATAAAGTCTACTATTTATCGACCAATATCATTCCGGCCCATCGTCTCCGCGTTATCGACCAAGTAAAACTTGACCTTAAGACCGGTTTTAAACCCATTCTAATTGCGACTCAGTGTGTTGAAGCGGGCGTTGATCTGGATTTCGATATGGGTTTCCGGGATGTCGGCCCGATCGATTCCATCGTGCAGGTAGCAGGCCGTATTAACCGGGAAAATTCGGAGGATCGCCAGCATTCGCCCTTGTATGTTATCGATTTTGACGACTGCGAAAAAATCTATGACCGGACAACGGCAACGCAATCACGGCAGGCGCTAACTAAAGGTGCAGATGAAAACAATGATCAGATTCCCGAAGAAAAATACCTGACACTTATTGGCGAATACTACGATAATCTATCTGCCGACGGCATCAAGTCTTTTAAAACAGCACGTGAGATTTTTGGTAGTATGAAACGGCTCAATTACGATAATGAAGATAAAAAAACATACCCGGTTTCGAGTTTTCAGGTGATTGATCAGAAAGGCTTTGCCGTGTCAGTGTTCATTGAAATCGATGATGAAGCTTCAACTGCTAAAGATGCATTTCTGGACCTCATTTATAAGAAGATGAGCAAAGAAACATTCGATACCAACTATAAACTCGCTTTCAATCAGCGGATTATAACCATACCGAAGTACTTATCAAAAGTAAAAGAGCTACAGATGGACAATAACCGCAATCAATTAGTAGAAGGATTATTCATTGTTAACCGAGATGAAGTGCAGAATTATTATGATGAAATAACCGGCTTTGACCGGCGTAAAGAAAGTGCATCCACAAGCGAAACTTGTTTTTTCTAATCGACATAATTCTATGACCCCCACCCTCTCCCAAACCCTCCTCCCCCTCACCACCGTCACCTTTCCTGAAATTGCGCTACGCACGCGCGACGGGCACAAGCTCCGGGGGTATTTCGGCGAACTGTTCCGCGAACACTCGCCCATGCTGCACAACCATTACGAAGACGGGAGCCTGCGGTATGCCTACCCGCTGGTGCAGTACAAAGTCTTGCGGAAGGTGCCTACGCTGGTCGGACTCCAGGACGGGGCCGCGCTCCTGGCCCGGTTGTTTCTGCAGATGCGGGAACTTGATCTGGACGGACAGCGCATCCCGGTGCTCAGCAAGCACATCCGCCACGAGCAGGTTGCCATCGGGATGAGCGACGATTTACACCAATACCGCTTCGAAACGCTCTGGATGGCCCTCAATCAGGACAATTACCGCGACTACCGTGACCGCAACGAAGCCGACCGGAAAGCCCAACTCAAACGGGTGCTGACCAACCAGATTCTGATGGTGTTTAAAGACCTCGGCCTATGGCTCGAACCGACCGACCGGATTATGCTCACCCTTTCGGTGCAGGAACGCACCACCCAGTTCAAAAACCAGACGATGGTGGCGTTTGCCGGAGCCTTTACCGCCAACGTCATCCTGCCCGACGGCCTGGGCCTCGGCAAGCAGGTCGCCCGCGGCTTCGGGTCCATTGAGCGAATGAGTGATTGAGCGATTGAGTGCCTATTCCGAAATTCATTCACTCATTCGCTCCTCAATAAAAATGCAGCTCCACATCAACACCTACGGCACATATGTCCACGTCCGGGATCAGCTATTCGAGGTCCGGCGGAAACTGGAAACCGGCGAAATTGAGAAAAAACCGTATTCGGCCCAGAAAGTGACGCACATCATCATGACCACCGGCACCTCGCTCAGTACGGATGCCATTCGGCTGGCGATGCAGAACAACGTCGATATTATTTTTGTCGAACAAGACGGCGATCCCATCGGGCGGGTGTGGCATTCGAAACTGGGCAGCACCACCAAAATCCGGAAAGCCCAACTGGAAGCCAGTTTGTCGGCCGTGGGTGTGCGCTGGATCAAAAGCTGGTTGCTGACAAAGATGGACAACCAGCTTTCGTTTGTGAAAGACCTCAAAAAACACCGGCCGCAACATGCTGATTTCCTCAACGACAAGCTCACCCGCGTGGAAGCGTTGTGTGTGTCGGTCAACACGCTGGACGCCGGGCGGGTGGCCGACATCGCCGAAACGCTGCGGGGTCTGGAAGGAACCGCCGGGCGGCTTTATTTCGAAACCCTCAGCCACGTGCTGCCCACCGAATACCGGTTTCAGGGTCGCAGCAGCCGACCGGCCCGGGATGCCTTCAATGCGTTTCTGAATTACGCCTACGGTATTCTGTACAGCAAAACCGAGAAAAGTCTGATCATTGCCGGAATCGACCCGTACGTGGGCTTTCTGCACCGCGACGATTACAACCAGTTGAGCATGGTCTACGACTTTATCGAACCGTACCGCATCTACGCCGACGAGGTGGTTTTTCGATTGTTTTCGGGCAAGAAAGTCAACAAAGCCCACACCAGTCCGCTGGCGAATCGGAACGGCGAGCCGGGGGCCACCCTGAACGCGGAAGGCAAGGCCCTGCTGGTGACGGCTTTCAACACATTTATGGACAATGACCCGATCCGGCACCGGGGCCGCAACCTGTGTCGTAGCCACATCATGCAGTTGGACGCTCATCAGTTTGCCAACAGCCTCATCGAACCTTAAGACCATGATTATCTGGGTACTATACGACATTGAAAAGGACAAGGCCCGCACCAGGGCGAGCAAGCTGTGTTTGCAGGCCGGATTATACCGGGTGCAGTTTTCCTGCTTTCTGGGGTCGCTCACCCCGAATGCAAAGGACACCCTCCGGCTTCAACTGGAAGAGTTGATCGACGAGACGAAAGACCGGGTTTATATTTTCCCGATGAGTCGGGACGAATTGCAGCAAACCGATTTGCTGGGACAAGCGTTTGACAAAAAACTGGTGACGGACGAAATCCGCGCCCTCTTTTTCTGACCCCGCCCAACTCTTCACTCTTCATTCTTAACTCTTCATTCCCTTGACGCTCACGCCCTCGCATCTGATCGAATACCTGTTCTGCCCCCGGTTTACGTACTTTGAGTATGTCTTACAGATTCCGCAGCATGAAGAAAAGGACTACAAAGTGATGCGGGGGCGTCACCTGCACGACGAGAAACTGGAGCAGAATAAAGACTACCTGCGCCGACGGTTGGGGGTTATCAACAAGTATCTGGACCAATACCTGACTAACGACCACATCCGGGGCCGCATCGACGAGGTGCTTGAACTGGCCGATGGCACGATGGCGCCACTGGATTATAAATTTGCGGAATACAAAGACCGGATTTACGAGACCTACCGGACGCAGTTGTATTGTTACGCCTGGCTGATCGAGGAGAATTTTGACCGTAAGGTGACACGTGGGTATCTGGTGTATACGCGGAGCCGGAACAAGGTGATGGAGGTTCCGATTGGCGAGACGGAGTTGGGCGAGATTCGGGCAGCGGCCGAGTCGATTTACCGCATCATCGATCAGAATTTTTATCCGAAAGCGACCAAATACAAAGCCCGTTGTGTAACTTGTACGTATCGGAATGTCTGCATCCGGTAAAAGGCGTTCCGGCGGGGAATTTATTAAACGTTGACCCAAAAAAGACCGTAAGTGTCTGATTATTTACCATTTACGTTTTCGGAAAAACCTGTTATTTATGTACAAAACACGTTATTTGACGTCCTGTAAAACTAAAAAAGAGCAAAGCGAACCTGCAATTAACTCGCTATCTATCAAAGAATTACCTAACCAGACGACTTACTGAGTACCATCCAGTTGAAGAAGGATTGAAACAGTTCTCGCTCAACGGCGGAAGTACATGGCAGGCGGCTTACTGAGTACCATCCAGTTGAAGAAGGATTGAAACGCAAGGAATGACACTTGCCCTCCAAAGCTCTCTATCCTTACTGAGTACCATCCAGTTGAAGAAGGATTGAAACTTACTGTTGCCTTGAATCGGTTCCGGCTTGTCAATCTTACTGAGTACCATCCAGTTGAAGAAGGATTGAAACGAATTTCAAGAAATTGAAAAGAACCGACCTGCTCCACTTACTGAGTACCATCCAGTTGAAGAAGGATTGAAACCTGCCACCCTGAAAACCAGTGTCGTTATACCCGCAGGCTTACTGAGTACCATCCAGTTGAAGAAGGATTGAAACTCGGTCTGCACAATAGCCCGGACAATGCCCGCCGGGGCTTACTGAGTACCATCCAGTTGAAGAAGGATTGAAACCGAAACAATCAGGATCGTCCGGTAGTGGCTCTATGCTTACTGAGTACCATCCAGTTGAAGAAGGATTGAAACGGGCGAAGATTGCCCCGGTCGGTGACTGTCCGTTGACTTACTGAGTACCATCCAGTTGAAGAAGGATTGAAACTTGAACACCTCATTTCCCTGCATGCCTGCGTTTCTGCTTACTGAGTACCATCCAGTTGAAGAAGGATTGAAACTTAACAGTAAGGTGTATATGATCCAGACCACGGACGCCTTACTGAGTACCATCCAGTTGAAGAAGGATTGAAACTTTTTATAATCCTGCTTCATGACGTACTCGGCCAGAACTTACTGAGTACCATCCAGTTGAAGAAGGATTGAAACCTTCCTTCCATGGTATACTCGCCACCCAGCCGGACCCTTACTGAGTACCATCCAGTTGAAGAAGGATTGAAACAGCGCTTCAAACGAAAAATTCGGCATCAGGTCATCGGCGACCTTCCGGTACTTACTGAGTACCATCCAGTTGAAGAAGGATTGAAACATTTCCCCGGCACCCCGCCACGGCGGCAGTAGATACTTACTGAGTACCATCCAGTTGAAGAAGGATTGAAACTTTCCAATGGTCTGGGCGGTATGAATCTCGCCTGACCTTACTGAGTACCATCCAGTTGAAGAAGGATTGAAACTTCTATTCTGCTGCATATGCCGCTACCCCGTAAAATCTTACTGAGTACCATCCAGTTGAAGAAGGATTGAAACATTATTAACACTTCCTCAACACCTCCCCGGCCGCGCCTTACTGAGTACCATCCAGTTGAAGAAGGATTGAAACCAGCCCTTCGGGACGCTGATCTTCAAGTGGAACGAACTTACTGAGTACCATCCAGTTGAAGAAGGATTGAAACACTGAGACTGTCGCAACTGTAGGAAAGAAGGCAGATGCTTACTGAGTACCATCCAGTTGAAGAAGGATTGAAACCGACCTCACCCATCGGCACCACGTCATCACTTTCACTTACTGAGTACCATCCAGTTGAAGAAGGATTGAAACATCAAGCTGCTGAACTGATGGGACTGATTTCGCCAAAGCTTACTGAGTACCATCCAGTTGAAGAAGGATTGAAACAACGATACCATTCAACGCTGTGGCCTGACGATTTACCTTACTGAGTACCATCCAGTTGAAGAAGGATTGAAACTGCACCAGCGACACGGCACTCACCGACGAACCGGTACTTACTGAGTACCATCCAGTTGAAGAAGGATTGAAACGTGTCCATTGCTTTTGCAATCCGAACCAGCGTCTGACTTACTGAGTACCATCCAGTTGAAGAAGGATTGAAACTGATGATCCTCTACGTGGTGGCCGGGTGGAATAAATCTTACTGAGTACCATCCAGTTGAAGAAGGATTGAAACAATGACCCCACCGGCAACCGGCGAATAATCCCCATCCTTACTGAGTACCATCCAGTTGAAGAAGGATTGAAACGCGGACTGAGGTAATAACCCGTCGTGATCTCAGGCGCTTACTGAGTACCATCCAGTTGAAGAAGGATTGAAACAGGAGCGTGTTATTTTTCTACACTCCACACTTTTGCCTTACTGAGTACCATCCAGTTGAAGAAGGATTGAAACAGGAATGTTTACGGGCAAGTAATAAGAATCGTTTGGACTTACTGAGTACCATCCAGTTGAAGAAGGATTGAAACACGCCATCCGGTCGATGGTGCAGGCGTCCGAAATTTCTTACTGAGTACCATCCAGTTGAAGAAGGATTGAAACAATATCTGGGAGAGCCACTGAGTAGAGAGGAATTGACTTACTGAGTACCATCCAGTTGAAGAAGGATTGAAACCGGTATCGACTGCCAGCCCGCAGATCGTCAAGATCGGCTTACTGAGTACCATCCAGTTGAAGAAGGATTGAAACAGAGGAAACAACGACACGGCTTACCCTGTGCTTTGCTTACTGAGTACCATCCAGTTGAAGAAGGATTGAAACCTGTTCACCTGCGTATCGGGGATGCACGACGGCGATCTTACTGAGTACCATCCAGTTGAAGAAGGATTGAAACTCCTCGTAACTTTCATTAACCCGGATGAAGATGGTCCTTACTGAGTACCATCCAGTTGAAGAAGGATTGAAACGCCAGCTTTTCGCTGAATTGATTGATCATTGCCGAACTTACTGAGTACCATCCAGTTGAAGAAGGATTGAAACATCAATCCTGAGAGTGCCATTTTTTCGGACGGTTAACTTACTGAGTACCATCCAGTTGAAGAAGGATTGAAACGTTCCCGATCCATAGTTGTAAAACTTCTGAGGATCCTTACTGAGTACCATCCAGTTGAAGAAGGATTGAAACCGGATCTTCTCCAGCAGAGCCGTCGAAAACAGTTCTTCTTACTGAGTACCATCCAGTTGAAGAAGGATTGAAACTTTATCCGTGAGGTTTTTCCATTTTCGCTCACAGGCTTACTGAGTACCATCCAGTTGAAGAAGGATTGAAACCCACCGCCGATCCCACGCAGTACAAACCGGAATACCGCTTACTGAGTACCATCCAGTTGAAGAAGGATTGAAACATCCGAACCACGTCGGATGGAACCTATGTATACGCACTTACTGAGTACCATCCAGTTGAAGAAGGATTGAAACTTGTATAAGTGCTTGATAAAGTGTGATTTATTCGCTCTTACTGAGTACCATCCAGTTGAAGAAGGATTGAAACCTACCGGATTGAACCGCAAAACTAAGCCATAGGCAGCTTACTGAGTACCATCCAGTTGAAGAAGGATTGAAACAGTGTGATTTCAGCCCCGCCAGCGCGTTCGGTTGCCCTTACTGAGTACCATCCAGTTGAAGAAGGATTGAAACATCTTTCCTTCCTCCAACCGCCCAATAAGCCACCAGCTTACTGAGTACCATCCAGTTGAAGAAGGATTGAAACTTGCTGTTAGAATCCGCGCCATGCGTTCATTGCTTACTTACTGAGTACCATCCAGTTGAAGAAGGATTGAAACCCCAACATCGCCCGGTGTGCGGACCTGGTGCGAGACTTACTGAGTACCATCCAGTTGAAGAAGGATTGAAACTCGCCCTGGTTGTGTGGGGGGCTGTTCACTTCGTTCTTACTGAGTACCATCCAGTTGAAGAAGGATTGAAACCAGTGACGGACATTTTTGTCCCTAACCCCAAAGGGGCTTACTGAGTACCATCCAGTTGAAGAAGGATTGAAACCCATCGGCACGTAATTGAATGATCCGGATGTGGTCTTACTGAGTACCATCCAGTTGAAGAAGGATTGAAACAGCATGGAAAAGAAAACACACCCAAAACAGGTACGCTTACTGAGTACCATCCAGTTGAAGAAGGATTGAAACTATTCCTCCACGAGTGGCTCCAGAAAATACCACGCCCTTACTGAGTACCATCCAGTTGAAGAAGGATTGAAACAATCGCCAATACCTTTTTCAAGGAATGTCTTCAATTCTTACTGAGTACCATCCAGTTGAAGAAGGATTGAAACTTGGCCTGAAACTAGGCGAAGTAGGTGCAGTGGCAAAATCTTACTGAGTACCATCCAGTTGAAGAAGGATTGAAACAATCGCCAATACCTTTTTCAAGGAATGTCTTCAATTCTTACTGAGTACCATCCAGTTGAAGAAGGATTGAAACTTGGCCTGAAACTAGGCGAAGTAGGTGCAGTGGCAAAATCTTACTGAGTACCATCCAGTTGAAGAAGGATTGAAACT
>NZ_QOWE01000004.1:238857-401131 GCF_003334855.1 Larkinella punicea
GAATGTCTTCAATTCTTACTGAGTACCATCCAGTTGAAGAAGGATTGAAACTTGGCCTGAAACTAGGCGAAGTAGGTGCAGTGGCAAAATCTTACTGAGTACCATCCAGTTGAAGAAGGATTGAAACTCCGGCATTGCGAAGCGGAACCGCTGGCGGAAGTTCCTTACTGAGTACCATCCAGTTGAAGAAGGATTGAAACTCATCTGGACGATTATTGGATTGACTGGGAAGCTAACTTACTGAGTACCATCCAGTTGAAGAAGGATTGAAACCTGCAAGCTCGGTTTTCCCGTACCGAGGGCTTATCTTACTGAGTACCATCCAGTTGAAGAAGGATTGAAACTTGATCATAAAACGTGGGGTTAAAAAATGTGAATAAACTTACTGAGTACCATCCAGTTGAAGAAGGATTGAAACACTCGTCCTCAGTCAGATTCCGCCCCTCGGCGTTATCTTACTGAGTACCATCCAGTTGAAGAAGGATTGAAACGTCAGACAATGCGTACCCATCACGGCCCACTCCGAACTTACTGAGTACCATCCAGTTGAAGAAGGATTGAAACTTGAACTGGTTGGAATGGAGTAATTGAAATGTCCAGCTTACTGAGTACCATCCAGTTGAAGAAGGATTGAAACATTAACCATCCACAACGTCATGATCGAAAGAATAACTTACTGAGTACCATCCAGTTGAAGAAGGATTGAAACTGGCTGTTCAAGGAGCGAGACTTGGAACGGGCGCGGCTTACTGAGTACCATCCAGTTGAAGAAGGATTGAAACTGGCCCGGTTCACACAGAAGCCATGAACACCACCCCCTTACTGAGTACCATCCAGTTGAAGAAGGATTGAAACCGGGGAAGGTAAATACCGAGTCGGGTAAGTCGCTGACTTACTGAGTACCATCCAGTTGAAGAAGGATTGAAACCTCTTACCGCATTGCCCGGCATATTTCCGGTCAGGGCTTACTGAGTACCATCCAGTTGAAGAAGGATTGAAACTGCAGTACTTCAAAATGGAAGCGTTTGAAGCGAGTCTTACTGAGTACCATCCAGTTGAAGAAGGATTGAAACAACCATACGGCGCTCTGCAACTCTTTTTTGGCGGCACTTACTGAGTACCATCCAGTTGAAGAAGGATTGAAACGCCTGTCATGGTGCGTCAGTGTCAACGACCCGCACCACTTACTGAGTACCATCCAGTTGAAGAAGGATTGAAACACACTCACGGGTAACGCCATCGTCGCCAATAGCATACTTACTGAGTACCATCCAGTTGAAGAAGGATTGAAACTTTCTGGAAACAGGAAGAGAAAGATATGTACAACGACTTACTGAGTACCATCCAGTTGAAGAAGGATTGAAACCGGGTGTCAAGTGTCCACAACCGCTGGTTGACCCACTTACTGAGTACCATCCAGTTGAAGAAGGATTGAAACCATCATCGCTTAACAATCACCACCCCAAGCGAACCGCTTACTGAGTACCATCCAGTTGAAGAAGGATTGAAACGGTCCGGCCGTCGTCGCAGGGCTTCAGCATTGCTGACTTACTGAGTACCATCCAGTTGAAGAAGGATTGAAACAAAAGGAAGAATCTTACCAATACTCAGTCCTTCCCGCTTACTGAGTACCATCCAGTTGAAGAAGGATTGAAACCGCCCAAACTCTTGAACTGGGGGATTATGATGGTGACCTTACTGAGTACCATCCAGTTGAAGAAGGATTGAAACACCATGTAAACGATTGAAAGAAACATGAACCAAGCACCTTACTGAGTACCATCCAGTTGAAGAAGGATTGAAACAAGTGACCTATAATCACTTCCTTGTGCTCCTGAACGCTTACTGAGTACCATCCAGTTGAAGAAGGATTGAAACCGACACGTTTCCGGTCGTAAGTCGATACAACAACCCCTTACTGAGTACCATCCAGTTGAAGAAGGATTGAAACCTCCGCATTGCCGATGAGGATCGACAACAACCTCACCTTACTGAGTACCATCCAGTTGAAGAAGGATTGAAACTTGAGTCCGCCATTCGGGAGAAAGACGCCAGCACAAACTTACTGAGTACCATCCAGTTGAAGAAGGATTGAAACCCGGAAACGTCACCTTAGGCAAGGCTGGCGGACCGGCTTACTGAGTACCATCCAGTTGAAGAAGGATTGAAACCCGAATAGGACATCAATAGTATACCGCCCCAAATGACTTACTGAGTACCATCCAGTTGAAGAAGGATTGAAACGATGCAAGCCTTAGAACTCGACGCCCCCGCCACCTCTTACTGAGTACCATCCAGTTGAAGAAGGATTGAAACTTGAAGCCGCCATTCGGGAGAAAGACGCCAGCACAACTTACTGAGTACCATCCAGTTGAAGAAGGATTGAAACCGAATGTCTGACCAGACGTTAAGGTAGCTCATAAATCTTACTGAGTACCATCCAGTTGAAGAAGGATTGAAACAGATGAAGTACATCAGCACATACCAGAAAAACGGATCTTACTGAGTACCATCCAGTTGAAGAAGGATTGAAACACCCGACCGGCCACGCAATAATACGCCCGGCTTCAACTTACTGAGTACCATCCAGTTGAAGAAGGATTGAAACGCCCCCCAAAATACCGGTCGATCAGGCTTTGCTCCGCTTACTGAGTACCATCCAGTTGAAGAAGGATTGAAACCTGTCGAACACGATGCCGTCGATCTCAACTTTCCGGCTTACTGAGTACCATCCAGTTGAAGAAGGATTGAAACTTCGATTCATCGATCACGAACGGCGTTTCCCATCCCCTTACTGAGTACCATCCAGTTGAAGAAGGATTGAAACATCATCGGCGACCCAATCCCGGCGACAATCCCGCCCTTACTGAGTACCATCCAGTTGAAGAAGGATTGAAACTTTCCGGGCCGTCCTCCATCGTCACCCTGGCCGTGCCTTACTGAGTACCATCCAGTTGAAGAAGGATTGAAACTTATTCTGAGTAGCTGCCCGCTGGATTGGGTGTCGAACTTACTGAGTACCATCCAGTTGAAGAAGGATTGAAACGTCCAGGGTGAAGGCGACGGCCTGAACATATTTGAACTTACTGAGTACCATCCAGTTGAAGAAGGATTGAAACCCCTTGCCGGTTTTTTGAAACGAAAAACGGCGGCACTTACTGAGTACCATCCAGTTGAAGAAGGATTGAAACAGCTGGAGCGCGACCCAGCCAGCAAGCGACAAAAAGGCTTACTGAGTACCATCCAGTTGAAGAAGGATTGAAACATCTACCGCAATCGGTTGCTATTTCTGGAAAATTCCTTACTGAGTACCATCCAGTTGAAGAAGGATTGAAACCAAAGGTTCTGGAACCGTCGGCGGTAACGCAGTAACCTTACTGAGTACCATCCAGTTGAAGAAGGATTGAAACCCACGCTGACGATTGAAAACACCAGTGACTTTCTCACTTACTGAGTACCATCCAGTTGAAGAAGGATTGAAACACCGTATCGCCCATCGCCAGCTACACCGTGAAACGCTTACTGAGTACCATCCAGTTGAAGAAGGATTGAAACTTAAAGCCTGGGACCAGGCCACCAAAGCGGAACTAGTCTTACTGAGTACCATCCAGTTGAAGAAGGATTGAAACCCAAACACCTCACTGACGGGAAGGGTAAAATCGTGACTTACTGAGTACCATCCAGTTGAAGAAGGATTGAAACAATCAAAGTGTACTGGTCAACAGCAAGCCGACGTCTCTTACTGAGTACCATCCAGTTGAAGAAGGATTGAAACTACTTTCGTTCCTGGGTTGCGTATGGTGTCGGCCACTTACTGAGTACCATCCAGTTGAAGAAGGATTGAAACAAAAGTTCCAGGGGTGGCCACGGCATCGTACGCTGGCTTACTGAGTACCATCCAGTTGAAGAAGGATTGAAACCAAAAGTGAATCTTTTAATTGCATGTAGTAGCCAATCTTACTGAGTACCATCCAGTTGAAGAAGGATTGAAACTCTTACTGACGGTGACTGGTATTTCGGCCCTGACGACTTACTGAGTACCATCCAGTTGAAGAAGGATTGAAACGTATTCACGGAAGAAAACTTAAAATCGCGGATGATCTTACTGAGTACCATCCAGTTGAAGAAGGATTGAAACCCGTTTACGGCTGAACCCGGACAGCAGCAACTGGAACTTACTGAGTACCATCCAGTTGAAGAAGGATTGAAACTCCCAGTGCTTGACAATCGCCACGACCGCCAGCGTCCTTACTGAGTACCATCCAGTTGAAGAAGGATTGAAACGTGCTGTATTTCCGTAACCCCCCCGGCAATGGCCTGCTTACTGAGTACCATCCAGTTGAAGAAGGATTGAAACGAGCATACACCGTTAATAATAGGGCGCTGACTAACACTTACTGAGTACCATCCAGTTGAAGAAGGATTGAAACGCGCACCAAAAGGGCGGAGTCGGTAAAACGACCCTACTTACGGAGTACCATCCAGTTGAAGAAGGATTGAAACCGCTGACGATGGTGTATGGTGCTCCCGATTAATTGGACGGTTTTTGGGGAACACCATACCGTAGTTTAGAAGGTGCCGCCATTCGCTGCGATCCAACCGGTTCCTGTTTCCCACGAATCGCCAGACAATCGCTGACTGACGACGTCGTTGTTTACGGCAACGCAAACGCCACGTACCGATCCCCCGATTTTGTTTTGAGTTTGCCACCCCCGCAGGCAATCACCACGTATTGCTTGCCATTGACGGCGTAGGTACTCGGCGAGGCATACCCGGCAGCGGGCAGTTTGGCGCGCCAGCGTTCACGGCCCGTTTTTCGGTCGAAAGCCCGAATCAGTTCGTCGCGGGAAGAAGCAATGAAGAGCAAACCGCCCGCCGTAACCGCCGGGGCGCCGTAGTTGTCGGTGCCCGTCGGGGGAATGCCCTTCGCCACCAGTTCGGGGTATTCACCAAGCGGCACTTGCCAGCGGTGTTCGCCCGTATTCAGGTCGATCGCCGTCAGCGTGCCCCAGGGTGGGCGGCTCACGGGATACCCGGCCCGGTCATACCAGCGGGTAAACCCGGTGTGGTGGTAGGGCGCGGTGTTCAGGCCCGCGTTGCTGGCAACGGACGTGGTTTTACCAAACAGAAAATCCACGATGGCCCTGCGCTCAACTTCCTTCAGGTGGGTGAAGGCCGGCATCATGCCCTGGCCTTTGGCCAGAACCTCGGCCACGGAGGTCTCGTTGCGTTTTTGGGCAATAGTAGCCAGGGCCGGATAGGTACCGTCGTGACTGCCTTCGCGGTTTGGGCCGTGGCAGGCGGCACAGTGGGTTTGGTAGAGTTGGCTACCGGTGCGGTTAACGGTTCCGGCTGACACCGAACCGGTTTTGGTTGGAACCAGCGCCATGGTGACCGGAATTTGCTTGGCGGGAACGTACATAATGCCCGCTTCGTCCACCGCGGCCCCGCCCCACTGTGCGCCACCGTCGGTGCCGGGAAAAAACACGGTCCGGTTGGGACTCAGGGGCAGGGGAATGAACTCCTTCCCCGATTGCCAGCGCCGGAGCTGGGCCAGCACCGTGTCGCGGTCGGTTACAAAGTCATTAATATCGCTTTCCGAAAACGATTGCCGGGTAAAGGGGGCGGGTTTGAGGGGAATCGGCTGGGTGGGCCAGGCTTTTTCCCCCGGAACGGTAGAAGCAGGCATGGGTCGTTCTTCAATCGGAAACAGCGGTTTTCCCGTGACCCGGTCGAAGACAAACAGAAAACCTTGTTTGGATAAAACCGAAACCGCATCCACCTTTTTGCCGTCATGAACGACGGTGAACAGATTGGGGGGAGCCGGAATATCACGGTCCCAGATGTCGTGGTGGATCGTCTGAAAATGCCAGCGTCGCTTGCCCGTGGCCGCGTCGAGGGCAATAAGGCTGTTACCGAACAGGTTCTGGCCGGGCCGGGTACTGCCGTATAAATCGAAGGCCGCCGTCCCCGTGGGCACGTAGACGATGCCGCGCTGGCGGTCGATGGCCATGCCCATCCAGTTGTTGGCACCACCGAAGTTGAGATGGCCGTCTTTCGGCCAGGTGTCGGCCCCGTACTCGCCGGGGTGTGGAATGGTGTGGAACGTCCAGACGAGCCGCCCCGTGTGCAGGTCGTAGGCGCGCACGTCGCCGGGCAGGGCCGGGGCGATCTCCGACACCCGGTGTCCCATGATGAGCAGATTTTTATACACCACACCCGGCGTGTTACTCACCACATACTCGTCGGCACCGGGGCGGGTGAGACCTTCTTTCAAGCTGATTTTTCCGCCTTTCCCAAAACTGGGTACCGGCTTTCCCGTTCGGGCGTCGAGGGCGTAGAGCAACGAGCCGTAGGCGAAGAAAATCCGGGCCTGTCGCCCATCGGTCCAGTAGGTCACTCCCCGGCTATTCATGGCGAAAGTATCGTCGGTGAAGGCGGTTTTCCAAATCTCCCTGCCCGTGGCCGCATCGAGCGCAAAGGCCTGCGACCCCGCCGAAACACCGTACAGCACCCCGCCGACGATGAGCGGATTGCACTGAATCTGGGTGTTGTTTTTGAGCGTATCGACTCCACCCGACGCATATTCCCAGGCGACCTTCAAGCCCCCGACGTTGCCGGGATGTAGCTGCGTGAGGGGCGAAAAATGATTGCGATCGGGCCCGCCATTGTATTCGGGCCAGTCGGTGGTGGTGGTTTTTTCGGTCAGGCTGAGCAGACCAGCCATCAGGAGTAAGGCGGGGTAGGTGAAACGTTTCATGGGCAGGGTTCAAGGAAGAACAAATAAACACAAAAGGACCGAAAGTTGCGGTAACCTTCCGGCTTATGTGGTTCAGGATCACCAAAACTCTGTGTTTTTCCACGAGACCCAATGGGCCGAACAAGGCAAGTTTGCGACAGTAGCCGCAAGCGGCTTGCGGCTACTGTCGCAAACAAGAATGTAAGATCATTTTTTGTAGAATCGCGTTAGCTGGTCCAACCGCTGTTTAACAAGCACATTCTTCATGGGCTCGAATCGGGCCAGCTCAACGCCGTCTTTGGTGACGACCACATAAAAGGGCTGATGCAACCTGGTGGTGAGGTGATAGATGGTTGCCAGTTCAGCGATGTCCTCAGACCAGGCCGCCATGGCATACAACGAGACATACGGCGTCTGCGCGAGCTTTCGGTAGACTTCCGGTGCCAGGCTGATCGGCACGGCTTTGCCGCTTCGGAAACGGGTTTGTTCCAGCAGCGAATCGATGTAGGGATCGACGGGCACGTTCATTGTGCGCCAAATCCCTTTGGTGAACACGGTCGGTTCAACAACGGACTGCTTTTCGGCCGCGTGCGGGGTAATCTCTGTGACGGCATCGACGATGTGGGTAGCCTCGTGCAGCAGCACGTAAATGATGGCATCCAGATTACCGCCTTCGACACGTACCTTGTAGTCAGCATCATCTGCCGGTTTGAAGCACGTCTTTTCTTTCCACGATGCCCATTCTGAAATGGTCTCGTCCAACAGTCCTGCCCGAAAAGTAATGTTGAACAGCTTTGGCACGCCAGCGGAATCAACCGGGGATGTCAATGCCGTGTTCGGCATGTTATCCATAAAGCTGATGCTGTGCAGATGCTGTTTCAAAATCTGCTGATGCAGGGGTGGCAACAGGCCAAATGCATTTTTCACCTTGTCTTTTTGGGCGGGCGTCAGGGCATGATCGACGGGCTTCATGCCGGCCTCGCGAAACATCTTGAAAACGCTTTCGGGTGCAATCCGTATCCGCTGAGACGGGTCATTCCTGTAGGTGACGTCCAACTTTTGCGCTTTGGTAAATGCGGAGAAAAACAGCATGACCAATGCCGGCATTACCCATCTCAATCCCGGTTTTTCGATCATCATTTGTAGGATACTTTTAAGGTTTCGCAGGAGGTTCCGTCACAAAAGTATGCGTTTTCTCGCAGCAAGTCCGGCGAATGTATGGTTTGAACGCTTATCCCGTAATCCTCAACGAGCGGATGAATGAACCAGCAAGGTCAAGGTGATAGTGCATCACGGCAGGACTTCCATCAAAATTGCCCGTAACTTCTACGGTGAGATCGGCCACGGTGCCGGTTTGATTGTAATCGAGCGGTTGTAACTGCATTTGATACTTCTGCGTTGCCTGCTGTATCCACTGCCTGATTTCGGTTCGGCCCGCATAAGACGATCCCTCATCGGAAACGGTGGCTCCTTCGGTGAAGTGCGCAGCAAATGCCGTGCTGTCCAAATCGTTTTGTGCCTTGATAAGGCTTTCAATAGTGCCGGGAAGTTTCATAAAATTTAAGGTTTGTGTTGATTAAACTGGTTTTGTTTCAATAGCGCTTTGATAAATGCCCGCCTATACCGTGGGTATGGTACCGCCGTCAATCACATAGTCGGTGCCGGTGAGGTAGGTTGCCCTGGGCGAAACCAGGAAGCCAACCAGCTCGGCAACTTCCCCGGGCCAGGCCGGCCTGCCGAAGGGGATGCCGCCCAGTGCTTCCATGACCCCAGCGGCCGCCTGTTCAGTGGTGATGCCCGAACTCCCGGCGATCCGCTCCATCATCCGGCTGGATGCCGTGGTCATAATCCAGCCTGGCGATACGGTGAGCACACGCACGCCTTTCGGTGAAACTTCATTGGAAAGGCTTTTGCTGTAATTCACCAGGGCTGCTTTTGCCGCTGCATAAGGAAGCGTGGAGTCATACAGGGGCAACTTCGCCTGGATGGACGCGATGTGGATGATTACCCCTTCACCGCGCTTGATCATGCCGGGCAAAAATCCGCGGTCCAGTCGCACGGGCGCCAGGAAATTGGTCTGAATAGACGACTCCCAATCCTGATCAGAAAGCACCGAAAAACCGCCACCCGGTGTTTCAGAACCACCCATGTTATTAACGAGGATGTCCAGGTGGCCGAATTGATCCCGTACTGCGTCAACGACTTTCTGCGTTCCTGCGGTTTTGCTTAGATCTGCCGCGATAAAAAAGGTGCCGTTGTTTTCAATGTCCGGTTTGTTTCTTGCCGTAATGATCACCGTTGCACCCGCTTTCATCAGGCGATCGGCAATCGCTTTACCGGTGCCTTTGCTGCCGCCGGTTACCAGCGCAATTTTGCCCGCCAGTTCATTTTCAAAAGTAAAGTCCATTGACCTGCTGATTTGTTTAGGGCAAATTTCGGGCGTAGGACACGGGCTGACAAGTACGGACTTACGATTCAGATAGGGATAAATTTATCCCTATTGAACGGCCCAATGCCTATGATTATCTTTGCAGGATGTACGAAAGAAAGACATTGCCCGACCTGAACTGCGGGCTCGACCTGATCGGCGAAGTACTTTACGGGAAATGGAAGATGCGGCTTCTGTGGTTTATCAACGAAGGATTTAAACGCCCCAGCGAGTTGCAGCGAAAAATTCCGGGGGCGTCCCGGCGCGTGCTGAATGTGCAGTTGAAGGAACTGGAAAGCCACGAGCTGGTGGGAAGGGTGATTTATCCGGTTGTCCCCCCCAAAGTGGAATATTATCTGACCGATTTTGGTCAATCCCTGATCCCGGTCATCGGCGCAATCGGGCAGTGGGGTGATGCGCATGACCAGCGTTTGCGGACGCTCATTCTGAAAGAAATCCCCAACACGGGTCCTACAAATGGGGAAAAGATCGTTGAACAGGACGGCCAATTTACAGACAATCCAGATAGAGCAACAACAGGCAGATGGTCGTGACGATCCATCATGCCGATGGAAAACAGCCCCTAACGGTTAACCAGCAGGCCAAGGGCGGACAGTGGATGCCTCTGGGGAAATTCCGGTTTGAGAAAGGCTACAAAGGGTCGATTTGCGGTTTGCCGGGGTATACCTGATGAAAGATAAGAGATGAAAGTAAACTTATTCACTTGCCAATAAATACCTAAAAATCAAAGGTTTTCACTTGTCCCTACGAGTACCCCAAACCCTCTCTCAAAACCCAAAAAAAAGCCCGCAATCTGCGGGCTCCTACCATTTTCCACTTCCAACAACGTTCTCACTGCCAGACAAACCTCCCGGTATTTTCCAGGGTACACCTCAGATTATCCGGAATACAATTCTGCCATGCTCCTTTCGCGCGTTCTGACAGCTTTTTAACAGACATTCTGTTCATTCGGATGGCTTGCCGGAAAGCCAGCAACGCCCCGGTCATCAGCGGGCGAGCGACTTGAATTTTCGGGTCAGTTCCGTCAGGGATTCTTCCACGCCCATCCGCTCCAGCGACGAAGCGCCCACAAAACCCTGCACATTCGTCCGCTCCAACACCAGACGAACATCGTCCGGGGTATTGATGGGGCCGCCATGCGCCAGGAAAAAAATGTCGGAACGGACTTCTTTTGCGGCATCGATGATTTGTTGCGTCCGCTCCACGGCTTCGTCCATGGAACAACTGGCATCCGTCACCCCAATGGAGCCGCCAACGGTGGTGCCGACGTGGGCAATGATCGCATCGGCACCCGCTTCGGCCATATGCCGGGCATCGTCGGGGGTGGCAACATAGACGATGGAAAACAACTCCATTTTGCTCGCCAGCCGCACCATCTCGACTTCTTTCTGAAACCCCATCCCGGTTTCTTCCAGCACCCGCCGGAAGTGGCCGTCGACAATACAGTGGGTCGGAAAATTGTTGATGCCGGAAAAGCCCATGTCCTTCACTTTCAGCAGGTGGTGCCACATCCGCCGGCGGGGGTCGGAGCCGTGTACCCCGCAAATCACCGGAATTTCTTCAACGACGGGCAGAACTTCAAACTCACCGATTTCCATAGCCACGGCGTTGGCATCGCCGTAGGCCATCAAACCGGCCGTAGAACCGTGCCCCGCCATGCGAAACCGCCCGGAATTGTAAATGATAATCAGATCGGCACCCCCTTTCTCGATGAATTTGGCACTGATACCCGTTCCGGCACCCGCAGCAATAATGGCTTTCTGGCTGTCCAGCGTAGCCTGCAAACGCGCTCTGACTTCAGCTCTCGTATAGGGGTTTCCTTTTCCCGTCCATTGGTTCGGCATACGATATATCTTGGTTTATTTTGGTTGTACTAATTCCAGTAAATGGGCGACCAGCACGTCGGCAAACGCCGGGTCGTTGATGTGCGCGGGCGACTCGATTAATCGCACCGCTTCGGATACATTCGTTTTGATCGCCGAAAACAGGACACGGTTTACCTCGGGTTGATAAAAAACGTGTCCGGGCGCGTCGATCTGCGAAATGCCGTTCAGCGGCAAAACCACCGTGACGCCCGCCTTCGACTGATTCACTTTCCGGGCCAGCAACCGGCCCAGTTGCTCGTTTTCGGCGGCATCGGTTCGCAACAGCGTTACATTCGGAGCCCAACTATACAGTTGGCGGTGCCGGTAATGCGCCGGAACCGTGTCCGGCTGGCTGAAATTAACCATATCCAGGCAGCCCGGTGCCACCACCTGGGGCAGGTTCATCCGGGCAGCCGCCGTAAGACGGTCTGGCCCGGCGCTGCACACTCCTCCACATAATTCATCGGCCAGTTCGGTGGTCGTTACGTCCAGAACGGCATCGAAATGGCCTTCCTCGATCAGACTTTCCATGGTGCGCCCCCCGGTGCCGTTGGCGTGAAAAGCGACCACTTCATACCCTTGTTTTTCCAGCCGTTCGGTACAGTAATTCACGCAGTCTGTGGTGTTCCCAAACATGCTGATGGCAATGCGCCCCACCGGTTTGTGGCGTCGGGCCGGAACCACCGCCCCCATTGCACAAATGGCCGCTGCGGCCTGTTCGATGAGCGGGGATAACATGCCATTCAGACCGGCCACGTCGACGACCGATGCCATCAGCGTGATGTCTTTCGTACCAACTTGCCGGGTCAAATCCTTGGCGGCCATGGTCGACAGGCAGAGTTTGGGGACGCCGAACGGAATGGGCTGCATGGCCGAGAGAGACACGAATGTGCCGCCACCACCACCCATACCAATGGCTCCCTTCACCCATCCCGCTTTCACCAGCCGCTCCACGATGGTGGCCGCTCCCAGCCCCATGACCTCGATGGCCCGACCCCGGTCCCGGCTCGTTCGCAGATCCGCCAATGATTGGTTTGCGGCTTCGGCAACGGCTTCTGAATCGTAATCAATCGGGAAATCGACGGCGGTTTCCATGACGCCGGAGTTGACAGTAATGACGGATTCACCCCGCGCCAGAATGCAATTCCGCAGAAATGCAAAGGCCGGGCCTTTCGTGTCAAAACACCCAATAACGACGATAGATGGTTGCATACATCCCTAAAAGAGCGATTTGTAGAAATCTAACCCTTCGCGGGCTAATTCATCGGGACTGGCGGCCAGGGGTCGCCAGATGGACGCAGCTTTGGCGAGTTCGGCGGAAGGCGCACCGAAGGTTTCGATGACGACGGCACCCTCATAGCCAATGTCCGTTAAAGCGGTTTTGATGCCGGGCCAGTCCACATTGCCGGTGCCGGGGGTGCCACGGTCACTTTCGTTGCCCTGCACATGGCACAGCAGGTCTTTCCCGACGGCCCGGATGGCAGCCGGAATGCTTTTTTCCTCAATGTTATTGTGAAAGGTATCGAGCGAGATTTTGAGAAACGGGTGACCCAGTTCGCGCACCAGCGACAGCGCCTGTTCAGCGGTGTTCACCATGTCGGTCTCGAAGCGGTTCAACGGCTCCAGCCCAAGGATAACGCCACACGTCCGGGCGACCTCGGCGGCTTCGTGCAGGTTTTCGAGGCACCAGGCCCTTTCCGCTTGTTTGCGTTCGGCCGAAACCAGGCGGGTTTTCCCCACGGCGGAATAAACCGGCCCCGTGAAAATCGGACTTTCCATCGTTTCAGCCAGGCGCAGGCAGTCTGCGATGTAGGTAAGGCCATTTTTGCGAATGGCGGCATCGTCGCTGGAGATGTCGCGGTTTGGGCCAAATGCCCCGCTCAGGGTAATTTTCAGACCCGTTTCGCGGGCCAGTTGTTTGAGCCGGACCCAGTCGATCAGGTCTTTATCCTCAACGGCCACTTCAATAATATCGTAGCCCATATCGGCCACTTTATAGAGCAGGTCGAACGAGGAGGTCGTGAACGGGGAAACCCAGACGAAAGTACTAACGCCAAATTGAATCATGTTGTCGGGAAATAGGTATTGAAAACCGTCCGGCAGCCGGACCGAACAAGCAAAAAGTCGGGCAAAAGCAACGCCTTCGCCCAACTTTTCAGATTACTTAGAATTGAATTAACGCAAACTGTGAGATTATTGACCCCGGAGGGGTCCGATGTTAATAGCAAATGGGTATTGTAACGTGAATGATGGGTAAAGTCTTCTCGTAGAGACGGAATGTTTATAGAACAACAGCCTGATTTCCAGTCGCCTGCCGTAGGTAGGCAACCGTTACCTACCTACGGCAGGCGACTGGAAGGATACGAAATCCCTACTACAAACATCAGATGCCTAACGGCATCGTAACAGAACTCAACGTATCCATCATTCACGTTACAATACCCATTTGCTATTAACATTACGTGCCGCTGGCACTTAAACAACTGTTAGGCATGGGCATCATCTCCTAGTTGGCGTTGATTTAATACGCTGGAATGGTGATGCGAACCCCTCCGTTCATGGCCGACTCGTGGGCGCAGATTCCCGCGAGGGTGTAGTTGGCGGCCAATTCGGCATCTACCGCCGAGTCTCGGCCTTCGATGATGGCGGCCAGAAACTCCTGTACCAAATGCGGGTGCGATCCCCCATGCCCTGCGCCCTGCAGGAACGAAACGTGGTTGGGGTCGTCGATTTTTTCGCGCTTAGTGAAGTGCTTGATGGGGTCGATCAGTAATTCGTCCGTGTCGGGTACGTTGATGCGCCGGGCATTCTCCCCCCCGTCGAAAATGACGTGTTCCTCATCCTGCAACTGTTCCCATTCAAACGACATTTTAGTGCCATACACATCGTAGCTTTCCCGGTATTGCCGCACGACGTCGAACAGCGATCGCGTAGCCTCGGCCACAACGTCGGAGTCTTTCAGCGTAAATGTTGCCGTTTCAACGGCAAAGGGCGAACCGTAGCGACTGGCCAGGTCCTCACTCAATCGCCCGGAACCGTGACAGACGACGGTTTCGGCCCTGGTGTTGTTGATGCGCAGGAGGGGCGAGATGGCGTGCGTACCATTGAGCATCGGCGGATAGCCTTTCCAGTATTCGCCCCAGCCTTCCATGCTCATATCCTGAATATGTGATCCCCGAACAAACTGAATGCGACCGAGTTGACCCGTTTCGGCCAGGTTCAGGCCATATAGGAATTCGCGCGTGTAGAGGGCGGTTTCCATCATCATATATACTTTGCCACTCCGCCGTTTGGCCTCCACAATGGCTTGGCAGTCTTCTTTGGTCATGGCCATCGGGATGGTGCAGGCCGTGTGTTTATTGGCGTTGAGCGACGCCAGCGTCATCCGGGCGTGATCGGGCACGGGCGTAACGACGTGGATGGCGTCGACATCGGCGCGGCCGGGTATATCCTCAAAATGCTCAAAACAAAGGTCCGGGTCAAGGTTGTATTTGGTTCTTAAATCATCGAGGGTCTGGCGATTGCGGGTACAGATGCCCACCTTGCCGATGTTGGGGTGTTGCAGGTAAATGGGAATAAACTCTTTGCCGAAACCCATACCCACGATGACAACGGTAATTTTCTGGTCACTCATAACGACTTTAGTTGATTGATTATACGAACTTTGTTAAAATCAGTTTAGAATTCAGGGTTTATAGTTACACGATTACGACCCAAACCATAAACGCTAAACTATAGACTACTTGCGGGCCGCCCAGGCAACCGAATTCCGCAGGAGTGTCTGATACACCGGCAGGTTGTGCGACTCGGCATCGTGGCCCAATGCTAAACCGACAATGCGTGCCTTGGGGTGATTGACGACAAAAACGGAGGGATAAATCACATCGGACGTAGCGACGCTCGAACTGGCCAGCACCGAAATGCCCGGCCCGGCCGGATCCGGAATAAAAAAGTAACGCTCATCCTTCAGGTTGAATTTGGGTTCAACGCCCTTCGTAACGGGGTGTTGCGGGTCGGTCACGGTCACGTCGAAAGGGCCGTACTTGTCATGTTTGCGCGTGCCGCCACTCACCAGATTCTGGTTGTATTCCGGCCAGTCTTTCCAGTTATACCACAGGGCCGCATGGGCAAGCAGCAGGCCTTTACCCGCGTTGGCGTGATCCATAATGGCCTGACGAACCGCCGGGTTGGTGATGGGCCGGTTGTTGCTCAGATACAGCACGTCGGCATGGGGCAGAAAGGTCAGCATGGAATCGGGATCGCCCACGTAGTTGACCGTCGCGAAACCGTCGCGGCTCAACGTTTGGCCATCCACGTTGCGGTACCACATCCCGAAATTATGCGACGTTCCTCCACCCACCACCAGCACCCGAATGGGTTTGCCGGCTTTGGCGGTTTTGGGTGAACCAACCTTGCATTGCGTCAACGAGAGGCTCACCCCTAGTAGCAACAGAAGAAAAGAAAATGGTTTCATGGTGTTTTAACTTTAGTAGTTAATTGGTTATCTCCCGAACGGTTTTCATTCCGGTTAGCGGCTCTTGACGGTGTCTGCACCCTCGACCCGCATCACTCCCCGCATGATGCTCCAGTGGCCGGGAAAAGTACAGATAAAGGGATAATCACCAGGTTTGGCTGGCGCGGTGAATTCAAGGGTATACGACTCACCCGGGTTGACCAAAATACTGGACGCCAACACCTCCGGCAGTTGCGGAACGTAGTGTTTCTCCACACTTTTCGGGTCCTGCGCCATCTTGTCGGCGGCTTTCCCCACCTTCTCGGCGGTGCCGGGTTTGCAGATCACCAGGTTGTGTTGCATGATGTCGGGGTTTTCGAGCGTCAGCACCACGGGTTGCCCGGCGCGAACCGTAAACTGTTTCGTGTCATACTTCATCTGCTCTTCCACCACCTTGATGGTCAAAACCGTAGCCTTGTCGGAAATGATTTTCTTCGGCGTGGCCGGGCGGGCTTCGCCGGTTGGTTTGCGAACTTCAAGGGTGGCGTTCTGCACATTACCCATAAAATCAAAAGAGGATTTTATGTCGTAAGCACCAGCGTAGGCCCCCATCGAGCTTTCATCGACAAAGTCGCGCTGTACCCGAATACTACCCGTCAGCGGTTTGGTAAATAGTGAGGGAGCCTTGCCCCTGGCGGCTTCCTGCCCGTTTACGAACAACAGCATTTCGCCGTCGTTCACCAACCGGCCTTCAAATTCAAAATTGTCGGGCAGCGGTTCCGTGGTGCTGGTCGCATATACCTGCCCGTTTTGCTTCACCACCATCGTCAGGCGACGGTCTTTCACATACAGTCCGTAGCCCCCTTCCTGACCACCATGTCCGACAATGAAGCCCTCCATCGGGCGGTTTCCTTTAGCCGCCGATCCTTTCAGAATAATCTCCTTGCCCGTCACATCGGGGGGCAGGGTGATAACCGCCCGTCGTTGCAGCGTGTACACCTCTTTGTTGATGCCCGCCAGCAACCGGCCGACCAGGGCGTTCTCTGCGCCTTTGGAGTTAGCCCTGGCCGCTTCGGCCAGAAAACCGTCGCGGTGAACTGCCGCTGCGGCAAACAAGGCGCGGCCAATCCACTCATCGCTATCGTTTTCGGGACGGAGAGCCGCCCGGTAGAGGGCGGCTCCGACGGTTTCGGAAGGAGGCAACGGCACCAGCGCCAGCATGGCCGCCAGCCTGACATTCAGGCTGGCGTCGTCCAGCAAACCCACTTTCTGGATAATATCCAGGGTTTGGGCTGTGGCAGGCAGCACCTCGACGGCGGCTTTCCGCACACCGGCGGCCTGGTGGGTCAGGGCTTTGGAAGCAGCCTGAATCGCTTCGGCGTTCGAACCCGTCAAAACGCCCAATCCGTGCAGCGTCCACAAGGCGTGAACGGCGGGGCTGTTCAGGCCGATTTCGTCTACTGCGGGATTGGCGATGATTTTATAGAGTTCAGGCAGCAGGCTGGTGTTTTTCGACTCCACAATCAACCGCTGTCCGTTCATCCGCCAGAACATATTGTCACTTTTAAGGGCTGCAATCAGGCCTGCCGGTTCATTTTTCGACAAGGTGATGGGCTGGTACGGTTTTGCTTTCTTGTAAACGATGCGGTAAACGCGCCCAAAATTGATGTCGCGAAGCGGGCTATCGAAGGCGTTACCCTGCCCGCGTGGCTGCTCCTTGAACGGCAGTACCATCTCCGACGGCGCCTGCCGCTCCACAAAGACGTTGTGCTGAATAATGAAGTTGTACCAGTCGGCCACCCACAAAGCCCCGTCGGGCCCAACCTCGGCGTGAACGGGGCCAACCCACTCGTCCGAACTGGCGAGCATATTCCAGCCATCGTGTTCGGCAAAACCGGCTCCTTTCGGTTCGATGATGGCGTTGTGAATCAGCCGAACGGTCGGTTCACACACAAACGCCACCCGGTTCCAGTACGACTTCGGAAAACTGCGGGCGGTGTAAAAATGGTGTCCGGCGGCCGAGGTAAAGCCCCCCACCACATCCACCTGCCGCAGATTCGGCGTCAGGGTGTGCGAATCGTAATGCCCGTCGATTTTTTGGACGGACAGCACCGTTGAGCCGGGCAGGTTACGCTGCATGTAGCGGGCGGGCATCGAATAGAACGCGCTGTGGGTGTTGTTGGCGGTGGAAATAAACACGTTATTATCCTCCGTTAGCCCCAGTCCCCAGGTATTGTTGCTCGTATTGGCCAGAAAGTCAAAACCGGTTCCGTCGGGATTGACGTTGTAGACGCCGGTTCTGAAATTCAGATTTTTCCCGTCGCGGGTCGTGCCGGAAAAACCGGAGCCCACCACGCCCCAAATCTTGTTGTTAAAACCGTATTGCAGGTTCGAGGGGCCAAAATGCGTGTCATTTTTATCCCACCCGGTCATGATGTTCTCCCGCACATCCGCTTTGTCGTCCCCGTTGGTATCTTTCAGAAAAACGAAGTGCGGAGCCATCGAAACCACCACGCCACCGTTGGCAAACACCATGCTCGTGGGAATATTCAGCTTGTCGGCAAAAATGGTGAACTTGTCGGCCCGCCCGTCGCCGTTGGTGTCTTCGCAAATTTTGATCCGGTCGTTGGCGGCTCCGTCGGTTTCCAGAAAGGTGTTCGGGTAATCGACCGACTCCACAATCCAGAGCCGCCCGCGTTCGTCCCACGCCATGGCAATGGGATTCGTAATGTCGGGTTCGGCGGCAAACAACTGAATGTCGAAATCGGCCGGCACCTGCATCAGTTTTTTGGAATCGTCGGGCTTCAGCGCCACCTGCATGGCCGGAACACGGTGCCGTTTGGTGTAGTCCGCAATGGCAATGTTGGCCGACTCATAGATGTCCACGTTCGGAATGGCCAATTTGGCAATCTGTTTGGTTACCGGCTCCCCAAGGGCCCACAACACGCCCCGGTTGACCAGTTCGCGAAAACCGGGATTGGTCCAGGTGCTGTCGTTATGGCCATAAGCGGTATAAAAAACCCGCCCTTTTCCCTGCTTCCGGACCCAGGTGTACGGCTCCTGCCGGTCTCCTTCCTGCCGGGTTGTCAGCACGGTCATGTCGGGATTGAGCCGCTGGTGTATGTAGGTTTCGTCCCAGGAGGTGGTAAACGGCACCAACCCCTGCATCACCGGGTGGTTTTTGGCCACGATGGTTGTCGTTATCGCCCCCGCCTTGTGCGACTTGAACTGCCCCCCGATGGTGTTGATGTACCAATCCGAATTTTTGAAACAGCCCGAAGCCGAATGCAGGGGAATGAGCCCTTTCCCCCCCTCCACAAACGCCTTCAAAGCCGCTTCCTGTGCGGGCGGCAGGCTGTCGTGGTTGGCATAGATCACCAGGCCATCGTATTTGGCCAGATTTTCGGTGTTGAGGTCGTTGACATTAACCGTATAGGTCAGATTGACGCCTTTTTTGAAAAGGGAAATGGCGAGCCAGGGCGCATATTTCCCCGAATCGTGATGCTTGCTCCGATGGCCCAGAAAAAGCACTTCGCCCCGGCGGGCGGTTTTTTCAGTAGTAGAACGACTCTGTTCCGATCCGTTTGTTTGTCCGGACTGGGCAGTTCTCGTGCAGCCCTGATGCAGCACGAAGGCCAGCAACAGGATAAAAATTGATACTTTCATAGACCAAGAATTGAGCGATTAGTTCGGGGTTTCGAGCCAGACCTGCTGGGTGAAGGCCCCATTGATGGCAGCATCCCAGACTTCGACCCGCACCCACGTACGGTTTTTGAGATTTGTGTCGAACCGGTATGCTTTTTTGTCGAAGGGCAAGGTGTTTGTTAAGTCGATGCGTTCGCGATACACCTGTTTGCCGTCGCCGGAAATGATTTCGGCAAACGACAGCGGGAAGGTCCAGTTTACGTTCAGGTTGATCGTTGCTTTTCCACTGGTCGGTAAGGTCAGCGTTTCGCCTGCCCCTTTGCCATTGACCGTAAAAGCGGGCAGCATGACTTCCCCAGTAGTCACGAAAAACTTCCCCTGTTTCATGACGTCCAGAACCGGTTGCCAGCCCGCGCTGTAGTCGGGCAGCTTGTCCATCTGCATATAATTGACGTTCAGGTGGGCATAGGTTTCGTTTTCGGGTTCCATCGTAAAAATATCCGATTCCGCGATGGCGTGTTTTTTGTAACCCCAGTTCGAGTAATCGTCCAGCAAATCCAGCACCCGGCGACTCAGTCTCGGTTCCGATAAATCAGCAGGAATATTCTTCCAGGCCGCTCCGAAGAAATGGTCGGACTTAAAAAAAGCTTCTTCCTTGTATTTGTCCGGATACCCCGTCGAGCCTTTGGTGCGGGCGTGGGCCGTCCAGGCCAGGCCATTTTCAGCTTCCAGCAGCTTCAGCATATCGTGCTTGTCGGCAATGCGGTAAACCTTTCCGTATTTGGGGTCTTCGGTAACAAAAGGCATGTCGGGCTTGCGCGACATAATCCAGTACACATCCTTCGGAAAAAAAGACAGCCAGTGTCCCCCGAAAAAATTATTGGGCTCTTCGCCGGGCAGTAACAGAAAGTCCTTGTCCGACAATCGTTTGCATTGTTCGTGCAGCGCTTTCAGTTCCCGTAGCCGCAGGCTATCGGGGCCTTTCGGGTGGCCGGGGCCGTGAAATTCCGCCAGGTGAACAATGTCAACCCCGTGGTCCTTGAACACCTTCACGAAGTTGGGGTTTTCCGGAATGGGCTTACCCGCCAGCACCACCTTCATCGTAAATTCATTGTGAAAGTGGCTCGACATCGTTTTGTAGCCCGGCACCACCGGATACTTGTCGTTGTGCGTGAACCGCTTCACCTCGGCCAGCGTTTCGGTGGGTTTGTCCGTACTGAGCAGGCAGAAAAAGTTGAGCCGTTGCTGGGTGCCGGGGGGCGCGTTCACCCAGGGAACCCACCGCCGGTCGCCCATCAAATCCTGCCGGATGCCGATGCCAAATTCCGGAACCAGACTCCGGTACCCGGTGCCATACCACGTAAAATCGAGGTTGTAGGCTTCGTCCAGCGGGTAGAAATATTGGTGCGGAGCCGGAAAAACCGCCAGCGTTCCGTTGGGACCATTGCCCATGATGGTCCGGTATTTAACCGCCTGGGCCTTATTCGGAACGGACAGGTCGACCGGAATGGACTGCATTTTATTATCCGTATCCGACCAGTCCAATGACGTCCAGCCGCTGCCGGTTTTGCTCACCAGACCCGCATCGTAGAGAATGGCGGTCGAGTCGACCTGCGTCGCCATCACAGCCGCCACGTTGAACAGCGGACTGCCCTGATACACGGTAATTTCGATGGCGCCTTTGAACGATGCGGCCGCGACTTCGCCAATTCGCAGCACGGTTCGGGAGCCAATGGTGCTGACGCTGGCCGACCGTTTCGCCAGTTCAACGGCGTAGGCTTTGTGCGGCAACCGGTTGGTTTTATCGAAAAAAATGTTCCAGCCGTTCTGTGAAACTAAATCCCGCTTGCCCACCGTGAGCACAAAAGCCGGGTTCAGGTCGGTGGCTATTTCACTAAACTTCCCGACTTTCGAAAGTTGAATATGGCTAAAAAGGGGCTTGTCCGCGACCAGGTTAATCACCAGCCGTCCTTTCTCTTTACCCGAAGCGGGCCAGGTCACCACCAGGTCATTCCCCTGCTGCGAAACCGTTGTGGGGCCACTTTTGGTAAATTTCGACAAATCGACCGGCACCTGAGCGTGAGCCACTGCGCCCATTAAGGCAAACAGGAAAAGAAAGTATTTCATTGAATCGAGGCTAAGTACTTAGTTAAAAATAGTTTAGCGTTTAGAGACTGTTCAAAAATCTTATTCTCTCTCTTTCGGATTTGCCCCCAACCCCCTGAAGGGGGCTAAAACATCCGGATCAGAAGCCCCCTTCAGGGGGTTGGGGGCGGCATAGAAAGTATGATTTATAATTTTTGGACAATCTCTATCCATAAACTAAAAACGATTAACGATTTACTCTGTATACGTTGTTGGTGCTTATCCGAACACTAAGCACAAAGGTTCAGGCGATTCCGAACCTTTGCCGCTTAGTAGGCATTACTAACCAACCTATTACAAAGTTATTTTCTGTACCGGCGTATAGATCATGTCTTCTACACCCGTAATTTTCAAGCCAATGCGGGCGAACACGTACCCTTGTGACGGAACCAGCGCGGGCAGTTCACCCGTGGTCAGGGTCACATTGGCCAGATCCTTGATGTCGGCTCCGGCCAGGTCGGCTTTGTTCAGGCTATTGCCCGCATCGACAAACTGGGTTTTGTTGACGTACAACGAAACCCGCTCGACGGTCTTGCCATTGGCCGCATCGGTAATCACTTTTTCGAGGGAAACAGTACCGGTTATTTTCCGGGCATTGTTCGAAATTTTCGGGTTTCGAAGCATGTAATAAGGCATCACCTCAATGTCCATCGTTTTGCTGCCCTGAATCTTGATGTCCAGACTATCCGGCGTATTAGCGGCTGTGCGTTTCCAGAGAAACGGTCCCTGTCCGTTGGGGACAATCAGTTTGTAGTCGCCGTCGAAAAGCAGCGACGAGAAGGTGCCGTCCTGTTTGATCGGTATCCGGATCGAACTGCGGTTGTTATACGCTTTCTGCCAGAGTTCCAGAAAAACCGGAAAATCGGAGTTGTTGGCCACCGCAACGTTGGCGCTTTGAATCAGCAGGGGTTCACCCTGATAAACCAGCCGCCCTTCGAACGTAGATTTGGGTGGTTCAAAATTATCTAATTCGCACCCGGTCAGACCGACCAGGAGCAGAAGGAAGAGGTAAATGATGGAGATTTTCATGGCTTTAAGAATGTCGCGGAGCGGAGCGAAATACCAGGCGGTATTTCGCTCGTTCGCCCATTCGCTTATTGGTTAGGGTTACGGACAATCGTAGGGTTATTATTGATAATGGCATCCGTGATTCGCGAGTAGTAATTGCCCAATCGGAAAACGTGGCTTTGCGTTACCCGGCCCGACAGCACCTTCCGGAACACCCATTTATTGTGGTTGGCCCCACCGGGATTATACACTTTATACGGCCAGAGGCTGTAGACCCGCGTGCTGGGTTCGGTGGCCTTGCCGGGCTGGGTAGTCAGGTCGGAGTTGCTGCCGTCCCAGACGACATGGGCAAGGCGCCACCGCTTCATATCCCAAAGGAGGTGGTTTTCGTAGGCCAGCTCCACTTTGCGCTCGTGAACGATCCGGTCGAACGTGACTTCGCCCGGGGTAAGTGCCTTGGTTAAACCGGCCCGGTCGCGCACCAGTTTCAGATAGCCGGCTGCCACCGCACTCTGCCCCAGTTCAAAAGCGGCTTCGGCGGCATTGAGCAGCACTTCGGCGTAGCGATACCGCACGTTCCAGACCTCGCTCTGTGTTCCAATCTGGCCCGAACCCGTTACGGGATCGTTGTATTTCCGCATGTAAAAACCGCCCTGCGCCGAGCCATCGTAGCCTTCGATGGGTCCTGACAAACCCACCACCTGCACCGAAACCCCATTGACCGGCTTAAGCTGGCCCAATTGGTCGCCCGACAGAATGCTGCCATTGGCCAACACCAGCCCGGCGAAGATGTCGATAGGCCGATTTTTGAAGATCGCCCCCGGCACCAGCACCGTTCCCTGCAAACGCGGGTCGCGGTCGGCGAAGAGGTCTTCGGGCTTATCGTAGTAAATATAGTCATTTGGGGTGCCCTTGTTGATGGCCAAAGGCGCAAACGAGTTGTCTAATTTTTCGAACGACTGCACCAGGTTGAGCGACGGGTTCAGACGGCCCCCGCGTTCGCCTTCTTCGGTGATGGCGCGGGGCTGATTGTCGAGCGCAAAGCTGTGAATCTTACCACTTTGCAGCTTGTAATCTTCGACGAAAATGACCTCCGGGTTATTGGCCTTGTCCAGAAAAATATTGGCAAAATTGGTGGAGAGGTCGGGGGCTTTCTGATAGAGTGAATACTGCCCGGAGGTGATCAACTCCTGAGCCGACGTCAGGGCGGTTTGGAAATAGGCAGTTGCCTTGGTCGCCGGAATGCCCACTTCGCCGTTCGGCAGCGAAACCGTTGGCGTATTGACCCCGTATTTAGCGATGGAACCGGCGTAGAGCGCAGCCCGGACTTTCGAAGCCAGAGCCAGCCCGTAGGTAGCGCGGGATTTTTCATTGGGGGTTTTCGGCAGAATCGATTTGATAGCCTCAAGCTCGCTGATCACGAAATCATATACCTCCGATTCTTTGGCGCGGGGTTTACGGAGGTAACTCGCATCACCGCTGTAATCGTAGGTCAGCGACTCGGTAACCAACGGCACACCACCCATCCGTTTCACTAACTCAAAATACGCATTGGCCCGCAGAAACCGGCCTTCGGCTGCGAACCGAGCCTTGTCAGCCGCACTCAGCCGGGTAGCAGCATTGACCCGCTCGATGAACAGGTTGATTTCGCGGATATAGCCATAGTCCCACAGGCTCCAGTCGTCGTAGCTGTATTCCCGGTTTTGGTGCCGCCCGTAGTCGCCCGAGGCAAAAGCTTCATCGAAGCTGGCCATGATTCCGAAGTTAGCGGGTTCGACCAGGTCGGGAATGCGGTTATACAGATCCGTTGCCGCCGACAACACCAGCCGGGGGTCACTATAGACCTCATCGACCAGCAGAATATTGGTGGACTTAATATTCAGGAATTCAGCATCATCCTTGCAGCCCGTCGTTAACGAAAAGAGCGCGACGAGCGATAAAATAGTTTTCTTCATGGCGGGGTCGGTTTAGAAGCTCAGGTTCACTCCAAAATTGAACAGTTTGGTTTGCGGGTATTGCAGCCCGTTTTCGTCCTGCACTTCGGGGTCGATGCCGTAGGGGCGGGTGTTGTCGATGGAGAAAAGGTTGTAGGTGTTCACAAACAGCCGGGCCTTCTGGATCTTCACTTTCTGGGTCAGCAGCGCCGGCAGGGTATAGCCCAGTTCCATCGTCCGGTTGCGGAGGTAACTGATATTCAGGAGCCACCAGGTCGAATTTTTATTGATGTTGCTGTGTCCGGTATCATTGTAACGAAGGGGAATTTCGGAACCGGCAATCCACGGACTATCCGGGTTGAGCGGATCGGCCCGGCGCCAGCGGTCATCGAACAGCAGGCGCGGCACATTCCCGGTGTTCTGGTAGGCGTTGCGCTGCTCAAACTGCCGGTTGATGGCCATCATCGTGCCGCCGGAGAAATCCATTGCAAAATCAAAGCCTTTGTATTGCAGGGTGAAGTTCAATCCACCCGACAGAATCGGTGTGTTGTTGATGCCGTAGCCAATGGGCCGTTCGTCGCGGCTGTTAATGACGCCGTCGTTGTTCTGATCGCGGTAAATCAAATCGCCCGGAATCATGGTCCGGTTGCCCTGTCCGTCGTTGTTGACCACGTAATTGTTGATCTCTTCCTGCGACTGAAACTGACCGACGGCTTCATATCCCCAGAAAATATTGCTCCAGCGGTTTTCCAGCGATTCGCGGTATTCGAGCAGCGAGTTGCCGTAGCGCGGATTGTAGGGACTCAGGAACCGGTTTCGGGCGTAGGAAATGTTGGCACCGATGGTGAACCGGACGCCCCGGATGTCGCCGTTATACACCAGCGAGGCTTCGCCACCAACCACGGCATCGCGCTCCAGGTTCTCCTGCGGCAGGGCGTAGCCCAGTTCGCTGGGCACAAACACGTCGCTCTTCACGGCAGGCAACCCGTCGCGCACCCGCCGGAAATAATCGAGCGTACCTGTGATTTTGTTGTTCAACAGCGAGAAATCCACCCCGATGTCGGTCACTTTGGCCTTCAGCCACGAAATCCGGTCGAAAGCAATCCCCCGGTCGCGGGCCGCAACGGTCGTTGTTCCCGACATGATGCCCACACCGGTGTTGTAGTTGTAGCCGGGATTGTAGGCAAAGGCGTCGAGGTCAGCGTTGTTGGGCCGGACGTTATCATCACCCAGCATCCCGTAAGAAGCTCTCAGTTTGAGGTCATTCAGGAAGGCCCCGTCGTTGGTCCATTCCTTAAAGAAGGGTTCCTCGGTAATTCGCCAGGCCATGGAAACCGATGGGAAGGTACCCCAGCGTTTGGTGGGGGAGAATTTCCAGGAAGCATCGCGCCGGGCGGCCACTTCCAGGAAGTATTTGTCGGCGTATCCATAATTCACCCGGCCGATGTAACCGACTCTGGCCTGCGTGAAGTCGGCATCATTGTAGGCGACAATGTCGGCAAACTGCATCACGGGCAGCGAATTGGTTTTGGGCACGGTACGAGCCTCTACATTCCGTTCGCGCTTCTTGAGCCGCTCGGTCAGGGCAATGGCGTTGATGGAGTGCTTGCCAAAGGTGTTGGTATACAGAAGCTGCAACTGCCCGATATTTTCGTCAATCTTGTTTACCACCCGCTGCCGGTACGGATTCTGGCTGCCACCCGTCCGGTTATATTGCTGGGTGCTTGGATTGTAGGTGTAGGTGTCGTAGGTATACTCAAATACCTCGCGTTGCGAATCCCGGAACATGTACGAATACAATCCCTTGACTGACAAGCCTTTGATGGGTGTCTGGTATTCAACAGTAGCCTGGGGGGTTATCGATGAATAGACTTCTTTGAGAAAACCCGACCGCGCGTAGTTGAGGTAGCCCCAGTTGGAGGCCGGATTGCTGATCGTATTGATGTAATCGGGGTTATCGTTGGCGTAGGGGCGCTCGCCGGGCCGGTTGCGGAGAATGGCAAACTTGGGCGCCACATAATCGTCGCCACCCGGCACACCCGGATTTTCGCGGGTTTCCTGCCGCCCGGCAATCGTCAGTCCGACTTTAATCCGGTCCGTAACCCGGACGTCGATGTTCGACTGAATATTGGACCGGTTAAATATGAACTCACGGCCCATCACCGAATTCTGGTCCAGGCGGGTAGCGGAGATGTAATAATTAATCCGGTCCGAGCCGCCACTGGCGCTCAGGTTGATGTTCGACTGGGGCGAGTTGGGCTGAATAATGAAATCATACCAGTCGAAGCTCTGGTACCCGTATTCGGTACCGGCTTTATACTTGTCTAATTCAGCCTGGGTGATGGCCGTGGTACCATTGCGGTTTACCTCAGCTTCGGCTTTGCCCAGGTTCCAATCGTAGGCGTTTACAACCGTCGGGAAACGGGTCCAGTTCTGAAAACCGTAGTAAGCATCCAGGTTGATGGTGCTTTTTTGCCCAACGACCCCACGCTTGGTGGTCACGATAATCACGCCATTGGCCGCCCGTGAGCCGTAGATGGAAGCGGAGGCATCTTTCAGTACGGTGATGGTTTCGACGTCGTTCGGCGAGAGGTTGTCGAACTGGGTTTTATCTTTCGGCACCCCATCGATGATGAACAGGGGATTGCCACCCATGTTCCGGATCTGAATGTTGGCAGAGGCTCCCGGCCGACCGTCGGCTTGACGGAACTGCACGCCCGGAATCTTACCGGCCAGTGTTCCGGTTACGGTAGCCGCATGAACCCGCCCCACATCACGCGACGTCACGGACGAAATGGCTCCCGTAATCGATTCTTTTTTCTGGGTACCATACCCCACGACGACAACCTCCTGCAATCCTTTGGAATCAGGGTCGATGGTTACGTTCAGCGTGGACTGATTCCCGATGGGTACTTCTTTCGACAGGTAACCAATAAACGAGACAACCAGCGTGCCGCTCGTCTGGTCGGCCGGAATCGGGAGGCTGTACATCCCCTCGGCGTTGGCGGAAGTACCGGTTGTGGTACCTTTCAACAGAACGGTAGCTCCCGGCAGCACCTCCCCTTTGTCGCCCGTAATCTTTCCTGTCAGGGTACGTTGCTGCGCCAGCGCAGGAATCCCGATCAGAAGAAGCAGCAAGAACCCAGGCAGGCAAATTGCCTTCATGATGGAAATGTTCTTCATAGAAATGAATTTAATTAGAAGATTATGTGAGGAATAGGCATCTCCTTTGTAATCTGGCATAATTCAAAGGAATGATTTTGCAATTATAAGAAGTAGAGAATGGCGTCATCTTTACTTTTGACCAATTAACCAGGACAGTTGTTCAATTTTTGCCTGTTTATATCCTATTCTGAAGAATTGTGCGAATTGCAATACATCTAGCTGAATTTATGATAATGCAAAAAAAAGGCTATTTCCTGCTGTCCATCATTAAACCTATCAGCCTGATTTTTACTTTATTAGCACTAGTCTCTACGAGAAGCACGGCCCAAAAATTTTATTTTAACGCACTCACCTCCAAGCAGGGCTTGTCGCACAATAGTATATTTAGCATCACCCAGGACCACAAAGGCTTTATTTGGTTCGGTACGCGGGGTGGTGTTAGCCGTTACGATAGCCAGCAGATAAAAAATTATCCGCTGAATGCCTTCCACCCCAACACAGAATCGACACGGGTCAGATGCCTGTATGCGGTGGGGGATGAACTGTGGGTGGGAACCGCCGGTGGCCTGTTTAGCTATCTTTTCGATAAAGATGAATTTGTACCGGTGTCGCTCGGGAAAAGTCCGGTCAATGTTTCCGTCATTCAGCGGGCATCCTCGGGCGAACTCTGGGTTGGCTGCCGGGATGGGCTGTATATTCTGTCGAAGAGTGGGTCAGTCCGGCGCATTCTGCCGGCGCAGAACATCCATGCCATTCATGAATACCGGAAAGGTTCTTTTCTGATTTTGAAAAACAACACGCCCTATGTCATCAATGGAGCCGGTGAAACCATCGTCTCCCTGGCAATGGAAGGCGGAAACCCTAAAAAAGCATTCACGTTCCGCGACAACAAGCTTTTCAAAGACCGGCGGGGGGCTATCTGGCTCAGTACAGAAACCAATCTGTTGCAGTTGGATGAAAAAACCATGACGTTCAGACCAATGGACTGGTTTGTCCGGCTGGTCAAAGACCGGGTGAGGGTCATGCGTACGGTTTCTGAAGACCAGGCCGGCAATGTCTGGATTGGTGGTGAATCGGGCGTAATGATGATCGACAGTCAGCGCCGGATGGTGCAGGGATATGATAAATCATTTACGGCCTCGCCCTATGGACTAACCGACCGGGCGGTTTATTCAAGCTTTGTCAGCCGGGACGGAATGGTTTGGCTGGGTACATATTTTGGGGGTGTCAATTATACCAAACCCGTCGGAATTTCATTCGAACATCTGTTTCCGGCCACCGACGGGCAAACCATTGCGGGCAAGGCCATTAGCCAGCTTGCCATCGATGGGCAGGAACGGCTTTGGATCGGAACCGAAGACGGGGGCATCAGCATTCAGGACCGGGCAACCGGACGCTACACCTACCACAACCAGGCGAATGGGCTGAGTGACAACAATGTACACGCTATTTCGATTGACAAGTCGGGGGCAGCCTGGGTAGGTACGTTTTTGGGAGGGTTAAACCGCATTGACCCGGTATCGGGAAAAAAACGCGTGTTTCTCCACAATGCGGACGATTCTACCTCGCTGGCCAGCAATTTTGTCAATTCCCTGTTCCACGACAAAACCGGTCGTCTTTGGGTAGGTACGACGAAGGGAGTCAATATTTTTGATGAGAAAACGGGCACCTTTCGGTTGTTCAAACCCGGTGAGTTAGGGACTCCATTTATCATTGATATCATGGGCGATGCGTCGGGCCGGATTTGGTTTGCTACCGAAAACTCGGGGGTGTACCAATATGAACCCGTCCTTGACCAATTAACCCATTTCCACGCTGGCAATACGCCCGTTTTGCGAGGCAATCAGATCATCAGTATTTACGAAGACTCAAACCATAATATGTGGTTTGGCAGCCTGAATGCGGGGGTATATCAATGGAATGAGCGGCAGAAAAAGTTTATTCCCCACCCGGTACAAGCGCAGTTGTTAAACCAGACCGTCTATGAAACACTGGAGGATAACCACGGAACGTTCTGGTTTTCGACCAACAGCGGTTTGCTGTCCTATAAGCCGGACCAGCAAACGCATCGTGTCTTCGACGGCAGCAACGGGCTTCAGGCCACGCAGTTCAATTTTAAATCAGCTTTAAAAGACCGGCAGGGTTATCTGTATTTCGGTAGTGTGGATGGCCTCTGCTATTTCAACCCCGATAACATTACGAAACGGGTTTTTGACCCGCCGGTTTATTTCACGGACCTGAAACTATTCAATAAAGAAGTGCGGCCCGATGGCGAACTGATGCTCACCAAACGCCTTGACGAAACCCACGAACTGGTTTTTAAGTACGCACAAAACGTGATCACGCTGGATTTTGTAGCCATCAATTATTTCTCGAAACGAACGAATTACTACACCTATTACCTCGAAGGCTTTGAAGAAACCTGGGGGCCGAAAACCACCGTAAACTCGCAGACCTATACCAATCTGTCTCCCGGTCAATACACGTTCCATGTCCGGTCCTTTCAATCGAATGGCGATTTGTCGCCAACCGAACGGACACTCCGGCTGATTGTGAAACCGCCCTTCTGGCGTACCACCTATGCCTATTTGCTCTACGCGCTGTTTGGCATTGGTTTATTGGTGGTCTACCGGAGAATCATCACGTATCTGAACCGCCAGAAAATGGCCGTGCAGGTGGAGCGGGTCGAACGGGAAAAAAGCCGGGAATTGAACCAGCAGAAGCTGAATTTCTTCACGTTTCTTTCGAACGAATTCAAGACCCCCATTACGCTGATTATCGCGGAGATTGACGAACTGATTCAAAATAATCAGGCTTGGCGGGCCGATTCGGCCACGAATTACAGCGTGATCAAGAAAAACGCCCGCCGGTTGCAGGCCCTGATCGACCAGATTACGGAACTCCGGAAAACGGGTCACGAAATTCAGAAAATTCACCGCACCGACGCCGATGTTATCGCTTTTATCAAAGAAACCCTGAAAGGGTTCGACCCGTTGCTGCGGGCAAGGCAGATTCAGAAGCGGCTCACCTTTTCGCCCCCCTATCTGATGGCCTCCTTCGATGCCGGAAAGTTGGAAATGATCATTGGCAATGTGTTCTTTTACCTGATTGACCAGTTGGCCGAAGGCGACGAACTGAACTTCGACGTTGAGGTTGTGAACACGACGGAATGTGAACCGGCCGAATTGCGGTTAACCTTCACCTTCGAGGGGCAACCGGAACTTTTGACCAGTATCGAAACCAGCTATCAATATGCCGGAAACTCTGAAGAAATTTTTGGGCAGGACAACTCCCTCAACATCGGTATCCTCCTGGCCTTCAGCCTGCTCAAATTACAGGCCGGCCGGGTGTCTGTTTTCGACGCCAACAATCGGAGCCGGCTTTCGCTCCAGATTCCGATTCAGAAAACACCCGTCAGCAAAATCATTCCGGGTGCTAAACTCCAGCATTCCATCAGCCAGCATATTGTGGATTCACCGGAGGTAAGTCTGCTGCCTGATGGGGAGTGGTTTAGCCCTCCGGCCGATGAATCCTTGCGGAACGACAAACCCAATCTGCTGATTATCGAACGCTCGAAAGAGCTGGCTCAGTTTCTGAAACGCCATTACGGGGAAATTTACCGCATTAGCGTGGCAAACACCTTCAACGAAGCCCTGAAGAAAGCCGAAACGATGCTACCCGAAATTATTCTGTGCGATAGCGATATACACGATAAAGAACACCGGAGTGTGTGCCTGGTGCTAAAAAGAAACCCGCAGACTCAGCATATTCCGGTTATTCTGTTACTGGACGATGAAGATGACAAAAAAATCATCGAGGGGCTGAACAATGGTGCAGACGGATACATCGGCAAACCGTTCAGTCTGAAAGAACTGGATTTGATCATTGGCAACCAATTGAATACCGTTTCGTTGCTGAAAACTAAATTAACAGACAGCCTGGCGGGTTCCTTACGGGGTGCCCTGCCCCGGCGAAACAAAGACCAGGAATTTGTACTGAAGTTTGCCGCCCTGGTGAATCAGCAGTATAAAAATAAAGAGGTAACCGCCGATGAACTGGCCAGGCAGATGAATTGCAGCCGGTCGCAGCTTCATACAAAACTGAAAGCCCTCACCGGCCTGAGTACCAAAGAGTACCTGAATGACTATCGCCTGGGGCTGGCCCGCCAGTTGCTCGAAGGTGGTATGAGCGTGAACGAAGCGGCCTTCGAGGTTGGCTTTAACGACCCCAATTATTTTGGTCGGGCCTTCAAAAATAAATTCGGGATTATCCCCAGTAAAATCTACTGATCAATGGGTATGACTTTCGCTACCATTCAGGATCGTGACCAGCCGCAACAACTCCTCGCTAATGGGTTTGGAACGGGAAACAACTTCATGCAAACCACTGTAAACCAGACCATTATTCACCACACCCACCATCACATTCTTTTTGCCTTTCAACAAGCCTTCCACCGCTGCCAGCCCCAACCGGCTCGCCAGAATCCGATCACCGGCACTCGGAGCCCCGCCACGCTGGATGTGTCCCAGGGTTGTTACCCGCAAGTCAAATTCAGTACCGGACTGCTTCTTGATTTGTTCCGCGACCACCGTTGCCGTCCCTCTTCCCTCCCCTTCGGCCAGCACCAGGATGACCGACGACTGGGAGCCATTCCGGCCCTGCTGGAGTCCTGCAATGAGTTCCGCAGCCGATACCCCGGTTTCCGGAAGCAGCACCCGCTCGGCGCCCCCCGCAATGCCCGACTGAATGGCAATGTAGCCCGAATCGCGGCCCATGACTTCAATCAGAAAGATGCGCTCGTGCGAATCCGCCGTGTCACGAATTTTGTCGATAGCCTCCACGGCGGTGTTCACGGCGGTATCATACCCAATGGTATAATCCGTGCCAAACAGGTCATTATCGATGGTTCCGGGCACGCCAATAACGGGAAACGAAAACTCGTCAACGAATTGCAAAGCCCCTTTAAAGGTGCCGTTTCCGCCAATGACAATCAGGCCGTCGACCGCCAGATTCGTGAGGTAATCGTACGCTTTTTTCCGGCCCTCAACCGTCCTGAATTCAGGGCTGCGGGCCGATTTGAGGATGGTTCCCCCGCGTTGAATGATGTTGCTGACGGTCGATGAAGTCAGTGGAACACCATCCCCCAGAATTAATCCGCTGTAGCCCCGGCGGATGCCAATCACTTCAATGCCATGGTAGGCCGCTCCCCGGACCACCGCCCGGATACAGGCATTCATCCCGGGCGCATCTCCGCCGGAAGTCAAAACTGCCAATCGTTTCATCATAACTTATACTTTAAATAAATTTTGCCGGGACGGATCCCGAAACCATTTCCTTGATTTTCAATTCATTTAGGCGTATGCCCGGGTGGCCAGGTGATGAAACACCCGTTCGTCCAGCCGGTAACGGTCGTTGAGGGTCAGGCTGCTGCGGCTGGTGAACAAGGCATAATTGACGGCGTTGTACAACAACCACAGCGACGGCCCCGTATGAAGCAGTTGTTCTTCCGTCCGCAGTCGCTCGTAGGCTTGTTTGGCCAGTTGAACCGGAATGGGCAACTCCCGTACGATTTCGTTGGGACGGCCCGGTATTTCCGTTTGCTGCAACTGCGAATAAACGGTGGTGGTCAGCGTCAGCTCCGGTTTGAGGTGGTCGACCAGCAGATTATGCAGGTGCTGCCGGAAGACCTCGATGGTGAGCTGACTGTGGTGAATTTTGCGGATGGCCGGGCCGGGCCGGTCGGATCGGTTTTCGGCCGGGCGGTTTTTGGACGAACGCCCCTTTGCACTTTCTCCCGACCACTGCCCCAGCCAGGTCTGGTAGCTCGACACCTGATCGAAGTGATCGGCCCAGCCCAGCAAACCATTCTGACACAGCTTCCGGAACATGCTGCTGCGCAGGGCCACCATCGGGTCCAGCAAGGCCATCAACGATTGCCCCTGAATGCTGAAAGGCGTTTTCCCGTTGTAACTGTTGGTTAAGATCAGGCAGCGTTGCAGTGGCTCCCCGCCCAGCATAAACACCTCCGGCAACACAATATTGATATTGAACTCGCCGGTCGGCGTATACTTGATCAGGAGCGAATACTGCGGAATGAGTGCATCGACCACCTCCCGAATAACCGCATTCGGAATAATGGAATAATCGGCACTCTGAATGCCAAATATGGTGTTCCGTCCCCCTTTCACCTGCCCAACGATCAATTGCTGCCGATCGGTCGCCACAATGTCGTAGTCCGGCAATAGGTCGGTCAGCCAGACGGGCTGCACCGGATAACAGATGTCGTCCCAGGAATTGGTCAGTTGGGGCTGTGCGCTGATATACGTCATTTTATTTGTTTTCTATTTTTACAGTTGTAAATTTACAGTTGTAAAAATTAAGAAGCAACTTTTTAACAGAAAGGGCGTACGTATGAACAGATCCGGAATCACTCAGCAAAAAATCAAGGCAACGCTGTTGCTTTTGCCCGTCATGGTGGTGGTCATACTTACGTCGCTAAGTATGCGCAGTACGATGCGGGAAATGGATCAGGCGCTGGGTTCGGTGTATGCCGACCGCCTGGAACCCGCCGTCGACATGGTGTATCTGAGTGAAAAGTTTCACGCCCGGCGGCATTTGCTGGAAACCGTGCTGATTTCGCACCATACCGGTTCTCCCACAATCATCCGGAAGAAGCTAAAACAGTATGATACCGGAATCCAGCAACTCATCGACCAATTCGAGAAGACGAGTCTGGTGGCTGACGAGAAGACGAGTTTGCTGGCGATCAAAACCGTGCTGTCCGACTACCGACAACTGGAGCAGATCATTTTGCGCCAGTGGGCTTCCGGCCAAACCGAAGCGGCCCGTGACGCCTTCCACGGACATGGGGCGGTTCTCTTTCAGCAGGGTGTGACCCATCTGCATGATCTGGCCCGCATTCAGTCGGTCGTTGGGCAGGAGTTCAGGAAGAAATCCCATACCGAAGCCCTCCACTTTTATGCCAACTCCACTTTACAGGTGGCGGTGGCAATCATCATGGGGCTGCTTATTCTCAGTACCCTGTATAACGTAAACCTTGGGAATCGTGATCCGAAAGCCTGGCACCTCAATTAACAGACAGATGCCGTGCCGGATGAAACGATTCTTTCAACTCCTTAAAACCGGTTAAGACATGAAGAATTTAATCATAAATACGCAGGATTATCAACGACTGATCGACCGGGTGGTGCAAGCCAAATCCGATCCGACCGCTTCTTTCAAACACATCCGAACCTTGCTGCTGGGCGTGAGCCAGGCCACGTTGCTGGAGCCCTCCGACATCCCGGCAGATGTGGTGACCATGAATTCCCTGGTAAAAATCCGGTACCTCGACAACCAGCATACGCTGAACATCCGGCTGGTGTATCCCGAACAGGCGAATATTTCCCAGCGTCAGATTTCGATCTTTGCCCCGCTGGCTACCGCTTTGCTGGGCTGTAAAAAAGGCGATTTGGTCAGCTTTGCAACCCCGGCCCGAACGGTAAAAATTCAGATCGACGCCATCTTGTACCAACCCGAAGCCGCCGGTGATTTATCACTTTAATGACCCCGGTCCGGGAACAATCCACTCCTGAAACGTGCATCCGAATCACCCAAAAAAACGAAATACCCTGGTTCATTCCACTTCCATTCTGGTAAAAGCAACCGATCAGGAACCCTCTTTGCAACAGGTGGGGAACCTGATTCGGGAAGCCCGCTTAAAAGCCGATCTCACCCAGAGCGATCTGGCCCTGAAACTGGGCGTGTCGATTTCTACCGTCAATAAGTATGAAAAAAAGGGACAACACGTCACCATCGGCACCCTGTTGAAAATCGCCAGGGTGCTGGAAATCGATCTGATGGTCGGGTTTTTATCCTGAAAGTATCACCAGACTTGCGTCATGTCAGGTCTGGTGACGATATTTGTATCCTGATTTTTTAGGCCCTGCTTTCAGTCGAGCCTCGTACGTACTCTTCCGTTTGTGAAAAAAAGAATTAAGCGTCGTTATCGCATTGCCCGTTACGTCCTCTACCGTCAAACGATTCTGGCACCCATCGATCATTTCTGGACTTTTCTGGGTGCTTTTACCGCCATCGCATCCCTGGGTTTGATTCAGCAATCCCGCTTTACCCCGCAGGACGATGTTTTTCTGATCGGTTCTTTCGGGGCTTCGTGCGTCTTAATTTTCGGAACAACCCATAGCCCCCTGGCGCAACCCCGAAACCTGGTCGGAGGACATTTGCTGGCTTCCCTGATTGGCGTTGCCATCCAGAAGCTGGTTCCCGACCAGATTTGGCTGGCATCCGCTCTGGCCGTTTCGCTATCCATTGTGGGTATGCAGATCACCAAAACCATGCACCCGCCGGCCGGAGCCACGGCTCTGATCGCCAACATTGGTTCAGAAAAAATCAAAAGTTTAGGATTTGGATATACCGTGGCCCCCGTCATGACCGGCGTTCTTATCCTGCTAACAATCGCCCTGATTGTCAACAACATACCGAAAGGCCGATCCTATCCGGTGGCTCCACTACCCTGGCGAAAGGTGGCCAGAAAGCTCAGAAGAAATCCACCCCGGCGACTTCATCCGGACAAGGTGGATGCGCTGGACGTACCCTAAAACGGGGCGTCAAAGCGGGTGTCATCAACAGCCCGGCAACCCGTCCGGCGTATTAAAAGACAAACCACAACTGATTTTTGTCATCTGAAAAAACCGCTGGGAATCATACGATCCCCTAACGAAAATCAGGCCATACAACCTCCAAAACCCCCACATTTACAGGCAATTAGCAAATCCGTACGCCATACGTTATTTACGGATATTGCCAGGAAGAAACTGAACAACTTAACTTCCATTTGCCATGCTACGCTATTTTACGGTACTCATTCTGCTTGCCATCACGCTTTTTTTGGGCGGTTGCCTGAGGGATCATCTGGACCCCGACAGTGCCTGGCGCACCCTGGCCGGTTTACCCACTTCTCCTCCCCTTTTCATGGTCGACCTGCAGGGTAACCTGTATGCCGGTACCGGAAATGGCACATCGCCTGCTCTTCTGACCAAACTCTGGCAGTATGATTTTGCTACGAATACCTGGAAAGCTAAAAAAGATTTTCCCGGCAAACTGGAATCCGGACTTACGTACTTCACCGTCAACGACAAACTCTATGTCGGTTTATCAACCACCGGAGAACTGAATCCCGCTTCCAGTTTTGATTTAGAAGCTTATTCCACAGACATTTACGAATATGACCCGGCCACGGATACCTGGCAAACCGTGGTTTTACCTACTCCCCGCTTGGGAACCGGTGCCACATCGCTTCATTTTGGGGAAAAAGGACTTTCACTCTGGGGCACCTACCGTACCCCTGCCAATACGTTCGTACGGTGGAACCAGGACGGACTCGTAAATGATGCCATTAACGGCTGGCAGAAAGCAACCATCACCATCCTGGGAACATCGACCTTCCCGATGACGTCTGATCAACCGTTGAACGAACGAACCTTATATAGCGTCCTGCGTAAAAAAGGGTTTGGTTTTTCAATCGGCAATCACGTGTATACCGGGGGTGGCAGTGTGCAGCGGTCCGGCACGTTTGATCCATTTTATCAACATGATGCCCTTCAGAAAGAGGTGGAAGCCCACGACCTCTACGAATTTGAAGGTACAGAAACCGGAACCGGTCTCGCTCTGGTGGTGTCAAATCAGTCCAAAACCCCGGCAACGGGTTATGATTTAACTTGGGCGCATCAGGCTTTCCCCCTCAAAAATACGGGGTATATCATCACCAGCACCGGCCAACTCATCAGTTTTACGCCCGGCACCAGCCAGTGGCATACCTACAATGCCCTGGGAAACCGGTTCACCGTCGGTACCAGCCTGAACGAAAAAGCCTATTTCATCAACCAGGATAACCAGTTGCTGGAGTACACGCCCAACTAGGAATCATTTCGCAGAGTTTAGCGGAGGAAATCAGAGATACGCAGGGGTTGTTTCCTCTAATTTCCTCCGCTCAATAACGCTTTTCAACACTGCCCAAACAATAAAAAACCTCCGGCGTAAAATCCGGAGGTCGTATTTATATTTCTTAAAAATCTATACCCGTTATTTTTTGGCATAAATCAATTGAACCGTGTAATTAACCGTCACCGTATCTCTATTTGCATTCAGAAACCGGCCGCTCCGGGCAAGCACTTCACCCAGTAACTGATTGGGAGTCGTCGTGTTGTCATATGTATACTTAAATTCATCACCGGCTTCTTCTTTCAATACCAGGTCATTATTGGTTAACGTCCAGGTTCCTTTGTAGTCAAAAACACTTCCATTCGACCTTTCTGTTCCGGAAAACGTATTATCACTTTTAATATCAATATCGTCACGATAACCGGTCACGGTTGGGTTCGACAAATCTTCGTCACCATTGAGCGATGCGAAGTCACCAGTAAAGCCCGCATAGCGTGCCCGGTCAACAGACCACTGCCCTACCACTGGTGCAGGTGCCGGATCATCATCTTTGTTACACGAACTCAAGCCAGCCGCAAACACCACCACGCAGATCAAATAAAGTAATCGCTTCATAATTTTCAGGTTTTTGTGAAATAATAGTTTAGTGTGACTGGATGAGATGACCGTTGGAAACGAAATCTACAAAAAAAAATGTCAGGTTGTAAATTTCCGGATAAAAAGCCGGTGTTTTCTATCTTCCCTACGCAAAAACCGGTCAAAGCGTTGCGTCAGGGCGTAATAATTACCCCAAAATCCCCTGAAGGGGACTTGGACACCCTTAACTCCAGATGCAAAAGTCCCCTTCAGGGGATTTAGGGGTAAGGCTCGCCTGTTACCGCAAACCCGGGCGGGGAATCACCGGCAAACTCTCGTTCCCATCCTCGCTAACGGCCTGAACAGCAAAGAAATAATTGTCTTTTGAATAGGGCAATGTCAGTCCGACTTTTTCTGTATAAAACTTCTTTTGCCAGAACGGCCAGTGGGTTTCGCGCATCAGAACATAGTAGCCTTTTATTTTCCGGTTGGCCGAATTACCGGCTTTGGGAGCCTGCCAGAACAGGCTCGTAGAGTTGGTCAGACTCCGGGCCTCCACCGTAACGTTTTGCGGCATCGACGGCGCTTTGGCCAGATTGGCGAGCACGGCCAGGTTCATGGCGGTATTTTTCCGCAGGTAATCGAAATCCATAAACTTCACGTAATCGCCGTATTCAACACCGTCCTGCGTGCGCAGATCCTGGTGCTGGTGGGCAAAATTCTCGTTCATTTCCGTAATGCGAACCGCCGGAAAACCGCGCGTGACAAACGGCGTGTGGTCGCCCCCGCGCAAAAACCGGTCGTTGCGATACACCATCACCACCTCCAGTTGATCGACATACCGCTCGCCCACTTCTTTGGTATACCGGGCCAGTTGCCGCGATTTTCCGTCGTTTTCCAGGCCATACTGCCGGATGTTGGCCGCCAGCGAATCCGTCTGATAACCCGGCAAGCCCTCGCTGAATACCCGGACACGCGTGTTGTCGGTGATGTGCGTATCGGGGCTGTGGTTCGACCCCATGATGTCGTTGTTCAGTAACGCTTCCAGGTTCCATTTTTCGTCTTTCGCCCGTTGCGCCAGGTGGTTGGCGCCCAGCAGTCCCTGCTCCTCCCCACAAACCGCCACAAAAATGATGGTGGCCGGAAACGGCACTTTGCTCATCACGCGGCAGAGTTCGATCACGGCGGCCGTTCCCGAACCGTCGTCGTTGGCCCCCGGCGCATCGGCGGTGCGGTTCATGACGTCACTAACGCGGCTGTCGATGTGGCCGCTCACCAGAAAAATCCGGTCGTCGTTCGGGTCGGTGCCTTTGAGCGTCGCCATCACGTTGCCCATTTGCGTCACGGCATCGATCCGCCGACCGTCCGGCTGCAGGGTCCAGCTATCGATCTGGGCCGTCAGCCGTCCGCCCGACTGTTTGGCGTAGTGTTGAAACTTGCCCAATGTCCACTGCCGGGCCGCGCTCAACCCGCGTTTGGGCGTCGCGCTGCTCATCGTGTGCCGCGTTCCGAAACTGACCAGATTGGTAACGTGTGACCGCAAACTATCCGCCGACACGTCGGCCACGAGTTGGGCAATGGCAGGATCGCGGTTGACGGTGGTCTGGGCTTGTAAAGCAAGCGAAAAAAGAAGGAGAATACCCGAAAGTGTACAGTTTTTCATTCAGTAAGTCGATGAGTTTAGTAAACGGGAATACAAACGAAGATACACCACCGCGTCGATTTTACGGCGTTTTACGGGATCTAAAAATGATTTTTTGCCGGAACGTGGAACCGCCTTTTGACGCAGAACCGGGCGACTGCGTTCGTTCAGTGAAGAAAACACCAACGCCCCCGCCAGCAGAAAAGACAAGCCCAGCGACCAGAACGCAATTTGGCGCGTCGGCAATTGCCGCACCGGCTGATAGAATTCCCGGGTTTCGTCTTCCGAGAACAATTCCCGAAAGGAAAAACCGGTGTCCTCGTCGTCTGAAGGCCTGTTTTTCATAAGCGTCGGGCCAGGCTTATGCCAAAGGCGGTTTGGGTCGTTCCAGGGAGGGGTTGCGCCGAAAACCCGAAGCGGGCAGCGGCCAACGCCCGGTTGTATTGCGTCACCGCCTTGCGAGCCTGGGAATTGCCAATGATGCTTAACCCCAGCGTGGCACCGATCGAGCCAAAATACACGGCCCAGTAGTCGCCCGAACGGGTATAAGTACCCTTGTTACGCGTCAAAACGTAGACCAGCGGAACCAGCGCAACGACCTGACCGGCCAGCACAAACGTCCGGTAGGTTCGGAAATGGCGGTTGACGATGGGATCATTCAATTCGTTAAAGGGAATCTCCAGCGAATTCGGCGACCGCAACCGCTTGCCCCCGTAAAAATACGATCCATACGACCGCTCGATGGGTTTCAGATGGGCCGGAACCGCAGCAGCGGGCCGGTAAAAGGTGGAATCGGCAGGGCGTTGCGCACAGGCAACCCCTACTACAAGCGTGCAGAACAGGAGTACGTAAAAGAATCGCATAGTGAATTAACGCACAAATTCGGGATACAACTCAATTTTTAGGCCAACGACAGAAAATTTTTCAACCGCGCCTTGATTTCGCATTGAAATACCATTACTTTTGTACTGTAATAAAATTCATTACAGAATGAACAACAGCCGGTTTTCGATCGCCATCCACATCATGACCCTTCTGACGAGGGCCAATGGGGAGCTGCTATCGTCTGACTTTATGGCTGGCAGCGTCAATATCAATCCGGTTTTGGTTCGGAAAGAGATCAGCAATTTGCGAAAGAAGGGGCTCATTATCAGCAAGGAAGGCAAAAACGGCGGCAGCAGTTTAGCCAAACCCGCGGAGACAATCCTGCTGTCGGCGATTTACGAGGCTGTTCGACAAACGCCACTGCTGGGGCAAAACCGAAACAGCCCGAACCCCGATTGCGAAGTGGGTCGTCAGATCAATACCCACCTGGACACCCTTTTTCTGGATGCGGAGAAGGCCCTGATTGCGCGGCTTAACCAAACGACCCTGGCCGATTTTACCAACCAGTTTGACTAATTTTTTTGAACTAAACTGTAATAAATTCAATTACAGTTAAAAATAATTAATTCTTTGCGCTTTGCCCCTAAATCCCCTAAATGGGACTTTTAACATCTGGAGGGGTTGCATCCAAGTCCCCTTTAGGGGATTTAGGGGCAAAGCGCAAAGGATTACTAGACGTAAGTCCTAAAATTTACCAATTAACTAATTCTGAAAAACCATGAAAATTGCCTTGATTGGAGCCACGGGCTTCGTAGGTTCAGCCCTGTTGAAAGAAGCCTTGCACCGCGGGTATGATGTAACGGCGATTGTCCGCCATCCGGAAAAAAATACGGTAGAAAACCCTCAGCTAACGGCCGTAAAAGGCGATGTGCTGAATGAAGCGGAGGTAGCCGGGCTCGTGGCCGGCCATGATGCGGTCGTGAGTGCGTACAATGCGGGTTGGCAAAACCCCAACCTTTATAACGAGTATCTGGCCGGTTCGCATGCCATTCAAAACGGCACGAAAAAAGCCGGTGTGAAACGCCTGCTGGTGGTGGGTGGAGCCGGGAGTCTGGAAATTGCGCCGGGCGTTCAACTGATCGACACGCCACAGTTCCCGGCCGAATGGAAACCGGGGGCATTGGCCGCCCGTGACTACCTGAACACGTTGAAAAAGGAAGAAGACCTGGACTGGACGTTTATCAGCCCGGCCATTTTGCTCGAACCCGGCGAGCGCACCGGGCAATTCCGCTTGGGAACCAACCAGCCGGTGTTTGACGAAAACGGGGTGAGTAAAATTTCCGTCGAAGACCTGGCCGTTGCGTTGCTCGACGAACTGGACAAGCCCGCACACGTTCGTCAGCGGTTTACCGTGGGGTATTGAGTTTGATAATCACCCGAAACCGTGCTGACTAAGCGGCTTTCCCTATCAGCACGGTTTCGGGTAAACGAACCAGGGGCAACGACAGATAGAATGTTGTTCCTACCCCCGGTTCGCTTTCAAACCAGAGTTTTCCCTGCTGAACTTCCGCGTATTCTTTACAAAGAAAAAGCCCCAGTCCTACCCCTTTTTCGTTATTAGTACCAAAAGTTGACCGCGATTTAAGCGAAAATAGAGTTGCTTTGTCTTCCGGTTTTATTCCGCCCCCATTGTCTTTAACAACAATCACACAATTCGATTGTGATTCCAGAACTTCAACCCCAATCGATCCCCCGGAAGGCGTAAACTTAATGGCATTCCCCACTAAATTCCGAACAATAAGTTGCAACATATTGCTATCGGCAACGACCTCGAATGGTGTATGAATTGAATACGCCAACTGGATTTCTTTTTTTAAAGCCAGCGGTTTATAAATTTCAATGATGGGTTTTAAAACGGTCGAAATGTTGACGTGCGTAAGCTCCACTTTGGTTCCGTTCATCTGCGTAGTCGACCACGACAGGAGGTTAAAAAGCATCTCCTGGGTGTGGTTGATGACATCCAGCAAATCCGATTCGATCCGTTTCTTTTGCGCATCGTCCAGATCCGTTTCCCTCAATATTTCAATGTATTGCTGAACAGAAGCCAGTGGCGAACGCAAATCATGTGAAATGATGGAGAAAAGTTTGCTTTTCTCGGCGTTGAGACGTTCCAGCACCACGGATTTTTCTTCGACCAGGCGCTGTTCGGCCCGGTAGGCTTTCTTGAAAAAATACGTGGCCAGGTAAATCATTACAATGCCTACCAAATAGCTTGAGCCCACGTCCAGGATCTGATTCAATCGGCTTGAGTAGCCGCCAACTACACTGTCTGGATAAAAATATTCGACCGATAAAAGAGTGAAGACAACAAGGAAATTAAAACAAAACCAGAAGACATGCTGCCGGGACGGCGAAACGATAGCCAACAAAAAATAAACATACATAAACAGGAGAATGGAAGGGCCAACAACTCCCGCATTGAAAAAATAGTTACCCGCCAGAAGCAGGGTAACAAAAACGCCACCAGTAGAAACCGTGAGATAGAATTTGTTTTTTATCCGGGATAAATAATATAAAAATGACAACGCGATAAACAGCAGAAAAGAAACCAGCGAGGCTTCGGGCAATCCGATAAAATAGTTAAAAGGAATGTTGTAGAGCATCGCCACAATGCCCACCACACAGATGGAATTGAAGATCCGGCTTTCCAGCGTAGTCTCCCCCGGTACGCCAACCAGTGCCGAAAAGTAGCGTTGAATGGATTTGAAAAGTAGCGGTTTTTCCAACGTCGTTTTTCTGTGAGTAGCTGAAAAAATAGGTGATTAAACCCATAGTCTAATCACCTATTTACAAAAATACTTAAAATTCTTCTACTTATTTCACCACTTTCATCACGCCCTGCATGAGTGATGCGTGTCCGGGAAAGGTGCAGACGAACTGATAATCACCGGGTGTGGTTGGGGCCACAAAGTAGAGCGATTCCGAGCTTTCGGGTTGCATCAGATTCGTGTGGAACAACACGTTCGGCGATACCGGGACATACTGCATCCGGGAACCGTTCAGGTTCAGTTTCAGTGCCGCATCGCCGACGGCGTTGGCCGTGGCCGGTTTCACAATCACGCAGTTGTGCAGCATGTCGTCGTTGTTGTTGAACACCCACCGGATGCGGCTCCCGGCTTTCACTTCGACCTGCGTCTTGTCAAATTTCAGACCCGGCACGGTGCCGATTGTAATCACCTGATCAGGACCGTTGGTCCAGTCGGCCGGTTGTTCGGTCACGCGTTTGGCACTCGCAGCCGCCGGTTTTCCTTTGGCTCCGGCAACGGGTGGTGCGGTTTTGGCAGACGCCATCACCATGTCTGCATGGCTGTGTTTGGCGGGGGCGGCAATGGTCAGCTTCGTTCCGGGCGCAATGTGGTTGAGGGTATAATACCCCGTATTGTGCAGCAACGCCAGCCCTTTGTCCGACCTGATGCCCTCGGCTTTCACCTCATGAACGTAGCCTTCGCGCAGAACCGTGTCGGCCACAATCCGCACTTTCAGGCCATTGTCCGACACCACAACGCCCCGGATGGGCACGGGCCGCGGATCTTCAACCGGGCTACCGTAGATTTTATGGTATTTGTAGGTGAAGCTATTCAGGCTGTAGGAAGCCAGATCTTCGGCGGTTTTCTTGTCAACCGGCTGCGTAAATTCCACCTCAAAACCGTCGGGCATCGAGCGGATCGCTTTCATTTCAAACGGCGTCAGGCCCGTCCATACCAGCCGCTGAACCCCAAACGGGTCTTTGCCGGTGGCCGACCAGCCCCGGCTGGTTTGCCCCACAAACATGGAACCGTCCAGCCCCCAGGCCATCCGCAAAATACCGGACTGAAAACCCGACCGGAACGGAAAACAGGCTCCCTGGTACTTCCCATCCACTTTTTCCAGAAAAACCCGCATCACCTTGCTGTGGCCCTGATCGCCCACGAACAACTGCCCGTCAAACGGGCCAAACCGGTTGGCCGTGGTGTCTTCCAGAATATCGGAGGTCGAAATACCCATCATCGTATGCGGAAACCAGATGGCCGGTTCTTTCAGATGTGGAATCGACTTCACCATCTCGTGCATCGGTTTTCCCGTGCTCGGCACATCTTCCAGCTTCAGTTTCAGCGGAGAATTCGGTTCGGAGGTCCACTTCAGCCCCTCGGGATTCCCGGCAAAATCGCCCAGTTCGAGGTGCGTCATCCGGCCTGAACCCACCCAGTCGCCCTGGTTTTCGGTGTAAAAAATGCTGCCATCGCGCAAGGCCCGGTAGCTGGAGGGCGACCGCAAGCCGGTGGCAAACGGCTTTATCTCGCCTTTTTCGTTGACTTTCAGCATCCATCCCCGCCATTTGGCCAGGCTGGCTCCCTTGCCAATCCAGCCGAGGTTGAGCGTAATGAGCATATCGCCATCCGGCAAAAAAATCGGCCCGTACGAATATTCGTGATAGTTGCCGGACAACGGCCATTTCACAATCGACTGGTATTCGTTGGCTTCATCGTCGCCATCCGTATCGATCATTTTGGTGAGTTCCCCGCGTTGCGTGGCGTAAATGGCACCCTTGTGATACGCCAGTCCGAGCGGTTCGTGCAGGCCATAGGCAAACCGTTTGAACTGCGGCTGGCGGCTGCCTTTCATATACGGATTGCTGATGAACCAGACTTCACCCCGGCGCGTCGAAACGCCCAGCCGACCGTCAGGCAGCACGGCCATGCCACCCACTTCCAGTTGTACCCCTTCAGGCATGGGAATGGTGACAAGCCGGTAATAATCGTCTTCCGTCAACGGGCGCTGGGCCACGGCGAACGAAGAAATAAATAGAGAGAGAAAGAGAAACGAGAGTCTGTTTTTCATGGTCTTTAGTACTAGGCAATTCGGGAGCCGTTTTCAGTTTTGCGTTCGGTTTGCAGTAAAGTCACCTCACCGTCGGGGCCAATGGCACCCAAAACCAGGCATTCACTTTTGAAAGTTGCAATCTGTTTGGGCGGAAAGTTGATGACCGCAACCACCTGCATACCAGGCAAATCCTCGGCTTTATACAATCGGGTTAGCTGCGCGGAGGATCGCTTGATGCCTTTTGCGCCAAAGTCGATGGTGAGTTTGTAGGCCGGTTTGCGGGCTTCCGGAAAGGCGTCAACGGCCAGGATGGTTCCGGTTACGATCTCAACCTTTTCGAAGTCAGCCCAGGTGATGCTGTTTTCCATAACGAATCACCACAAGAGCGAATACTGAACCGTAGCAGAACCGCCTTTCATGGGAACCGGCATCAGCAATTCCTGCCGCCCGGAACTGGTACGCATCGTCGGTTTGAGCTTCGGATCGATCCGGATGAAATATTTTCCATCGACCGAATACAAACCCTTCGCCACTTCGTCCAGCGATGCTCCAACCGCCAGCCGGCAGTAGAGTGACTCGTTATCCGGCCCTTTTACGCTCAGCGTCCGCGTGATGGATTTGCCGTCGGCATCGGGCAAAACCGCATCGGTGACGTCCAGATCCCGCATGCGATATTGTGGAATTGGAAACCCTCGCCCATCCATTGACAAGCCGGTGTATTTCCACTCATTGTCGGACAAACTATCAGGCCAGTACTGGTTGGCATTGGCCATCAGCGCCAGCGGACTCTGGGCCGACAAAACCGCTACCGTTCCCAGCGGTTTCAGCAATTGCGGTTCTCCGCGTTCATACCACATGTCGGTTACATCGGCAAACTGCCCGCGCCAGACCTGTAACAACGCGCCCTGGTTCAGATCGACGGTGTAGTTCAAACCCGACGGACTGCCTACGGAGAGGCAATGGGTTTTCTTTTTGGAACCAAAATTGACGAATGAACGGATCACCGCCGGTTTGGTGCCGGGTTCCACCGCGATTTCGCCAACGGGATCGGGTTCGGGCAGCGAGGCCCGGGGGTGCAGCGCCTGAAACTTGGTGTCGGGAGCCGAGATGAAAAAACCCAGACCCGGCCGGGGCCACGACCGGCCGAAAAACAACGTAAAAGGATGCTTCCCCGCCGTCAGGTTGATTTTGGCCGTGTTCATATAGCCCAGGTCGAGCCGCTTGTTGGCAATGATTTCCTTGCCGTCGATTTGCAGGGAAGCAAAACCGCCCTGCTGCAAAGCAATCGTATAGGGCCCGGTTTTGTCGACCACCAGATCTCCGGTGTAAACGATGCCGTGCCAGCGCGGCTGACCGTAGGAGACTTCGTAGGTCAGGGCCGAAACCGTATCTTCCTTGACCAGTTTCAGATTGGCCAATTCGGCCTGCGAAACCGTTTCCGTTTTGTTCTCGTATAGTTTGTAGCGGATGTTGGTCAGTTTTGCCACCGGACGATCGGTAATTAACTGATACCCAATATTCCGAACCGCCACCGTACCGTTTGTAACGTTCAGACTCACCGTACCGGCTTTTCCTCCGGTGGCTTTCGGCAGCACCAGACTTTCCTGAATCAGCGTGCCGTTGAGCGTCATTTTCTCCAGCGTGGCCGGGCCTTTGCCTTCGCCCTGAAGCAGAATTTCAAGCTGCTGCCACAAACCCGGCGCTTTGCCGGCATTCTGTAAGGGCAAGAGCGTGCTGCCTTCAATGGCACCAAAGGTCGTGGTGTTGACCTCCGGTTTCCCCCAATGGTCGGCCAGGTGAATGCCCGTGCCGCCAAACGACAGGGTGGCCTCTGCGCCGGGCGAAAGCATCACGTCCATCACCAGCCGAACATCGTTGGCATTGGTGAGCAAGGTGAGCGGCTGACCGGGCGTTCCGACCAGAATACCGCTCCCGGCCTTCGTTTTCTGATCCGATCGGAGGGGGTTCACCAGAATGGAAGCCGCCGGTTTCCAGTTGGCGGGCACCGCCGGCAACCGATCGGTGGGAAGCAGCGTCAGGGATTCGTCAACAGATTGGGCCCAAACCGGTAGCGTTCCTGCCAGGAGCAGGAGGGCGGTTCCACGGTTGAACCATCGTAGAATGGGATTCATCGAATAGGTAAAGTTTCAGTGGTTAAAGCAATTAACTGCTTACGTTGCAAAAGGGAAAGTAACGTCTTTTTTTACCCTAAACCAAACCCGAACATTTCAGTCTGGCAAAGGGTTAGGGGAGCAAAAATAGTGTATTCCGGTTTTATATTCAGCAAATCCTTCGGCAGACCTCAAATCCCTTATTTCTATAAAAAATGCCGTAAATTTGACAAATCAATTCCAAAAATATGAATCAGGAAGTTCGTTGGGAATTAGAGCAAAATGGTCGACAAACTTCTCTTTTTAACGAATAACACCCATGACGTACGGATTGAGCGATATTCATCTCAAAGCCATAACGGACGTATTGGCTGGTAACAACCGTATTGAACAGGTCATTTTGTTCGGATCAAGAGCGAAAGGCACGCATCGCCCCGGCTCTGATGTAGACATGGCCCTTAAAGGAAGAGATTTAACACACAATGACCTTGTTGATGTATCCAATGCCCTGGACGAACTGTGGCTTCCTATTCGCTTCGACCTGATTTTATATGATCGCGTCAAAGAACCGGCACTCTTGGATCAAATCAACCAGTTTGGCAAAGACCTTCTACTTAAACCATCACTCGTATAACGCCTTCACATCCAGGTTTGCCAGTTCGACCAGAAAACCGCTCAGTTTTTGGGTGACGTCCTCAAAATACCGTCTACCTTTTTCCGCCGTGGCCTGCTTCGGGTTGCCAATTCCGGTGTCTTCCGTCACCTGCGACCATTTGCGCTCGGCCCACGCCCAGCCTTCTCGTAGTGCCTGGACCTTCCATTTTTTGGCCGCTCCGTCGCCGGCTTCATCCAGCGGCAAGACCAGATCCGGGCGGAGGTGCAGCAACAGACTCGTCTCCATTTCATCGGCATGGTCGCCTTTGGGTTCATCGAAATACTTCGATTTATCAAGCGTATTGAACCACGAGCAGGTGGTCAGAAACATCGTCGGATACTGAACGCCCAGTTCGCGCAGCATGGTTTTGAAGTCATTGCCGCCGTGGCTGTTCAGAATCAGGAGCTTGTAAATTCCCTGCCGGTTCAGCATTTCGATGATGTCGTTCAAAATCGCTTTCTGGGTGCTGGGATACAGGTTGATATCGAGCAAAATATCAGTCTGCCCGGTGTTGACGCCAAACGGAATGGTGGGCAACACCATTACTTTCGCGCCCTGCTCCCACGCCAGCCGTGCCGACTCAGCCGCAATCGTGTCGGCTTCAATCACGTCCGTCGCATACGGCAAGTGGTAGTTGTGGGCTTCCGTAGCCCCCCACGGCAGAATGACCAGGTCGATCGGTTGGTCGTGAATGTGTTTCCAGTTGGCTTCAGCAAGAATGTAGGGACGCATGAGTTTAAAGAGGTTATTTCGCGGACGAGTTATTTCGCAGAGTTAAGCGGAGTAAATAGGAGTTAAGCAGAGAAATTATTTTAAAAACTTCGCTTAACTCCTTTTTTCTCCGCTTAACTCCGCGAAATAACCAATAAATCTTGTTCAAAACCATTATTTCGTGTCCCGTTCCGTAGTAACTTGCCCCCATTCCCATCTCCACCGGCTATGGACCATGTTGAAATTCTTTCCCGCATCCAGTTCGCCTTCACGATTGCTTTCCATTACATTTATCCGCCCCTGAGCATCGGCCTTGGCGTGTGCCTGGTTTTCATGGAAGGGCTATATTTAAAGACCAAAGACAAGGTGTATGAAGAACTGACCCGGTTTTGGGTCCGGATTTTCGCCCTCATTTTCGGCATCGGTGTCGCCACCGGCATTGTGATGGAGTTCGAATTCGGCACCAACTGGGCGGTTTACTCCCGTTACGTCGGCGATATTTTCGGCAGCGCCCTGGCCGCCGAGGGCATTTTCGCCTTTGCCCTCGAATCCGCCTTTCTGGGCATTCTGATTTTTGGCTGGAACCGCGTCAGCCCGCGGGTTCACTTTCTGTCGACGGTTTTGGTGGCCCTGGGCTCCATGTTTTCCGCACTCTGGATTGTAGTCGCCAACTCGTGGCAGCAAACGCCGACGGGCTACCGCATTGAAGGCGAAGGCCTGAAAGCCCGCGCCGTAGTGACCGACTTCTGGGAGATGGTTTTCAATCCGTCGTCCATCGAACGGTATTCGCACGTTCTGATCGGTGCTTTTCTGGCCGGGTCGTTTCTGGTGCTGAGCGTTAGTGCATGGTATATTCTGAAACGCAAGTACGTGGTACACTCCCAAAAAGCCTTCACCATTGCGTTGTGGGTGGCCGCCGTGTCGTCGCTGGGGCAACTGTTTACGGGTCACAAATCGGCGGAAGTGATTACGAAATACCAGCCCGCGAAACTGGCCGCGGTCGAAGGGCATTTTGAAACCGCCCCCGCCGACATGTACCTGCTGGGCTGGGTCGATGCCAAAAAACAAACCGTGACCGGGCTGAAAATACCGGGCGGTTTGTCGTTTCTGGTGCACCAGGATTTCAAAAAGCCCATTCCCGGCCTGAACAGTTTCAAACCCGAAAACCGGCCGGGTGCCATCAATTTTGTGTTCCAGACCTATCACCTGATGGTCGCCATCGGCATGACGCTGATCGGGTTGTGCTGGCTGGCGATTTTTCTGCTTTATCGAAAAAAACTGTTCCAGAATCGTTGGCTGATGGGCGTTTTCGTCGGTTCGGTTATGCTGCCCCAGATTGCCAACCAGGTGGGCTGGTACACCGCCGAAGTCGGCCGGCAACCGTGGGTGGTTTATGGGCTGCTCCGAACCTCCGACGCGCTTTCGCAGGCCGTCAAAGCCGAGCACGTCCTGATTTCCCTCATTCTGTTCACGCTGGTCTACGTCATCCTGTTCGTGCTGTTCATTTACCTTTTGAACAAGAAAATCCAGCACGGCCCTGACGTAGCCCAGGAGAATCTGGAATCACCTCCTTCAAAGTTCAACCCTTCACTTATTTAATTGTGAATGATAGAATGATAGAATGATAGAATAATCTGCCGGATGCTAAGCACTCTATTCACTCATTCACTCATTCGCTCATTCACTCATTCACTCATTGCTTATGGACACTATCCTCGGTCTCGACCTTCCCACCTGGTGGTTTTTGCTGATTGGTGCGCTCATCAGCGGGTACGGTATTCTCGACGGTTTCGATCTGGGTGCGGGGGCTTTGCACCTGTTTTTTCGGAAAGAACAAAGCCGCCGGATTGCCCTGAACGCCATCGGCCCGGTTTGGGATGGCAACGAAGTCTGGCTCGTGATTGGCGCGGGGGCGCTGTTTGCGGCTTTTCCGCTGGTGTATGGAACCCTCCTGTCGGTTTTTTACCTGCCGTTTATCCTGCTGCTGCTCGCCATCATTTTCCGCGCCATTTCGATTGAGTTTCGGAGCAAGGAAGAAATGAAATGGTGGCGCACGCTGTGGGATGTGTGCTATTGCCTGTCGAGCAGCACCATCGCCTTACTCTTCGGCCTGATTCTGGGCAACCTGATTCAGGGCATTCCGCTCGACAAAGACTACCAGTTTGTCGGACGCCTGCGGGACTTCTTCAACCCCTATGCCCTGCTGATTTCGGTGACGGTTTTGTCGCTGTTCATGCTGCACGGGGCCATGTATCTCGCCATGAAAACCGAAGACCGGCTCTACGCCAAAATGACGATTTTGATCAACCAGACCAGTAAATTTTTCATTCTCTGCTTCATCACGGCGTCTATGGCCACGCTCATCTACGTACCACACATGGCCGCCATTTTTCACAAATACCCGGTCATGTTCGCCTTACCGGTCAGTGCGGTGCTGATCGTGCTGAACATGCGCCGGATGATCGAAAAACGGCGGTATTTGCGGGGCTTCATTTCGTCGGCCGTCACGACGGCCCTGCTGCTGGTGCTGTTTGCATCCGGTTTGTATCCCAATCTGGTGCTGTCCAACTACGACGTGCGGGGTAACATCAGCATCTACGAAGCCGCTTCTACCGACGGTTCCCTGCGGACGATGCTGCTCTTTGCCGCCATCGGAATGCCCCTCGTGCTGACTTATACGGTTTTCGTTTTCTGGACGTTTCGGGGGAAAGTGAAGTTGGAGGATACGAGTTATTGAACAAAGAGTTATATCGCAGAGTTGAGCGGAGGAAAAAGGAGTTAAGCGGAGTTTTTTTAAGAACTTCTCTGCTTAACTCCTTTTTCCTCCGCTCAACTCTGCGAAACAATATCTTTTTTAAAACTTAGTTAGTGCCGCTTCCAGCACCTTGTCTTTCCCGGCGGCAAGGTCTTCTTTGGTATTGACAACCGTGATTTTGGGTGCAATCCCGATGCCTTCGTAGTTTTTGCCATCCGCAGCCCGGAAGTCGCCCGGTGTGACGCTATAAATCCAGCCATTCGGCAGCTCCCGCTTCGGATTGTCGGAGAAAACGCCGTACGTTTTGTCGCCCAGTTGCGTAACGTTACGGTTTTGATTCATGGCCAGCGTCAACGTTTCGCCCGCACTTTGGGTGATCCGGTTCGTCAGCAGTACAACAGGTTTTGTATACTGACTGTTGCCGCCCGGCTCCACATACCACTCGATCGGAGCAGTGAAATCGCTGTGTTTGGGGCCATTGCGAAACCGGGTGGTCATGAACAATTTTCGTTCCGACGCAAACCGCCCGGCAATCCGCTGGCTCGACCGGTCGAGGCCACCGGGAACATTCCGGGCGTCTACCACCAGTCCTTTCGTATCAGCCAGAGCCGCCAGCGCATCATCCAGGGCCTGATCGTAGAAATCCGGGGCCAGTCCCAGATCGGTGAAGAGAATGTACCCGACGTTCCCGGCCAGCTTTCCGTACAGCACCTTGACCCCATCTTCCGCCCGGACTTCCTTGACGTCCTGAACGTATTTTTTCACCACGTCGATGCTGAATTCGTCCAGCGGATACGTCGGTCCACTGTCGTAGCGCCGGTAGTTCGGGCCTGGTTTCAGCAGCCAGAGGTGACCGTTGTGCAACTCGCCCAACATCGCCGACAAAAGATCAAAAAGCTGGTCGTCCGACATTCCCGGTTTTACCTGAGACCGGTATTTCTGCTTCATCGTGTTCCAATCTATTTTCTGAACGTCAAACAGGCCGTACATCCGGTCAAATTCCTGCCAGAGTAAATCGAAATTGGATTCGGGGGTATTGGCCGGTTCCGGGCCAACCGCCAGTTCGTTGCAGGAAACCAGCAGCAGGGCCGAAATCCCCAGCAAAAGAGACTTTAAGGACTTGATTTTCATGATAGTAACTTAATGATGATGTTGTTTACCGGGATTGGTATTGAAATTTATAAACGAGCGATACTGAAGCTGCGTGAGCGGCCGTCTGAATGACGCGCGGTTCGGTGTAGCGCATCCAACTGTAGCGATAATCGGCCCGCAGGGCGATGCGGGGCGTGGCGTCGAAGCGGTAACCAATGCCGACCTGCGGATTCAGAAACCGGTTGAACGCAACGAGTTGGGTTCCGCTGAAAAAGGTCTTTGTGTCCGAGCTGTTCGGCTTGGAAACCACGTTGCTGTAGGGCATCCGGCTAACAGCCGCCAACACCGGCATCGAGACATTAACGTCAAACACATTTCTTTTTCCAAGGCGCAGTTGTGTCTGATAAAGTGCGCTAATTGCCGCCGTATTCATGACCCAGGTGTTCAACGCCAGTCCATCTGCGTAGCCAAATGTATCGTGCAATCCGACACCAAGCCGGGTGGTCCGGTTGGCCGTCTGGTGAATCAAACGCCGGTATTCCAGATCAAGGGTTCCGCGGTAAAGGGTTGGCACCAGATACATGGGTTGTTCCTGTTCCGGCGAAAATTTGATCCCGCGAATCCCCAGTGTTGGCGAAATAAAATCCGCTAAACCTACTTGCAGACCAAACCGCCATTGATTTTTAGCCGTTTGTCGGGTGTAGGCCAGCCGTCCCCCGTTCAGATTGGCCACGTAACGCATCGGTGATGCCTGCAAATCACGTAAGGTAAATGTTTCCCGAACGTAGCTAATTTGTAGTTCAGAAACGGTTTGGAACGGTTGCGCAACGGCAACAAGTCCCCCAAACAACAGCAGCGCTGTCGAAAAAATAGTTTTCATAAATCGGTCGTATTTGTTGTAAATTAATGGGAACGGCTGCTCCTGGTAGCGGGTGCAGACGTGCTCTGAATGAGTTGAAGTGCCTGCTTCATCGCCCGGTCGTTGTTCGTTAACACATCGTCTATGGTCGGCACGACGGTGTGATCCGGGATGATTCCCTGTCCGGGTTTGAGGTCGTTCGGCAGATTCGCCATGCGGTAGCCGAACATGCCGATGCCGAGATCGATTTTGGAATTCGGCAGTTGGGTGACGGTAAAAATTCCGCTGTTGTCTCCCGCGTAGCCGCCCCCGGTTTCCTGTCCGACAAAAACGGCTCGTTTGTCGGCGTGCATCCGAGCCGCCAACTCCGAGGTTACCGAAAAGCTTAAGCCATTGACCAGCACCAGCAGTTTTCCGTGAAAAGCATCGCGCTTCGGCTTCTGAATTTTCAGACCAGACTGTTTGGTAAAGACATACCCATCGCCCCGCTTCCGGACGACGAGCCACTTGAATTTCCGGTAAATCGCAGGTGTCCAGGCCGGAAACGAGTAGTTTTTCTTTTGCCGAACGCGGATGTGATCGTAATAGCGGAACGGTTTTTTGGCCAGGTATTGGTACAGAGTAACACCGTATTTCTCTTCTCCACCTTCGTTGTTTCGCAAATCGAGCACCAGATTCTGCACCTGCTTTTCTTTCAGTTCCCGGAACGAATCTTTGAGAAACCCCCGGTAGTCCTGCTCTTTTTTGTCGTCCCAAAACCGCTCGATGGTCATCACGGCCGTAGTCCCTTTATCGATCATTGCCAGCCGAAAAGGCCGTTGTTTGGCGGGTTTGTGTTTTTCGTTATATGCTTTGATTTGCTCAAGCGTTACGGATGAAAGTGATGCCATTTTTTCCTCATTTCCAGCCCGATACTGAACCTCATGAACATCCGGTGCTGAGATAAACGTCGCATAATAACCGGCAAAAAACTGATTCAGGTCATCGTATTTCCCGTTGACGGTATGGCCATCCGCAAAGGTCATGTTGGGCAACAGTTCCTGAATAATGTCCGCAACGGATTTCCCATTGATGCGGGTCAGTTCCACCCCGTTCGGGACGGTTTCGGTTCCGAAACTTCCCACCACCCAGGCTCTGTTTTCCACCACATACAGTTTTAGCGGAAACAGCTTACCGGTATGAAACGGATAATGTTCATCCTGACCCGCCGGAATCCATTTGACGTGACCATCTTTCAGCGCCACCAGCAGAGGAACCATCGTTTTGTAAAACGCCTGCTGCGTCATCGGACGATTTAGCTGAGCCTCCGTAGCCGTAAAAAGAGAGTCGAACGTCGCTTTAAACGTATATTGGTACGGGGCCGGATGGGCTTCATTCAAGGCCGTTTGGAAGCGGATGAAGTCGGTGCGTAGTTGTTCCGGCGTCAGCGTTTGGGCCATCGCCACTGAACACTGAATAATGAAGACATAAATTAGTAACAGGCTGGTTTTCATCGCATTTGTTGTTCGTTTTAACAACACAAAACTGCCTGTAAAAAACCGCTAACCCAACGCTGTGTCCACCGAATTGTTGAGTTTTACCTCCGAAACGTCGGATTTCACTCCCCTAACCAAATCCGAAACTCCCCGGCTTTTTCCCGGCTGACGATCACTTCCTCTTCAAAAACCGGGCGCAGGCTCACTTTGAGCTTTCCGTTAAAATAGAGATTCACCTTGTCGATGGCCCGCAGTTCGGCGATGACCTGGCGGTTCAGCCGAAAAAATCGGTTGGGGTCGAGCAGGGTCGAGAGTTCGTCCATCGTATAATCGATCATCCATTCGTGTTCGTCGCGGGTTTTGAGAAACGACAGCTTGTTGCGGGTGAAAATGTAGGCCACATCCGACAGGGGAACCGAAAAAAGCCGTTGGCCCTGCTTGACCAAAAACCGGTCGCGATACGCGGGTTCCGTCGGCGTGGGCGGTTCTTCCGTAGACGACGAGGCCGCCAACTTCCGCAGCAGCGTCGCCAGCGACGTATTCAGGCCGTCAGGCTGTTCAAGAAAAGCCTCTTTCATCCTCCGCAATTTCATCAGGGCAGACCGCAGGTCATCTTCTTTGACCGGTTTCAACAGGTAATCGATGCTGTTGACTTTGAAGGCTTTAATGGCGTATTCGTCGTAGGCCGTCACGAAAATAACCGGACTCGTAACCGGCATCCGGTTAAAAATTTCGAAACTCTGCCCGTCGGCCAGCTCAATATCCATCAGAATCAGATCCGGTTTGGGATGAGTTTGCAGCCATTCTACCGACTCGTCCACGCTGACCGTCATGCCGGCAACGGTCGCGTCGGGTTCCACTTCCTGCACCAGCCGACGGAGTTTCCGGGCGGTCGCTTCTTCGTCTTCAACGATGAGAATAGTCATAGGCAGTCACTTCAATCAATGGAATCATGACCTGAAAACAGTCACCGGTTTGCCGAACCACCACCTCGGGTTGTTTCAGCAGCCGGTATTTGGTCGTAATGTTTGACAGACCAGTACGGTTTGAGGGAATCACATTCTGTTTCTTTTGTAAGCTATTGACCACAAACAGGTTCTGAGCTTCATCGGTATAAATCCGGATCAGCAGCGGTTTGGTGGGCAACGCAACATTGTGCTTCACGGCGTTTTCCACCAGCAGTTGTAGCGTCAGCGGTGGCACGAGAAAGTCGAGATACCGTTCTTCGACGGTTATGTCGAGTTCGACACTGCGGCCAAACCGCATTTGCAGCAAATTGAAATACGCCCGAATAAAAACTAATTCGTTATCCAGCGACGTCAGCAGTTGCTCGTTGGTTTGCAGCACATAGCGATACACCGACGCCAGTTCTTCAATAAACCGCTCGGCCTGTTTGGCATCTTCGGTCACCAGCGACGACAGCGTACTGAGGCTGTTGAACAGAAAATGCGGGTTAATCTGCGCCTTGAGCGAATCGAGCTGACTTTGCAGGTTTTCTTTTTTGAGTTGCTCGGCTTCGTAATAGGTCGTCCACCACTGACGGTAGAGGTGTTGCCCCTCGTAGATGGCGGCAATGGGCAGGGTGAATAAAAACGAGACCAGGGTCGTCACCCAGTAGGTTCCACCCGGCAGCGGATAGCCCCAGAATTGGGTTACGTCATAGATATACGTCACCGTCACCCGCTGAATAATCGTAGCGCCTACAAACCAGCTCAGTGCCAGCAAAATCCGGTTTTTTGTCTGGTTAAGCCGGGGAAATTTCCGGCGGGCCAGCAGAATTCCCTGCCGGTTCACTTCGAGCAAAACCGTCCACTCGATCAGACTAATCAGCAGGGCCTGGAACCAGGTGATGTCTTCGGGGCCATTGTCAGGCTGATAAAAAACAAACGTAGCGACCACCGCCACCACCAGGATGCCGGTCAGGCGCAACCATTTGTCGTTCAGTTTTTCCATCGTTTGGTAAAGATGCTACAAAAGCCGCTGAACCGAAAGGTGGGGTTGCTGAAGTGTCGGAAAGGGACGCCTGGGCGTTGGAATTGCGGATCTAAATTGATTTTGAGAGTTATATTTACAATGAGATCATTGCAAGCCAAGTCCGCCTTAAAAATAGCATTAAACGGTATCACCGTGAATTGGAAGAAATAGAACTAGATATTTCACACTGCCGATTCATGCTGGAACGCATAACAAATACCGATTATGATGAATCCTCAGGAAAAGACGAAACAAATTGAAATTGCTTATTCGGCTGTTGATCGGGCGAATGATCTTCTTACTAAAATCGCCTTGAAGACTGCCCAATTGGATCGTGATGTCAAAAAGCTCAAAAACGAACTATCTGAGCGCCTGGCAGAGCAAGCGGATCAGCAGCAAAAATAGGGTTGTAATCCGGTTTTCCGATCCGGCAGAAAACCATTCACCGAAAAACGCCCGATCGTTCCAATGAACAATCGGGCGTTTTTCGGTGAATGGCAGGTCTCCTTACAATTTGATCCCCATCTTCTTCGCCATATCGGCGAACATTTCCGGATCGATTTCGTCGTCACCGGGTGCATTGAGCTGTGGTTCTGCTTCCAGATCGGGTGCCGGAAACCCTTCGGGACTTCCGAAAACGACCTCCACTTCCTGCCCATCGTCGGGGTGCGTTCCGTTCCAGATCAGCCCGGCGGTCTGGTAATCTTCCTTGCTGAACGTATACAGTTTCAGGTGCAGTTTATTTTCCATAAACTTCTTCGCTTCCGGGAAGGCGTTGTTGCTCAGGTTCGGAATTGGCAGCAGTTTGGTAACTTCCACACCCGTCAGTTTTTCGAGTGCTTTGGCATAAGCCACCACGTGAAGACCGCCCCGCACCAGCAGATAGCCGATCATGGTCCGCGCCGTTGGGTCGCTTACCATCTCATATACCCGCATTTTGTTGGCACGAGCCCCGCATTCCAGGAAGAAATTATGCAGTAAATCCAGCTTCAGATTACCGCTGCTGAACACGTTGTCACCCGTCCAGAAATGGCCCATCGAATCCATTGGCAGGGCAGCTTGACCACTGGCGATAAAATGGTGCGTATTGCGTGCATTGACCGCGTCGGCCAGGGGGGCCGTGGTGGGGTCGAAACCGCGTTTGCTTGCCCCCGTTAGAAGCAGGTTGACCGTATAGGCGACAACTTCGATATGGCCGTATTCTTCGCCGGCAATGCTGCTGATGACATCGTAGAAGGGACGGATTTTCTTGCGGCCTCTGAAATTAAAAGACTGGTAGGTGTAATTCATCAGGGTCGACATTTCCCCGAATTTTCCACCGAGAAGTTCCTGAACGGCGGCCGCATCATTCGGCGACGGATTGCTGGGTGTAGGCAGCTCGATTGGCAGCCGATCCATTTTCAAAATCATAACTGGAGCGAATTAGAGTGAGAATAACTTGTATACTCTACTCCAACAGCCCCCCTGTCCGATGGTTGTTCTTATTTTTTTTAAATAAAACCACCATCGGCTAACTCGCTAAGCAAAAGACCTTTTTGCAAAACCGCCATCCGGGTTGTTATCCAACGGCCCGGCAGCGGACTCCTGAAAACCGTTTACGAAGGCCGTTGATTGTCAGTCCGGCTTTCGCTCCCCGCGTCGCAGGGCGTTGACGAGGTTGTGCGTCAGGCGGGTGGGTTCGGGAATCCGGTAGCCATAGCCCCGGCGGGCACCGTCACACTGCAACGTCAGCGCGATGGCAGTTTCCAGATCAATCAAATGACCGGGCGACACGTAGACCGGATTGACCTTGTTTTTGGTTCGCAAAGCCGCCCCGATGGTTTCGCCGTAGTGTTTCATTGGCGACCACGCGCCCCGCTCCGGAGCCGGTTCGTCGTATCGGCCAACCAGAACCGACTTGGCACAGCCGAACGTGGGGCGGTTGAGAAACAGGCCGCCGTGCGACGCAATGCCAATCCGGCGCGGGTGGGCGATGCCCTGGCCGTCGAACATCACGACATCGGGCTCGGTTTTCAGTTTCGACCAGGCTTCGAGCAGCGACGGTATTTCCCGAAACGACAGCAATCCGGGAATGTAGGGAAACGTCGCCGAACTGATCACGCCCACTTCTTCAACCACTTCCAGCGTATCGAGCCGTAAAACGACAATACCGGCATACACCGTCTCCTCGAATTTGTTGAAGGAAATATCACAACCGGCAATGGTCTCTACCGGTTTGATCAGCGGTTGAATCCGGATTTCGTGCCGCAGTTGCTGTTGCAGGGCGACGGCTTCGGCGGGGGTTACGGTCCAGTCGTGGAGAAGTTGGCAGGTGGCCATGAATTTGGTTTTGTTGCGTATCCCTAACTCCAATCGCCCGTCCGAAGTTTAAAGACTCGAATTGATGACGGTATTTCTGCTTGACTATCTGCTTTTTTCCGTTAGTTTTGACGCCAAACCTTCTCGATGAAATCATGAAAAAAGCAATCCTCACCCTCCTTCTATTGCCTTCCCTCTCCTTTTGGGCCGCAGCCCAAACCACGCCCACAGCCGATGAAATTATTGCGAATTATCTGACGGCCGTGGGTGGAAAGGATTTCCTGTCCAAAATCGACAACCTCGTCGTTGAGTTGTCGACGGAGATGCAGGGCAACCCGATGGTAATCACGTTGAAACAAAAAGCGCCCAACAAGTTTTCCCGGGTGATGATTGCCGGCGGTATGGAAGTTTTCAAAATGACCAGCGACGGCACCAAAGTCGCGATGGGCGGGATGCGCGGAAATGGCCAGGTACTGGAAGGCAAAGACGCCCAGCAAATCATCATCCAGAGCGCACTCTGCCCAGAACTGCATTTTGCTGAATCAGGCGTAAAAAGCACCGTGGAAGGTACTCAGAAAGTGGGCGGAAAAGATGCTTACAAAGTCAAGCATTCGGCCGCCGACGGAACGGTTTTGTGGACGGATTACTATGACGTAGCTTCCGGACTGAAAACCCAGGCGGAATCGACCCAGAAGTCACCGCGCGGAGAGATGCAACAAATCACCCAGTATCTTGACTACAAAGACTTTAAAGGACTGAAATATCCTTCCACGATGGTGCAGGGAAACGGTCAGTTTCAGATGCAGATGACGGTTGATAAAGTCAAAATCAACGATGGCGTCAAGGATTCGGAGTTTGTGGTAAAATGACACCCTGACAGGAGGCCCCTCACCCCGTCAGCGGTCACAGACCCTGACAGCGGTGAGGGGATTCGATTATTACCACCCTGTCAGCAGTCGTAGAATTGGAGCCCGACCACCCCGTCAGGGTCTGCGACCGCTGACGGGGTGGTCGGGCTCCAATTCTACGACTTTCACATAAAACCGGATTTCGTCCACCTCAAAATCATCGGCGGTTAGGTTGGGGAGCGTCATCGTTTGCCAGACGGTCGTGGGCATGATGAAATCGGATTGGTTTTCGGTTTTAGTTACCCGAATGGGCATCCGGAAATTGGGAACGTCGGCTTTCCAGCGATACCTTACGACTAATTCCTGCGCCTTTTCCGTCAATTGAACTTCCAGCGTTGGAATCGTTGGGTAATTCAGGTACTGATCAAAAAACCAGGTGTAATCTGTCCCGGTTTTTTCATTGATATAGCCGACCACATCCTTTGTCGTCACAGTTTGAAACCGAAACCGTTGCTGGATGCCTTTGAGGATCTCAGCCCAAAGCCGGTCGTTGTTGAGCATGTGCCGAAAGGTATACAACATCAGACTGCCTTTGGAATACATGTCACCAATGTCGTAGTGAATGTGGTTCACATCCCGAATGCCGATAATCGGCTCTTTGCCAATGACCTGCGGTGGCAGTGATGCGATGTAGCCCAATTCGCCATCTTCCGGAACCGCCGAGTCCAGGTAAAATCCCTCCGAATAGGTGGCAAACGCTTCGTGAATCCACATATCGGCCAGATCGCTGCAACTGACATTATTGCCCCACCACTCGTGCGAAACTTCATGCCAGGCCAACTGCATAATTCGCAGGGAATCTCCCAAAGTCAGCGAATCGGCGCGTTCTGCGGGCAATTTCCCAAACGAAACCGCGCTCTGGTGTTCCATCGGATAGAGCGATTCCATCAGCTTCAACCCATCGCGCGGAAACGGATACGGGCCATAATGTTTCTCCAGGGTCGCCAGCATTGGTTTCACGCCGTCGAAAACCCAGTGGAATTTTGCCTGATTGTAGGGCATATAATAGTAATCCAGTGTCAGCGAATCCAGGCCGTAGATTTCGCGCCGGTGGGCATATTTCCCGATGTTTAGCGTTACGTTGTAGTTGTTGATCGGGTAACTTACGTACCACTCATATTGCGTCTGGTTGCCGGGCAAGGCGGTTTTGCGCAGTAACCGACCGTTTGAGATGTTCATCAGATTGTCCGGCACCGTCACGCTGATGCGCATGCTGTCGGGTTCGTCGGAGAGGTGGTCTTTGTTGGGCCACCACAAGCTGGCACCCGACCCCTGACAAACCACCTGCACCCACGGATGGCCTTCCTGGTCTTTGTCCCACAAAAAACCGCCCATCATCGGCACCGAAAAATCCGGCACCTGCGGTGTACCCGAATACGCAATTTCCAGTTCCTGCTCGCTGCCCGGCTTCAGGTTTTCTGGAAACTGCACAAAAACTGCATCGAATTCCCGCGTGTAGGCCAACGGTTTTCCTGCGTACGAAATCCGGTGAATCTGCATGTTGGCGTACAGATCAATCTGGAGTTTGTCGAGCGGAGCCAGTACCTTAAACCGCATTTTGTTATGCCCGCTGATCGCCTTGTTTTCAATGTCGACCTTGACTGCCAGATCGTAGAACATCACGTCATAATTACTGCGCAAAGGCGTGAGTTTACCGCGCAGGGTGTCGGCGCGGGTAAAACCGTTGGTGCGGTTGGCAACGCGGATTTTCAGGGAGTCTGGTTTGGCAATTGCCTTAACGGCCGGTTTTTGCTGAGACAGGGAGTCCGCCGAAACCGCTTTCTGAATGTTGTAGTTTTCCCAGAAATCCGGATCGTTCTGCTCACCAATGAGCGTACTCATCGAGTTCTGGTTTTCGCCAATGTTCCCTTCCGCAAACGGCGGAATGCCCTTCGCCCCGACGTCGGTAACCGTAAAACTGGTAGCCACTCGCCAGCGTTTGTCTTTGATATTCCGCGATTGACTGTTGAGAAGCACTTCGTACCGTCGCTCGACATTGCTCAAATGCCATTTATTTTTATAAGAGCTAAATGTAACAACTTCCTTAAAGTCAGCGAATTTCAAATTCATTTTATATACTACTGACGCCAGCTTTTTCTTCAGCCAGTCGCGGTTATTTTCCCGGTCGAAACCAGACGGTGTTAATGTCCATTCGCAGCGAACAAAAGCGAGCGTCCGGACATCGATGTAAAGCTTGCCGATTACATACGCCTTTCGGCGGTTCTTCTTCGGAATAATGTCAATTTCATACGTCGGCCGATCGTCCAGCAACGTACGCAGTTTAAAATCATAGTATTTGTAGTTTCGTTCATTAATGACATTATTCCGGGAAGACGCCAGTTTAATAAAGTCCCCAAACAGCGAACTCCGGGCGCCGTTGCTCAGGTTCAAATACGACGGCAAGTTGTATTTTGAGGTGTCAAATTTCTTTTTTCTTCCTTTAATCAGTTTGATCTGATCCTTTTCATCCGGTCGGTTGTACGCGGATTTGTAGATCGACAATACAGTTTCGTTGAAGGAAAGCGGTATCGTATCGAGCCGGGTATCTTCCCGGTAAAAAGCGGTCAGTTGCACCGAAGTCGTGTCGTAATTGCGCGGAATGGCGGCAATGGCCTCCTTCAGAACATCGACGGCGGTTTTGCCTCGGGCCTGCACCCGCACTTCGGAAAGCGTAATGGCTGCGGGTTTTAACCGGATGACCAGATTCTGATTTTTGGCCAGTACAATCGGTTGCGAAAAGGACTGATAACCCACACTGGAAACTTTCAGACTGTCACGGACAAACTCGTTCGGCACCTTCAGCAAAAAGGCCCCCACTACATTGGAAACTGTACCCATGCTCCGCCCCACCACCGAAATCCCCGCAAACGGAATGGGTTCGCCGGTCTCCTGATTAATGACTTTCCCGGAAAGCGTCAAATAACCGGACTGGGCATTGGCAATCAATGTAAAAAGGGTAAAAAGAAATCCGAAAATGGAGGTTAGGCAGAAATTGGCTGAATACGTCATTTGGCTTGTTGTTTGCACCAAAACAAGCCAAATGACCGATCGCAGTCTGCTCAAATCCGGATTTGAGAGGAAATATTAACCGAATCTGGCCTTGAACAGGCCGCATACGCACCCTGAAAGGGTGAGATCATTAACCCGCGGTTTTTCCGTGGGTTTTTCTATGGTGGATCCCCATCGGTGGATTCCCATCGGTGGATTCCCATCGGTGGATCCCCATCGATGGATCCCCATCGGTGGATTCCCATCGGTGGATCCCCATCGGTGGATCCCCATCGGATTAACGACTAAGCGGACGCGCCCACGGAAAAACCGTGGGTTAATGATTACACCCTTTCAGGGTGTTTCGTAGATCGGGCCGTCGCCGGGTACGGTCATTCAGCACCCACGGAAAAACCGCGGGTTAATGATTACACCCTTTCAGGGTGTTTTGTAGATCAGGCCGTCGCAGGGTACGGTCATTCAGCACCCACGGAAAAACCGCGGGTTAATGATTACACCCTTTCAGGGTGTTTTGTATATCGGCCAGTCGCAGGGTACGGTAATTCGTCCGGATAATGATCCTATCTCTTCGAGGTGTTTTTGTCTTTACACCGCCTGCCGGTTCAAATATTCCTTCGGCGAATGCCCGGTCATTTGTTTGAACGTCCGCTGGAACGTGGCCTGGGAATTGAAACCGCATTCGAAGGCAATACCGGTCAGCGTCAGGTTGGCACTGGCCGAATCGTTCAGCCGCCGTTTGACATCCTCCACCCGGTATTCATTGACGAAGGTGTTGAAGCTCTTACCGAGGTGTTGGTTCAAAACCGCCGAAACCGTTTTGGCCGGAAGCCGCAAATGCCGCCCGACTTTCTCGACGGTCAGTTCCGGGTCGAGATAGAGCTGATCGGTTTCCATGGCCTTGACCAACCCGTTTGTCGTTTCCACAACCAGTTCGTCGGGCAAAACCGCCGGGCTGGTTTTCCGAATGGGTTCAGGCAAAACCGTATGACGGGCGTGGAAATACCCGCCCAATCCCAGCCAGTAAATCATCACTGCAATCGGAATATAGAGCGGATACCAGCCAAACGCATCCAAAAGAGCATTGCTGGTTTGGGGAAGGATATACGGAACCAGATGCAGAAACCAGATCGTTTGAAAGGCAGCAAAAACCATCAGAAACTGCCGCAGCCAGCGCACGCTCGCCCGTTGTTGCGCCGTCGGGTCGAAATGCGTTTTTTGAAACTGCACCAGCCAGCGATAAGACACCAGCCCGTAGAGGGTTACGGAAATCCAGCGTGGAATGTCAGCGTACTTATCGTAGGCATCCATTAGGGCGCCCACTTTCTGGTTGTCGGTGTGCTCAAAAAAACCGAACAGCAAACCGAACAGGAAAACCCAGGCCATCAGCCGACTGCCACAGTCGATGATCACGGGCCAGAAATGCCTTCGTTCGCGTTTACCCAACCGAAAGTCGGGGTCCAGCAACGAGCGGGTATAAAAATAAATCAGCGGCCCCAACGGCATGATAATGATCAGCGGAACAAAATCGACAAACAGATTGATCCACGGATTCATGATCGGAATGCCAACCGCCAGACTGGCCGACGCCAGTAGCCCGACCAAAACGGCCAGCAAGCGGTTTGGGAGCCGGTTGCCTTTGGGATTGAACCACAACAAAGCCGCCAGGATGAAACCCTGCGCCGTACCCAGCAAAAGAATTAAATCCAGTGGTGGTATAGTCATATGGCAAAGTACCGAAAAGATTGGCACCCCTCAAGGTTCCCGAACTGACTTTTCTCACAAAAAATAAAACCCGCCTTCTGCAATGAGAAGGCGGGTTTGAGGTCACAATCAGGACGGTTAACGACGGCCATATACCGGACCACGATTGGAGCGATTGGATTGTTGAAAGGCAATCCATTTTTGAAGCTGCGATTTGTTCAGTACATCCAGCATTTCATTCTGCTTTTGGACCTGTAGACGTTGGTACATTTTCGGATTACGACGTTGCAGGCTGATATTCTCGCGGGTATCGTAGCGGTCTTCAATGCGTTTCAGCTCCTTTTCCTGTTTCCGCGACAGGTTGACGATGGCATCCAGCCGGTCGATCTTGATGTCTTCCTTCACATCGTCGTAACGCGAACCGGGGTTGGTGTTGCTGTATGGTGCCGGATTGCGGTTTGCGCTGGGGTTGTATGTGCGTTGAGCCATTGAAACGCCGGTACTTAACAGGGCTACAGTTGCGAGGGCAATGATGGTCTTTTTCATGTTCGTGATTGTTTATTTGTTCGTTACTGAAGGTTAGAAGCCCAATCGGGGGCTGCGTTTAACCGGCCATTCGGGCATTCGACCGAGAGCTGGTTTTTCCCGATCAGCCGGGCGGTTTTACCGATGAGCATCCTGTGAGCTGTCCGCCGTAGACGGGAGTTGTTTCCGAAACCCGACCACTTACCAAATGCCGGTGGCGGTTGCGGTCTACATCCCCCAACTTTAGGTTGCAAAGGTTTGTCAAGGGCGATCACTTCGCGTATATTGGAATCGCTTTTCACCCTTCGCTCAACCGCCTAAAAAACTGATTACGACGACATAAGCTCCACCGAAACCATCCTATGGAAGCGTTCTTACTGGTTATTGTCATTATTCTGATCCTGGTTGCCTTCAGCCGGTTTGCGGACGTCAAGCAACTGATTCTGCGGCAAAGCGATGAGATCAATCAATTGCGGGCCGATTTCAAAGCCTTTCAGAACGTCGTCGGCTCAACTGACCAGCCCGTGAAGCCCACGATGCTGGACGAACGAGGGGCGGTTATCGAAGTCGTAGAACCGCTGGCTCCCCCCGTAGCGATTCGGCCCGAGCCCATACCGACGCCGGAACCGGAACCGGAACCAACGCCCGTGGTCGAGCAACCGGCATTTCGGATCGAAAGCGCCCTTCCTCCGCCGATTCCTCAACTCACCGATCTGCCGCCCATTCCGGTTTTGCCCCCACCGGTTCCGGCCGAACCGCAACTGTCGTTCTTTCAACGTTTTCTGCGCGACAATCCCGATCTGGAAAAGTTCATTGGCGAAAACCTCATCAACAAAATCGGGATTGGAATTCTGGTTTTAGGCATCGGCTATTTTGTCAAGTTTGCCATCGACCAGGAATGGATCAACGAGATTGGGCGCGTATTCATCGGTGTGTTGGCGGGTGGAGCCCTCATCGGCATTGCCCACCGTTTGCGAAAATCGTTCGGGGCTTTCAGTTCCGTGCTGGTCGGCGGTGGTCTGGCGGTGCTGTACTTTACCATTGCCATTGCCTTCCACGATTACCACATTTTCAACCAGACGACGGCTTTTGTGCTGATGGTCGTCATCACCGGTTTTTCCATCCTGCTGGCGATTTCCTACGACCGTGTCGAGCTGGCCGTCGTGTCGCTGGTCGGCGGTTTTGCCACGCCGTTTATGGTCAGTTCCGGCGACGGCAACTATGTGGTTCTGCTGACCTACATTCTGATTCTGGATGTGGGCATGCTGGTGCTGGCCTATTTCAAGAAGTGGAATCTGGTGCATATCGTCGCCTACGGGTTCACGGTTCTGCTCTTCGGGGCCTGGCTGTCCGACAGCATTCTCGAAAACAAACCGCATTATCAAGGGGCCTTCATTTTCGCAGCCCTGTTTTACGTCGTCTTCATGGCGATGAATCTGATCAACAATCTGAAAGAAAAAGCCCGGTTTTCGGCCGTGGAAATCAGTTTGTTGCTGAGCAGTACGGCTTTCTTCTTCGCAGCCGGGATGGTGATTCTGCTGCATAGCGGCCATCAGAATTACCAGGGCTTGTTCACGGTGGCACTGGCCGTCGTCAACTTTGGGCTGGCGGCTTTCCTCTATCGTCGGGAGGCCGTGGACCGCACGCTGATTTATCTGCTGATTGGCCTGGTCATCACGTTCGTGAGTCTGGCGATTCCGGTGCAACTCGAAGGCAATTTCATTACGATGTTCTGGGCGCTGGAAGCTGTGTTGCTGTTGTGGCTGGCCCAAAAATCCGGTCTGACGCTGGTTTCAACCGCTTCGGTGCTGGTTTTGGGGCTGATGCTCGTGAGTCTGGGCATGGACTGGGCGGATCTGTACGGTGGTGTTTCGACCTTACCCCTGCCCATTGTTCTCAATAAAGCCTTCATAACCAGCCTGGTTTCCATTGTTGGCCTCCTCGGTGTCAACCGGTTATTGAACACGCAGACCGAGCCTTTCCGGTTCTGGATTGGTCAACTGGACGTGGAAAGCTATCGCCGGTTTCTGCGGTTCATCACGGTCGTGGTGCTCTACCTGAGTGGGTTGTTCGAACTGGATTATCAGTCGGCACTACGGATCGGGTTTGGTCCCAACCAGACCATTTTGCTCGGTTGCTACAACCTGTTTTTCGGGGCCGGTTTGCTGTTCAATGCCCAGCGTTCCGGCAAACGCGGATCGCTCTGGATCGCCGTCTGTCTCGGACTCCTCGGCCTCATCGCCTACCTGTCGACCTACAGCCCGGCGACGATGACGCTGCTGAACGATTATTTTTTAGGCGACGAACCGAGCCTGATTGGCTTCCCGGTCCATTATGTCAGTCTGCTTTTTACCCTCGCGATTCTGTGGCTCATCGACCGGAACAAAGCCCAACTGACGCCCCTGCCGCCGGTTCTGCTGCGAATCTGGCCCTGGTTTCTAGGGTACGTCATTGTATATGTAGCCACCTCGGAATTGTTCGCGCACGTCATCTATTTCAGTTTTGCGGGATCAAAAACCGCTGGTTTAGCGGGCCAGCCAGCACTGGTGCGTTTCGATGAACTGCTGATTCAGACCAATAAAGTCGGCCTGCCGATTCTCTGGGGCGTCTGCGCCTTCGTGTTCATGTGGATTGGATTGAATCGCAAAAACCGCCAGCTCCGGATTCTGTCGCTCAGCCTGTTTGCCCTGACCATCCTGAAGTTGTTTATTTACGACATCGAGGGCATTTCGGAAGGCGGAAAAATTGCGGCTTTTATTTCGCTGGGCGTGCTGCTGCTGATCATTTCGTTCATGTACCAGAAAATCAGAAAGCTAATTCTTACCGACGACGCCAATGCGACGCATGAACCGACTGCTTAGCCTGACGACGGTTTTTGTATTGATCTGGGAAATAGGCCGGACGCAATCCTTTGACTTTCGGGCGGGGATTCCTCCGGTGACGCAACCCGGTTATTACCGGATTCCGTTGCCCCCCGCCGTGGTCGGGAGGCTGAATGCGGCCAAAACCGACATCCGGCTGTACGACGACCAAAACCGGGAAATACCGTATCTGCTGACGCAAAAGCAACCCGGCGAACACGTTCAATTCAGGGAATATGAGCTGGTTGGTAAAACTACCACTTCGGTATCGACTCAATTGGTGCTGCGCAATGGCAACAAAACGCCAATCAATTCCATCGGCCTGATTCTGAAAAATACAAACCTGCGCAAAAAAGCCCGGCTGAGTGGCAGCAACGACGGCAAAACGTGGTACGGTATCGAAGACGACTACTGGCTCGAACCGGTTTCCAACAGCCGGGCGACCTCCGAAGCCAAAATCCTCGGTTTTCCGCTGAGCGATTACGAATATTACCAACTGGAAATCAACGACTCACTGAGCGCCCCGCTGAATATTCTCAAAATCGGGTATTATACAACGACCACCGAAGCAGGCAATTATTCCGACATTCCCGGTATTTCTTTTACGCAACGCGACAGTAGCGATCACAAGAGTTACGTCCACATCACCTTTCCGACCCCATCGCGCCCGGACAAACTGACCATTTCAGTACAATCCCCGGATCAATACCGCCGAAGCGCAGCGTTGGGGCAGTTCCGGATTCAAAAGAAGAAAAGGAATCGCCGACACCGTTTTTTCGAAACCTTGAAGCGTTTCGAACTCAACTCGATGGACAGTCTGCACACCGTTCTCCTGCCAAATCAGCCCACGAAAGACCTGTTCCTGATCATCGAAAATCAGAATAATGTTCCGCTGACGCTGGGGAATATCAAAGCCCAGCAGTTAAGCACGGAATTACTCGCCAAACTAAAACCGGGCGAATCCTATCACCTGGCTTTTTCCAACCCCACGGTGGGCGCTCCAGCGTATGATCTGGTGTTTTTCAAAGATAAAATACCGGCAAATCTCCCTGTGATTCAGACGAGTCACATTGGTCCGCTTGTAGAAGTACAAGTTGTCTCCAACTCCTTTTTTACAGAAAACAACTGGTTGATCTGGCTGGCGATTGGGCTGGTTGTGGTTCTACTCAGCTATTTCTCTTACCAAATGGTAACAGATATGAAAAACCGCTAGCCGGTTTTCATATCAATCCAGAATCTCCCTCCCCTCCCTGTCCCCGGATTACATGCGGGGTTATCCATCCTCGGCCCTGCGGGTTTGCATTCCGTCTATCTAAATCAATAAGTAGTGCTATAATTCAATATAATTGAATTATAAATAAATAATAAGCATTTCAATAGAATCAAATACCTATTATCTCTTGCCAAATATTTTCTATTAACAGTCAAAACTAATCTTTTATAGTAAAATATCAGAAATAATTTTGAAAAAACCGATAAATTATATAGCCTTGCAACGAAATTATTCCTAATCATAATTCAATAATATTGAATATTATGAGATCCTTAAAACTCTACTTCAAAAAAATAGGCTTGTTGCTTTTAGTAAGCACCTGGCCTGTCCTGGGATGGGCACAAGTGAACATGTCGGGTAAAGTCACTGAAGAAAATGGACAGCCATTACCCGGCGTAACGATCATTGAAAAAGGCAGTACGTCCGGCACGACCACCCAAACGGATGGCACCTACAGCCTGAAAGCAACTTCCGCTCAATCCGTACTGGTTTTTTCATTCGTAGGCTATACGTCCGAAGAAAGGGCCATCGGTAACCGATCCAACATCAATGTGATACTGCTGCCCGATACCAAGCAACTGGGCGAGGTCGTCGTGGTCGGCTACGGAACCCAGCAGAAAAAGGATCTGACCGGCTCCGTAGCGTCGATTTCGGCCAAAGAACTCCAGCGCATCCCGGTTTCGGGGCTCGATCAGGCGTTGCAGGGGCAGGTGCCCGGTTTGCAGATTTCCACCACCTCGGGTGCGCCGGGCGGTAACACGAACATTCTGGTGCGCGGGATTGGCTCGGTTTCCGGCGGGGTCGAACCGTTGTTTGTGGTCGATGGTTTTCCGATCAATAACTCCGGGGTCGGCAATCCGCTCAACACCATCAACCCGGCCGATATCGAGTCGATTGAAATCCTGAAAGACGCGTCGGCGACGGCCATTTACGGCTCGCGGGGCTCCAACGGCGTGATCATCGTATCTACCAAACGTGGAAAAACCGGTCAGGCCCAGATCACCGTCGATGCCTACGTCGGCATGCAGGAACCGGCCCGGATGCTCAAAATGATGAATACCCGGCAGTTTGCCGAATTTGTCATCGAAGGCCACAACAACGGCTGGCTCGACAACGGTGGCCCCAATGCCAAAATCACCGACCCGAACAGCGTCCGCTCCGCGTCGTACCGGATTCCCGAAGCATGGCAGGATTTGAACAACCTGCCCAAGGTCGACACCGACTGGCAGGACGTCATTTTCCGCAATGCGCCCATCCAGAACTACCAGGTTTCGGCCACCGGCGGCACCGAAAAGCTACGCTACGCGATCTCGGGGGGGTATTTTAACCAGAAAGGAATTTTGATCAGCTCCGGATTCGAGCGGTATTCGGCCCGGCTGAACCTCGACGGACAACTGACCAAACGGCTCAAAGTAAGCATGAACCTGGCTCCGACCTATACCAGCACCGATAACGTTCCGTCCGCCGGTCACTACGGTGAATACAACATCGTTGCGATGGCGCTCTCCATGCCGCCGATGATTCCGGTTTACAACCCCGACGGCTCCTACGGCAACACCTTCGACCTGACGAATGTGGGCATGGGCGCGATTGCGAACCCGCTCAAAACCGCCAATGAATACAAAAGCACCAATGCCCAATTCCGGATGCTTGGCAATGTTTTTGGCGAATACGAACTGGCGACCGGTTTGAAATTGAAAGTCAGCGTGGGAACCGATTTTAATTATTACAACACCAATACCTTCAAACCCTCGACGCTGTCGGGCAATGCTTCGCTGTCGCCGGCCACCTCCAATGTCGTCAACACTGCGGATGTCAACTGGCTGAATGAGAACACAATCAACTACCGGCGCACATTCGGCAACCACTCTTTCGATGCACTGGCCGGGTTCACCATCCAAAAATCGACCACCACGGCAACCACCACGAATGCGACCAATTTTGCCGACGACCTGCTGGAAAACATCAACGGCGGTCAGATTACGGGCGGGAGTTACACCATCGGGCAATGGGCGCTGCTCTCCTACCTGGGCCGTGTCAATTATTCGTACAACGACCGGTATTTACTGACGGCCACCATCCGGACCGACGGCTCTTCCCGCTTCGGATCGGCCAATCGCTGGGGGACGTTTCCGTCGTTCTCGGCGGGCTGGCGGCTGTCGGAAGAACCGTTCCTGAAAAACCTCAACCTGTTCGACGACTTCAAAATCCGGGCGGGCTACGGTTTTTCGGGCAACAACGCCATCGGAAACTACCGCTATCTGGGCCTGCTTTCTGCGACTAATTATGTATTGGGCAACACCCAGGTTCCGGGGCTCTCGCAGGGCAGTTTCACCAACAACCAACTCGGCTGGGAAACCAGCAAGCAAATCGACATTGGCGTGGATCTGGCCTTTTTCAACAGCCGGCTGCAATTCACGGGCGATTATTACAACCGCCGGAATACCGATATGCTGCTCAACAAGGCCATTCCGGCCGTCACGGGCTACACCACCGCCTGGGTCAACATTGGTGAACTGGAAAACAAGGGCGTCGAGCTGGCGCTGTCCGGCAAACCCATCGCCACCCGGGATTTTCAGTGGACGAGCAGTTTCAACGCGACCTTCAACCGGAACAAAGTGCTGCGGCTCGGTTCGGAGGGCGAACAGCTCTTTTCCGACGGCGGACGTGGGGATGTCAGCATCACGCAGGTTGGCCAGCCCATCGGGAGTTTCTTCGGCCACGTAGCGGAAGGCGTTTTTCTGACGCAGGAACAGCTTTCGACACACGCCAAACAGAACGGGGCCAAGCTGGGGGATTTAATGTACAAGGATGTGGACGGCAACGGCACCATCACCGACGCCGACCGGACAATCATCGGCAACCCGCAACCTCGCGCATTCTACGGTTTTAACAACACGTTCAGCTACAAAAACTGGTCGCTGAGCGTGCTGCTCAATGGCGTTCAGGGACGCGATGTGTTCTGGGCCGGGGCGGTTTTTGTGCGCGGGTATCACGGGGTGCAGAACAACCTCAGTGAAGTCATCGACAACTACTGGAAATCACCCACCGAACCGGGCGACGGCAAATCCCCCCGCATTATCCGGGGTGCCCTCAACAACAACCTGCGCTACAGTTCCTTCTTCAATTTCGACGGTTCATACCTGCGGGTTCGCAACGTCACCCTGAACTACAACCTGCCACAAGGGCTGTCGAAACGGCTGGGGATGCAAAATGGCCGGGTTTACCTGACGAGCAACAACCTCTTCACGTTCACGAAATACCCCGGCTACGACCCCGAAATCAGCAACTCCGGCGACAACATGCTGGCAGCCGGGATCGACTACCTCGGCTATCCGCCCGCCCGCACCTTCACCCTTGGTTTAAGCCTCACCTTCTGACCAAACCCGACATCATGAAAGCCAAAAGCCTTATACTCTCGCTGTTCAGCCTGCTCATTCTGGCCGGTTGTCAGGATGATTTTCTGGCCCTTTCGCCCGAAACCGACCGCAACACGGTTAATTTTTACAAAACCGCAGCCGATTTCAACAATGCCGTCGTGGGAACGTATGCTTCGCTCAAACTGGGTGGCACCTACAACACGTCCTTATACTGGATGGGTGAAGTATCGACCGATAACGCCAATTATGGCGTAACGACCCGGCAGGCTGTCAACGTCGATAACTTCCAGTTCATTGATCATTCCTACACCTCGCTCAACGACATCATCTACGCGGCCTGGCGCGATCATTATCGGGGCATCAGCCGCGCCAACGCCATCCTGAGCCGCATCGAAACCGCTGGTATTCCCGATAACCTGAAAGCGCAGTACCGGGGAGAAGCCCAGTTTCTGCGGGCGTTGCTGTATTTTAACCTCGTCCGCCTGTACGGCGATGTGCCGCTGGTGACAACCGAAATCACCGAAGCCGACGGTGCCAGCAGCCTCACCCGAACCCCAACCGCTGAAGTCTACAACCTGATCATCAGCGATTTGCAAAGTGCCGAACAGGTTTTACCCATCACCTACGGTTCAACGGATGTTGGGCGGGCACCGCAGGGCGCGGCCAAAGCCCTGCTTGGCAAGGTGTACCTGACCCGCAAGGAATGGGACAAAGCCGCTACCAAACTCAAAGAAGTCATTTCCTCGGGCCGGTTTCAGTTGCTGCCCAAATACGCCGATGTCTTCAGTTTTGCCACACCGACCAATGCCGAAATCCTGTTCAATGTTCAGTATAAATCGGGCAACACGGGGCAGGGAAGCAATTTTGGACCGGTTCAGGCCAGTGAAGGCGCACGGATTACGGGCGGGAGCATGCGGTATGTGACGGCAGACATGGAAAACGCTTACGAGACCGGCGACCTCCGCAAGGCCTTTTCGATGAAATCCTCTTATCTTGACGCCACCGGGCAACTGGTGACGCAGCGGTATGTCAGTAAATACGTGCAATTTGGCGCACTCGCCGGTGATTCGGACATCGACTTTCCCGTCATCCGTTATGCCGATGTGTTGCTGATGTATGCCGAAGCACTCAACGAAGTGGGTTTCAACCCCGAAGCCGTGACGAATCTGAATCTGGTGCGCCAGCGGGCGGGACTGGCGGCCACGACCGCAACCACACAGAGCAGCTTTCGACTGGCCATTGAACAGGAACGCCGGGTGGAATTCGCGTTTGAGAACCACCGCTGGTTTGATCTGGTCCGGACGGGACGGTATACGACGGTGATGAACGGCAAAGGGCTGACTGTGCAGGATTTCCACACCCTCTACCTGATTCCGCAACGGGAAATGGACCTGAACCGGTCGCTGACCCAAAACCCTGGCTATTAAGCAACTATGAATCGGCGGGAATTCACACAACGGACCCTTTTTTACGCTTTGGCGGTTTCCATTCCTCGCGGGCTGGAACCAAACCCCTATTGGGTAGCCAGTGACGTGAAAGCGCCTAAGCTGGAACTTTCCGCCGGAAAACGATTGCCGTTTGGCTGGCCGGCCTTTGCGGTTTTGCCCAACCAATCCGGAGACGACGTGATTCTGCATTTTCCGAAACCGATTCTCCAAAAACCGCTGCGCCTGCGGCTGACCGTCGCCATCGACACCCGGGAAGCGAAAAAAGTGGAAGTGCGGTCGGCTCAAACGAATCAATGGCTGGGGGAACTGGATTTGCGGTTTTCGTACGCGACCGAATTGTACGAGGTTTTACTTTCCACTGAAAAAGCCGCTTTACTTCAAAAGGAAGGCATCCGGCTCCGGATGACCAGCGGCACCTCCCCCATCTGGTTTCTGGCACCGGCTAAAAATCCGGCGTATGCCGGGTTGCAACCGCACGTCCTTACCGATACTGCTCCCGCTAATCCGGAAACGGTTTTCTGGAACAATCTGGCATCGCTCCGGTCGATTCAACAATTTAGCTGGATGGAGGGCTGTGTCACCGACGGCTTGCTGGACTGGTGGCGGCAAGACCACTCCCCTGAAGCAAAAAAGGCACTGGAAGCGCATTTTGCTTTGTTTTTTGACGATCAACAGCGGCTGGTGTACGAAAACGCCCGGAGTGAACCCGCCGACGGAACGATTTACGGCATCGAATGTCCGTTGCCGCTGGCGGCTTTGGCGCACCTGCAACCGAATCACCCCGCACTCGATCTGCTGGTTTCGTTTGCCCGGCAAAAAAGCCAGCCCAACGGACTTATTCGGGATCAAAGTCTGACGACCGAAGGCTGTTATACACTCGCGTATCCACTGGCGGTGCTGGCCCGGCAACGCAAGGATCTCGCTCTGGCGCGGCTAGCGTTGGCCAATCTACAGCACCGTCAGGAAGCACTGGTTACGCCCGATGTGGTGTATCAGGGACGAGGTCAAGCGGGAGAATGGAATGCGTATCCCAACTGGGGGCGCGGGCTGGTCTGGTATCTGCTAGGCACGGTGCGAACGCTGAACGAACTGAACCCTTTGGCGGCTCAGCTCGACCCGGCGGTTCTGCAAAACCTGAAGGCCACGTTCCTGCAAACCGCCGAACGGATGCTGAAAGACCGCGACCCGCAGGGTGGCTGGCACGGCTTCGTGGGCGAACCCCAAACCGGTATCGACACCTCGGCCACGGCGGGTATCGCGGCAGCACTGGCCCTGGCGGCCCAGTACGGCTGGTTACCTTCCGAAACGCTCAAAACACTCGAAATCACGAAAAAAACCTTGCTTCAGTACCTCACACCCGACGGTTTTCTGACGGGAGCCTGTCAGTCGAACCGGGGCGGTGTCGAATTACAACGAAGTGGTTATCGGGTCATTTCACAGTATGCCGCCGGGTTAATGGCGCAGTTTCTGGTGGCCATGAAAACGTAATTAGAACATGAAAAAAACAACCGGTATAGTTGGTCTTCTAGCGATTTGGCTGCTGATTAATGCCGTACAACCCCTGCCGAAATTGTACGTCATCGGTGACAGCATTTCGATGCGGTATGGTCCATTTCTGGAAAAATACGTTCAGGGCGTTTGGCAGTATGACCGAAAAAGTGACGACGGACAGGCGGCCAAAAACCTGGATGTGCCGGTGGGAGCCAACGGGGGGGATTCGCGCATGGTGCTCGAATATTTGAAACTGAAAACCCCCGACAAAACCTTCCAACCGGATGTGCTGCTCCTGAACTGCGGTTTGCACGACATCAAACGGCTCCCGGAAACCAATGTCATTCAGGTTGATTCGGCCAGTTACCGGAAAAATCTGGAAGCCATTTACCAACTCCTGAAAAAACGCAACATCCGGCTGGTCTGGATGCGAACCACCTCCGTGGAAGACGAACGGCACAACACCCGCTCGAAAGCCTTCAAACGCTATGCCCGCGATCTGGATGACTACAACCGGATTGCTGACGAAGTGATGCAGAAACACGCCGTTCCGGTTATCGATCTGTACACCTTTACGCGAAGTTTAGGTAGTGAGCATTTTGTCGATCACGTGCATTACGACGACTCGGCAATGCAGCTGCAAGCCGCTTACATTGCCGGTTATTTACAGGCCAACCGTTCCCTAATCCTGAAAAGAAAATGAAATTCCTAACCCCTTTCCTTCTGTCAATCAGTCTGATCTCGGTCGAGCTACCAACAGCATCGGCCCAAAATCCGGCACCAGGCCTAACGGTTTTAGAGCCAAAAGGTTTCCGGGAAGTAGCGCAGCTTCGGCCGCGTTCCACCAAAGAAATCAAGTCATCGACCTGGTCGATTGGGGGCGAAACCCTCGACCGGGATTATACCGACTACCAATCGTACCGGCATTACCTCGGGCCGCTGGGTGCCAAGCGAATCCGGTTGCAGGGCGGCTGGTCGAAGTGCGAAAAAGTGAAGGGGCAATACGATTTTGCGTGGCTCGATGCCGTCATTCCCGATGCTTATTCGCGGGGCGTTTCGCCCTGGGTGGAGCTGTCGTACGGCAATCCGATTTATCCCGGTGGTGGCGAACCCAAACTGGGCGGACGGATTCCCACATCTGAAGAAGCGTTGGTAGCCTGGGACAACTGGGTTCGGGCGATGGTGAACCGCTATAAAAACCAGGTGACGGAATGGGAAATCTGGAACGAACCGGACCTGAACAAGCTGAATACCGGCGAGGAAGTAGCGGTTTTCTACATCCGCACCGCCAAACTGGTGAAGGCCATCCAGCCCAACGCCAAACTGATTGCCCTCGGTGTCGCCGGGGTTCCGGCAACGGCTTTCATGCGCCCGTTCCTCGATCATTTGAAGAAGGAAAATGCGCTTGATCTGGTTGATATTCTGACGTATCACGGCTACGCGCCAAACCCCGACACCTCATATCCGAAGATTGAGGAAATGCGGAAGCTGGTCTGGAGTTATAACCGGAGCGCCGGCCGCCCAAAAATCACCTTCATGCAGGGCGAAAACGGGGCACCTTCGACCGCCAGTGCGGTCACGATCGGGGCTTTGCGGCAATACGACTGGACCGAACTGAGTCAGGCCAAATGGGATTTGCGCCGGATGCTGGCCGACCACGGACGCGGCATTGCCACCAACCTCTTCACAATCAGCGACATCCACTATGCCGCCGGTGACCACATGACGGGCGTCAACACGAAAGGCTTGCTGAAAACCAATCCTGACAAAACCATCGAACGTCCAAAAATGGCCTACAAAGCCGCCCAGCACGTTTTTTCAACCTTTGACGATCAACTCGAATTGCTCGATCAGGCCAAACCAACCGTCAGTCAGGCTACGGTTTCGGCGTTTCAATACCGCCAGCGGAAAAACAGCGGGAGCCTCGTCACGCTCTGGAGCGCCGAAGCCCGGCCCGCCGAAACCTACGAACCAAAACCCACCGATGTAACCATCAAGGGGAAATTCGACCAGCCGGTTTTTGTCGATCTCGTGTCTGGTAAAGTATACGAAATTCCGAAAAACCAGTGGAAAAAATCGGGCGATAGCTACACGTTTACGGCCATTCCGGTGCCGGATTATCCGGTTTTAATCGCCGAAAAAACCGCCCTGCATTTGCTAACGCCCACCGGACAATCGGCCAATCCATCGTTCAAATACCTGGGAAAAATTGCACCCAAAAATTCACGTGATATTCAATCGTCAAACTGGTCGGTGGGAGCCGAATACATGGATCGGGATTATACGGTTTATGTAAACTGGAAAGACTATTTAGGCAAACTCGGCGTCAAAAAAGCCCGCATTCAATCGGGCTGGGCAAAGTGTGAAAAAGTGAAAGGACACTATGACTTTGCATGGCTCGATGAAATTGTTTTCGACATGGTGAAACAGGGCGTGACGCCCTGGATCGATCTGTGTTACGGCAATCCGCTGTATTCGGGCGGTGGCGGAACCACGCTGAATGCCGCCATTCCGTTTTCGGGTGAAGCCCTGGCGGGTTGGAAAAATTACGTAGCCGCCGTTGTGGCCCGGTATGGTGATAAAGTAACAGAATGGGAAATCTGGAACGAACCGAACTACAAAATTTCTATTCCCGATTACGCCGATTTCTTCATTACAACCGCTGAAACCGTTCGTTCAGTGCAGCCGAAGGCTCAAATTATTGCCTTCGCGCCGGGCAGTGGGGTCGATTACAAGTTTGCGGACAGTGCCTTGAAAATTATTCAGGAGAAAGGAAAACTGGGTTTAATCAACCAAATCAGCCACCACCGGCACATTCCAAACCCCGACAACCGGGATTCGGAAGTAGAACTGGAGAAAGTGGTCGCCAAATACAGCCCTGCCATTCGCATTCGGCAGGGTGAAGCCGGTTGCCCGTCGGAATGGAACAACAATTTCGCCCTGAACAAGTACCCGTGGACGGAATTGACGCAATCGAAGCACATCCTTCGCCGGTTGCTGACCGATCTGGGACACGACAAGGAGTCGTGCTGCTTCACGATCATGGACGCCAAAACGCCCCAGGAATGGAATCACAAAGGGCTGCTGAAAGCGAATGAAGACCTGACTGTGGCGCATGCCAAACCGGCGTATTACGCGTTTCAAAATCTGATTTCCGTCTTCGACGATAAGCTGGAGCGGCTCGAAACGTATCCGTATTCCGTAAAAAAAGAAGAGAACAATACGCTTTCGCTGTATGCGTACGCCGATAAAGCCAATCAGCTTCAGGCCGTAACGGTCTGGATAAAAGACAACGTTCCTTCCGATAACAACGAGCAAACCTTGTGTGATTTTACGTTCGCCAACGCCCGGTTTAAAAATCCGGTTTGGGTGGATCTCATCGCCGGTACGGTGTACGAAATCCCGAAAGAGAATTGGTCGAAAAAAGAGAACGTATTCCGGCAAATTCCGCTGTATGATTCTCCCATTCTGATTGCGGACAAATCGCTGATTAATCTGTCGGTCAACCAATAAGAAAAGGCGGTAATTTACCAAACCGACGAGATAACCATACAACCATGGAAACACCAGGCTATCAACGGATTAAACAATCGGCACTGCGTTTTGTCGATGCCATGAAAATCGGCGACACGCCGGGCGTGTATCGCAAAGAACGGGGCGAAGGCGAAAGTTTTTACGGCTCCTACCATGCCGCCCACGTCCTCGATCTTTTCGGCGAATTGCAAAACCGCCCGGCCACCGACCTCGACATTTGGGCCGAACAATTCCAGGGTCGCCAAACTGAGCAAGGGTATTTTTCGGGAAAACCCGCCGAGTTCGGGCGCATCCGGACGCTGGACGAACTGGAACCGGTTTGGCACTACACGCGCGGTAACATCTGGGCGTTGCGGATGCTCAACCGCCAGCCCGAACGCGAACTGCGGTTTCTGGACCCCATGCTCGACGCCGACCGGCTGTATCGCTGGGTGAAGCATTACGACTGGCGTAATTCGTGGGCGGCTGGGAATCAGGTACTGGCAGCGGCTACGGCTTTATTTGCGCTACGCGATTGGTTCGGCGCGTCGGAAGTGGATTCGTTGATGGAAAAGGCGGTTTTTCCGGCGCTGGAAGAATTGCAGGACCCGAAAACCGGCTATTGGGGAACACAACTCGGAGCTGATCCGGCCAACGGCTTGTTCGGAACTATCCACGTCGTCCCGATCTATTTTGCGCTGGGCTGGCCGCTGCGCCACCTCGAACGTTCCGTCGATTCGACGCTGGCGTGTCAGTTGCCCGACGGCTCGTTCTGGCCCGGCGGTTCCGACTGCCCGGATTTCGACGGAGCCTACCAACTGGTGAACCTGATGGCCCTGACCGACTACCGGCGCGACGATGTCGAAGCCGCCTGCCGACGGTATCTGGCTCACGCGCTACAGCATGAAAGTGCCGACGGTGTCGGCTGGCTGTTGCACCGCCGGGACAGCAAACCCGCCGACTGGGTGCCGCGCCCGCACTGGATCTGGAAAGAAGGCGAAACCACAGCCTCGGCAGAACTGCGGGATGAAGATCCAAACCGCACGCACATCATGCTGGGTTCCTGGTTTTATCCGCTTTCGATTGCGCTCGTTAGTCACTTCCTCGGCGATACCGGATACGAAGGCCCCTATCATTTCAACAGCCACTCGCTACACGTCTGCAATGTGTTCAATGAGCCATTGCGTTATTCCTAACCCCTGAAACCCACCCTGATTATGGAAAATAACCGCCGGGATTTCCTGAAAACACTATCCATCCTGCCGTTTACAACATCCCTCACAATGGCTGTAGAACCGGTTTCGGTGGTTTCTGAACCCGCCAACCCGCTCAAGAAACTCGGTTCCATTCGGCTGAAAAAACCGTCGGAGATCAAAAGCTCGCCGTTCGGGATTGGCTGCGAAACGCTGGACCGGGACTTGTGGAAACCGAAAGAAGTGTATCCGTGGATCGATAACCTGCCGGTGAAATGGGGACGTTTGCAAACCGGCTGGGGCCGCGTAGAACGCGAAAAAGGCAAGTATGACTGGGCCTGGCTCGACGAAAGCGTCGATGGACTGGTCAGCCGGGGTGTGAAGCCATTTTTCAATGTTGGCTATGGCAATACCAATTACACGGCTGGCGAAGTGGGCCATCATCCGCTGGACATTCCGGTGGCAAACGAAGCCTGGAAACGGTACGTAACCGCCCTGACCAAACGCTACAAGGACAAAATCAAGCATTACGAAATCTGGAACGAGCCGAATCTGGGGGGATTCTGGGCACCCGATAAACCCAATGCCAAAAAGTACGTACAACTGGTCCGGGAAACCGCGCCGATTATCCGGAAGAACTGCCCCGATGCCGTCATCGTCGGCGGGGTGGTTTCGAGGATGCCCGCCAAATACATCCGGGAGCTTTTCGAAGCCGGTCTTGCCGATCTGATCGATATTTTTTCCTTCCACCCCTACACCACCATTCCCGAAAGCTACTCGGAGCGGACGCTGGCGTTGCGCAAACTGATCGACCATTACAACCCCAAAATAAAGATCTGGCAGGGCGAAAACGGTTTTCCATCCGACCCGAACAGCACCGGTTTTTCGGGCGAAGGGCCGTGGACGGAAAGCATTCAGGCGAAGGTGATGCTGCGTCGGTTACTCACCGATTGCTCCCTGGATCTGCCGATGACGTTGTGGTTTCTGATTGTCGATCTGCACGATTATCCGAAGGGTTCCGGCAAAGTGAATTACAAGGGGATTCTGGGGCAAAAACCGGAAATCAAGCCCAAAATCGCTTATAAAGCGTTGCAACATTTGGGAAGTCTGGTTCACGGTGAGGTCCATACCCGTGGCTCCATCGTTCATGCGGTGTCGGGCAAAGATCCGGTTGCGGAGAAGGACTACCAGCTTTTTGGCGATGGCACCAAAAAGAGCCTTGCGGGCATGTGTTCAACGGTTTTGAATACCGACAACGGCCCGGTGCTGGCCTACTGGTCAGGCGAGAAAGCCGCCGACAGCAAGCCCGCCGACAGCGTCCACCTGTATCATTGGGACTGGGAAGGTCCGGGATTCCAGGAACCGGTTCTGGTGGATTTGATCACGGGTGATATTCTCGAATTAACGGGGCATGAAAAGCTCTTCGACAACGACAAATACCGCGTCGGATCGGAAGCCCAGCTTTTCCGGCAACTGCCTTTGCAGGATTATCCGATGCTGATTATGGAAAAGAGCAAAGTAGTGTAATGCCAATCAGTCGATATTCCGGCAATTCAACGGTTCATTGGATTTCAAAAAATGAATGATTCTCGGGCATTAAATCGGTCATCCCTACGGGATTGGTTGCATGGGGCTCATTAAAACTTCCTACAAAATGGGTCATCCCTACGGGATTTTTGGATTTAACAATCCCATTGAAATGACCCATTTTGTAGCCCCCGGTTGAACCGGGGGAAACGAACGAGACAGGGTCAAAATCCCGTAGGGATGACGCATTGTGTAGCCCCAGGTTCAACCGGGGAAACCATAACCGGCCTGACTATTCCTAAACCACCTGAAAATGAAATATTTACTAAAACCCCTTCTACTCTGGCTGGTTTTCTCCACCACCGGTTTGGCCCAAAAACCGACCGGGGTGTGGGATGTTTTCGACACGGGCGCGAAAGGCGACGGCAAAACGATGGATACCAAAGCCATCCAGACCGCCATCGACCGCTGCCACGCGGCTGGGGGAGGAAAGGTGTATTTGCACAACGGGCGGTTTTTGTCCGGAACGATCTATCTGAAAAGTTACGTCACGCTGTACGTCGAAGCCGGGGCGGTTTTACTGGGCAGCGAAAAGGCATCCGATTACCCGGATCAGGCGTCAGAGTATCCCACCTACGACGAACATCCACTGACCAGCAAAGCCTTTATTTACGCCGAAAACAGCCAAAATGTGACGATTGAAGGGCGCGGAACCATCGACGGCCGGGGTGATTTGATCGATAACCGCAAGCTGACCGATCCGTATGTACGGCCCTCGTTCAAATACCGCCCCCGCATCATCCACCTGCGCGGCTGCGAAAATGTTCAGGTCAGAAACCTGACATTGCGCAATGCGGCCTCCTGGCTTCAGACGTATCAGGCGTGTAAAAATCTGGTCATCGATGGCATCACCGTTGACACCCGGGAGAACAAGGACGTCGACAACCCGAACCGGGAACACGCCGTTCGCCACCGCAACACAGACGGTCTGGACGTAGTCGATTGCGAACAGGTTCGGATTGCCAACTGCCTGATCAGCAGTGGCGACGACGGGATTTGCCTCAAGAGTTTTTCGCCGGACCGCGGCTGCCGGAACATTACCATTTCCAACTGCATTGTCAGTTGCGGGGCCAGCGGCATCAAAATCGGCACCGAAACCGCCGGGGCTTTCGAGGACATTACGATCCAGAACTGCACGGTTTTCGACACCTGGGGCGAAGGAATTGCCATCATGACCGTCGATGGGGCGCGGATCGAACGGGTCACGATTTCGAACATTACGCTGCGAAACATCAAACGATCGGCGCTGTTTATCCGGCTCAACACCCGCAATAAGCAATTCGGCCAACCGGGCACGGTCAACAAACCGGTTCTGAAAGACATTATTATCGAAAACATTCAGGGAAGTCGACTCGCGTCGCTGGGTTGTTCGATCACCGGCCTGGCCGACTATACGCTGGAAAATGTGCAAATCCGATCGATCAATTTTGAATTTGAGGGTGGGATTACGGACGTAAAACCGGACGCGCCGGTGCCGGAAAAGGTCGATGCCTATCCGGTGGGAACGATGTTTGGCCCTACCCTGCCCGCGTACGGTTTTTACGTTCGACACGTCAAAAACATCACATTCGATCAGATTCACCTGCGTTTTGTCAAACCAGATCACCGGCCCGCGTTGGTCATCGACAGTGCGGAGGAGGTGGAAATTCGGGGACTGAAAGCGCAACGTGTGGCCCAGACGCCGGAATTGGTGCAACTGAAAAACGTCAGAAACTCCCCCAACCTTCCTAAACCCAACTAACCGTGCAAACCCTTCAATCCCTAGACTACTGGGCCATTGCCATTTACATGCTGCTGATGGCGGGCATCGGGCTGTTTCTGGGCAAATTCGTCAAGAACATCAGTGATTATTTCAAAGGGGGCAACGCGATTCCGTGGGTTTCGGGCGCGATCAGCAACTTCATGACCAAGTTCAGCACGTTCATTTTTGTGGCCTACGCCGGGATTGCCTACCAACACGGTTTTGTGGCCCTGACGCTGATCTGGAGTACGGTTTTACCCGCGCTGGTCGGTGTCGCGATTTTTGCCAAACGCTGGCGCCGGGCCGGGGTTTTAACGCCCCTGGAATACCTCGAAACCCGGTTTAACGCGCCGGTTCGGCAGGTATTTTCGTGGATGGGCGTGTTCTTCAAAATTCTGGACAACATGGTTCGGCTCTACGCGCTCGGGCTGTTTGTCAAAGCCGCCACCTCGCTTTCGCTCGAAACGTCGATTCTGGTTTGCGGCATTATCGTCGCGCTGTACACGGTGGTCGGCGGGTTGTGGGCGGTCGTCGTCACGGACGTCGTTCAGTTCATTATCCTCATCGTCGCCACGCTGATTCTGGTGCCGCTGACCATTCAGGCCGCCGGGGGATTGCCCAAAATGATGGAAACCATTCCGGAGCATTTTACCTGGTTCAACGGCCCGAAAGGCATGCCGCTCTACCTGATGGTGTATTACCTCATGATTCTGGTGAAATACAGCGGCAACTGGACGTTCATCCAGCGGTTTTACAGCGTCCGCGACGAGCGGGCCAGTCAGAAGCAAGGTATGCTGACGGCGGTTTTCTTTTTCCTGTTTCCGATCATTTTCCTCTTCCCGTCCATTGCCGCCAAAGCCCTGATTCCCAACCTGGAAAATCCGGAAATGGCCTACGTCAGTGTGTGTCTGAAATTGTTGCCGGAAGGCATTATGGGGCTGATGGTGGCGGCCATGTTTGCGGCTACGATGTCGGTTTTGAGTGGCGAATACAACGTGACGGCGGGCGTGCTGACCCGCGACATTTACCAGCGGTTGTTCAATCCCAAAGCGGCCGACAAAGAAATGCTTTGGGTGGGTCGGCTGATGACGGTGGTGCTGGGGTCGCTCATCACGATTGGTGCCCTGTACGTCGGCGGTTTTGGCGGGGCTTTCGAAGCCAACAAACTGTTCACGGGCCTGTTCGCCATTCCGATGACGCTACCGCTGGTGCTGGGCATTGTTCTGAAAAAACCGCAACCCTGGGGCGCCTTCGCAACCTTGATCGTCGGCATGGGACTGGGGCTGATTCTGAACGCCATGCCGCAAGTTTCGTGGGAATGGGCGACGTTCATCGAGATCGTAGCCTGCGTGCTGGTTTTCCTGCTTTCGGGCATCACCTCCGTCCAAACCGACGCGTACCGCCTTCGCGTGGAAGCTTTTTTCCGACGATTGAATACCCCCCTGACCGAAGCCGAAAAACCGCAGGAAAACCCGGCTTTCATGCAGGTCATGAACCGCTTGTACGCCGTGGCGCTGACGGTTACCGGAGCCCTTTTCCTCGTGATGAGCCTCCCCTCGCTGGCCGAAACCAGCGGCCGGGTGGCCTGTGGTGCCGGTTTGCTTTGCCTGTTGCTGGCCCCGCTGATGTGGTATCGAACCCGGAATTTGTCGGAGGATCGGGATTTGAAATCCGCAGCCAAAGTCCAGTCCGATTTTAAATCTAAATGAACGGACCTTTACCCCTAAATCCCCTAAAGGGGACTTGGACACTTAAATATCCGGATTTAAAAGTCCCCTTTAGGGGATTTAGGGGCAATCAAGAATAAAACAGAAATCAACTGATTATGAATAACGTAAAAGACAAAACCATCTTTATCACCGGCGCATCCGGCGGCATTGGAAAAGCCACGGCTCTGGAACTCCTTGAACAGGGAGCGAAGGTGTTCGACTTCAGCCGGACACACCAGCTAGCCGACGAAATCAGTCACGAAAATCTGCGGTCGTTCAAAGGCGATGTCAGCCAGGAAGCCGATGTGCTGGCCGGTTTTGCGGCTTGTGTCGACGCTTTCGGAACCGTCGATGTGCTGATTAACAACGCCGGCATCGGGCTGCTTTCCACAGACCTTTCCAGCACCGACCTCGACACCTACGAACAAATGATGAACACCAACGTTCGGGGCGTTTTCCTGTGCAACCGCGAAGCCCTGAAGCTGATGAAACCCAAAAAACAGGGCCACATCGTAACGGTTATTTCGATGGCCGGCTACCGCACCAATCCGAATGCACCGATCTACTGTGCGTCCAAATTCGGAGCGCGGGGTCTTAGCAGCGGCCTGGCCGATCAGGTGTTGAAAGAAGGCATCAAAGTCACCGACGTGAACCCCGGCCCAACCGACAGCAACTACTGGGGCGACCGGAAAGTGGCCCGTGAAAAATTCCTGAGCGTGGAGGATGTCGCCCGCGTCATCGTCTTCGTGCTCAACCAGCCGGACTACGTCGTCATTCGGGAAATCAATTTTGACAACATGAAATTTTTAGCAGGATGAACACCATCGAATCCAACGGACATAACCAGGCAAAAACCGGGTCGATTTATCCCATTTCCATTGCCGAAATGCGGGAGCGGTATCTGAAACTCTATACCGGAGCGGTCAACGACGTCCTCCGCTTTCGCTACACCATGCAGGCCAGCAGTCTTCCCGCGCAGTTTGCGCCGTTGCGGGAAGAAATGAAGCTGGCCGGGCAGGCTTTCACCATCAAAGGCGGGCCCGACATTACGACCGACGGCGAGATGGAAACCCGCGCCGAAATGCTCGAAGCCCTGCATCAGGATTCGGTCGTCGTCTGGGATTGCACCGGCGATACCGTGACCTCACAGTGGGGCGAAGTGATGACGATGGCGGCCATTCGCGCGGGGTGTCGGGGGGCCATCATCAACGGCATCCGGGACACGCAAGCCATTCTGGAACAGCACTTTCCGGTATTTTTCAAGTATAAGGCCAATACCGGGATGCTGGGCCGGTTTCGCATGTATCATTACCAGAAACCGATCCTGATGGGTGAAGTGGTGGTACAGCCCGGCGACTGGATTTTTGGTGACATCGATGGCGTCATTTCGGTTCCGCAGGCAATTGCCTACGATGTGTTGCTGGCAGCCGAGGACATTGTCCACAACGAGGTGAACATCAAGGAGATGGTCGAAAGCGGCATGCGACCGACGGAGGTGGTTCGTAACGGCGGCTATTTCTGATGGAAACCGTCGACACCTTGCGTCTGTTTTTGACCGACTCTGAAAAGGAAGCGATTCTGACCAGCACCGACGCAACGGTCAAGCGGTTTCGGAACGCGCTCGAACGGCGGGTCACGGAGCGATTGGTAACGTCCGGTTTGCAAGCTAAAAACCCGGCACTCGGATGGTGGTATCCGGCGGCCGAATACCTGTCCGACGCAGCCATGCAGTATGCCCTCACCCCTACCGACGAGTTGGCCAACTGGCTGCGGAGCGCGACGCTGTACATCGCCCGCCGTCCTGCCAACGACTGGGTCGGCCCGTGGTTTCGGGATCATTCCCAGCCGTTTACGGGTCATCTGGAAACTGCTCACCTCTGTTGGGGCGTGTCGGCGGTGCTGGATCTGGCCGGAACGGTTTTCACCGCAGCGGAATGGGAGGAAGTAGGCGAAGCCTTGTCCGAAAAAGGCATCGTTTTATGCCGCCGGTGGTTGCAAAAAAACAATCACCTGGCCAACTGGCGGGGCATTCTGGCATCCGGGGCGCTGGTGGCTTCGGCTACTTTGGGCCGGGAAGACTGGCTCGATGAATTGACGCCCGAACTGGCGCAGATGGCACATGCCTTTCAGCCCGACGGTTCGTACGGCGAGTCGTTGCAATACGGAAACTACCTGGCGAATGCGCTGATGCTGGCCTACGAGTCGCTGGTTCGGAAGTACCCGGTTCACGCCCGGCAATTGGATATCGACGCCTATGGCCGGGGCATGAGTTGGCTGGTGCAGAGCATGTTGTATAGAAAACCGATGGAAAACTGGGGTGACGAACCCCGCGCCCGGGCCGTCAACTTCAATGATTCGGCGGCTTTATTTCGGCCCTCGGGCGATTTACTGCTGCACGTCGCCGTCCGTTCCAGCGATCCGGTGCAGGCGGGTTTGGCGCGCTGGCTGTTTCAGGAATACTACGAACCTTGCCCGACGCAGGGACCGCACGATCTGGCGACGTTCGGTATGCGGAACGACTGGGGATTTCTGACCCTGCCGCTGTTGATTCCACCAAGCCAAGCCATCAGTCCGCAGAAAACCGGGTTGCCCCTGACAACCTCGTTCAGCAACGGTCATGCGTTTATGCGCGATGCCTGGGATGGCCGCACGGTCGTTGCCATCAACGGCGGGGGCGACGCTTTGCACGGCCCCGGCCACCTCCACGGCGATCTGAACAGTTTCATGTTGGTTCACAATCGCGAACGGCTGTTGGTCGATCCGGGTCATAGCTGCTACCGAAACCTGATTCATGGGCTGGAAAGCAGCACGCAAACCCACAATACCTGTACGTTTCTGGTGGAAAGCGAATCGCTGGGTTTGCAGGAAGACCTCGCGAAAGCGTCCCTGCTCGAACAGAAAAGTGTGCTGCCCCGGCGGTTGCTCGTCAACGGCATACCCGGCCCACCCATCGACCGGGGCAACCGGCGACGGGTGGTGGAACGCGACGGACCGGTTTCCGTCATCGGCTCGGAGGTCGGAAATGCTTACGGCTCACCCATTCAGCGGTTTACGCGGCTCTGGCTGCTGGCCGGTAGCCACGTTTTCTTCGTCGTGGACCGAATCGAAGCGACGCAACCCGTTACGACGGTCTGGAACTGGCTCGTCAACAACCGCGATGGAAAGGCCCAGGTAGACAGTCCGGGCAATGGCCTGACGGTTTGCCGGAATGATGCCGGGATGAAACTGTTCCACACGGGGTCGGGCCGGTCGGGTCATCCGGTTTATGGTTATGTTCACGACGCTTATCACGTTGAACCCGATCAGTTGGGCGAAGGGCGTCCGGGAAGCGGTTTGCTGTACCGCTGGACGGAAACAAGACCAGCCCTAAACCGAACCGTAGTTCATGCGATAGCCCTCGATGACGCTTTCCAACTGGATCAGTGGCAGTTACAATCGAACGATGCGGCTTTTACGCTGACCAACGGACCGCAGCACTGGACGCTCCGGATTCTGGACGAAACCGCCAGCCAACTCTCGCTGACTTCGGGACAGGAGCAACCGTGGATCATTCAGCAACACGATGAAATATATACCTTAACCCGACCATATCCACATGGCTAACCGTCTGAAAATTACGGGCATCGATCACCCCGGCGTAGCGGCCAACGATGTTGAACAACTGGCCGACTGGTACTGTGAGGTCTTTGGCTACGAAAAATGGTTTCGCCACCGGAACGCCGGACCGCTCAACCCGGTCTGGATGCTCAAAGCTCCCGACGGTACATTGCTCGAAGTGATGCCCAAAGACGACACTGCCCGGCCCGAACGCACGACCTGGACACCCGGCTGGTCGCACCTGGCCCTGCGGGTGGCCAATCTGGAGGAAGCCATTGCTTTTTTAGATACCAAAAACGTCGTGTGGGGCGGATCGGTCATCAACGCCATCGGGGGCGGCAAAGTCCGAACCCTCTACGACCCCGACGGCAACATGCTCCAGATTCTCGAGCGAATACCTGGGTGACACTATATGGCATTCACACATTCACTCATTCACTCATTGAAGGATGAAAGCACTCCATTTTACCGGAAATAAAACATTTGATTTACAGGAGGTTGACCATCAGCCGGTTTTGCCCGGCGAGGTTCGTCTGAAAGTGGCCTACTGTGGCGTTTGCGGAACCGACGTGCATATTTACCACGGCGCAATGGCCCAGCGCCTTTCGCTGCCGCAAGTGATCGGCCACGAGGTTTCGGGCGAAATCGACGCGGTGGGCGAAGGCGTTACCGGCTGGCAACCGGGCGACCGGGTGACGGTTCGACCCCTCAAACCGGGGCCGGAAATGTCCGTCGACAACGGCGTTCGGCACATCGGACAGAACCTGAAATTCATCGGTATCGACACGCCGGGCGGGATGCAGCAATACTGGAACGTGCCCGCTTACACGCTCCACCGGCTCCCCGACCAGTTGCCGCTCCCGATCGGTGCCCTGATTGAACCGCTGGCGGTGGCCTGCCACGATGTGCGGCTTGGCGACGTAAAACCGGGGGAAAACGTCGTCATCATCGGCGGTGGCCCCATCGGTATGCTGGTCGCGCTGGTCGCCAAAGAGAAGGGAGCCAACGTCCTGATTTCCGAAGTCAATCCGACGCGTCTGAAACTGGCTGAATCGCTGAAACTGGCGACGGTGAACCCCAAGGAAACCGATCTGGTGGCCTGCGTGGCGGAGTTTACGACTGGCGCGATGGCCGATGTCGTTTTCGAGGTTTCGGGCGTACAGGCGGGGGTAACGGCCATGACCGCGCTGGCGCGGGTGCGGGGCCGGATTGTGATGGTTGCCATTCACGCCGAACCCAAAGCCGTCGATCTGTTCCGGTTTTTCTGGCGCGAACTCAAGCTCATCGGTGCCCGGGTCTACGAACCCGAAGACTTCGAAGAAGCCATTGCGTTGGCCACCAGCGGATCGCTGCCCCTCGACGCGCTCATTACGCAGGTTTCTCCCTTAGCCGACGCGCAGGCGGTTTTTGAAACGATCGACCACAATCCGGCCGGGATGAAATACCTGCTGCAATGTGACGCTTAGTCCTGAATTGACCACCGAAAAAGCTGCCGGGTACGGATTGTCGATCAGACGAATCCGTACCCTTTCTGTTGGGTCATCCTGGAAACAAATGAGCGTTTCAAACGAAAAATACAGTATAACTGGTGTCAATGTGAGTTTTATCTCAAATTAGCTCCATGAAAACATTCGTCAAAGCCGCGTTTTTCGCGCTGGTTCTCGGTATTGCTCTGGCATTCAGGCAGGACGCTCCGCCCCGTTTGCAGCTTTTCCTGCTCATCGGCCAGTCGAACATGGCGGGTCGCGGAGTTCCCGAAGCCGAAGACCAGCAACCCAATCCGCACATCTGGATGCTGACCAAAGAGCAAACCTGGGTTCCGGCCCGCGATCCGATGCACTTCGACAAACCGGCGGTGATTGGCGTTGGGCCGGGGCTGGCCTTCGCGAAACGACTGGCCGAAACCGCTCCCAAGCTGAACATCGGGCTGATTCCCTGTGCGGTGGGCGGGTCGGGCATCGATGTCTGGAAACCGGGGGCTTATTACGAACCCACGAATTCCTATCCGTACGACGATGCCATACGCCGGGCGAAAAAAGCGCTTGAAAACGGTCAACTGGCCGGTATTCTGTGGCATCAGGGCGAGTCGGATTCCAAACCGGGCAACACGGCGGTGTATGGCGAAAAACTGGCGGAACTGGTGCAGCGGTTGCGGAAAGAACTGAACGCGCCGAAGGTGCCATTTGTCGTCGGAACGCTGGGGGATTTTGTCGTGAAGCGAAATCCGAATGCCGGACTTATCAATGAAGCCTTGCAACAGGCCACCAAAAACATCCCCCATTCGTACTATGCCGTTGCCACCGGTTTGACGCACAAGGGCGATTCTACGCACTTCGACACGCCTTCGGCCCGAACGCTGGGTCGCCGGTATGCCGACGTTTTCATTCAGCATAAACTCCTGAAAACCAAACCATGAGTATCTTCTTTCCTTCTCCGGTGCAGCGATGGGTAGCCGTTCTTGCTCTTGTTTTAACGGCTGGCCTGGCCAAAAGCCAGCTCGTGAGTGATTCCGTGTCGATCGAAGGCCATTCCCGAACCTTCCACTTTCTGAAACCGGCCCGGCCGAATGCGTCGCTGGTGTTTGTGTTGCACGGTTCAGGCGGAAACGGGCAGGGTGTTCGGAATGGCGCAAAGAAACTGGAAGAAATTGCGCCCAATGAAAACATCCTGCTGGTGTATCCCGACGGTTATAAAAAATACTGGAATGAGTGCCGAAAAACCGCGCAATCGGCAGCCAATCAGGAGAATATCAACGACAATGCGTTTTTTGAGACGATGATCGGGTACTTCCGGAAAAACTACCAGATCGATCCCAAACGCGTTTTTGCGGTCGGCACATCCGGCGGTGGCCACATGGCCTACAAACTGGCGTTGACGATGCCCGAACAATTCCGGGCCATCACCGCCCTCATCGCCAACCTGCCCGACACGAACAACCTGGATTGTCCGGAAAAACGGATGGCGGTTCCGGTGCTGATTGTAAACGGAACAGCAGACCAAACGAATCCGTACGAAGGCGGGGAAGTCAAAGCCAACGGCATCAGTCTGGGAATGGTGCGGTCGACGGACCGGACGTTTCATTACTGGTCGGAACTGGCCGGTTATGACCGAAAACCGAAGAAAAACCGCCTGCCCGATACCGACCCGACCGACGGGAAAACCATTGAGCAATATACTTACAGGCAGAATGGAAAACCGGAAGTAACGCTGCTGAAAGTGCTGGGCGGCAAGCACGATTACCCCAACGACATCAACGTCTATCTGGAAGCCTGGGCGTTTTTCAAGCGGCAAATGACGCGGTAAAGATGGGTTAGCTAATCACTTTCAACCCTTCTGAACCGTATTTTTTCACATTCTCATCGTCGCTAATAAATGTGTAAGCAGAATATGGGTATCCAATAGATACTTTATGTCTCAAATTCTTCAGCGGTTGTCATCCCAAAATCGTCCCGAAGAAAGTATTTCTTTCCATGCAATAGCCCTAATTTTCTTGGCTTCATTATCGCTTCTTTGGGAACCAGAAAGGCCTTGATCTCTTTCTTTTTACCAAAAGTGATGGCTACCTTTTCACCGGCCTCAACCTCTTTAAGGACTTTGGAAAAATGAGTTTTCAATTCCCCTACACTCATGGTTTTCATAGGCTTTATGCGTTATCCAGCTACATTTAGTTCAACCCGCCAGCCGTTTGTTAATCTGCCCGGCAGCTTCCCGAACGGCATTGATGATGATGGGGATGCGGTTGGGTGTGTAGCGGCTTTCGGGCAAAAACACGCTCAGACTAGCGACCACCTGCCCACCTTTCCACAACGGAACGGCAATGCCGACAATGTGTTTGAGTGAGCGGGTGATGACGATTTCTTCCCGGCGAATCGCGTCCAGAGCCGCCAGAAACTGCTCCCGGGTTTCGACGTTCGGCCAGACCAGCGGAGCCGGCAATCCAATGGCTTCGATCAGGGCGTCAATTTCCTTCAGGGACAAAAAAGCCACCAGAATTCGGCCGGTAGCGGTCGAGTAAATATCCGATTCGGTGCGGCTTCGTACCTGCAAATCCTGGTCGCTGTTGGCAATGTGGAGCAAAAACCGCTTGTTGTTTCGCAGAATCCCCAGCAGGGAAGTCTCGTTAAGCCGGTCCGTCAACTCCTCCATAATGTCTTTGGACGCCAGCACCAGATGCTCGTTATACGCTACATTATCAGTCAGTTGATAGGCCATTGCACCCAGCCGGTAGCCCTTTCTGCGGCCCACGTGATCTAAATATTTTTTATCGACCAAAGTCTTTACAATATTTGCACAGGTAGGTTGATTCAGGCTGACAGCCGCAGCCAGTTCCGTCAGGGTCGTGGGGTCATTCTCTTTCTTGGCCACATACTCCAAAATTTCTAACGCACGGACAACAACCTGAATCATCATAAGAGGGAATTTGGGGCTGTAATTTACGAATAATTCAACCATCCTGACGCGTTGTGAAAAACCGCTCCTTTTCATTTGCCACCCTTCGTTCGGCAGCCGCCCGGGCGGGTTTAGACTGGTTTTTGCTGGCCCTGCTTAGCATGATCGGTCTGGCGTATCTGTGGCCCACCCCCGGCATTCAGGAAGGCCCACTTTCGCTGTCGAATCTGGCCAATCTGGGCGTTTCGGTCATTTTCTTTTTCTACGGCCTGCGACTCAGTGGCGACAAACTCCGGGCCGGACTGAGCAACTGGCAACTCCACGCAACGATCCATCTAACCACGTTTGTGGTTTTTCCGCTGGTGGTCTGGGCGGCCATGCAGGTGTTCGGCACCGACGAAAACCGCCTGCTGTGGCTCGGTGTGTTCTACGTAGCCGCCTTGCCCTCAACGGTTTCGTCGTCGGTGGTGATGGTGTCCATTGCGGGCGGCAACATTCCGGCGGCTATTTTCAACGCCAGCATTTCCAGCCTGATCGGCGTCTTCCTGACGCCCTTGTGGATGGGCCTTTTCCTGGCGACCGGGTCGGGTGATTACGATCTGGCGAGTGTCATCGGAAAGCTGGCGTTGCAGGTCATTGCGCCGGTTGTCCTCGGTATTCTGCTCAACCGCTGGCTGGGTACCTGGGCCGAGCGGTATAAGAAAGCGTTGAGTACCTTCGACAAGATTGTCATCCTGATGATCGTTTACACCTCGTTTTGCGAATCCTTCGAGCGCCGGATGTTTCAGAGTCTGACGGTTTCGGATTTGCTGGTACTGGGCACCTGTATGCTCGGTTTATTTTCCCTGATCTACGGTCTGGTCAATGGCATCAGCCGCCTGCTCGGCTTCAACCGCGCCGACCGGATCACGGCTTTGTTCTGCGGTTCCAAAAAGTCACTGGTTCAGGGCAGCGTGATGGTCACGGTTTTGTTTCCGGCCAACGTCGTCGGCATCGCCCTGTTGCCCATCATGATGTACCACGCTCTTCAACTCATTGCCGCCAGTGTGCTGGCCCAGGCCATGGCCCGGCGGGGTGCGGATTCGGCCCAGCCGACCACCTGATTCAGTAAAGGAACGATTCCTTCACACCTTGTTTTCAAATGAAACTCCATATTTTAGGGGCTTCCGGCAGTGGTGTCACCACCCTGGGAACGGCTTTGGCCCACCAATTAAACCTTCCTTATCTGGACAGTGATGACTATTTCTGGGAAGCATCCAACCCACCTTTTACAAAAAGACGAAACCCGGATCAACGTAACCATTTAATATCCAAATTATTATCAAATCACAACGACTGGATTCTGGGCGGTTCTGTACTCCACTGGGGCGATTCGGTTTTCCCCACTTTCGACCTGATCGTTTTTCTGTGGATACCACCCGAAATCCGGCTGGAACGGCTCAAAAGGAGAGAACTGGATCGCTACGGGAACATTATCTTTTCCGACCCTGAGCGAAATGCCCTGTTTGAAACGTTTCTCAACTGGGCCGCCGATTACATACCAATACCGGAATTGCCAACCGAACCCTGAAAGCGCACGAAGAATGGCTGCAAAAACAAACCGCACCGGTTTTAGAGCTGAGGGGTGATTTAACGACCGACGACAGAATCAATCTGGTAATGAATAAAATACACTCTCTTTAAACGACACCGTTTTCAGGCTCCGAAAAATGGTTACCGGAACTCCCCTGCCTGATCGCGAAAGAGGCAGCGCCATCCATACCGCTAAAATCGCTTTTTCACATTTTGAAAACATCCTGCTGTAGACCGTCGCTCTTTTGCTGGATTTTCTGCACTTTCGTCGTTATTTTGAAACTGCATCAAGCGCAGCACCCTTATACGCCCCAATAATGAGAGGAAGTCAACTGGATTTGTACCTGAGCCTGGGTTATTTTCGGATGCATCAGAAGCTGTTTACATGCCGGTATTTGCTTTCCTACGACTCCATTCTGCCCGTTCACTGGCTGCGGTTTACGCTGGCAAAGGTGAATTACGGGAGCAAACAACGCAGTTTGCTGCGACGCAACGAAAAATTCTCGCTAACGGTGAAGCCTTTTGTGCTGACAGCAGAAGCCGAAGAACTTTTCAGCCTCTACCGGGCCACCGTCGACTTTGAAGCCCCGGATTCAGTCGAATTCTGGCTGTTTAACGAGGCCATCTATCCCTACAACGTGTTTGATACCTACGCCATCGAAGTTCGGGATGGCGAGCGGTTGATTGCGGTCGGCATTTTCGATAAGGGCGACCAAAGCATTGCCGGGATCATGAATTTTTACCACCCTGACTACCGCAAATACAGCCTGGGAAAATACCTGATGCTGCAAAAAATCAACTACGCCCGGCATCAGCACATGCAGTTTTATTACCCCGGCTATATTGTCACCAATTACCCCAAGTTTGATTATAAACTGTTCCCCGGCGAAGCGGCCAGTGAGGTCTACGATGACAACAGCGGGGATTGGCTTCCGTTTTCCTGGGAAACCGTTCACGCGCTGGCGGCCGTGATTCTGGACGAACCGTAACCAGCCGTCCCCGGCAACAAAAAAAAGCGGATCGCTCCGCTTTTTCAGTCAAGAAATGGTGGGTATGTAAACTCCCTCGTCGATGGGAACGATCCGGCAAATGGCAGGGATCGTAAACCGACTTAGTACCGGCGACCGTAATAACCGCGATCGTTCCGGCGGTATTGTTGTTGGTACGCAAATAATCTTTCGCGTTGGAACGGCGTCAACACCGCCATCATCTCCTGATTTTTCCGACGCAGCGTATATTGGTAGGCCTGTGGATCCCGGCGTCGAGCGGCTTCCATTTCGCGGTAATCATACCGGTCTTCGATGCGCTTCAACTCCCGTTCCTGACGACGCGACAGGCCGACGATGGCGTCCAGGCGGTCAATTTTAATGTCTTCCTGAATATCGTCCCGGCGTTGGTTATCATAGCGGCCGTTGCGGTCGTTGTCGTAGCGCGGGTTGGGAGCCGGGTAGCGGTCGTTATCGTATCCGCGTTGGGCCATGGCAGTTCCGGTGCTTAAAAAGGCTAAAGTGACGAGGGTGATGATGGTCGTTTTCATGGTTGGTCGTTTTTATTTGTTGTAATATGCCTCTTAGAGGGGCAACCCCACCCAACGTTTAATGCGGTTTTATTTATTTCTTTCCACCCCCGCCTTTTATCGACCAATGGCCTGTTTTTACCGATGAATTCTATTTTTTAACCGATTAATTTTATTTCCAATCCCACTATCACGGGTTTCTCGCTGTACTGGTACGCCGGAATACCGCCGGGGCAACAACATTCCGTTCTGAAGCAGGTTGAATAAAGAAGGACTGAAAGACAAACGAACCATGAGATTATCCAACACGAATAGAATGGGACTATGGGGATTGGCGGGCATTGGTGTCGCGCTGGCGGCCAAAACGCTGATCGACCAGTGGCGCAAAACCGACTTTCGGGGCAAAACCGTCGTCATCACGGGTGGTTCACGCGGGTTGGGACTGGTGCTGGCGCGGGAATTTGCGCAGGAAGGTGCCAACCTGGCTATTTGCGCCCGCGACCCGGAAGAACTCGAACGCGCCAAAGCCGACCTCGAACTGAACGGCGGCACGGTTTTCACCTACGCCTGTGATGTCACTGATAAAGAGCAGGTTGTCGCTTTTATTCAGGCCGCTCAGCAGGAAGTGGGGCCGGTGGATGTGCTGGTGAATAACGCCGGAACGATTCTGGTGACTCCCATCGAACACGCGACGGAAGCGGACTTTCGGGAAGTGATGGAGACCAATTTCTGGGCGGCTTTTCACACCATCAACGCGGTGCTGCCCCAGATGCGCGAACGCCGGTCGGCGGGGGGACGCATCATCAACATTGCATCGTTCGGCGGAAAAGTGGCTTTTCCGCACCTGCTGCCCTATTCGACCAGTAAATTTGCGTTAGTTGGCTATTCGGAAGGGCTCCGGGCCGAACTGATCAAGGACGGTATTTATGTCACCACCGTCTGTCCCGGTTTGATGCGAACCGGTAGCCCGCGAAATGCCCTCTTCAAAGGCCAGAATGAAAAAGAATATGCCTGGTTCAAGATCGGCGACTCCCTGCCGGTTTTGTCGAAAAGCGCGGAAGAAAGCGCCCGGCAAATTCTGGAAGCCTGCCGTTTCGGTCGCGCCGAACTGATCATTTCACTGCCCGCCAAAGTCGCGGCCGCCGTACACGGGTTGTTTCCGGGGCTGACGGCCGAAGTGCTGTCGGTCATCAATTTGCTGCTCCCGGCTCCCGGCGGCATTGGCGAACAACGGGCCAAAGGAAAAGACAGCGAATCATCCCTGAGCCGCTCGGTTTTCACGACCCGGACCGACGACGCTGCGGAAGCGAACAATCAATATACCTGGTAATTTCTTTTCGTTTGCGGCTTCAGGAATGCTTTGTCTTTGTTCAACTTATCGGTAAGTTGCTGGAAAAAGCATTCCTGAACCGTTCATGAAAACGTCACCAGTTTCCGCCCTTGCGATCCTGTTCGCCGTCTGCATCGCCTTTTCGGCTACCAGCCAGTCCGTCGCTACCAAAAAAGGCACCGCCGAACGCATCAAAGTTCACGGCAAAGGCCTGGAAGGTAATCTTTCCGGCGATTCGCCCGACCGCGATGTGTCGGTTTATTTGCCACCCAGTTACAAAACCGACAAAAACCGCCGGTATCCGGTATTGTATCTCCTGCACGGTTTTACGGATAATGACGCCCAGTGGTACGGTTTTACCAAACACTGGATCAACCTGCCGGAAGTAGTCGATAAGGCCTTTGCCGACCCCGCCGTGCGCGAAATGATCATTGTCACACCCAATGCCTACACCAGGTTTTTTGGCAGTTTTTACTCCAATTCAGTCACCACCGGCAACTGGGAAGACTACGTGGCGAAGGAACTGGTGGGCTACATCGACAGCCATTACCGGACTATCCCAACTGCCGCCAGCCGTGGATTAAGCGGACATTCGATGGGTGGTTACGGCACCATGCGGATCGGTCAGAAATACCCGGAGATTTTTTCCAGCATCTACCTGCTGAGTCCCTGCTGTATGAGCGCCAACCTCTCCCCAAACCGGAACGAAGCGGCTGCGGGCCGGATGGAAGCCATCAAAAGCATGGAAGAACTGGAGAAAGCCGATTTTGGCACCAAGGCGGCCTTTTCAACGGCTGCGGCCTGGGCTCCTAACCCGACCAAACCGCCTTTTTACCTCGACTTGCCGGTGAAAGACGGGCAGCCCCAGCCGGGCATTCTGGCGAAACTGGCGGCCAATGCCGCGCTTTCCGGAATCGATCAGTCGATTTCGAACCTGAAAAAGCTGCACGCCATTGCCTTCGATGCCGGCTCGAAAGACGTCAGCATTGCCGCCAACAACAAAGTGCTGGACGGCGTTCTGAATGATTACCAGATCAAGCACACCTACGAAGAGTACGAGGGTGACCACATCAACCGGATTGGCGAACGCATCGGAACCAAAGTGTTGCAGTTCTTTTCGACGAATCTATCGTTCGAGCAACCGAAGCGTCGTTAGAATAGGAACGCGGATTAGACGGATGGAACGGATTAGCGCAGATTAAAATCCGTTTTTGATCCGTTCCATCGCATCGGCGACCCGGCCGCGTTCCTATCCAAAACCGGAAACCGCTTCGCAGCCCGTCTTTTATTTTTGCGTCGAATCCTTTTTCAGTTCCCGGTAATCCTGACGGGCCGAATCCAGTTCAGCCTGTTCTTCCTGAACATCGCTGCTGTCGCCTTCCTGCTGGGCCTCAATCACATCCTTGTATTCGTCACCGACTTTCTCGGCTTTATTTTCGGTTTTGGAGTCACAGGCCAGTTGTGTGGTGGCCGTGAGCAGGGCCAGCGAAAGCCCCCAGATCCATGATTTTGTTTTCATACGTTAAAGATTGTTCTTTCGAAAAGAACCGCTTGCGGGTTAGTTTGTTCGAAAAAACCCGGCGATGGCATCGCGTCACTTCCTTAGCGTTGTGATGTTCAGGCCATCGACCGTTTCGCTGCGGCATCGGGCGATAACGATTCGTCTTTCATTGATTCAGGCAAAAACTGCGTGGGTAAAGTATGTGAGATCGAACGATACGGCTTAAAAAGCCATGTTACCGTTTATTGCAAACAGACACAAAGATGCGGTTAAAAAGTTGGAGAAATGGTACGAAAAACTTATCATTGAAACACTATTCTACGCTTTTTATCCAGAATTGATAAGCCAATCGTTTGATCGTCAAGCGCAATCCTGCCTTTTTCATCCCGGTAGTGCCGCGGATTCAAACCTAAAAATTACGATTTCTCTGAGCCTATTTTGAAATGTAACCCGTTTGAAAATGCCGATTCACGTATTGGTCATCGAAGATGAAGCACAAATCCGGAAAAATTTACAGGAAATGCTGGTCATGCGGGGCTATGAAGTGACTGCCGCTGCCAACGGCCAGGGAGGCATCGCCGAGGCCATTCTACAGCCCCCGGATGTAATTCTGTGCGATATTATGATGCCAAAACTGGATGGTTACAAGGTTCTGGAATCGATCCGTACCAACCCGACCTTAGCCCATGTTCCGTTTATTTTTCTGACCGCAAAAGCCGACATGGCCGACCTGCGCCGGGGCATGACGCTGGGCGCGGATGACTACCTTGCCAAACCTTTTGGGATGAAAGAACTGGTGGCCGCCATCGAGAGCCGGCTCAAACGGCAGCAACAGAAACAAAAAGCTCCCCAGCCGACTCTATTTATAAAAACCATTCAGGGGCACGATGAGCGGGGCCACATGGTGCTCCAAACTGAGGACTGTCTGTATTTTTTTATCCGGAACAAAAAGAATTTTGTACGACACCTGCTGGGCACGTTCCAAATTCATGTCCCTTTTGAGAAGTTAGCGACTGAACTGGACCCGAGCCTTTTTTTCAGAGCCAATCGAAACAGCATTATTCATCGGAAAACCGTCCAGAAATACGCGTATTGGGAAAATGGCAAATACTGCCTGTTTTTGCAGATCGATGGCCAAAACCAGGAAGCCATTCTGCCCAGAGCGCGGTATAATTCGTTTAAAAAGTGGCTGGCCGAATAGCCTGCCCGCCCCTCCTAAACCCGGTCTGATGTGGAAAAGCTTTTACAATACTGGTTCAATCGTTCGCAGCAGGGCGTGGCCATTCTGGAGCCGATTCGCAACGAACAGCAAACCATCACTGATTTTCGTTGTCGCCTGGTCAATACCGCTTTCGCCCAGATAGCCGGGCTTCCGGTCGAGGACCTAACCGGAAAAACCGTCAGCAGTTGCTGGCCAACGGCCGATGTCCACCGGCGGCTGGAGCGTCTGGTGTCGTTTCTCCAGTCGGGGCGCCCGCAACAACTGGATGAACACTATCAAAACAAAGATCTGGACGTTTGGGTCCACGTTACCCTCACGCCCATTGAAGACCAGTTTCTCGCTGAAGTTCAGGATATTACGGAGCAAAAAACCGCCGAACAGGAACTCCAGCGACGGCTGTCCATGGAATCCATCATTTCGGCGATTTCGAGTCAGTTCATCACCCTCGACGGCTTTGAACTCGATGCCTGCATCACCGACGCGCTGGAACAGATCAGTCGTTTTAACGGTGCCGACCGGGCCGCGATTTTCCGGTATTCAGACGATCAGCAGCGGGGGAGCTGTTCGCACGAATGGTGCGGACCGGGCATTACGTCCAGCAGCCACCGATTTCAAAATTTGCCGCGAGCCGTTTTCGCCTGGCTCTACGCCCGCTTAGAAAACCGGCACGTAATCCAGTTGACCACCGACAAACTGCCTCCCGAGGCAGCAGAAGAAAAAGCCATTTTCGATTCCGTTGCCATTCGGTCGATGATTGCAGTCCCCCTGGTTCTGGATGACAAAACACAGGGTTTCATCGGTTTTTACGCCATTGATAAACCCAAAGTCTGGGACCAAAACGACGTTCATTTGCTCCAGACGTTCAGTACCCTCATCGTAAATGCCCGGCACCGTCAGCAGCAGGAGTCGGCCATTCGCCGGGCGAATCAGCGGCTACAGGGTCTCCACACGATCGACCAGGCGCTCCTGAGCCACCAGCCGATCGAACAGTCACCTCTGCTGACCGCCCTGCATCACATCAATGCACTCGTCCCCTGTGAACGGCTAACCATTTTTCGTTTCCATGAAACCACAGGCCTGGCCGTGGCCGAATACCGGCTGGCCGAGGGCGTGCTGGAAGTAACCCCCGGTCTGGCTTTTTCAAGCCATTTTATCATGGATATGCTCCGGCAGTCGAGCCACGTTCAGTACCTTCCCGATTTGCAACCTGACGACGACGGTTTTCCGCCGGGACTTGACCTGTACGAACGGGGTTTCCGCTCGCTGGTAATCCTTCCGCTCTACCGCCGTCAGGTATGCATCGGCGCGTTCACCCTCGTGTCGACGGTTCCTCATTTTTTCACGGAAGAACACCTGCAGATTGCCCAGGAAGTAGCGAGCCAGTTGGCATTTGTGCTGAATCAGCAACTGGCTGATAAAGAACTGAAACAACAGAACGAACACCTCGAACAGCGGGTGGAAGAACGTACCCGGGAGATCGGGCAGTTGTCGGCCCTGCATCAGGCGGTGCTGCAACACGCCGGTCAGGCCATCGTCTCTACCGACATCAACGGGGTTGTTCAGACGGCGAACCAGGCTGCCGAAAAATTACTGGGCTATCAAAGCCATGAACTCATTGGGCGGGTTCCGAAGATCTACCCCGGCCCGCCCGACAACCCCCTCCCCTTTATTACCTACGAGTTGAAAGATTCGGACTGTGCCCCGGCCGATCTCTTTCAGGTGGCGCTAAAGAACAAGGACTATTCGTACCAGGAATGCATTGCCGTCGGAAAAGATGGCCGACAGGTACCGATTCTGCTCGTCACCACTACTTTAAAGGAGCAGGATGGTACGGTGGTGGGCTACGTGGGCATCTGCACCGACATTTCGGCGCTAAAAGCCGCCGAAACCCAGTTACGAAACCTCAACCAGCGGCTCCAGTTGGCGACGCAGGCCGCCGGCCAGGGAATCTGGGAGGACGACCTGGTCAATAACCGGTTGATCTGGGATGATCACCTCTGGACGATTTTCGGAATGAAACCAGGCCGGACCGACTGGACTTTTCAGAAATTCATTCAGATGGTTCATCCGGACGATCTGCCCGCTTTTCTGGAAGGAACCCGGCACGGAAAACACCAGAATACCCGGGACGATCGTTTCTCGAACGTCTGCCGGATTATAAAACCGGATGGGACCATCATGTATCTGGAACAGGACGGGCTGGTGGTCCGAGATCACCAGGGCCATCCGATCCGGGCCATCGGCATCGCCTGGGACGTTACGGAGCGAAAACTGGCCGAAGAAGCCCTCCGGGAAAGTGAACAGCGGTTTCGGGAAATTGCCGAAAATGTCGATGAGGTTTTCTGGATTCATTCCGTTGAACCGTTCCAATTGCTGTACATCAATCCGGCGTATGAACGTGTATTTGGCAGTTCGTCGCCCCACACGACTTCGTTTCTGAATACCATTCTGGAAGAAGACCGGGCACTGGTCAAAGCCGAATTTAAAAAATACCGGCAGGGCCAGGAAGTGACGCTCCAGTGTCGGGTGCTGGGCAACCACCAGGAAATCCGCTGGCTTCACGTTCGGACCTTCGTCATGAAAGACAACCGGGGCATTCCGGTACGCTACATTGGCATCGTCAACGACATCTCCAGCCAGAAAGAAAAAGAGATCGTGCTGCTGAAATCCCTGGAACGGGAGCAGGAACTGAATCAACTCAAGTCGCAGTTTGTCAGCACGGCCTCGCATGAATTTCGAACGCCCCTGACCACCATTCAATCCAGCGTCGATCTGGTCCGGCTTTACCTGGACAGTCCGGCAACCACCACTCACTCCGCCATCCGGAAGTATTTGAGGGTGATCGAAAAAGAGGTCGAACGCGTGAGTGAACTGCTCAGCGATCTGCTGACCATCGGTTCCATCGAGGCTGGAAAAGTCAGTTTCAAGCCCCGGTGGGTCGATGTCACCGCGGTTTGTATGGACATCATTGCCACCCATTTTCGGCAGCGAAGCGATGAGCGGGCCGTCCAGGTGCTGGTCGAGGGAACACCGTATCCGGCGTATCTGGACGAAAAACTGATGAACCATGTGATTGTCAATCTGTTGTCGAATGCCTTTAAATTTTCAAAAGACGATCCGCATCTGCGCATTCAGTTCAGAAAAGACAGCCTGGTTTTGCAGGTAATCGACCGCGGCATCGGCATACCGGCCAAAGATCTTTCGATGCTTTTCCAGGGCTTCTTCCGGGCCAGCAACACCGCCGGCATTCAGGGAACCGGCCTGGGCCTGGTCATCACCCGCCAGTTTGTGGAAATACACGGGGGACATCTGGACATTCAGAGCGAGGAAAACAACGGAACAACCGTCACCGTCACCCTGACAAAAGCGCTGAATGAACCGTCGGCGTCGGCCAGTCTCCCGAAAGTCGCAGAAGTGGCTTCGATCAGCGACTCAGCTTTTTAACTGTAGCTTTTCGTAGATTTCCATCCCTTTTGCAACGCTGGAATCACGCAAAAAAAGTCCGCAGGACTGGCGCGTGGATAACCCCGGGTCTATCCCTAATCCCTATCCTCACCCCTGGATTGCATCCGGGGTGATCCAGATGCCAGCCCTGCGGGCTTCCTTTCCGGGTCGTAATACAGAAAACCGCTCCATAAAAATCATCGTTTGCGGGAATTTCAAAAAGTTTACTCGTACCTTTGCGCCCCTTTATCCAATCACAGCCGTGCTTTCCTGCTTCGGTCAGGCTTTTTTCCTGATGGTGACAGGCTTTTGTACGCTACATTTTGAGCTAAAACCGGGATGACAACACTCTCTTGCGGAATCGACTTTGGTACGTCCAACTCCAGCATTGCCCTTGCCAACGACGGCGAAATCAGCCTGGTACCGGTTGAACAGACGCACGTAACCATTCCGAGTGCTATTTTCTTCCAGCGCGCCGACAACAAGGCGTTTTATGGCCGAACCGCCGTTAATCTGTTTTTCGACCGCCAGCAGGGCCGGTTCATGCGGAGTCTGAAACGGGTTTTGGGAACGCCCCTGATGAAACACGGCACCGTCGTGAACGGCACTACCATGAATTTCTCCGGCATCATCGCGTCTTTTCTGAAAAAGATGAAGGAAAAAGCGGATGCCGTGGCGGGTCAGGAAATTGAGAATGTGGTGATGGGCCGACCCGTTCATTTTGTCGACAACTCGCCCGAATCGGATGCCCAGGCGCAGGCCGAACTGAGAGAAATTGCGTTGCGAATTGGCTTCAAAACCGTCGAATTCCAGTTTGAACCCATCGCGGCAGCCTTTGCCCATGAAGCCCAACTGACCGGCGAAAAGCTGGCGATCGTGGCCGATCTGGGCGGTGGAACCTCCGATTTTACGGTGATCCGGTTATCCCGTCAATCCGTCCGGAAAACGGATCGGTCGTCGGACATTTTAGCCAATACCGGGGTGCGGGTCGGAGGCAACGATTTCGACAAAGACCTGAGCCTGGCCGCCATCATGCCCGAACTGGGTTACCGGAGCCGCTATGGCGATAAACAACTGGAAGTTCCGCTGAAACCGTTTCACGACCTGGCCGAATGGAGCAAGGTCAACTTCCTCTATACGCCCAAACTCATCATGCAAACCCGGCAGTTGCTGTTCCAGTCGCACGACAAAAAGCGGTATAAACGGCTCCTGAGTGTTCTCGAAAACGAAACCGGCCATGCCGTTCTGGCGGCTACCGAAGGGGCCAAAATTGCCCTGACGGACCAGGCCGAATACGCCACGCCCTTCGATTTCGTGGAAACGGATTTCGTGATTCCGATCCGGCGGACGCTGTTTGAAACGGCCATTTTCGGCGAGGTTGAAAAAATTGTGGCTTCGGCCACGGAATGTTTGCAGAATGCCGGGGTGCGGCAACAGGACATCGACCTGGTCATTCTGACCGGCGGCTCCACCGAAGTACCGCTGATTCAAGCCGAATTCAAGCGGCTTTTTCCGAATGCGGCCATCGCCGACGAAAACAAACTCTCCAGCGTTGGACTGGGGCTGGCCTACGACAGCCAGAGTAAATTCGGCCGGAATTCGACCCGCCAAATCGCATCGGTCTAACCTGCTGAGTTGCGTTAATCCGGATTAGTGATCTCTTTTGGACAAGACCCGGTTTTTATCGAACGGTCAATAGTAGTCGGTACATTATCAGGTATTTATCAAAAAAAGGTGGAATTTTAAGGTGTATATCCTCACCCCGTTCAACCTTCGTTTTGATGAAAACTTTTCTACGTATTTTCCGACCGAATCAGGGCCAACGGCTGTTGCTGGGCTTCCTGTTCCTGACCAGCCTGACGGTTTACAGCCAGGAGATCTATTACGTTACGCCGGGCGGTGGAGCCGTTACCAAAGACGGTTCTTCGTGGGCCAACGCCTTCGACGGCACCCAGCTCCAGACCGCCATCGAAGCCGCCAGCACCTATTCCCAGTCCAACGGCAATGTGGACGTTCAGGTCTGGGTAGCGGCTGGTCTCTACAAACCCACCGGCACCGCCGACCGCACCATCAGTTTTTCCATGCGAAACCACGTCGCAGTGTATGGCGGTTTTGAAGGCGACGAAAATCTGTTGAGCGAGCGCCCCGCCCTCAACCTTTCCTCGCCTTCCAGCACTACCCTCAGCGGGGAAATCGGGGGAGCTGGCAACACCGACAATTCCTACCACGTCGTCAGCAATTCGACCGGGTCGCTGACCACCAGCGCGGTGCTCGACGGTTTTGTGATTACAGCAGGGAATGCCGATCATGCCGTTGAAGACGTTCATAGGGTTGGCGGAGGAATGGCGAATCTCAACGCCAGCCCCACAGTTCGTCACTGTTTCTTTGTTGAAAATACCGCCAAATCGGGCGGAGCGGTGCATAATCTGGCCAATTCGGGCGGCACCTGCAGCCCGGAATTCATCGATTGCCATTTTATGAGCAATACGGCGGGCATCTCGGACGGGCCGGGCGGGGCGATGTACAACTATGCCGACCTGGGCAGCCAATGCCGCCCCAAGCTGACCCACTGTAGTTTTACCCTGAATAGTGCCGGAAACGGCGGGAGCCTTTTTAACGGAACCAATGCCGGAGGCACCTGCAGCCCGGTGATCACCCAGTGCCAATTTACCAACAATACCTCCACCGGCAACAGTGGCGTACTGGCCAACGATGGCGGCAGCCCGACCGTAACGAATTGCAGCTTTGTTGGCAATTCGGCCTCACGCGGAGGCATATCCGTTAATTATTCGATCCAGCTTTTCACCAATTGCAGCTTTTCGGGCAACTCGGCAACCCTGGGCGGAGGAATCGCGTACCAAACCGGCGGTGGGACTACTTTTAAAAACTGCATCATCTGGAACAACGGTGGTTCTCAAACCTTCTTCAATTCAAACGGTTCCACCATCACCGGTACCTACAGCCTGTTCGATACGGAAGTAACGGGCTACGGCGGAGCCAACAACCTGACCACCGCAGTCCTGCCTTTTGTTAGCGAAACCGACCTGCAACTCACGCCCGGCTCCCCCGCCATCAACGCCGGAGATCCCACCAGCACCACCACAAGCAGTGGTACCACGGACCTGGCCGGGAACGCCCGTTTCTACAACAGCGGCCCCATCGATCAGGGCGCTTTTGAATTTCAGGGAGAATTGCCGACGCCGGTGAGCGGCAGTTTCGACGGTTATATTTACGGAGCCGACTGCGAGAGCTTCCGGGGCTGGGCCTGGGATCGCGACAAGATCAATACCGTCGTTTCTGTTGACATCCTGGATGGCGATGCGGTGATTGCAACACTGCCTGCGGGCGATTTTCGCCAGGATCTGCTCGACGCGGGCAAAGGCAATGGCCAACACGCTTTTCGGTATGTCCTCCCCGAATCGCTCAAAGACAACCTGCCCCACCTCCTGTCGGCCCGGGTGACGGGCAGCGGTTTTGTTCTCAAAAATTCGCCCAAGGCACTCATCTGCCAGAACAGCGCCGAACCGGTGGGCAACCAGCCCCCTGTCCCTCCCTTGCCTACGGTGCTGATTGCGCCCCTGACGGCGCAGGAAGACGTCCCCTTCTCGGCTACCCTTCCCGCTTTCACCGACCCCGAAGGCAGCACCCTGACGTATGCCCTCAGCGGTTTACCGGCGGGTTTGAGTCTGGGTTCGGCAAACCGGATGATCAGCGGGACGCCCACCGAACCGGGGAGTTTCCTGCTGACGTATTCGGCCACGGATGAGCCCGGTTCCACCAACAGTGTGAGCTTTGTTTTAACCGTCAATCCCGCGTCAACCACCACGGTAACAGGGAGTTTCGACGGTTATCTGGACAAAGTCGAATGCGGTACGATCCGGGGCTGGGTGTGGGATCGCAACAAACCCAACACGCCGGTGACGGTGGAGTTCTACACCGACGACACGGTCTGGGGCAGCACCGTCGCCAACATCTACCGGGATGATTTGAAGAATGCCGGAAAAGGCAACGGGGCGCATGCCTACCGATTTGAGGTTCCGGTCACGCTGAAAGGAACCGGTCCGCATCTGATTTCGGCGCGGGTGCAGGGCAGCACGTTTGTATTGAAAAACTCGGGGAAACTCCTGAACTGCCCCCTGCCCGTCCGGAAGGGGGCCGAACAACCCGAAAATCTGGAAATGATCGTGTTAGGCAACCCGGTTTTCGGCCCGACGCTCGGGGTGGAAGTCCGGGGCGCGGAAGGACAACCCCTGCGGTTGCAATTGACGGATGCAAACGGCCGGGCCGTGGCCGATTGGGCGGTAGAAGCAGCCGCAAAAGTAGAACAAAAAACGTTGTTCCTCGGTCATCAACCCGCAGAGCTGCTGTTCCTGCGGGCCACCAGCGGGTCACGAAGCGCGACAATGAAAGTGCTCAAACCGTAAATTCACCCGGTCGGGGCGGTTTTCGTGTCGGACGAAAACCGCCTTAGTGCAATCCCAGCGTCTTTGCATACGCTTTTCCCCAGTCCACCATCGACTGCAAAACCGGCAGGGTGGCATTTCCCTGTTCCGTCAGACTGTATTCGACCCGGGGCGGAATTTCGGCGTAGATTTTCCGGTTCAGGATTCCGTTTCGCTCCAAATCCCGCAGCTCCTGCGTCAGCATTTTCTTGCTGATACCGGGCATGGCGCGCTGCATTTCGCCGAATCGGTTGATCCCCCTCGACACATTGTAAATAATAACCGGTTTCCATTTTCCGCCAATAATCAGGCTGGTGAGGGTCACCGGACACTTCGTCAATCCGTAAGCCGCTAAATCTTCCAAACTATTTATTTTTTCAAGTACCTCATTATCAATTATAGTCTCCATTTTGATACTAAGAAACATTAAAGTGATTACTTGACAAATATAAACTATTGGATCTAGCTTTGGCAAGATATATTTCTAAAAAAGTAATCAACTTAAGTGCTATGTACGTCATCACAGGAGCCAGTGGCCATACCGGCACACCCATTGCCCGGCAACTTTTGGAAGCCGGAAAACCGGTCAGGGTTATCGTTCGGTCAGCCGAACATTTGAAAGAACTCATCGACAGCGGTGCCCAGGCGGCCATCGGAAGTCTGGAAGACCCGGATTTTCTGATCGAAGCTTTTCGGGGTGCTACGGCGGTTTACGCCATCATTCCCCCCAATTTTACAACGCCCGATTTTACGGGGTACCAAAAACGGGTCGCCGACGCCCTGACAGCCGCCATTCGGGTCAATCAGGTTCCCTACGCGGTCAGTCTGAGCAGCTTCGGGGCGCATTTGCCCGACCAGAACGGGGTCATTCAGGGTATGACCTATCTGGAAAACCAACTCAATGCGGTGGAAGATCTGCGGGTCGTTCATCTGCGGGCGGGTTTCTTTTTCCAGAACCTCTTCAGCAGCATCGGTTTACTGAAAGCAACGGGTTTGCTGGCGGGTTTTCCCATCGAAGGCGATAAACCGCTGGCGCTGGTTCACACCGACGACATTGCCGCCGTGGCCGCCCGCCAGTTGCTGGCATTGGATTTCGAAGGAAAAACCGTCCGGTTTGTCGCCGGACCGCGTGACCTCACCTTCGACGAAGTGGCGCAGATTGTGGGCCAGGCCCTCGGAAAACCGGATTTAGTCTGGACCGCTTTCCCCTACGATCAGGCGCGGGCGGGCATGATTCAGTCGGGTATGACACCCAGTATGGCCGATAACTACGTGGAATTCTGCCAGCGCGTTAACGACGGCGGCCTGATGGGCGGTTTTGAACGCAACGCCGACAACACCACGCCCACGACCCTCGAAGACTTTGCCCGCAACGAACTGGTAGCCGCCTACCAGACGAACTAAGTTGAAGCGAAAAATCCTGCTCATGATCCGGTTGATTGCGCACAAAATGCCGGATTGTGAGTAGGATTTACGTCGAATCGATTTTAGGAGGAAGAAGCCGACTAACCGTTCGATCATGCGTACCCTGCTTGTTTCCTTTTTGCTGCTGTTCTCCCTGCCTGCTTTTGTCACGGCCCAAACCCGTCCCAACATCATCTTCATTCTGGCCGACGACCTGGGCTACGGCGATCTGGGCATCAACGGTCAGAAGCTGATCAAAACCCCGAACATAGACCGGCTGGCGGCCGAAGGGGTGCGGTTTACGCAGTTTTACGCGGGAACGTCGGTTTGCGCGCCCTCCCGTTCGTCGCTCATGACGGGCCACCACACCGGGCATACCTACATCCGGGGCAACAAAGGCGTTGACCCCGAAGGCCAGCAACCCCTGGCCGATTCGGTGGTGACGATGGCGGAAATTCTGAAGAAAGCGGGTTACACCACGGCGGCTTTTGGCAAATGGGGTCTGGGACCGGTCGGTTCCGAAGGCGACCCCAACCAACAGGGTTTCGACCGCTTCTACGGCTACAACTGCCAGAGCCTGGCGCACCGGTATTATCCGAATCACCTCTGGGACAACAGCCAGAAAATCGTTCTGGCCGAAAACGAGAACCTGTTGAAAACCAGCCAATACGGCCCTGATCTGATTCAGCAACAAGCCCTGGGCTTCGTCAAAAACAACGACCCGAAAAAGCCATTTTTCCTCTTCCTGCCGTATACCCTCCCCCACGCCGAACTGCTGGTTCCCAACGACAGCATTTTCCAGTATTACAAAGGAAAGTTTGCCGAAAAACCGTACACAGGAGCCGATTATGGGCCGAATGCCAATGTCGGCGGCTATGCCTCGCAGGAATATCCCCGGGCTACGTTCGCAGCGATGGTCACCCGGCTCGATTTGTACGTGGGTCAGCTTCTGGCGACCTTGAAAGAAAAAGGACTGGATCAGAACACGCTCATTATTTTTTCCAGCGACAACGGCCCGCACCGCGAAGGGGGTGCCGACCCGGTTTTCTTCAACAGCGGGGGCGGTTTTCGCGGTTTCAAACGCGACCTCTACGAAGGCGGCATCCGGGAGCCGATGATTGCCCGCTGGTCCGGCACCATCAAACCCGGCACCCAAAATGAGCACGTGGGCGCCTTCTGGGATTTGCTGCCCACCTTTGCCGAACTGGCCGGAACAAAGGCCCCCGCGGGCATCGACGGGATTTCGTTCGTTCCGGCTCTGACGGGAAAAGGCACTCAGAAAAAACACGCCTTTCTCTATTGGGAATTTCACGAACAGGGTGGCAAACAGGCCGTTCGGCAGGGCAACTGGAAGGCAGTTCGACTTAATGCCGCCGGGAACACCACCCAGCCTGTCGAACTCTATGACCTGGCGAAAGACCCGGCCGAAACCACCAATCTGGCGGCCAAACACCCCGCGAAAGCCACCGAACTAGGGCGATTGATGACGGAATCCCATACGCCCTCGGCTTTATTCCCGTTCGGTAGTGCAGGGCGGTAAGCCGATTCTACAGAATTTAAAATTCGATATTTACCTATTTTCTTTCTTAAATCCCTTCCCGAGAAACCGGAATCGTTTCCGGGATTCCGAACGCGCCAATCGTAACAATTCCATAAAACAGCGGTAATCCTCAACACATCTGTAAACGCTTCTTTTGCGGTGAATTTACCAGCCGGTGACGAAGCGAGTGCTACCCTTGATTTCCTTCCTTTTTCTACGACTACGACGGTTTTTGTTTGCTTCTGTAGGTCAACGGCTATCCCCTAACGCATTGACCCTCGGTGTATGAAAACAGGACTTTTAGTGACGCTCTGTAGCCTTCTTCTTTTAGCATTTCACGCCCCTCACCTGGTAAATTCTCCCATTCGCATTTCCCGAATCAAGTCACCATACAACCTGCTTAAAACGTATCGAAATGAATCACTACAAAAATCGTTTTGTCCGGTATTTCCGCTGCCTGCTCCTGCTGGCCCTGGCGACCGGACTAGTCACCCGGTCGGTATCGTATGCCGACGACCGGCGGAACAAGGCAAAAACCGCCCGGCTGCTCGTCAGAATTACGGGAACCGTCACCGATGAGGCCAATCAGCCGCTGCCGGGCGTCAGCATTGTGGAAAAGCAAACCCAGAAAGGAACAGCGACCGACGCCAGCGGCCAGTTTACGCTCGACGTCAATGCTGGGGCAACCCTGGTGGTTTCGTCCATCGGTTTTGCTTCGCAGGAAGTGGCGATTGGCAACCAGACAACCCTGACAATCCGGCTGAAAGAGGATGTCAACCAACTGAACGAAGTGGTGGCTGTCGGGTATTCGACCATGCGAAAAAGCGATGTGACGGGCTCCATTGCCAACGTGAAAGCCAAAGAATTGAACCTCTCGGCTCCGTCGCTGGGGCAGGCGCTGGTCGGAAAGCTGGCGGGTGTTCAGGTCAACCAGGTGAGCGGGGCACCTTACGTGGGCACTAAAATCCGGGTGCGCGGTATTGGCTCGATCAATGCCAGTTCGGACCCGCTGTACGTCATCGACGGCTATCCGGCGGGGAATGACGTGTTTATCAACCCGAACGACATCGAATCGATCGACGTGTTGAAAGATGCGGCCTCGGCGGCTATTTACGGTTCGCGGGCGTCGGGGGGTGTGGTTTTGATTACGACCAAACGCGGCAAGGAAGGCAAAGGTCGGCTGGAATATGAATACCAGTACGGCATCAATCAACTGGCTAAAAAAGTGAAACTGCTGAACGCCGAACAGTTTACCCAACTGTTGATAGACGCCCGCAACGGAACGTATCGCGATTTGACGCTAAATGCCGGCAAGCCCTGGAACGACGGTATGTATTCCGACGACAATGCCACCCGGATTGCCAAAGTCAATAATGCCAATTCGGTTAGTATACCCGCCGATCTCTACAATTTTGCAACGCAAACGATGATCCAGCCGAAATACAATACCGACTGGCAGGACGAACTGTATCGCAATGCGCCCATGTCGCGGCACAACCTGACGTTTTCGGGCGGCAGCAATGGGCTGCGGTATCTGCTCAGTGGCGGGTATCAAAACCAGCAAGGCATCATCGTGGCCACCAAACAGGAACGGGTGAACCTGCGGGCCAATGTGGACGCTGATGTAAGCCCAAAGCTGAAAGTGGGTGCCAGTATTTTTTTGACGTCTACGAACAACCGCGAAGCGCAGGAAGGCCGTTTCAACCAGGGTTCGATTCTGGGTGCGCTCATTTATGCACCGATTTTCCGGCCCCGCGACGACAACGGGAATCTGATTAAAAATGAAATGGCATCGCAGCAACCCCTGTATGGTTACCAGACCATCGAAAATCCGGTGGCACTCGCGCTGGAGACCAACATCACCCGCCGGGGCATGCGCGGTACCTACAACGGAACGATGACCTACGAAATCATTCCCGGTTTGGCGGCCAAGGCCAATGTGGGTCTGCAAACCTACAACGAGAAATACGAGTATTACCTGCCCACGAGCCTGAGCAGCGGCAACAACCCGCCGTATTCACCACAAGCACTGGCGGCAGCGAAGGCCACCGCCCAAACGCTGTCGACCACCGATGTGCTGGCCGAATTCACCCTCAATTACAGCAAGCAGTGGGGTCAACACGGGCTGAATCTGCTGGCGGGGTATACGGCCCAGCGGCAGAAAAGTGATTTGATCAGTGTATCGTCGCAGGGTTTTCAGAATGATCTCATTCAGGAGATTACGGCCAAAGGAGCCGATCCGAGCAACTTTTTCCTGAATTCAGGCACTCGCAAAGTCGAAGAATCGCTGTTGTCGTACCTGGCCCGGGCTGAATACCATTACGGCGAAAAATACTTTTTGACGGCGGCTTTCCGGCGCGATGGTTCGTCGCGGTTTGGCCCCCTGAATCGCTGGGGAAATTTCCCTTCCCTTTCCGGCGGCTGGAACATCTCGAACGAACCGTTTTACCACGACTGGCTGGGACAGGCGTCTTCGCTCAAACTGCGCGCCAGTTGGGGTCTGACCGGAAACTACAACATCGGGAATTACAACTACCAGCAGGTGATGTCGTCGCCGGGCGGGGCGGTTTTCGGCAACGGAACCATTCAGACGGCCCTGTGGGCAGGCGCCATCAAAGATCAGCGGCTGGGCTGGGAATCGACTTCGCAGTATAACATCGGGCTGGATGCGGGTTTGCTCAACAACCGCCTGTTCGTGATTGCCAACTACTACATCAGTAACTCCTACAACCTGTTGTTCAACCAGCCGATTTCGGCGGTTTCGGGGTCTTCGACCATTCTGACCAACCTGGCCGATTCCAAAATCCGCAACCGGGGTGTTGAACTGCAACTGGATGGCCGCGTGATTGCAACGCCGGATTTCAAGCTGAACCTGAGCGGTAACATTTCCGTCAACCGCAACAAAGTCCTGGACATGGGGGGTGCCAGCACGATCATCACCAATGGTGCCGAGCGGTCGTATCTGACCCACATCACGCAGGAAGGCCAGCCAGTCGGCATGTTCTACGGTTTCAAGGTGGTGGGCATGGTTCGGGAAAAAGATATGGAGAATCTGGCGGCCGACAACGCGGTTTACAACTCCGCCACCCAATCCTTTCCCGCCGGTTACGTCCTGAAAGGTCCCGCGCGCTCGACGGCTTCCAGCAACCCGCTGAAACCGGGTGATCTGATTTTCGAAGATGTCAACGGCGATGGCGTGGTGACCGATGCCGACAAGCGGGTCATTGGCAGCCCCTATCCCAAATTCATCTACGGGGCGTCGCTGTCGGCCAGTTACAAAGCCCTGGATCTGAACGCATCGTTCAACGGTTCGAAGGGGAATCAGGTGCTCGACGGACAGGATTATTACGTCTACAACATGGAAGCGTCCGGCAATCAGTATGTGAGCGTAACGGATCGCTACCGTTCGGAATCGCAGCCGGGCGACGGCAGCGTATACCGGGCCGCGCGGGGTGGCACGCAGAGCAACAGCACCCGGCTTTCGAGTTTTTATCTGCAAAACGGCTCCTTCTTCCGCTGCACGAACATCACGCTGGGCTACAATCTCCCGGCGCAATGGCTCGCTAAAATCAAAGTCGGCGGGCTGCGGGTTTACGCCAACGTCAACAACGCCTTTACCATTACCAAATACAAGGGCTACAACCCTGAAGTGGACTACAACAACGGAGCCAACCTGACGCCCGGCGTCGACTACGGTATGTATCCGCTGGCCCGTGGCTATAACCTGGGTGCCAAACTGACTTTCTAATTCTTACATGACATTCACGATGACTTATAAACACATTTCAGCCCTTTGCCTGCTGGCGCTGCTTCCGCTGGCGTCCTGCAAAGATGATTTTCTGGTTCAGACCGACCCCAATTCCGTGGCGACGTCCGACTATTTCAAAACGGAAAATGACGTATTCGTTGCGCTGAACGGGGCCTATCAATCGCTCCGCAGCTCCAATTCGATTGGCGAAGGCAGTGGCTTATTTTCCGAAGAACGCTCCGACAATACCGGGCGAAACGACAACCAATCGAACGCGGGCGAACCGTTTCAGTTCAATGATTTTTCGCTTCTGCCTTCCAATACGAACCTGAAAACGCACTGGCTGGCGCTGTATCAGTGCATTACCCGAACCAATCAGGTGCTGTCGGGGATCGAAACCGTGGCTTTCAGCAAGCCCGAAACCAAGGCGCAGTACAGTGCCGAAGCGAAATTTATTCGGGCGTTGATTTATTTCCACCTGGTTCGCAAATGGGGTGATGTGCCACTGGTGACCAAACCGCTGACGACGGCGGATGACGTGACGGCCAGCACCTTCCGCGAAAAGAAGGAAAAGGTGTACGAACAAATCGTGGCCGACCTGACCGAAGTCACCACCAGCCCACTGCCCGATCATCAGCCGCTGGCATCCAAGGGCCGGGTATCGAAAGTGGCCGGATATGCCCTGCTGGGGCAGGTGTATCTGACGATGGCAACCACGCTGGATGCCGCCAACCGCACGGCCAACCTGAATGCCGCCAAAACGAACCTGACCAGTGCCTACACGAAACGGACGTTTGGAGCCTTGAAGGAAATCCCGTATGCCGATGTGTTCGATGTAGCCAAGAAATCGACGAACCCGGAAATCATTTTCCAGATTGTCAACAAACAGGGCGATATCAACTATTCGTCGAGCATTGCCGCCAACAACCAGGCTCAGGGCGAAACCATCAACTCGCTGCGAAACAATACGGGTATCGGCGGTAATGTGACGCCCGATCTGGTGAAGGAATACGAGGAAACGGATTTGCGGAAAGATTTTTCGATCAAATTCGCCAATGCCGCCACGGTGAAAGATTACTTCATCACCAAATACCGGGATGCGAGCGCAGCCGCCGGAACGAACGGCTACGGCGGCAACGACTGGATTCTGATCCGGTATGCCGATGTGATGCTGATGCTGGCGGAGGTCAATCTGTACCTGGGCGACGAAGCCTCGGCGGTTTCATTGCTGGACCAGGTTCGGGAGCGGGCCGGGATGCCGAAATACGAGGTCGCCAGAACCAATGCCGCCTACAGCAGCAAATTCCCGACGCTTAAACTGGCCATTCTGCACGAACGGCGCGTGGAACTGGCGTTCGAAAACCACCGCTGGTTTGATCTCCTGCGGTTTTTCACCCCTGCCGAACTGGTTACGTACATTCGCGCCAAGTCGCAGGCCGACTTTGGGGTGGCGAAACTGTCCAACTTCGGAACCAAGGATTATTACTACCCGATTCCTTTCGATGAGAACAAGTTAAATCCGGAAAAAATGTACCAGAATCCGGGGTATTGATCCGCCAAACCGGCACGAATGCAAAAGAGGAGTCATCCGGGTGGTGACTCCTCTTTTTTTTGTTAACCGCCGGAAGAATTATTTGGTCTTTTGCGTATTCCGATAGCGGCCCAAAACCGCCATAATCTTATGGTGAATGGCGGTATTTTCGTAGACGCCCCGAAAGTCCAGCGAATGCGGGCCATACGCAAAAACCGGCACCATCACGCCCGAATGGTCATTGGTGCTGAAATGTCCATCCACGTACCCGCGTTTCAGATCGCCATCGAGCAGGGTCAGCCCCCCGGTTTCATGATCAGCGGTGACAATCACCAGCGTTTCCCCGTTCTGGTCGGCAAACTTCAGGGCTTCGCCGACGGCCTGATCAAAATCCAGCATTTCCTGAACCACATACCGGACATCATTCGCGTGGCCCCCGTAATCGATCTGCGCGCCTTCGGCCATGACAAAAAATCCGGCGGGGTTGGGGCTTAACTCAGCCAGGGTTTTGCGCAGGCTCGTGGTCAGAAAATCCTTCCGGCCCTGGCCGACGGAAACGACTGATTCATCGTCCAGCAACACAAAAGGCGCTTTCAACTGCGCCAGTTTGCCGAATCGATCCGCTACCGCATACCCCCGCTGCCGGAGGGTATCCAGCACCTTCTCCTCGTTGAAAAATCGATAGCCGCCCCCAATCAGAATCTGAACCGGATTTTGCAGGAAATCAGCCGCAATTTCCCGTTCGAAAGACCGGTCGGGCTGGTGCCCATAGAAAGCGGCTGGGGTGGCATCCGTCACGCTCCCGGCACTGATCAATCCACTGACCATATTCCAGGGTTTGATGAGAGCCGGTATGGCCGGACGGGCTTTTCCCGTCGAGTCTACCCCAATGGCCCGGTTGTTGGTTTTTTCACCCGTTGCCATCGCCGTTGCTCCGGCGGCCGAATCCGTAATGTAGGTATCTGCGGCACTGGTTTTAGAAAAACCCAGATTCAGCACCTGCGTCAAATTCAACTGCCCCTGATTGGCGGTTATCCCGGCGTAGATCTGGGCCAGTCCCATGCCGTCGCCAATGAGCAGAATCACGTTTTTTACCCGGCTGAGCGCGTCGTTTTGCCGGTACGTCGGCTGGTAGACGGCGTGAACGGTTTTATTGCGGTATTCAGCGGTCGGGCGGCTGTTGAGAAAATTGGCCAGTTCCGTAATGTGGTCGGTATTGATGTAATCGACGCCCAGATTGATCAGCGTTTTCCAGGTGTTGATGTTGTCGGGCGTTGCCCAAAGCCGCAGCTTTTTGCCTTGCTGGTGGGTTTTCCGGATCACTTCGTTCAGCTTTTTCCGTTCAGAGCTGACGATCAACCCCTTACCATTCCAGCGGGTATAGGTCAGAAACGACTGGCTGATTAAGCCAATGTGTTTCAATTGGTCCGGCGAGTACGTTATTTCAGGACGTCCGTCGAAAAGCAGCCAATCCGGATAGGTTTTGAAGTCCTCCGGTTCCGGCACGTTGCCGCTCACCACAACCTGTACCGAAGCCCCGGAGCCGAACACGTTTGGATAAGCCGCCAGCATCTGAACCAGCAGCGGCAGCGTCTGGCGAGCCGGGGTTTTGAGATCGATCAGGAGTTGCAGCGGGCGGGCTGTTTTTGGCTCAATCTTCCCCTGACCGGTTTTCACCTGCTGAACCAGGGGCTGAATATACAGCGCATCCAGGGTTCGGGCGGGGTCGATGTCCGTCTCATCGTGGGCCACGTAGAGGACGCCGTTCTTGGCGTGAACATCAACTTCTATTGAACCGAATTGTTGGTGGTAGGCCTGCCAGAAAGGAATCGATTGCTCGTAATCATTGTGCGAATGCGCCTGGGCCGTCGTGTAGAGGCCATTCGGTTGGGCAAGGGCGGAACGAACGGGCATGAAACTGGCCAGAATAACGATAAGCAGTGCGTGTTTCAACTTCATTTCCGGGATGCAGGAAAACCGGGTGCGTAAGCCGCCGTTATTTTATCAAAAATGGCCGTGTTTTCGTAAATGCCGATAAAGGCTTCTGCGCCCGGCCCGTAGGCGAAAACCGGCACCATGATGCCCGTATGCCCTTTGGTAACATACTTACCTTCGGCCTGACCGGCCTGCATGTCGCCATCCGTAATGGCCAAACCACCCGTTTCGTGATCTGCCGTGATCACCACCAGCGTGTTGCCGTCTTTCTCCGCAAAATCCAGAACAGCGCCGACGGTTTTGTCGAAATCCAGCATTTCGCTGATGATGTAACTGGTCTTATTGGCATGACCGCCCCAGTCGATTTGCGAACCTTCGATCAACATAAAAAATCCTTTCTTCGATTGGTCCAGCAACCGAATCGCCGTTTGCGTTCCGTTAAGCAAGACATCCCCCCGGCCTTCTGACAGGGAACGAGGCTCTCCTTTGGCGGTAAAAACGGCCAGTTTTCCCGACTTGAATTGGTCCAGGTCCGCCGTTGAATCAGCAACCTGATACCCTTTGGTTTTGAAGGCTTCTACCAGATTTCGGCCATCAGCCCGCGCATCGAAGTACTTTTGCCCGCCCCCCACAAACACATCAACACCGCTCGTTAGCAACTGTGCGGCAATGTCTTCGTTCTGTGAGCGTGAGGGCACGTGGGCATAGAAGGATGCCGGTGTAGCGTGGGTGATCGAGCAGGTGACGACGATGCCCGTGCCGAGTCCATTCTTTTGGGCGGTTTCCAGCAGGGTTGGATGCGGTTTTTCCAACGCATCGACACCAATGGCGCCATTTTTGGCCTTTTTCCCAATGGCAAACGCCGTAGCTCCCGCGCCGGAGTCGGTGACAAAAGCGTCGGCAGCCTGCGTTTTCTGAAATCCTATGGCCGTGCAGCGAGCCAGATTCAGCGTGCCTTTGTTGGCCGTTAACCCGGCAAAAATCTGGGCCGTTCCCATCCCGTCACCAACCATCAGAATGATGTTCTTGGGTTGTTTTGTACCGGGTGTTTGTTGGGCTGATGCTGGTAAAACCGGCATCAGCCCAACGATAAAAAAGAAAAGAACTTTCATCGGTTGTTGTGAAATGTACGCTCTTATTTCAAAGGGTTTGCTAACGTTACGAAGTAAATCCGGTTCAAATCAGCTTTGCCCGTAGCCGGTAAAATCTTGGTGGTGAAGCCATTCTGTCCGTTGTCGACCACCCCAAAATCATCGTCGTTGGAAATGGCCAGCACGTTTGTTCCCAGCAAGGCCACGCCTTCGGCTTTGTCGTGCGGATAAACCGGTGAAATTCCCGTCAACAGATCCAGGACCAGCGTTTTCGTAACCGGTACGATGCCGGCCGTCTGCAAGCCCGCCTTATCTTTCAGTTGTTCGACCGTCATCCCGCTAAACAGTTTTCCTCCAATCCCGTTGGCCGGATCGGAAATGTCCGTGGCCCCCGCCAGATCAAATTTGTAGATCCGTTTGAACGTTGCGGGTTTGGCCGGATTACCGCCGTAATCACCATCCCGCTCCAGTGCCAGAAACGTCGTGTTCGTGATCGCGGCCACTTCACTGCACCCGGTCAGGCTCGCATTTTCCATCAGGTAAACAAATTGTTTCGTGGCCCCCGTAGCAATATCGAAGGTCAGAACCCGAATAACCGTTGAACCGGAAACTGCAGACGGATTATAGAGTGGCGATTGCATCAGCCCCACCAGGGTTTTGCCGTCGGGGGTCATCGTGAGTCCTTCCATACCCCGGTTCGGGCGACGCCGGGCCAGCACCAGCGGCAGGGTGCGTCCGCCAGTTCCGGTGCCAAACGGATTGATGCGTTCCAGGGTTTTGCCGGTCGCATCAAAATGTACAATGTGCGGACCGTACTCATCGCTGATCCAAAAAGTGCCGTCCGAAGCCAATACCAACCCTTCCGAATCCAGCCCGTCTGCGCTCGGATTTAAGGACTGACCCAACAGATCAAAGGCGGTTTCGCCGGTGCTTCCTTCCCCGCTGGGGTTCGGCAGGCCCGTCAGCAACTGGCCTGCCGCATTTTTAAGTAAAATAGTCTCTTCCAGCACCAATTTACCGCCGTCTACCCGGAATTTACCGATCTGGGGGGTAAAATCAGCTTTCCCGAAAATTATGGAATTGGCCTGTGATCCGGCGGCATTCGGCCCCCGGTCAGTCAACAGATAAAATACGTTGGGATCATTCGGGTCGGCGGCAACTGCGGAGCCAAAACCCCCGTTGGAAATAACCGTATTGTTGGGCGAAATCGCTAAAACTTTGGGGTCGGTTGCTTCCGCGAAGGCCGGATAGAAAACCGCCGGAATGCGATGGTCATCGCAGGAGGTAACGACGAATCCACCCGCCAAAATCAGCAGTGTAGCGACCGAAACAGGTAAAGATAACTTGTTCATACTCAGAGAAAAAAGTTGTTTTATTAATGATCAGGTTGTATTTGAAATGGTACTGCTTGATCCGGTTCAACCTCAGACCAATTCATAGGTTGCTTCTTCCGGAACCCGCCGGTATTTTAATTCCTCCAGAACCGCTCGGGCAAAAGCCGATCGGTCGGATTTACGATACTGGTCGGGCGTCAGAGCGCCGGAAGGCGCGACAAAAACCTGGCTAACCCGCTGACAGGCTGACCAGAGTGGCCGGTTTCTCTCAATTTTGAATTGGCGAATTGGCGTGTCAGCGCCAAACCACAGACTGATGATGTTGTTTGAAGTGCCTTTCATGACCTGGTGGTCGTTACGAGTTGGGTTGCGTGTCCAGGCTGGAAATCCGGTCGGATAGCGGAGCCGGATGTGGACTGAACAAAGGTAAAAGCAGGGCGTAACAAGCAGATTACGGTACGATCAAGTCTGAAACGGTTTTGTTAATCTTCCGGTAACACCACTACGGCTTCGGTCAAAAAGGCGACGGACACTTACCATAAATACCTGTTAAAAAGCCTGTTAAATAATTATTAAGCTTTTCCGGCGCATGGTTTCTGTCCCTGATCGGCTCCTATTTTTGTTTCTTTCACCCCTCATAAACACGAGCATGATTCAGAACAAATGGCGGATTGGACTGGCCCTTTTAGCGGTGTTGACCAACGCCTGTATCAACGATCACCAGCCTCCCGGGGCGTCGCAGGAAAACCCGGCCACCTTCAAAGAAATTTCCTCAACGGATTTAGGCGGGGAAGCCTCCGCCGAAATTGCGACCTACGACCCGATCAGCAAACGCCTGTTTGTGGTCAACAATGAATCGACCCCCAAAGTCGATGTCCTGGATCTGACGGCCTACCCGACCGTGACCAAATTACAACCCATTGATCTGACGGCCCTGGGCGGTGTGGCCAACAGCGTGGCGGTATACGGCGGGAAACTTGCCATCGCCCTCGAAGCCACCAACAAACAGGCGAACGGGAGCGTGATTGTTTTGAACACGACGGATTTGTCGACCGTCAAACAGGTTACCGTGGGCGCGCTGCCCGACATGGTCACCTTTAGCCCCAATGGTGCCTACATCGTTACGGCCAACGAGGGCGAACCCAGTGCCGACTATACCACTGATCCGGTGGGTTCCATTTCGATCATCAACGTCGCCGATAACTACAGCGTCAAAACCCTCACCTTCGAGTCATTTGCGGCTTCGTTGCCGCAGTTGTCGGCAGGCGGTTTCCGGATCTACGGCCCCAATGCTACTTTTGCGCAGGATGTGGAGCCGGAATACGTAGCGATTTCGTCGGATTCCCAAAAAGCGTGGGTAACGCTCCAGGAAAACAATGGCATTGCCGAGATTGATCTGGCGACTGGCACCATTTTAAAAATTAACCCCTTGGGAACCAAGGACATTAACCTGGCCAACAACGCCATGGATCCCAGCGATCAGGACAGTAAAATTAGTCTGGGGACCTGGCCCGTTAAATCCTTTTTCCTGCCCGACGCGATTTCCTACTTTTCAGCCAGTGGCAATGGGTATCTGATTACGGCCAATGAAGGCGACGCCCGGGAATATTCAGCGTTTGATGAACAGGTACGCGTCAGCAGCCTCACCCTGGACGCGACGGCTTTTCCAACCGCTGCGGACTTGAAACTGCCCGCCAACCTGGGCCGCCTGCGGGTGACCAAAACCGCCGGCAACAGTGGTGGCGTCTACACCGAACTTTACGGCTTTGGTGGCCGGGGCTTCAGCATTTACAACGCATCCACCGGCGCGCGGGTGTATGACTCGGGCAAAAGTCTGGAAGATCAGGTGATTGCCGCCAATCTCAACCTGTATGATGATGGGCGTTCGGACGACAAGGGTGTTGAACCGGAAGGCGTTACCGTCGGGATGATCAACGGTAAACCCATCGCGTTTGTCGGGATGGAACGGGCTGATGCCATTGCCATTTATGATGTCACCAACCCGGCGGCTCCCCAATTTCTCCAGCTTTTCAAAACCGGTGATGCCCCGGAAGGTGTACTGTTTGTGCCAGCCGAAAACAGTCCCAACGGCCGCAGTATGCTGGTGGTGAGCAGCGAAGGCGACGGAACGGTTAAGATTTATCAGCCGGATAAAGTATAAGAAAGACGCTTTACTTTTACTATAAAGACACAACACCGGCATCGAGAAACCATGCCTGTGTTGTCTTTTACAGGAAAAGTAAAGCGTTAGTCCCGATCCTGTGGAGTGACCATTCGTACCCGAAAAGCACCAATCTCCTTTTCAACGAGTTGGATCAGGTGCGTTATCGTCGATTCGATTTCCTGACTTTTGGGTGGATTGATACCCAGAAACAGAATCGCCGAATTGATCTCAATTTCGCAGTCGACCTCGTTCAAGTAGACCATAAAATCGCCCAGTGAAATCCGGATTTCACCATTAAAAAAATACTCAACACTTTGGATTTGCCGGTGCCGGGGACCAATCTCCAACCCTTCCCGGGCAATAAACCGCAGTCGTTTCTCAATCTTATCAAAAATGTGCATATCTGTGTAGGTTAACACCGCAAAACTATCAATGGGACATGACCGCCCGCTTTGGGGGTGAAATGGTGTCCGGAACCCACCGCTCAAACACAGCGGCTAAGCGGGACGTAAAAGGAGCCGCCAGCAAAACCCCCAGAACATTAAACAGGACGTGGGCATTGGCCAACTGGCGCCCAACCGCAGCCTGTTTACTGATCAAAAGCACAAGTTCGGTGAAAGGAACAATCAGCAACAGGCCCAGTGTGATGGACAACAGGTTGAAAAGGAGATGAAAAAGACCGGTACGAACAGCCGCTTTCGTGCGTCCAACGGATGCCACCAGCGTATCGGCGCAGGTTCCCAGTTCGGCCCCCATCATGACGGCAATACCCGCCCCGAGGGTCAACAGCCCCTGCCCGGCCAGAACGACCGACATCCCCACGGTGGCCGACGACGATTGTAGCAAAACCGTTACGCCGGCACCCGTCAGGGCACCAATCCACGGTTCAGCCAACCCCTTCATCCAATTCACCACCTGGGGTAGGTGTTTCAGCGGTTGAACGGCCTCCTCCATGAGAAATAGTCCCAGAAAAAGCATCCCGAACCCCAGGATGACCTGCCCCCATTGGGTGAGGGTTTCGCGCCGGGCCAGAATCATGATTCCCAGACCAACCGCCATGGGTACGCCCGCCCATTTTCCGATGTCAAACGCAATGAGTTCACTTGAAAAGGTGGTTCCGATATTGGCTCCCAACACAATGCCGATGGCCTGTCGAAAGGTCAACGCCCCGGAATTGACCAGCGCAATGGTCATGATGATGACCGCAGAAGAAGAGTCCAGCAGCGTGGTGACCACGACGCCCGTCAAAATGCTGGTGAATACCGTCCGGGTAAATGTCTTCAGCCAGCCCTGTAGTTTATCCCCCGAAATCGCTTTCAAACCGTCTGACAGGTAATTGAGGGCAAACAGGAAAAGGGTCAAACCGGCCAAGACGAGCAGGATAATTTCCAGATACGCCATAAAAGAAAGCCACTTGGTTCATCGAAGTTACGGCTTGACCGGTTTTTATCACCGTATGGAAGATTATGGATTTGTTATGATTACCCGGCTCTAAAACCGGGCGACGAACCAGGGCTTTGTTTCAGTCGATAGTGGTATAAGCTGCTCATTCCGCCGGGGCGTTGCCTTCCGGCGTAAACCGCACCAGCACATCGCCGAGCATCCCGTCCTCCTTTTTCGTAATGCGTTTTAACCGGGCAAAAGCATCTTTCCGCACCTTGATCGAGGCATCATCGAAGCGTTTGAACGTGGCCCAGTCGACATAAGCCCGATTGGAATCGGTGTCCAGAAAACCGCCATATTCGAGTTGGTGTTTATCCAATTCCAGCACGTAAATCACGGTCAGCGTAATGGGCTGGTTCGTTTTGGAGTAGAAAGTCCAGGTCAGTTTCATACCGGTAAGTTACGTTCCGGTTTTGTAGAAGCCATTGATTTGCGCCCACTTTCTGACTACTTTTATTCTTCCAGCTTTCAATCAGACCTATCCCGTTCCCGTGAAAAAGCCATTTCTCTTTTCTTTACTTTCCTTTCTGTTTTTGTTTACTGCCGGAATTGCCCAAAAAACCGCCCAGCCAGCCCCATCCGTAAAATGGCCGGACAACCTGCCGTGGTGGAAAGCCAACAACCTGCGCGTGATCCAGACTAATTTGCCAGCCTACGAAGCCGCTACGCTCCACCCGGATTCGCTGCTGAAAGACCTTCTGGCGTGTTCGGCCAACACGCTGCTGATCAACGCGGGCGGCATTATGGCCTTCTACCCCACCCAGCTCGATTTTCAGTATACCAACCCCTACATGAAACCGAATACGCTGGCTGAGGTCATCAAAAAGTGCCACGAAAACGGCATCCGGGTGGTGGTACGGTTCGACTTCAGCCGGGTTCACGAAAGCATCTTCAAAGCCCACCCCGACTGGTGTTATATTTCCCCAAAAGGCGAACGGATCATCAACACGGATATGTACGTGGTGTCGATCAACGCGCCGTATGTGCAGGACCGGGCGTTCAAAATCATCGCCGAGGTGATCGACCAGTTTCCGATCGACGGTATTTTCCTGAACATGCCAGGCTATCAGGTCAACAACCCGTACGAGGGCAAATACCACGGCATCGACCAGAACGAAGCGGATAAAAAAGCCTTCGCAGCCTTCAGTTCGGGAATGACATTGCCCATCGTCGAGAACAAAGCCGACCCGGTTTTTCAAAAGTACCTGGCCTTTAAAAAAGCCACGGTCGAAGACTGGTCGAAGCGATTGCACGAACTGGTAAAGTCCAAAAATAACCAGATTGCGATCTGCACGTATATGGACAAATACGTCGACATCATCCGGCACGAATCCCAGTCGAACACCAGCCTTCCCTACTGGCCTTACACGGCTTCCGATAATGTGAGCAATGCCGTCCATTCGTTTCCCGATCACATCGTCAGCAACGCCAGCATTCAGCAGATTTCGTTTCAGTCGCGCTACAATGCCGTGGAGCCGGAAGAAGTCGGCATTCGGCTGTACGAAAACATCGCCAACGGCTCGGGTCTGGATATCAGCCTGATGGGCGACATGCGGGGTTACGAAGACGAGCGAAACTTCGACATCGTCAAAACCATTTACGCCCACCACAAGAAACACGAACCGTATTTCGGGAACTACAAATCCGTCGCTAAAATCGCCGTTGTGGCTCCAGGAGCCTGGCCGAGTGGCGAACCCATGCAGGAATACCGGGGCATTGTGCTGATGCTGAAAGAAGCGCACCTGCCGTTCGACATCATCGAAGACGCACAGCTCGGCAACCTGGCCGAGAAAGTCAAAAAATACAAACTCTTGATTTTGCCGGAAATCACCTACCTGAGTGCCGAAGCCATCCGGGTTTTGAAAGAAGCGAGTCAGCAAGGTACCCACCTCATTGCCACCAACCGGACGCTGTTCGACAGTCCGGAAACCTTGCAGGACTTGTTCGGGGCCAAAATTATCCAGAAAGACCACGACGGGGCCGGGTTTTACCTCAACCCCGAAAACAAAACCGTCTTCAAACGTTTTCAGAAACAGTCGATGCTTTTCTGGAAATTCAATCTGGGTCTTTATGACCTGAAAGCCGCCGATGCGGTTTTTCTGCCGATTCTGGCAAAGGGTCGCCCCGGCCCACCAGAAATCATCGGCGGTCACGACCCCACCGGGCATTACGCGATGGGCGTCAAAAAACACGCTAAAAGTCAGGCGGTTATCCTACCGATCAATCTGGGTCGGCTCTATTACATGCACGGCTACGAACAACACAAAAACATTCTGCTGGACGCCATCGACTACCTGTTGCCGGAAGCCAACCAACTGGTTCAGACCAACGCGCCCGAACGAATCGAAGTCATTTTGCAGGAATACACGAAAAACATCCCGGCCAACGTCACGAAGAAAACCACCGACGGCCTGATTCTGCACCTGGTCAACCTCACCGGTTTTAGCGGAAACACGTATTTCAAACCGCTGCCGGTTTATGAGCTAACCTTCAGAATCAAGTCGGACTTCAAGCCCTCGAAAGTCTTCTCGATGGTGACCGAAAAACCGGTACCGTTTACGTGGAAAGACGGTTTTGTGGAGTTGAAAGTGGCCAAACTCGGCGACTTCGACGGCGTGGTACTGGACCGGTAAATATATCGGCTAGCCGCCAAAGGCTACTGACATAGGGCTGTCACCGGGTCGCGTTTACTTTGTATCGTAAACAAACCCCAACGACTATGTCACAGATCGAAATGCTTTTGAAGGAAATGGAGCAGGAAGCCAAAACCACCCGGAACATGCTGGGCCGCGTTCCCAATGATAAGTATGACTGGCAACCGCACGAAAAAAGCATGACCGTCCGGGCGCTGGCAACCCACATTGCCGAATTGCCTTCGTGGGTGACGCTGGCGTTGACCACCGAAGAACTCGATTTCGCCACGACTCCATATCAGCCCGTAGCGATTAACGATACGGCCCAGTTGCTGGACTATTTCGAACGGATGCTGGCCGATGGAAAAGCACACCTGGAACAGGCTACTGAAGAACAACTGGAAGGCCGGTGGGTGCTGCGCGAGGGCGAACAAATTTACAGCGACACCTCGAAAGGCGAAATGATCCGCATTTCGTTCAGTCAGATTGTGCATCACCGGGCGCAATTGGGCGTATACCTTCGTCTGCTGAATATTCCGATTCCGGGCAGCTATGGCCCAAGTGCGGATGAACCTGGTTTTTGATAGAGAGATGAAAGAGATGAGACGAGAGAGTAAAGACTTAACTACTGAACAACCATGCGTTTTTTCTTTACTCTCACTTCTCTGCTCTTTAGTCTCGCGTTGAATCAATACCCCTGCAAACTCAGTTCCTCGGTATCGACCATTTCAACCCGCTTGCCCATTTTTTTCTGGATGATTTTAAAATGGTGTTCGTCGTCGGGGCAGATCAGGGAAATGGCTTCCCCTTCGGCCTCGGCGCGGCCCGTTCTGCCAATCCGGTGAATGTAATCCTTGGGAGAACGTGGCAATTCGTAGTTGATCACAAACGGCAACAATTGAATATCGATCCCTCTGGAAATCAGATCAGTAGCCACCATTACCGGCAACTTTCCGGATTTAAATTTACTCAGCGTTTCGGTTCGCGCGCCCTGGCTTTTATCGCCGTGAATGGCTTCGGCCTGCACGCCGTTTTTCCGCAGCTTCACCACCAGATTGTCGGCCGTCCGGGTCGATGAAACAAACACCAGCACCTGCGTCATTTTGCGTTCCTTGATCAAATACCGCAGCAACGGCCCTTTCCGTTCCGGGTCGATCCGGTAGGCGACCTGCTTGATCAGATCCAGATTCTGCGGTTCTTCGGCAATTTCAATTTTAATCGGATTGCGCAGCAGATTTTCCCGGATTCCCTGAATCGCATCGCCCAACGTGGCCGAAAACAGAATGTTCTGGCGGTTTTTGGGTAACATTTCAAAAATCTCGTTCATCTCGCCGGCAAAGCCCAGATCCAGCATTTTATCGGCTTCGTCGAGCACCAGAATCGCCACTTCCCAGAGGTGTAAGGCGTTGGAAGACACCAGGTCCAGCAGTCGGCCCGGCGTTGCTACCACAATTTCGGCACCCAGCAGGGCCATCATCTGCGGATTGATGGACACCCCGCCATACACCGCCAGGGTTTTCACTTTTCGGGGCAAATTGGCACTTAAGGTTTGAAACACTTCGGCCACCTGAACGGCCAGTTCGCGGGTGGGTACCAACACCAGCACTTTTACATTGCGGTCGTTGGTGGTCTTCCGGCGCTGAAATAGTTCCAGAATCGGCAGCACAAAACCGGCGGTTTTGCCCGAGCCGGTTTTGGCAATTCCCAGCACATCGTGCCCTTTCAGAATGGTTGGGATGGCTTCCTGCTGAATGGGATAGGGTTCGGTATACTGTTGCTCCGCGACGGCTTTCAGGAGCGGTTCGGATAATCCAAGCGATGAAAAAGACATAATCTGCTAAAAGGAGGAAGGATAGAAATGGCTTCCGGCTTCAAATATACCACTAAATACCGGGGCGGTGGTTTTGTACGTCTATAATCCGAAGTTCAGGCTCATTTGAACTTGAGAAAATCAAATCTGGAAAGAATAAAATGAGATTGACCGACAAGAATCATCATCATTCAACAAACTGATACTGCGTCAACCGCTTGTCTCCGGTTTTTTCAATCATGCCTTCATCAACCCCCCATTTCAAATCCCTGCTTGCTGTGGCCGTTGAAATTTCTTTGAACTCACGAAGGTAATCCTGTCTGGTAAAAACCATGTTTTTTATTTTCTCTTTGAATAAAGTGACTCGATCCCTTCCTGTAAGGGTAGTGCCCTGCGATTTTAAAAGCACTTCTAGTGCATCATTGATCACTTCGAGCATAAACTCGATAAACCCCGTTGAATGACCGGCTTTATCAGACTTACTCAGGGCTTCATAATATCGCAATTGCCGTTCTTTTATGATGGATTCAATTGGGAGAAATTCAAAAACAGGGTATTTAGAAATCAAAAGTACGGTTTGCCAGAGTCGCCCCATCCGCCCGTTGCCATCCATAAACGGATGAATGAATTCAAGCTCATAATGAAATACACAGCTTTTGATGAGCAGCAGTTCTTTGTCCTTTTTTAGATAGGCAAAAAGATCATTCAGAAGCGCTTTGACCATGCCGCCGGGTGGTGCAACGTGGGTAATTTCAGAACCTTTTACAATGCCGACGCTTTTTGTTCGCAATTGTCCCGGTGATTCGACGAGTCCGGTCATCAGCACTTGGTGTGCTTTGCAAAACGAAGCGAGGCTATACGGATTGAATTCGCTTAGCTGATCATAAACTGCAATGGCATTTTTAACTTCCAGAATATCTTTCTGTGGAGCAATCACCCGCTTATTTTCCAGTATGGCCGTAATTTGCTCTTCGGAAAGCGTATTGCCCTCGATCTCCAGTGAAGACTGAATGGTTCTGATCCGGGCTTTTTTCCGCAATTCAGCGGGTGGTTTTTGTAAATGGGCCGCATTAACCGCTCCTATTTTTTCGGAAACAGAAGCGGTCATACTCAAGATGTTACTCGTTATTTCATAAGGCGGCTTCATACGTGATAGTATCATTTGATACTATCAAAGGTAAGACGTCCGGTCCAAATGTAGCCTTCCCGTCAGTTATTTTTCCGGGTTTTCTTGATCGGTTTCCCGTACTTCTTCATCATCTCCTCCGCGTGGTTCCGGCGCACATTGACCTTCTTGTTTTTCTCGATTTTCTCGTGAAATGCTCCGCCAAAGGTATCGCTCAGGTGAATTTTAACGCCCGGGTTTTTCATGTTCACCTTCGGTTTTTCATCTTCGGTCAGCACGTCCGAAATGACAAGGTCCTCGGGGAGCGGCAAGATCGGAATGGCGTAATTCATCAACTGCTCGATGGTGGCCTGCTGCTCTTTTTCCTTTTCGGTAATAAACGCAATGGCGATCCCGTTCCGGTCGGCGCGACCCGTCCGGCCAATCCGGTGAATGTACATTTCGGGCACTTCCGGGATGTCGAAATTGACGACGTGCGACACCTCGGCCACATCCAGCCCCCGGGCGATGATGTCGGTTGCAATCAGAATACGGTAATTCCCCTCCTGAAACTGCCGGACCGAATTGAAGCGGTGGTTTTGTTCCTTGTTGGAGTGAATAACGCCAATTTGCTCGGGAAACTTCGCTTCCAGTTGCTCGTAAAGCTGGTTAGCCAGATTTTTGGTCGCCACAAAAACCAGCACTTTGGTCATCTCAGCATCCTGACGGAGCAGCAATTCGAGCAGATTGATCTTGGTATAAAAATTCGGAACCGCATACGCCGTCTGGCTGATGTTTTCCAGGGGCGTTCCCACCGGAGCCGCTTCGACCCGAACCGGATTGTTGAAATACGTTTCGATCAAACCCTCCACCTCTTCGGTCATGGTGGCCGAAAACAACAGGTTCTGCCGCCGGACCGGCAACAAATCCAGAATGGTGGTCAATTGCGTCCGAAATCCGAGGTTCAGCATTTCGTCCACCTCATCGATCACCAGCCGCTTGATGGTTTTGGTTTTCAGTAATCCCTTGATGGACAAGTCGATCAGCCGACCCGGTGTAGCCACCAGCACATCCATTCCCTGCTCCACTTCGGCAATCTGCGGTTTGATGTTCACCCCGCCGTAGATGCCCACCACGGCCAGATTCATATAGGGAGTCAACTGCTTCACCGCTTCCACGACCTGCACCACCAGTTCCCGCGTCGGAACAATGATGAGCAGTTGCGGAAGCCGATCTTTCGAAAACTGGAATTGCCGCAGACACGGCAGCAGATACGCAAACGTCTTGCCGGTTCCGGTTTGGGCAATGCCACACACATCTTTTCCCGACATCACCACCGAAAATACCGTCTGCTGAATGGGCGTAGGCGTGGTGTAGCCCAGATCCGTCAAGGCATTTAAAAGCGGTTTATTCAGATTTAATTCTTCAAAAGTCATATCCTTTTCTATAAACGAAACCATTTAGGCTCTTTTACTCTTTACGTAGGAACGCTTACCCATAGCCTCCATGAAAACACAAAATTACGAAAACCACGTTCGGTATTACCCTCCGCACCACTTTGTATTTTACCCGGTCGTTCTTATTCTGCTGGGAATCAGCCTATACTACACGTTCAAAGCCGATGAGCCGACCTTGATCTGGCCGTTCATTTCCCTTCTGATTGTCCTGATCACCTGGTTAGCTTTCATGCTGCGGCAGCATTATGCGCTTAACAATCAGAACCGAATCGTTCGGCTGGAGATGCGGTTTCGGTATTACGTACTGACCAACCGGCGATTGGAAACCATCGAAAACCAACTTTCGTTCGGCCAGCTTCTCGCCCTGCGGTTTGCGTCGGACGACGAACTACCGGATTTGACCCAACGCGCTATCGCTGAAAACCTTAGCCCGGACGAAATCAAAAAGTCGGTTGTCCACTGGATGCCCGATCATCTGCGGGTGTAAGCAGAGCAGTATACGGTTTTGGCTTTTAGGAAAATGCTGGGTTTGTTTTAGGAAAATCAAAGAATTCCCGTGGGGATGGTCCATGTTGTAGAAACCGTATCCGCAGAATTCCAAAAATTCCCGTAGGGATGATTCATTTTGTAGCAACCGCGGCCCCAGAATTCCAAAAGAGTCCGTAGGGATGACCCATTTTGTATGAACCGTCCCGACGGGACTCATCCACCTATCAATGCCCGTGGTTTCTACAAAATAAACCATCCCTACGGGACGGATGGCAAAATCAGGGCTCTACGGAAAAATCAAAAATCCCGTAGGGATGGTCCATGTTGTAGAAACCGTGTCCGCAGAATTCCAACCAATCCCGTAGGGATGATTCATTTTGTATGAACCGTCCCGACAGACTTCCGGCCTATATTTAATACGTCTAAACGATTGAACGGGTATTACTGCGCCGTTTCTTTCTTCAATGCATACACCAGGGCGTGATAATCAGTTACTTTTTTGGTGATCAGTCCCTGCTTGTTAATCACGAAATGAGTGGGATACGCGTTGATTTGCAGTTGGTCGGTCAGATAACTTTCCTGATCGGGTATGACGGCGTAATCAAATTGTTTTTTCTTTAAAAACGCAGCGACCTTTTGCCGGGGATCCAGACAAAGACTGAGAAACAACACATCCGGGCGGTTTTTGTAGTGGCTTTTCAGTTCATTCAGCGCCGGCATTTCCTGAACACACGGCAAACAGGCAATAAACCAGCATTTCAATACCACAATTTTCCCTTTTGTACTTTGATTGGTGTAAACGTTTCCTTCCAGATCCGTAAACTGATACGCAGGCAGCGCCGTCCCTTCCTTCTGAAAATGCTCCAGTTCTTCCAGTCCCCAGTACTTCACCGTCGTTTTAATGTCCTGACTGACCGCATCCTCCAATTTAGACAACTGATACACGGCGGTCGAATCATCCGATTTCAGCCGCAAGGGAAAATACCGTCCGGTGGAAATGGATTTCAAAAAACTTTCCTGCGTCATGGGGTTGGCAAGCGTATCCAGCGCCTGGTAGTCGTCAGACAACTTTACATTTTTTTCGCGGTAAGCCAGAAAACTCGTGATGTCTTTCAGAAGGATAGCAGGCTCCGCAACGGGGTTGCCGTATCGTTTATTTTGACTACAGGAAATTGTGAGTAGACTCACCAAAACAATTCCAAAAACAAGGCTCCACTTCATCGTAGTAACGTACTGATTATCGATCATTTTTCACTCTTTTTTGCCAGAAAAATCCTACTTTTGCAGAAATAGGTAGTTGTAAGCTATCCGGACCATTCTGTTTCGAACGCAAACTACACCCATTTCAAGTAGTTAAGGCCATCTCTTCCCGATTTGCGAGCAGTATCACATCGCCGACCCAAACCAACCGGAGTCGATCTCACCATCTATGCGTATCTAAAGTAAAAAAAGCACCAAACGGCCTTTGTTGTCTATACGAAATAAGCGAATGAACCGAACCTTTACTACCCTTTTCCTGCTACCGGGCATGTCTTCCCTAAACTTCAAAAAATACATTTTTTACGCAAGTCAACTGGTAATTTTCTGTGTCTTTACCTTCTCTTCTGGCTATGCCCAGGATGGCAAACTGAAAGTGAAGGGGAAAGCGCTGGACGCCCAAACCAACGCTCCGCTTATTTTTGCCAGCGTCCGGTTGTTCAAACAGGCCGACAGTTCATTCGTTGCGGGGGCCATCACCACCGAAACCGGCGAATTTTCGGTCGATGCTGTCGCCGGAAATTACTACGCCGTTCTGGAATTTATTGGTTACAAATCCCTGAAAAAATCCGCCATCCGCCTGACCCGCGACAATTCTCCGCTCGACATCGGCACGCTTAAACTCGCGGCTTCGGCCAGCACATTGGATGAAGTGGTGGTGCAGGGTGAAAAAAGTTCGATGGAATTTTCGCTGGATAAAAAGATTTTCAACGTGGGGAAAGACCTCGCCAACGCGGGCGGAACAGCCGCCGATATTCTGAGCAATGTGCCGTCGGTGGCCGTAGATGTCGAGGGCAACGTCAGCCTGCGGGGCAGCAACAGCGTCCGGATTCTGATCGACGGAAAACCGTCGGGCCTGGTCAGCATCAAGGGTGGCAGCGGTTTGCAACAGTTGCAGGGCAGCAGCATCGAACGCATCGAAGTGATCACCAACCCATCGGCGCGCTACGAAGCGGAAGGCATGGGCGGTATTATCAACATCATTCTGAAAAAAGAACGGAAAGAGGGCTTCAATGGCTCCTTTGACGTCATTGTCGGCCATCCAACCAATTATGGACTGGCCGCCAACGTCAATTACCGGCGCAAAAACCTGAATTTTTTCGTCAATTATACCGCGGCCTACCGCAACACCCCGGGCCGCAGCACCCTGTATCAGGAGCTATACCGCAACGATTCGACGTTCCTGACCGAGCAAAACTCGACCAGCAAACTCAAAGGGCAAAACAACAACGCCCGGGCCGGGATCGACTATTTTTTCAACGACAAAAACGTCCTGACTGGCGCGTATACCTGGCGGATCAGCAAAGGCAAACGGTTTACGGACATCCGGTACCGCGATTACATTGCCAGCCTGAGCAACCCGCAGAGCATCACCTACCGCACGCAGGACGAAACCGAAACCGAACCCAATTCCGAATACGCCCTGACCTACAAACGGTCGTTCAAACGCCAGGGACACGAACTGACCGCCGACCTGCGGTATCTGGACAATTGGGAAAGTTCGGATCAGTATTTCGGTCAGCGGACGGTTCTGCCCGATGGCGGTCCTTCCGGCATCCCGAGTTCGCTGCAACGGTCGATCAACGACGAAACCGAGAAGCAGTTTCTGGTGCAGATCGACTACATCCAGCCGTTTGCAAAAGACGGCAAGTTTGAGGCCGGTTTGCGGAGCAGTACGCGCGACATGACCAACAACTACTGGGTGCGGGAACAGACTTCCGATGGCGGCTGGATTCCGGTTCCGGGCCTGACCAACGACTTTCTGTACGAAGAAAACATCAATGCGGTTTACGGGATGATTGGCAACAAAACCCGCAAATTCTCATACCAGGCGGGGTTACGAGCCGAGTGGACGGACGTCACCACGACGCTGAAACAAACCAACGAGGTCAATCCCCGCAGCTACGCCAACCTGTTTCCGAGTGTTCACGTCACCTACGACATGCCGCAGCAGAATGCGCTGCAACTGAGCTACAGCCGCCGGGTTCGCCGACCAAACTACAACGACCTCAGCCCGTTTTCGACCTTTAGTGACAACCGGAACTTCTGGAGCGGTAACCCCGATCTGAACCCGGAATTTACGGATGCTTTCGAAATTGGCCACATCAAATACTTCGCGAAAGGTTCCATCGGCTCGTCGCTGTATTACCGGCATACCACCGGCAAAATCGTGCGCATCCGCCGGGTCGACGAAAACGGTTTTTCGAATACGCGCCCCGAAAATCTGGCGACTGAAGACTCCTACGGGGCCGAGTTTACCAGCTCATTCACGCCGGTTAAATGGTGGAAAATGGATGGTAGCTTTAACTTCTTCCGCGCCGTTACCAACGGCGACAACCTTGACGCCAACTTTCAGAGTGATACCTATAGCTGGTTTGTGCGGGCCACCAACCGGCTGACGGTTTGGGAAAAAACCGACGTCCAACTGCGCGCCAACTACGAAGCGCCCCAACTGACCCCGCAGGGAAAACGGAAGGCCATTGCCACGCTGGATTTTGCGGTTAGCAAGGACATCATGAAAAACAACGCCACGCTGACCCTGAACGTAATCGACGTGTTTAATTCCCGCCGGTTCCGCTCCATCACCGAAGGCACCAATTTCTACACCGAAACCAACTCGCAGGGGCGGCTTCGGCAAATCAACCTGACGTTCAATTACCGACTGCGGCAGGCCAAGAAGAAAACAAAAGACGTCGGCGAAGGCGACTACTAGAATTCAATTGATCGGACATGAGCACCCTCCAAATCCGCCGAATGACGCTGCCGGAAGTACAGGACATTGCCGTGGAATGGGCGGCTGCCGAAGGCTGGAACCCCGGTTGGGGCGACGCAGCCTGTTTCTACGCAGCGGACCCCGACGGTTTTCTGGCAGGCTGGCTCGATGGCCAACCCATAGCCTGCATCTCGGCGGTGCGCTATCCACCGGATTTTGGGTTCATCGGTTTCTACATCGTTCGGCCCGGATACCGGGGGCAGGGCCACGGTCTGGCGCTCTGGAAAGCCGCTATGCAGCACCTGGAAGGGCGCACCATCGGTCTGGACGGCGTGGTCGAACAGCAGGAAAATTACCGGCGATCCGGTTTTGCGTTAGCCTACACCAACATCCGATTCGAAGGCACCACGCCCCTGCTTATCTCCGCAGAAACCGGTGCCACAGTCGTTCCGGGCGACCAGCTTCCTTTCGAATCCCTCCTGGCCTACGACCGACGTTATTTCCCGGCCGATCGGGCGAATTTTCTGGCGGCATGGCTTCAACAACGTGACTCCAAGGCGTTTGCGGTCGTTGTTGGCGAGGAAATCCAAGGGTATGGCGTGATTCGGCCCAGCCGCCAGGGGTATAAAATTGGCCCCCTATTTGCTGAAACGCCCGCCTTCGCCAATCAACTTCTGATCGGACTCGTTCAGTCCATTGCCCCCCAAACCCGGTTTTATTTGGATGTTCCGGCGGCTAACCCGGCAGCCGTGGCCCTCGCCCGGCAATACGGAATGCAGCCGGTTTTTGAAACCGCCCGGATGTATACCGGAAACGCCCCCCGGATCGACGTGAACGGCATCTTTGGCGTAACCACCTTCGAACTGGGCTGAAGCCGCTTTCATTCGCTGGCTCACGGGTATTCAAATCCTGAAATAGCACCCGTTATGTACCCAATCCAGCCAGTTACCAGTTTGGAGTACCGGATTTGCTTCCGCCTTGCGACCTTTGACTACCGATCCCAACGACCTGGTCAGCGGGAGCAAACGCTAACGAACATGAAGCATGGCCCTTACACACCAATCTGACACGGCTCCACAACCGTATTCTCAGGAATCCACCAACGTCATTTACGAACTGTTGTTCTGTGACTCATTGGCTTATTACAAAAACCGCATTCAGTCGCCGTACGTATATCCGTGGATGGTTTTGCTGGCAGATACCGCAGACGCTTCCGATTTGCAGAACGTAGTGGCTGATCCGGACGTTGAAACCCGGATCAAAGCCCTTGCCTGCCACCGGTTACGGGAAAACGGACTCCCCATCGAAAAGAGAGAATTGCTGGCGGTTGTCGTCGAAGTGGGTTTGGATACTGGTCTCGACGTGCTGGCGTCGTATCAGGACGGAACCGCCCGCTACATCAATCATACCGAACGGATGGTGATTTGGGAAGCCACCGATTCCCGCTCCAACCTTCTGACTTCCAACCTATTCAACGCCAGCATCAACATCGTGACCAAAATCGGCCCCTGGGACGGCCCCCGTCGACCTCATCCCGTCGAGGGAAATGTCCGGATTTCGTTTCTGGTGTCTGACGGACTTTATTTTGGCGAAGGTCCCATTAACGTTCTATTCAGTGACGCCCTGGCGAGTCCGGCCCTGACGGCCGCCACCGAACTCATGCAATATGTAACAGAAAAAGACCTCGCCAATCAGTGACGTTCTTTTTTACCAGCTTGTCCAACCACCATCGACCAGTAAATTCTGCCCCGTAACAAACGCTGACGCATCAGAGGCCATGAAAACCACCGGGCCTTTGATGTCGTCATCGTTGGCAAAACGGCCCAGGGGCGTCAGGCGTTTGTAGTTTTCGATAAATTCTTCCTTGCCACTCATCTGCTCCACGCCGGGGCCATAGCCGCCGGGACTGATGCAATTCGCCCGGATGTTGTCTTTCCCGTAGTAATTCGCCAGCCATTTGGTGAAGCCCACCATACCCCATTTGTCGTACGTATAATTGACCGGGCTGGTCATACCGGTATTTCCATACACCGGAAAATGTGGACCGACCGCGCCCTGAATCGAGCTGATATTAATGATGTTACCGGATTTTTGCGGAAGCATCACGGCAATCACGGCCTGTGTGATCAGCACCAGACCGGTCGAATTGATCCGCTGGGCTTTTTCCCAGCTTTCCTTGTCAATATCGGCCAGATTCTGAAAGCCTTCGCGGGAAACCGCATTATTGACCAGCACATCGATCCGACCAAACCGGTTTTTCACTTCGTCCACAAAGCGACGAATCGAGTTTTCATCTTCCAGATCCAGTGTCATGCCTTCAGCCCGCCAGCCTTTTTCGCGAATGGTGGCGGCAAATTTCCGGCATTTTTCACCATCTCGTGATGCAATGATGACCTCCGCACCGGCTTCGGCCAGAGCCCACGAAATGGGCGTCCCAAAAAAGCCCGCTCCACCGGTTACGATGGCAATTTTGCCCGAAAGGCTAAATAGATTTTTCATTTGTTTTTTCTTCGATATTCGTTATTCGTTTTTAAATTTCGTTATTCAATATTCGATATTCGTTATTCAATATTTAATCTATAACTAATAGACAAACAACACTTTAATATCGAATAACGAACAACGAATATTGAATAACGAAGTTTAAAACCGCCACACCGCCGGTGTCACGATCTCTTCCTCCACCGCCTGAAACACGTCCTGGATTTCGGCCAGCACGTCGGGTGGAATCGCCGGGCCATTCAGAAACGCAATATTCTGCTGGATTTGTGCTTGATTGACCGCTCCAAAAACGATGCTATCGACCGCAGGCAAATCCCTGACAAACGAAAAAGCAAGTTGGGCCACAGACATTTGCGCCCGCTGCGCCAGCTTTTGCAGTGCAACCAGGTGGTGTTCTGCTTTTGTCAGACTGCCTTTCAACTGCGTCGGATTCATAAAGAATAGCCCCTGCAAAAACACACTGCGCGCAAAAACCAGCTTCGACTGGCTACGCAACTGGTCGAGCAAGCCGGTTTTCAACAGCCGTTGATCGAACAGATTCACCGGAATCTGCGTCGCTTCCAGCACCTCTTCTTCCAGAATATACGCCACATCCTCAGGCTCATACGCCGAGACACCACCGATGTCAATCAGCCCTTCTTCTTTCAGCCGGGAGACCATCGTTGGCAGAATTTTGATCACCTCTGCCATCGGTTCCGCGCCTTTGTGATGCAGGCAAACCGGCAGTCGATCAACTTTCAGAGCCGCCAGCGACTCCTTTACGCTCCGATGCACCTCTTCCCACGCCCGCTCCGGATGACTGAGATTGGCGGGACTGATTTTGAATTTTGACACCAGATTCAGATCATGCGACTTACCGGTTTCTTCCAGAAAATCACCCAACACCTGCTCCGAATGGCCGTACTGACGGGCCGTATCGAGCGTATTGATCCCGGCTTGTGCGGCAAGTTGAAGCATTCGGAAACTCTCCGCCCGATCCGGCATCCCTTCCGAGTTCGAGATGCCGTAATTCAACCCCAACTGAACGGTTCCCAGCGTCAACTGCGAAAACCGGTAATCCCGAAAAATGCGATACGTCATGGAAAATTATTTTATACTCACCACCGACGGCGTCCGAATACCCGGTTTTATTTCTCCGCTGACATACACCCAACGGCTGTTCCAGAACACCACAGGCAAGGTTACCCGGGCTTCGAACCGGGTTTGCTGACCGATGTATTCCCAGCTATCGGTGTCGGGAAAATAAAAAAGCAGGCTTTGAATAATTCCGGGATGGGTCGCCGGTGTTTTGTAAGCCGCCGTTACCGCATCGACCCCGCCCCAGAACAAAAACCGGTCGTTGTTCAGAACGGGCAAAACCGTTCCACCGGCCGACATGCCACGGGGAATCGGGGACAATGTTTCCCAGACACCAACCCATTTATTGTTCTTTTGCTCCAGCCGTAAACGAAACGCATCCAGCAGAATAGACCGGTATTTCTCACCTTTGGCATTAAGTCCAACGGTTTCCCCGCCAAAGAGATAAAAGTGATTTTGATAAACCGTACAAACCGGAAACTGCCGCTCCGGCCCCGGCCACGCATCGATTTCGAACCAGCCCTGTGAGCGGTTTTTCAAATTCAGTGCGTAGCATTTTTTCAAGGGTATTCCGGTTGGTGTGCTGATTCCTCCGGCAATCACAATCACATCACCCAGCAGCGTACCGGCCATGTTCGCCAGCAGAACCGGCAATTCCGGGTAACTCGATTGAATCAGTTTCTTTCCATTCCATTCATACCCGATTACCCGGTTCAGATGACCCTTTTCCGTGCTTCCGCCAACCAGAATGAGGGTATTTTCGTACGAAACCGTCACGCCATAGCCTGAGCCTTCGGGCAGTTTTTCATCCGCTTTCAACCAGGTCTTTCCATCGGCCAGGACGTAGATGTCGTCGTACCATTTCTTTTTCCCGCCTTCCCAGGGATATTTGTCGGGAAAGTTGGCCCCGCCCAAACAAACCAGCGCGCCGTGGCTAACACCCGCGAACATGCCCGCCCAGCCTTTTCCACCCGGCAGCGGGGGCAATTCCGACCAGTCGACCGCAGGCTGCGCTACGGTTTTCAAAGCAATTGTCATGAGCAAAAACAAACGATAAAAAAGTAACTTCATGTTCGTTGGGTTGAGGATAAACCGTGATCAAAACCACTCCGCCCGGCCCCGGTTCGCCGAAACCGCCGGTTACGAGCAGTGTCTGACGTTCCGGCTGATCTTCCAGAAAACACAGGTTGCTGGTCAGTGGCAAGGTGGTATCCAGTGAAAACTGCCATTCGCCCTGAGCCGATACTACCTGAATAGCCTGCATCCCATAGTGCGCCACCCAAACCCGATCCTGATGATCGAGCGCCAGACCGTCCGGCAAATTGCCAGTTGGATTCCCGGAGGAATGGGCCGGAAGATTCGCAAGAACCGTCGCCTGTCGTTTCGGAATTCCCGGTTCGGTCAGTTCGATCACCAACACCCGGTTTTGATAGCTTTCGGCAACGTACAACTTCGTTTCATCGGCCGACAACACCAGCCCGTTGGCGTAGTCGATGCCGTCGGCAACCAGACGTTCGGTTCCGTCTGCTCCGACAAAAAACACCTTTCCATCGGCTCGAATCGAGTCAGTAAAGTAGAGATTCTGCCGGGAGTCGATCACCAGATCATTGGGCGACTGCACATCCACACTGGCACAAACCTTCTGAATAACAGACCCTTGATACGCTCCATCCGAACCGAACCGGCTGATGGCAGCCTGCTCAGGATCACACACCCAGTGTTCTCCAGTGGGCAAAACAACCTGCCCGTTGGGGCAAGCGGTTTTTCCCCAGACGGTGTAATCCCCCGCTTTATCCAGCCGAATGATTTCACCGCCGGTGAGCGTCGTAACATACCAGTTTCCATCCCGATCCACCGCCGGGCCTTCGGTGTAAAAAGGCAGATCAAGAAGCTTTTCGACGGTGTAGTTCATGCCTATTTGTATCTCATTATTCGTTACCGCGCGGGCGGCCCCGTCAATATTCGTTGTTTGATATTTAATTGATTGACGAAAAGACACTTACGCCTTAATATCGAACATTGAATCAGGACTTTCTCTTTTGCCCCTCAATCCCCTGAAGGCCGGGCGGCCGGAGCCGGACTTTTAGCATCCTTTCACTTCAGTGTCCAAGTCCCCTTCAGGGGATTGAGGGGCAAACCTTATTTCAATATCGAACACTAAATGTTAAATAACGAATAGCGAAGTTTTAAGGAAGTTTAGGGGAGCTGGTAGGTTTGTTCAAACGGAAACAATGGCCTCCTCCGGTTTTGGTACGCAAACAGCGTCATATCGGCCTGGGTCACGCCCGGCGTGTCGACCTGCACAATGGCCGGGCAAACCGGGGCGTAGGCGGCAATCGGGGCGTTGACGCCTTTGGCGATGATGATGGAAAACGCGTCCGGTTTCAGGCCAAAAGCCGTCATCTGGCGAAGGCTGTAGGGCGGTGTTCGGCGGGTGGTCAGCATGACGGTATTGCCTTTTTTGGTTTCCACAAGCACGGTTTCGCCCATGTCATAATTCACAAAACCGCCGTGTTTGGGCGTCGACTCCGTGAATTTTCCGTCCGAAAGCTGCATAAGCTTCACCTCTGTTTTGTAGTGTTTTCCGGCTTCTCCCATCGCCAGTGGAAACGATTCACCAACAGCGTATTGGCTCGCTTCCTTCACCGCCGACGGATCGTACAGGCAGATAAAAACCGGGGCTATATTCTTCATTTCCAGTGATTCCAGCAAATGCGTGCTGTTGCCGGGCGCACCCCCACCGACGTTGTCGCCCATGTCCAGCATCAAAATCGGTTTGGGTAAAGCCGCCAGCGATGGCAAAACCGCCTGAATACCGGTTTTTTGTCCGTTAAATTCTTCTTTTCGGTCAAGGATATAGTCAGAAAGTTGCTGCCCGGTTTTCCGGATTAGCTTCTGCGCGTCGGCATCCTGTTTTTGGTCGGCAACCAGAATGAAAGCCGAACCCATTTCGGCCACGTCGGCATACGGAAAACCCAGCAGCAAACTTGCCGACAGCAGCCGGTTTTGCTCGCCCGTTTCCGTCAAATGCGCCAGCAAACTTTGGCAGGGATCCTGCGAGGTGTATTGCTGCTCGATGCTGATCGCCATCGGCAGTTGCACCAGGTGCTGCACAGGCTGAATCGTACCCCGCAGCGTTTCGACCAGCATTCGGGCGGCTTTCCGACCCGTAGCCCGCTGGTCGATGTGCGGATTGGTGGCGTAGGCAACCAGTGCATCTGTGGCCAAAACCATCGCCGGGCTGACGTTGGCGTGCGGGTCCAATGTGCCGGTTATCGGTAGTTCAGGACCCAGTTTTTCCCGCAATAAACCCAGCCAATGCCCATCCAGATCGGGATACGACTCGGCCACCCCGGCCCCATGCGGAACCACCACGCAGCCATCGACGGGCAAAACGGCCTCAAATGCCGCCCACATTTCGGCCAGAATAGCCTCGTAAGCAGCCTTTTGGATCAAACCGCCCGGCGTGGCGGAGGCATACAAAACCGGCACGAGTTCCATGTCGGGGCAAGCATCAATCACGTCGATGACCCCGCTGATTTCGTGGTGCGCGCCCTCGTATTCCGTTCGGATGGCTTCCCCCGCCAGCCAGTAGCCGTTTTTGAAATCGTCCAGCGTGGTGGGCGTTTCGATAAAGGTGTTGGTTTCGTGGTAAATGCCCAGCAGCGCAATTCGTTTTCGCATTGTTGCGGTTTTATTTTCCTACGTAAATCACGACATCGACTTCAAACTTCAGCAAATCGCCCAGGCACCCGATGAGCGTGGTCCGGGCCGGATACGGGGCGTTGAAATACTCCCGGTAAATAGCATTGAACTCGGCCAGGTATTCCTGTTTGCCGACGTAATTCCGAACCTGAACGGCATCGTCCAGACTCGCTCCGGCGGCTTCCACAATCCGTTTCAGGTTTTCGAACGACCGGCGGCATTCGCCTTCGAAAGTGTCATTGACGATGGCTCCGGTGTCGTCCACCGAGGCTTGTCCCGACACAAACAGGTAATCGCCGGACACAATACCGGGCGAAAAAGGGAGGTGACTTTTCGGGATATTTTCCCCGCTTACAACGATTTTCTTGCTCATAAAACCCCAAATTTTTGATATGCTTCCCAGGCTTTCATCCCGCTTTTAATGGCGTCACGCGTGACGTTTTCAGCATCCACTTTCTGAATCGCGGCCGCAATCACCTGCTCTTCCACTTCCTGCGGAACGACGACAATACCGTCTTCGTCGGCCATAACCAGATCGCCGGGCCGGAATTTTACGCCGTCGATTTCCACCGTCACGTCCAGATCGACCACCCGCTGGCGGTTCTGGCTGTCGTACGGATTTCTGGAGGTGGCAAAAACCGGAAATTCCATCGCCCGCATTTTATCGATATCCCGAACCCCGCCGTGAACGATGACGCCCAGACAACCGCTGTTGCGGGCCGCCGTCGACAACAACTCGCCCCAGATGCCGGAACGCGTAGAACCGCCTGCAGCACAGATCAGTACATCGCCCGGCTGGCAGGAATCGACGGCCTTCAATTCCAGTTCGTAGGGATTCGAGTCAGCGTCGTACATGTCTGCCCACAAGCTGGTTTTGCACCGGCCCAGCAACTTCGGAATGCCGGTATAGGCGTGAAACGGAATGCGCGTGGCCTGGTGCGTATAGCCCAACTGGTCGAGTACATCCGACAGCACGGCTACGTATAATTTGTCTTTTAATTCTTCCAGATTCATTTTAAAACAGGTTTATTTATTAGCCCCTCAATCCCCTAAAGGCCGGGCGGCCGGAGCCGGACTTTTGCATCCGGTTTAAGCTATGTCCAAGTCCCCTTTAGGGGATTTAGGGGCTAACTGCGGGTTAATATCTTCCGGTTTCGGTTTGATGGTGTATAGCAGTCCGGCAGAAATCAGCATGGTAACGGCGGCAAACTGGAACATCCGGCTCAGATCCACATCCGCATCCCGCAAAATACCGCCCGCATACAGCCCCACGCCACCCACTATGCAGGCCACGAGATTCAGTACACCGTAACCCGTGGCGCGATAGCGCTGGTCGGCAATCAGACACAGAATCGGCATCATGTTCGCATCCAGGAACGTGCGCGTGAAGGCATAAATCATGAAACAGACGATGGCGATGGAAAGGACGCTGGTGCTGCTGGCGATAAAAATACCGGGGGCGGCAATCACTAGCCCGATAAAAGGCACCAGAATCCGGCCGCGTGGGTTGGTACGACTCCAGCGGTCGGCCAGAAAACCGCCCATCAGAACGCCCACCAGCGAGGCAGTGTGAAAATAGCCCGTGGCATACAGACCGGCGACAGTTTGCGATAAATTAAAATGTTCTTTGTAATAGGTTGGCAACCAGCCGACAACCAGCCAGCTCACGATTCCACCCAGTCCCCAGAAGGTCAGTGCTACCACATAATTCCGTCGGCTGAACAGATCCCGAAGGGCTGCCGTGAAACGAATGGTCGGTTCCGGTTCGGCTGAAAGCGTATTTTTTTCGGGTACAACCGGATCGCGCAACACCAACGCCAGCAATACTGCATACCCGACGCCAATGAGTCCAAAAACGCCAAATGCGTAGCTCCACGTCCGGCTTTCGGCCAGCCAGCCGCCCACGAAACCCAGGCTTTGCCCGATCATGATCCCGCCCATGTGAATGCCCGTCGCCAGCGAGCGCGTGGCACCCCGGTGGTAGTCGACAATCAGCGCCAGAGCCGCCGGAATGTAACAGGCTTCGCTAATGCCCATGAGCGCGCGGGTCAGCAGGAGTTCTTCAAAGGTGGTTGCCCGGGCGGTAAACCAGGTGACAATCGACCAGACAAACAGGCTCCCGATAATAACCCGGCTGCGGTTAAACCGGTCGGCCAGAAAACCGGCCAGCGGACTCAGCAAACCGTATACCCACAGGAAAACCGAAGTCAGCAAACCGAACTGCCCGTCGGTCATCGGAATTTCGGCCAGAATGGAACTCCGCATCGTGGTAATCATCATCCGGTCGAGGTAGTTCAGACAGCCGACCACACAGAGTAAACCCACGATGAGCCACGGATAAAAAGACGGTCGCGATAGAGTCATTAATTTCATAGCTCGTAGATTGATGATTTAATTGCCCCTAAATCCCCTAAAGGGGACTTCTAAAATCCGGAGGATACCGCGTCCAAGTCCCCTTTAGGGGATTTAGGGGCAAAAGGCCTACAAAAACGGCTGAATCAGCCCAATGGCCCGGCCAACGTCCACCGTCTCCACGGGCGGCAAGCCAAAGTTTCTTTCGACCGAAGCCATGTCCTTAAAACCGCTGCCGGTGACCAGGCAAACCACGGTTTCGTCGCGGCTCACTTCATTTCGGGCCACGGCATCTTCCAGCCCGGCCAACGCGACCGCTCCGGCGGGTTCGCTGAAAATCCCTTCTTTCTGCGCCAGTGCTTTCTGCCAGGCAAAAACCCGTTCGTCCGTCACGACGTAGCCCGTACCTCCGGTTTTTCGGCAGTTTGCGATCACCTCATCGCCATCCAGCACCCCCGGAACCTGCAAACCGCTGACCGTCGTGGTGGATGCCGCCACCGCGCTGGCTTTCCGATCCTGGTTCCGCAACGCACTCGCGATCGTGTCGTTTCCTTCGGGTTGAACACAATGGACTTTTGCGAATCCCGCATCCGGTTTTTCGGACAGAACGCCCCGGGTAATGGCCAGCGTCAACCCGCCCCCACCGGCTGGTGAAAAAATATGATCGACCCGGCCTTCCAGCGTTTCCAGAATTTCGGACGCCATCGTCTGCACGCCCTGCATGGCGGACGGGCAATACCGGTAGGCGCTGATCGGCAACGGGATTCCGTGGGTTTGGCAGAGGTTTTCAAGTTCGTCAAATACCGCCGTGGTGATCGCCGGATCTTTGCCAAAACCGTGGACCATAAAAATACGGGCTCCGTACAACTGCATCTGCCGGATTTTGGGCAAGGGCGCGCCGTCTACCACCACCAGAATGCACTGAATCCCCGCTGCCGCGCAATAGGCCGACAAAGCCGCGCCGGTGTTGCCGCTGGAGGTGGCAATACAGACTTTCTGGCCTTTGGCATTCAGCTCGCTGACCAAAACGGCCGCGAAACGATCCTTGTACGAACCGGTCGGGTTCAGGTTTTCCAGTTTGAAATACAGGTTGTTGAGACCCAGCGACGCGCCAATCGACCGGGAACGGACGAGTGGCGTCTGCCCTTCGCCCAGAAGTACGCGGTGTTGGGGTGCCACCGTCGGCAATTGATTTTGGTATTTCCAGATCGTATTCAAAACTCGGTGGGAAATTGGGTTTTCTTGGCTGAATAGTTACTAAAATTCGGTTTAAAACCGCCATCAATGGTCAGGGTGGTTCCGCTGATGTAGGACGCCTGCGGAGAACACAGCCAGAAAACCGCTTCGGCCACTTCGCGGGGATGTCCACCCCGCGCGAGGGGAATGAAATCGGTGAGTTCGGCGGTCAAGCGGGCGCTGATGTTTTCCCCTTCCGGATCGACGTAGTCGTTGCTGAGTTCGGTATCAATGTAACCCGGCGCAACGCCCACCACCCGAATGCCGCTCCGACCGTAGGTAATGGCAAATTCCGCCGTCAGGCTTTCCAGCGCCCCTTTAGCCGCAATGTAGGCCGGGCCACAGCCCGCCGGCCGGAACGCCATGACGCTGGATACGTTGACCACCACGCCCCCATCGGCCTGTTTTTCCATCTGACTCGCGACCCCTTTCGTCAGAAAAACCGGGGCCGTCAGACAAATCCGCAGCGTTTTTTCCCAGGTTTCAATTTCCATAGTCCGCAGCGTTTCCAGCGTCCGCCAGGCGGCATTGTTCACCAACGCGTCGATCCGCTCACCCCATTCCATAGTCTGATTGACCAGTTCTTGCAGATAGGACGACTGTTCCAGATCGCCCGAAATCACCAGACAGTCAGCACCGTATGCGGTTTTTAGCTCAATCCCTAACGCCTTCAGCGATTCTTCAGCAAGGTCGGAAAGCACCAGACGAAAACCTTCTTCGGCGAATTTTGTGGCCGTCGCCCGACCGATTCCCCCGGCGGCTCCGGTGATGAGCACGACTTTTTTATCTCTCATGGATCACAATTTTACCGGGTTTTTCGATGGGCAGAACCCCGCCCAACGCATCGCCCTTTTTCACGTTCACCGTCGTTCGCAGCAAAAAGGCTAGTCCGTTGACTTCCGCAGTTACCTCCGTCATACCTCCCGAAAACGGATCAATGATTCTCCCCCAACGCTGCCCGGCCCGGATAAGATCGCCCGGTTTTACGGCGGTGATAAAAATACCGTCGGCAGGCGAAGGCATTTTGGCCTGAAGATAGCCACTATCCGGACGATGATCCTCCACCCAATACCGCTCGGTGGCCGGGCTGGTTTGAGTGGGTTCATCGATCATTTCCAAGTGCTTTAGCAGATTGAGAAAACCGTCTTGATAGGCCGTCACGACCAGTTCCCGAAGGCCCGTTCCTCCGCCGTATTCCAGGTAGATGGCGGGAATGTTGGCGTCACGCGCCACGGAAAGGGTGCGTCCGTTCGGGCGGTGATCGGTTCCCCAAACGATGGGGAGGTTATACGCTAATGCCATTTCCCGCTGTTTTTCCAATACCTCCGGCGACGGATGAAGCATGTAACCGGCCAATGGATAAATGTCGTAAGCCAATCCGCCGGTGTGCATGTCGACGTAATAATCGGCTTCCCGAATGAGCGTACTGATGCGGTCAGCGGTTTGCTCCGACACCGAACCGGTGGCATTTCCCGGACAAATCCGGGCCAGGTCCAGCCCGTCTTCCCCGCAGCGACTGGCGAGCGCGTAGGCCGACGCGTTCACCACCGGCACAACCGTCACGCTGCCGGACACCACTTTTCCTTCCAGCACCCCAATCAGTTCACGAGCCGCCAGCATCGGTTCGTATTCATCGCCGTGAACACCCGCCGAAAGCAGGACGCGTGGCCCTGGCGATGTTCCGATTATTCGCTTATACTCAATCATCTTAGTGTTCCCCTTCATAATAAGCCCCTCCACAAGTCGGTTCTTTGGGGTCAAAAATGGATAATGCTTTGAACAACTGACGGGCGATTTCCTGATGGCCCCGCGCGCCCGGATGCAACGGATCGTTGAGCCATTCGCGGTTCACATCGACGCCGGTCGTGGTTTGCCAATGGTGGTAATTATCGACCAAAATCACCTGTTTCGTTTCTGCCACGGTTCGAATGACTGGAATGTAATCCGGCAGCGTTTTACGTTCCGGGGCTTTTTGGATGATGATCGGATTCGGCGTATGCAGAATCGGAATCGCGCCCAACGCGCGGATTTTCTCAACGAGGCTGATCAGGTTTTGCTCAAAAATGGCGGTCGTGATTTCTTTTCGCGCGCAATCGTTCGTTCCGATCATCAGCGACACCACCGCCGGTTTGAACTGCGCAACCCGCCAGTCGAAATCACTCAGGATGTTGCTGGTTGTGTTGCCGCTGATGCCCGTATTGACCACCAGATCGCGCACCCGTTTCAACTCCCAGCGAAGCCGTTCGGCGAAAATTTCGGGGTAGCTGCGAAAACCGTGCGTGTGCTTGGCACCGTGCGTAATGCTGTCGCCGGTGAAAAGCCAGACACTGGGCTCTTTTTGAGCAAACAGCCCTTTAATCCGTTCCAGGTCCGGAACCGTTGCCCGGTTTTTCCCATCGCTCGACGCCATTGTGGAAAAAGCTGACACTGAAACCGTCGGCAGAACAACACCCAGTCCGGCCATTTTGATGAATTTCCGACGGGAAAAGTCCGACTCTTTTTTCATGCGAAAACCGGTTTATTGGTACAAGGCCGCCAGATTCAGCCGGTTGATTCGGGTGGTCGACAAATGGGTTTTGGCTTTCTGGCTACCGGCACAATAGCTCAACAGGGCCTCTTTTTTGGTAAAATGAATAGCGATGTAGCAGTACCAGCCGTCTGGATCGGTTTCGATGTTGCGGACGTGTTGCCAGGTTTTGCCGTCATCTTTCGAAATGGCCACCGACAGCGGGGTGCGCTTGTCTTTGATGGCGGGAATGCTGCCGTCGTTGTTGTTCCAGACCACCAGCAGATCGCCGGTCGAAGGAATGCGGGCAATGGAAGCGGGCGACAGGGGCGATTTTAGCGTGCTTTGCTCAACGTGACTCCAGGACTGCCCTTTGTCTTTGGAATACGAAAACTGCTGAAAACCGCCACTGGCGCGGATAAACATCAGAATCGTCCCATTTTTCAGCTCGATCAAACCGGGTTCCTGCGTCACCAGATCCGCCGGTTTCGGAACGGCTTCACTGCTTTTCCAGGTGGCTCCGTTGTCGTCGGAATAATAGCTGTACAGCGTTCCGTTTCCCTGCCATTTGCCGCCGGGGGATTTGTGCTGGGCTACCGCCATCAGCAAACGGCCATTTTTCAGTTGGATGACGCGGCTATTATTGAGCACAAAATAGCCTTCCCGGTCGGTAATGCAGGGCGTGGGTTTGCTCCAGGTTTTGGCTTCATCCGTCGAAATCCGCATCTGGGGAATGCAGTCCTGCTCGGAGTTTTTTTTTAGGTAAAACAGGGCGATTTTGCCGTTTTTCAGCCGTAGCAACGAAACCGACATCACATTCATGTCACCTTCTTTTTCCACAATGAGCTGATCCTGTTGCGTCCAGGTTTTGCCGCCGTCTTTCGAAAACCGCCCCGCCAGATAGGCCGGGGCATGGTCGCTCGTGCTTCCGCCGGTGTAGTGGCTGTAGACGAACAGAATGCGACCGTCTTTCAGCGTGATGAAATCGCCCTCGCTGTTGCGGGGGTTGTTGTCGCCGGGGTTCAATTCCAGGGCAACCGTGCCAACGGATTCGGTATCGGGCTGCGCCCGGGCGGCTCCAAAAGCCAGTAATAAGAATGATAGGATGAACAGTGGTTTGGTCATGGGTTTAGCAATTAGTCGTGTCTCTTGTCTCACTTCTCTTGTCTCACTTCTTCGTGTTATAAATCCAGTCCAGGTTCAGGCGTGTGACGTTAGTGACCGAGAGTCCCGTGCCTTTGGGGCGGTTTCCGGCACAGTAACTCAACAAAACATCCTTTTTCCCTACGAAATGGATGGCCGTGTAACAATACCAGCCATCGGGATCGGCTTCCAGCGTTTTGACGTGTGTCCAGGTTTGCCCCTCGTCTTTCGAAACGGCGATGTTCAGGGGCGTCCGTCGGCCTTTGATCGGGTTGCCTTCCTGGTTGCCATTGTTGTTCCAGACCATCAGCAGATCGCCGGTAGCCGGGATTCGGGCGATGGTGGCCGGCGAAACCGGCGACGCAATGGTGGTCGGTTGTGACGGACTCCAGGTTTGCCCCTGATCGGTCGAATAAGCCGCATACTGCACACCGGCATCCGTCCGGATGATCATCATCAGCCGGTCTTTCAAAGCAACCAGCCCCGGTTCCTGCAGGGTAATCGCATCCGGATTGGCCACCTCCTGGCTCACGTTCCAGGTTTTGCCGGTATCGTCGGAATAATACGAAAATAAGCGACCTTTTCCATTAAACCGGCCACCGGGTGGCGTTTCGTGCAAGGCGACCGGCATCAGGAGTCGACCGGTTTGCAACTGAATCACGCGGTTGTTGTTCAACACAAAATAGCCTTTCCGGTCGGTGATGCAGGGAACGGCCTCGCTCCAGGTTTTGGCTTCGTCGGTCGAAATCCGCATCATCGGAATGCAGTCGTCCATGGAATTTTTCCGGGCGTAAAACAGGGCAATTCGGCCATCTTTCAACCGCAGCAGCGAAACCGACATCACATTCATGCCGCCTTCATTGCTAACGATAAGCTGGTCGTCCGGCGTCCAGGTTTTGCCGCCGTCGCCTGAATACCGCCCCACCAGCGTAGCTGCTGCAAAATCGCTGGAGGAGTTGCCGGCAAAACGGGAGTAAATGAACAGAATCCGGCCATCTTTCAGGGTAACAAAATCGCCCTCGCTGTTGCGCGGATTGTCGGGACCCGGATTGAGTTGCAACACCAGGCTTTTTTCACCGACCTTGTTCTTTCCGTTGAGCTTGGTCACCCGCAGGATTTCGTCCACCATGTTCCCGGCAATCAACTCGTGGCCCTTGTCGTTGGGGTGAACACCGTCGAGCATCAGCGAATCGAAACTGACGCCCGTCCGGTTTTGGTAATCCACAAACGCTTTGTAGTTGTCGACCAGCCCGGTTCGGTATTTCCGGGAATAGTTCCGCACCACCTCGACGTACTGCAACAGGCGTTCGTTCTGGTAATCTGCGTATTTTTTGCCCAGCAGATTCGGAACCGTCAGAATGACCTGACTCCCGGTTTTTTGCAACGATTCGATCATGTACGCCAGATTCTGCCGGTAGTTTTCCAGCGGAATCCGCGAGGGTCCGGTAGCTCCTCCGCTGTCGATGTGGGCGTCGTTGATGCCGAACCCGAAGATCACCAGATCGGGGTGAACCGCCAGCACATCCGACTCAAACCGGTCGAGGGCGTGCCTGATTTTGAACAGGTTATGGTCCGTCTGACGGCCGGTGTGGCTACCGGGAATCCCGGCATTGATGACCGTGGCACTGACGCCTTTCTGAGCCAGCAGGTGGGGCAATCTTTGCGCAAAAACCTGATTGATGGTTTTGCGGGTGGCCGTGATGGAATTGCCGAAAGCGACAATGGTCAAATTTCCATCACCACCGCCCGGCGGTTTTGCCGCAAAAACCGGAAAACCAAGGAAAAAGCAGAAAACCGTTATTCGCAAAAATGCCCCCCACCCCCTAAAGGGGGCTTCTCTCGGATGACTAAAGCCCCCTTTAGGGGGTGGGGGGCATTTTTCAAACCCGATCTGAATTACTCTTCGACTGTTTTGCATACCGATTGATCCGTTCATTCAAACATGATTACCGTAAAAAGTCTTTTTCATTCAGCTTAACCCGTAATTCGCCCTGCATGACGGTGATCCAGAGCACGCCCGGTTTTTCTTCGAAAACGTACGGATACGAAATCCGGGGCTGCTTTCCGCGTTCGGCAAAGACCACTGGTTTGCTCCAGCTTTTGCCCTCATCGTCCGAAAACGCAATCGACAGTTCATCGCGGTGGTTGCTGGCCGGAATTTCCGACCATTGGTTATCCCCCCCGCTCAGCTTATACGACACCTGGCCGTCCGGAAAACGGCGGTTCCAGACCAGCACCAGCTTGCCATCCTGCAACCGTTTGAGCAAGCCGGGGGCCGAACTGGCGCTGATGTTGGTGGGGTTAAAGCTGTTCCAGGTTACGCCGTCGTCTTTGGAATAGGCTTCCCAAAACGTCCCCCAGTTGGTCCGCAGCAGCAGCCACAAACGTCCGTCTTTCAACTGTTCCAGCGTGGCTTCCGTGACGCCCCCGTGGTGGCCGGTTCCGCCCAGGTCGATGATGGTGCTGCGGGTCCAGGTTTTGCCGTCGTTCTTCGACGAATACGTCAGCACCGAATGTCGTCCGGGGTTGTGCCTCATCATCATGGAGGTAAAAACGATGCTGCCGTCTTTGGTTTCGATCATGTCACGAATGGCACCGGTCCAGTCGTCGTGCAGTTTCTGGGCGTCCTGCCAGGTTTTTCCGCCGTCAAGGCTGCGGACGGCGTAGGTCGGCAGTTTGGCGTCGGGCGAGTCCGAGATTTCCTTCTGCCAGTTCCAGTTGGCCCGCTCTTTCAGGTTCATACAGGCCAGAATGATCACATTCCGTTTGGTACGGATCAACGCCCGTTCGTCGCTGATTTCAAATTTCGCCGGGTCTTTAAAGATCGTGTATTCCGTCCAGGTTTTGCCATCATCTTTGCTGATCAGGCTTTTGGTTTTGTCGACGGTCAGAATACTGCCGTCGGCCAGCCGTACAAACGGCCCCATTTTTAGGCCCGGTATTTCCTGAACATTCTCCGCAATCCAGGACCCCGACGCGGTGGTTTTTCCGGCGTCTTTATTGATCTGAGCGAGCAGAGAACCGCTGGCCATCAGTGCCAGCAGGCTAGCTACTTTTATTCGATGCGCTATTTTCATACAAAGCAGGTGGTTTAAGGTTTAGGATAGTCAGTTTGTCTTTTTTATACCCGTCATTTTGACCGCGTGAAGCGACACCCCGACAGGTTTTCCCCGTTGGTCGCGCATTCCAATTCGCAGGTAATTCACTCCAAAATCTGGTTGGCGACGAAAATTCGTCCGGGCTACGATTCGGTTGTTCATCACGAAAAGAGCCTCTTGTTTCTGGCAATCCCACCGGATTTCCACCATCATCCGGGACGATTCCGCTCCGGTTTTGGCCAGTTCGGCGGATTTAATCTTGAATTCGGCTATGGCATGATCAGCCGCCAGCGAGTCGTCCGGCACCGAGAAATGGTCGGTTAGCGCCAGTGAAACCGCCTGCGCATCGGGCGGGAATTCCAGATCGGCTTTCAGCGTTCCCTGCCGCGTCGCCGGAAAATTCCAGACCAGGGCCGGGTGTTCGGTTGTCGAATTCAGGGCGGTTTTCCCCTCATCGCGGGCTTCGGTTTGCTCGAGCCAGTCGGGGTCAAATAGCACCACCGATTTGGCGTCACCCTGTCCGGCCACCAGCGCCACCTTGCCCTCCGCCGTTTCTGCTGCCGATGCGTAGGCGGTGCCCCGGTCGTTTTTTTCAACCCGACCCGGTTTGGCCGCAGGCATCGTCAGCACTTCCCGAAAGCCCTGCCAGGTTTTGCCCTCATCGCGGCTGATGGCGGCATGCAGCATTTCCCGGCCTCCGGCGGCATAACTCCGGGGATTGTCCCAACGCTGGTTGCTGTTCAACAGCAGCACCAGACGGCGGTCCGACAGACGGAGCAGTTCGGCCGGGGAGTCCGACGAAATAAACCGGGTTGGCCGGGCCGCCTGCCAGATTTGGCCGTGATCACTGGAAAATGATTCATACAAATGCCCTTTGTTGGTTCGAATCAGCATCCACAACCGCCCGTCGGTTAATTCCACCACATCCGGCTCAATACCGCCATACCGAACCGGCATGGCATTGTCGATTTCGACCTGAACCGAACTAGCCGACGGTTTCCAGGTTTGCCCGTTGTCGTCCGAATGCAGTGAAATGATGTCGTTCCAGCCGTAATCAACCTGCCCTACCCCCGGTTTTTCCTGCCGTTCGGGAACCGCTTTGGCAAAAGACACCAACAGGCGTCCGGTGCTGAGCCGGATGAAACTCCGGATCGAACCCACGTAGCCGTCGTAAATCTTTTGGGGCTGACTCCACGGTTTTTCGGCGCCGGTTGTCCGGCAATACCACACATCCAGATGCCGCCCCCGGTAGCCGTTGGTACCGGTTCCCCACAGATGGAAAATGCCGTGCAGCTCGCCCTGCGGGTCTTCCAGCACCCGGTTGGCGTAATACGCCTGTCCCGGCAAATTGAATTCGGTCACCGGTGGCTCCCAATGAATGCCATCTGACGATGATATGGACCGGAGTTGATTGGCATCGCCGGGGCGGTTGATGTAAAAGATCGTCAGTCCGCCGTTTTTCCGTCGGATCAATGTCGCTTCGTTGCCCGGTGCGGTAGTCACCCTAACCGGTTCGTAGAGATTGGTTACTCGCTGCGGCACCGGACGCAGTCGCATTCCGGCAGATGCTTCGGCAACTTGAGCATAGCCTCCCTGTAATGACAGCCCAAAAGACACGGCAAGACCGCACTCCAAAATTCGGAGTGTCCGTTTCAGGGATGTATTTAAAAAGAAAGCGGTCATTTTTCTGATACTAAACCTGTGTATCAAACCTGCAAGGTCTTGAAGACCTTACAGGTTTAGCGGTTTTCTCAACTAGTTACTAACCAACCCACTAACCGCCGAAATCCGGTCGCAGATTTCCATCACTTCTTTTTCGTTCCATTCGCCGTTGCCCAGGCCCAAAGGCGGGTTGGGCAGTCCGATGTTGATGTTATGCTTGAGCAGCATGGCCTGGTGGAAGAACGACCAGATGTTGGGCAACACGTCATGAATAATTTCCTGGAAGGTCAGCATGAAGCGGTTTCCCAGTTCAAAGTTCCCCTTGATAAATTCCTCCCGCACAAATTTGCACTCTTCTCCCCATAGGTTGAAAAAACTTCCGATGGCCCCTACGGTTCCGCACAGGGTGGCCTGACAGAACAGTTCGTCGGCCCCGCTGAACAGAATCAGCTTGTCCTGCGACAGAATATGAATCAGGCTCACTTCATACAGATTCTGGGTGGTGAGCTTCATGCCGGCAATGTTGGGCAGGGTCAGAATCTGCTCGATGTAGTGCCGGGCGTCGCCCCCAAACACACTGTGGTTACCGATGTGATACGGAAAAAAAGGAATGTCGATGGACGAGCCAATGGCCTTGTAGTGTTCCAGCGCATTGCGAACACCGGACTGGTAATAAATCGGCCCAACGGTCGAAATCCCGTATACGCCCTGCTCCTGAGCGGCCTGCGCCAGCCGGATCGACTCCCGCGTGTTCAGTGCGCCCACCTGGGCAATCACCGGCATGGCTCCGTTGACGGTTTCCATGACGGTTTGGGTGATGGCCATCCGCTGTTTTTCCGAAAACAGAAATCCCTGTCCGGTGGAACCCAGCACATACAGGCCATCCAGTTTTTGTTTGATACAGAGTTCTACAATTTTTTCCAGTTGCTGAAAATCAGGGTTGCCGTTCTGATCGACCGGTGTGAACAAGGCTGGCCACAGGCCACCGATTGGTGAATGCGTCATGGTGTTTGTGTACTTGAATTTTATTTATGGTTTACGGTATTCAGTTTACGGTTTACGTTACTCATATCCCGGATTCTGGACAAGTTTGGAATTCCGGCTCATGACGGTTTCGGAGAGCGGGAACAGCAGCAGGTTGGTTTGTCCTTTGCGGTCGGCGAGTGAAGGAACGAGATCGAACGCCTTGTTAAACCGAACCAAATCCCACCAGCGTTTGCCTTCAAAAGCCAGTTCGAACAGGCGTTCCTTGAGAATGGCGTCGTCGTTGGCGGCTTTGGTCGTCGACACAAACCGGTGTTTCTCAAACTGATCGCCGTAGGCCCGCTGCCGAACCAGGTTGATTTCGGTGGCCGGGTCCTGCCCCAGTGCGTTTTTGGCTTCGGCAATCATCAGCAGCACGTCGGCGTAGCGGTAAATGATGACATCGTCCAGAAACCGTCGGCCGTTCGCATCGATAAAACCGCTAAACTTGGTCATGATCGACGTGTAGAAGGTTGCTTTCCCCTGGGCATCTTTGCCGTAGATTTCCACGAACGATTTGTCCTTGCGTTTGTCGTCCGTCGTAAACTGTTTGCGCATGGTTTCGGAGGGCGCCCACCAGTTCATGCCGCCCCCCAGACCGATTTTCTGGAGGGTTGCGGCATCCGTTCCCGGTGGCAGGTCGCTGTCGCGGATGTACATATCGCCACTGTAGTTGTTGATGGCTTCCAGATCCTGGTAGCGTACCGCAAACACGATTTCCTTGTTGCCTTTGTTGGTATAACTGAACACATCTGCAAAATTCGGCAACAGGGCGACGTCGCTTTTCTGAACTTCCTGCAATGCCGCCAGAGCCGTGTTGAGGGCCGCTTCTCCGCCGTTTCTGCGTTTGGCAATCCAGAGATACACATCGCCTTTCAGGGCATTGGCCGCCGGTTTCGACCAGGCACCACGCCGGGTCGGGTAGGTATTGGCGGGGAAAAGCTCCAGGGCTTTGGCCAGATCGTCGGTGATCAGTTTGAACATCTCCTCTTCCGAAGCCCGCGGTTTGTAAATCGTTTCCGGGTCCGACGATTCCGTGGGCTCCAACAGCATAGGGGTTCCGCCCCAGGTGCGCACCAGCACGAAATAGAGATACGCCCGCATGGTATACGCTTCTGCCAGAATGGTATTTTTGGCGCTTTCCGACGTAAACGCGATGGCCGGTGTGTATTTCAGAATCAGGTTGATGTCGTGGATCACCGTGTAAATCGTCCCCCAGTCGGGGCCGGGCGCGGTAATTTTGTGCAGGCGGTTTTGAAAGTAGGGAATCCGGAAATCGGCATTCAGGATGCCGGTTCCCATGATTTCGCTGCGGGACTCGCCGAGATAGTAGAGATTAAAATTGGTAAAGTTTCGAAAACGGGCGTACATCCCACTTTTGGCACCTGTTACGTCTTCCTGCGTTTTCCAGTAAGAAGCCGCCGTAATCTGGCTTTCGGGTTGAACATCCAGTTCTTTGTCACAGGAACACAGCAAAGAGATGAACAACAGGGCGATGAGGTTGTTTTTCATGATCGTTTCTTGATTAGAATGACACATTCAGACCCACGATGAAATTTCTCGGAACCGGATAGCGGCCGTTGTCCTGCCCGCCTTCCTCAGGGTTGAGTCCGGAATATTTCGTAAAATACTTCAGGTTGTTCGCCGTCACATTCAGCCGCAGGTTGCTCAGGCCGAGCTTCGATGTCAGACCGGATGGCAGGCTGTAGCCCAGCGAAATTTCCCGGATGGCCAGAAAATTGCCTTTCTCGAAATAGTAGGAATTCTGCCGGAAGAGGTTGCTCTGCACCTGCTGGTCGGCGTAGTAATAGCGGGCAATATCGGTCTGATCGCCCGGTTTCTGCCACGAGCGCAGGATGTCGGTCGAGGCATTGTTTTCGCCCACAAACTGACCGTTATACAACGCCCGGGTGTAGTTGTAGATGGTGTGTCCCAGCGTGTAATCGGCCCGGGCCGTCAGGCTGAAATTCCGGTACGCCAGCGAGGTGGTAAAACCGCCCGTCACCGTCGGATAAATGTTGCCGAGATAGACGCGGTCGAACGAGTTGATCTCGCCGTTGCCGTCCACATCGAGCCAGTTGACATCGCCCCCAAACTTCGTTTTACTGGCCAGTGGCACAATAATATCGCGCGGTGCTGCAGCCGCTTCTTCGTCGGTGGCAAAAATTCCGAGTTGTTTGTAGGCGTAGTAATCACCGATCCGGCCCCCTTCCTGAAGCCCTCCGCGCCATTCATTTTTTCCCGTTTCGGGGTCATAGACCAGCACTCCGCCGACCCGGTTCCGGTCGTTTCCGTTGTCCGGCAATTTCAGAATTTTCTGCTGATTGGTGGCAATGTTGAAGCTGGCGTTCCAGTTAAAACCCGACTCCGAACGGATGATCGTCCCCGCCACTTCCACTTCAATCCCCTGGTTTTGCAGACTGCCGTAGTTGGTTAGAATGGATTGAAAACCGGTTTCCAGCGGCAATTCCAGGTTGGTGAGCAGGTTGTCGGTGCGTTTCCGGAAATAGTCCACCAACAGATTCACCCGCCCGTTGAACAAGCCAATGTCCATCCCGATGTCATAGGTTTGGGTCTGTTCCCACTTGAGGTTCGAGTTCGGAATGACGGTATTCTGGATAGCCGCCGTGCCGTCATACCGCGAACCCACGCTGTAGGTTCCCTGCGCCTGAAAATCACCCAGTTGACCCAGATTTCCATTGACTCCGTAACTGGATCGCAGTTTCAGCGTGTTCACTACCCGCGCCAGCCCGGCTTCTTTCCAGAATGATTCGTTGTGAATATTCCAGCCCACCGACGCACCTGGAAACAACCCCCATTTGTTGTTCTGACCTAAATTGGACGCACCGTCGTAGCGGGCGTTCAGCGAGAGTAAATATTTCTGAGCGAAATTGTAGTTGGCGCGGCCGAAAAAGCTCAGAATCCGCTGCTGTGTAACCGAACTGCTGACAGCGGTTGGAGTGGCCGAAGCGTTGAGGGTCGGAATAATGTCCGTAGAAGCGCCCTGACCCGTTGCCGACAATGCCGATATTTTCCGGTCGAAATACGAACTACCGAGCATAAAATCCAATCCATGCTGGTTGAAGCTTTTGGTATAATTCAGAATGGCGTCGACCTGCTGCTGCCAGTGCGTCGAGCGGGCTCCGGTAGCCACCCGCGAATCGATGAAGGCCAGCGGACCGTTCAGATATGATTTTTGGAAGGAGTTATTATTGGTTTCAATGACGTAAAGAGAGGTAGAAGGCTCAAATGTCAGCCCCGGCAAGATATTCCAGGTCAAACCGCCCCCGAGGGTCAGCCGGTAGAGGTGGTTATCGGTCGCATAGCGGTTCAACTGATAGAGCGGGTTGCCAATGGATCGGTTAAAACCGGGCGACATGGTGCCGTCTTCAAAATACAGTTTGGCTGTGGGCGGCAGGGCCAGCGCACGCTGAAAAATCTGGTTATCGTTAAATACCTGGTTGTTGCCCGAATTGGTAAAGTTGGTAAACGCATTGACTTTCAGCTTTTCCCGAATCTTCAGGTCACCGCTGAAATCAAAGGTGAACCGCCGAAAATCCGTATTGATGGCAATGCCCTGTGACTTGAGGTAGCCGACGCCCAGGTTGTAACTTCCTTTGTCAGTGCCGCCCATGGCGCCCAGGTAATAGTTTTGGGAGATACCGGTTTGGAACAACACATCCTGCCAGTCGGTATTCTTGAAAATCAGGGTTTTGGTCGGATCGGCGGGGTCGGCAATACTTTCCCAGCCTTCGCCCAGTTTGTACTGATTCTGGGGCGTGAGGTACTGAACCGTCGAATAGGTACGGTTGGACAGATCGTTTCCGGTACCGAAACTGTTGGCGAGGGTCAGCACGTTCATGCGTTCCGGAATCTTCTTGGCCGAGTTCAGCACCCCTAACCGACCATAGTATACGTAGTCGCGGGCCGACATCATATTGTAGCGTTTGGCGAGTTGCGAAAACGTGGTATTCTGCCGGAAGGTGATCAGCATTTTGCCGGATTTGCCTTTTTTGGTCGTGATAATCACCACCCCATTGGCTCCTCTGGCCCCGTAAATGGAAGTAGATGACGCATCTTTCAGGACTTGCAGGGTTTCGATGTCGTCGGCATTGATGTCGTTCATATCAGACCGGATAACACCGTCGATGATGTAGAGTGGCGAAGAACCGTCGGGATTGTTGATTGACGTTCCGCCCCGGATGATGACCCGGGGAGCGGCTCCGGGCTGGCCCGTCGTCGTTTGCACCCGCACACCCGGCAAGGTTCCCTGCAAGGCCGAAGCGGCATTGGCATACGGAATGTTTTCCAACACCTTGTTATCCAGCTTGGAAATCGAGGTCGTTATGGTTTCGCGGGATTGGGAACCGTAACCGACTACCACCACTTCGTTCAGCGTTTTCAGATCGGGTTCCAGCACCACACTCACGTCTGTCTGGTTGCCGACCACAACCTCTTTAGTCTGGTAGCCGATGTAACTAAAGACCAGCGTTTTGTCGTTGGATGCATTGATCGTGAATTTTCCGTTCCCATCCGTCGTAACCCCGATCTGGGTGCCCTTCACCACCACGGTAACAAAAGGAAGCGGGGCCTGGTCGGCACTCGATGTAACGGTTCCTCTGACCGATTGGGCCTGGGCTTTCGCACCATATCCCATTACCAGCCAGCAACAGAGAACGAGGACTCTACAATAGATTTTGGGCAGTGTCTTCATGGAAGTAGATGATTAGAATCATAGAAGAAAGGAATGGAATCAGGGCCTTTGAGCGAATTATATTCTATCTTTACATTTGTCCTACAAATATAATAGTCGTATTTTAATTACAATGAAATTGTATCAAAAAAGATATAGTACTTCAAAAAGTGCCAAAATACCGGGTCATTGCATTACATTTGCACCAAAAAATGAAACATGAATAGTAAATTAGGATTGCTGGAACCGCTGGAGAGTGTTTCGATGACCGATCGTGTCGAAAATATACTACGTGAATACTTTACGGAGAATGCTTTTAAACCCGGCGATGCGCTTCCGAACGAACTGGAAATTGCTCAGAAACTGAACGTAAGCCGGAATGTGGTTCGGGAGGCCCTGAGTCGGCTTCGGATGTTGGGCATGGTTGAAGCCCGGCCCCGGCGCGGCATGATTATGTCGCAGCCCGATTTACTGGCCGGGATCGAAAAAGTGTTGAATCCGTTTATACTCAGCCAGAGCAACCAGAAGGATATTTTCGAATTGCGGCTGATTCTGGAAATGGGAATCGCCGAGTTTTTATTTGCCCGAAAAACGCAGAAGGATCTGGACGAACTGGAGCAAATTGTCGAAAAGCAGAAGACGCTGCCGGTTCTCTCGAAAGAAGATGAGATTGAATTTCACGGCAAACTGTACGATATGACGGGCAATGAGACGTTCCAGCGGTTTCAAAGCCTGCTGTTCCCGGTTTTTGAACACGTTTTCGCTTCCATGACCAACCAGAAAGATAACTACGTGCTCGTCGACCCGGTTTCCCACGCCGACCTGTTCAACATTCTCAAGGACGGAACACCGGAAGCGTTCCGGAAAGCGATGCACAAACACCTCGAGGTGTATTATAATACGATTAAGAAGTGAAGGAGGAAAAGAAGTCTCAATGTAAAATGATGAATCAGTACTGTACGAAGGATTTGGCCTTACGGGATAAAAAGTTAAAAGTTTGTTGTTCTTTGATCTACTGGATTTTCAAAAGCGATGGATAAACCAATTATTCAGAGTCAGTCGGTTTTAGCTTCGG
>NZ_QOWE01000040.1:0-552 GCF_003334855.1 Larkinella punicea
GGTCAAAATTTGTCGCATTGTCAAAGATCGAATTCGCTGTTGGAAATCCGGCATTCAGGATCGCATAATGGAAATCTGTTGCGGATTACACAATTTTCGTCTAACCAGTTCAAGTGTTCAGTAAACCGTTAATCGGTATAAACTCTAATGTCAATGTCAATGGCAATGTCGATGCCGTGTCGATGTCATGCCGGTGCCACGCCGATGTCATGTCGGTGCCATGTCGGTGTCATGCCGATGTCATGTCGGTGCCATGCCATACCCATAGGGCGATGCCCTATGCTAGTGATGATGCCCTTTCAGGGCGCGATGCAGCGAACAATTCCACATCCCGCCCTGAAAGGGCATCATCACTAGCACGGGGCAACGCCCTGTGGCATCATCCCGAACACGTCATCATCCCGAACATGGGATCATCCCGAACATGGGATCATCCCGAACACGTCATCATCCCGAACATGGGATCATCCCGAACACGTCATCATCCCGAACATGGGATCATCCCGAACACGTCATCATCCCGAACATGGGATCATCCCGAACACGTCATCA
>NZ_QOWE01000040.1:559-49852 GCF_003334855.1 Larkinella punicea
ACATGGGATCATCCCGAACACGTCATCATCCCGAACATGGGATCATCCCGAACACGTCATCATCCCGAACATGGGATCATCCCGAACACGTCATCATCCCGAACATGGGATCATCCCGAACACGTCATCATCCCGAACATGGGATCATCCCGAACACGTCATCGTCCCGAACATGGGATCATCCCGAATACGCCATCGCCCCGAACATGGGATCATCCCGAACACGTCATCGTCCCGAACATGGGATTATAATAGGTTTGTGGCAGGTGATCCACAATCGCCCTGAACCCAATCCGAGTTCAGGGCATTACTTTTTGCAGGGGTTATCGTCTAATGATTTAATCGTGCAAACCATTAAATCAGGTACACCATGCCACAATCCTTAACCCAGGTGTATGTTCACCTGGTATTCAGCACCAAATACCGTGAGCCGATCATCGGCGATGAGGTGAAAGACGAATTGTATGCCTATCTGGGCGGTGTTTGCAAACAACTGGAATGCAATCCGGTAAAAATTGGCGGCTACTACGACCATGTGCATATTCTGTGCGTTCTGTCGAAGAAGATCGCCCTCATGAAGTTGCTGGAAGAGGTGAAGAAAAGCTCGTCCAAATGGATGAAGACGAAAGGCCACACCTACCGGAATTTTTATTGGCAGGACGGCTATGGCGCGTTCTCGGTGAATCCGTCGCAGGTCGATGCCGTAGTCCGGTACATCAGCAATCAATACCAGCACCATGGCAACACCACGTTCCAAGACGAATGCCGGGGGATTTTTCAGAAATACGGTATGGCCTATGATGAGCGGTATGTGTGGGATTGATTACGCGCCTTTTTCCGCCAGTTCTTTTACTTTGTCCAGAGCCGTTGGCCAGGTCTTCAGAAAGTAGGCTTTGTCCTGTTCCGTAACATCCAGATCCACTGTTAGTTCGGTTTGTCCATCGACGGTTTTGAGGGTATAATTTTCGTGGGCCCCCGCCCATAATTTGGTGGCTTCACTGTCATAATCTTCAACCCCATTCTTGATAACACCCAGGTGTTTGAACGACATCAATTCGTTGGGCCGGTTGGCGGCAATAGAAGAAATCATTCCTTCGTGTTCTCCGCCCAGGAACAACACTTTACTCCCTTCGTTCCAATCCGTTTCCACGCGTGAACCCTCACTAAAAACCGCCGTCCAGACCGGATACGTCGCATCGTTCCAGAGGATATTCCACACGGTTTCCCGCGGAGCATCGATCAAAATAGTATATTCCAGCTTTTCCATGGTGTTGAATAGGAGTTTGGTATGGAACAAAGGTGACGGTTTTTTTTCGGAATCAGGAGGGGTGAAAACGACAAGTTGAGGGGTTGATTCCGACCCGTTGGCCGACTGAAAATTAAAAAGAGAGGCTATCGGAACAAATCGGTTCGCGCCATCCGGGAGATTGTGGAGGGGCAAAAAAGCGGGGGTATACTTTCAAAACGATGAATGAATTGTTTGGGTATAAGGGCTTTGGAATGGTCTTTTTACAAAGTAGTTTTCAGGTGTTTCAATTTTTTTTGCGTGCTTTGCTCTGTAATGCATCGTAGCAAGTAAGCATTCTCTGTACAATAAAGCGTAACCATACCAGCCAATCGACTATGCCATTGTTTAAAATAGGACATCAATTAGAACATATAAAAGAAGTTTCATTCAAATTTGAACGGGAGATTCAGCGTATAACGGAGCAAAATCTGCAAATCTTATTACGACTTAATTTTATACGCTCTGAATTTGCACTGAACAATTTTCGGATTGATACCCTGGCTTTCGATCCGGAGACGAAAGCGTTTGTTATTATTGAATATAAGCGAGATAAAACCTTTAGTGTAATTGATCAGGGCTATGCGTATTTGTCGTTAATGCTGAATAATAAAGCAGATTTTATCTTAGAATATAACGAAAGTCAAAACCAAAGTTTGAAGCGTCTGGATGTTGACTGGACACAATCTAAGGTGATTTTTGTAGCCCCTTTCTTTACGACTTACCAGCGGGAAGCTATAAATTTTAAAGACTTACCTATCGAGCTTTGGGAGGTTAAAAAGTTTGAAAATGATACAATTTCTTTTGAACAACTACAAAAGGCTTCTGCAAAAGAAAGTATCAAAACGATTTCCCGTTCAGATGATACGGTAGAAGCCGTTAGTAAAGAAGTGAAAGTTTATACGGAGCAAGATCATCTGCAAAAAGTGGATTCTGAAACCCGTGAACTATTCGAGAATGTCAAGGATAGATTGCTGAATATGGATGACAATATCACCGTTCATCCTAAGAAACAGACGATTGGCTTTAAGGTAGATAATAATATATTCTGCGATGTTGTATTGCAAGGTAAAGGGCTTAAGATTTACCTGAATTTAAAAATTGGCGACTTGCAGGATCAAAAAAATGTCACTCGCGATGTTTCAAATGTTGGACATTGGGGAAATGGAGCTTATGAAATTAAATTGACTGACCTTGAAGATATTGATTACATTTTAAGTCTTTTAAAACAATCTGTGCGAAAGAATAAAGCGTAACCTGCCGCCGATCCATGAACGAACCCCATCCCTCCATCGAAGCCTTGCTGCAAATCTTCAAACCTGTCATTGGTGCAGATTATGATAAATACCGCAACCATGTCTACCGGGTTTTTCTGAATTGCCTTTTGCTGGATCGGGATGCAACCAATGAAGAAAAATACGCCCTGGCCGTCGTTTTTCACGACATCGGCATCTGGACCAATCACACCATTGATTATTTAGACCCTTCGGTGGCGCAGGCCCGGCAATACCTGACTGAAACCGGGAAACAAGCGTGGATCGAAGAAATTACGCTGATGATTTACTGGCACCACAAAATCAGTCCGTATCGCGGCAACTTCGAGAAAACCGTCGAAAACTTCCGGAAAGCGGATTGGATCGATGTGTCGCTGGGCCTGTTGACGTTCGGGGCCGATCAGCACCAGATCCGGAAAAACCGGGAGCGGTTGCCCAATCGGGGGTTTCACTGGTTTCTGACCAAAGAATTGGCGAAGAACTTCTTCGGACATCCGCTGAATCCGCTGCCCATGTTTACAAAATAAGCAGTCTCATCGGCAGCAATGACCGGTTTTAAGCCGTAGCAATCCCAAATTCCCGCAAAGCGCGGGGGAAGTTTTTTCCTTCGTGACCCGACCGGCAGAGCTTGATCAGCGCAAACCGCTGGAGCACATCCAGCCGAATCCATTGCCGGAGGGTCAGGGGCGCGCAGTTGAATTCCCGCGCTTTTTCCTGGACTTCGCCGGGAACCTCGCCCAGAATATCCCAGGTCGCTTCCACCGGCGGCAGTTCGCTGACGGTTTTCTGGCAACGCTCGGCCACCCGATGAATCAAATACTGGCGGTAGTGTTCGATTTCCGGTGCAGTAAAACACGGGCGGACCGCCAGTTCGCGTTTTTCATCGACCCGCAGTTTCACCCATTCCGGGAGTTTCAGCTTGATCCCGCACGTGTCGAGTTTGTAGCGGACAATCATCGGGATGCAGCGAAATGTGTCGACAAAGTCGTTCTCAAAAGCAAAATATACGGTATCAACAGCCTGCGGTTTCATAGTCAATGCTGGATTTGGTTGGTTAATTCGAACTGAACTTCCTGGAACTCGATTTTGGGGGCATCGCAGGTAGAACAGCAGTAGTCGTTGGGTAACTGGCTGAACGACAAGCCAGCCGGAATGCCGCGCCGTTCATCACCGTACTGCGGATCATATACTGTAAAGCAATGTGGACACTGGTACAATCGATTGGCCGCAACGGGGGCAGGTTCGGAATTTTCCGTTTCCAAACGGACGGATTTACCCGTTTCGAGCGAACGGCGGTTGCTGAATTTTCGACACAACCGGTCGATCTGGTACGGCAAAAAGGGCTTGAGCAGTCCTTTCTCGAACCGGATATACGTCCGGGCATTCGGGTTGAAGTTCTCGGTATAATACAGATCATACACGCTGAAAAGCGCCAGATGACCGATCCGGAGCAGCGGGCGTTTGCGCACCAGAACCGAGCCGAATACCTCCGATTTGGGGCGGGTTTGTACGCCAAAACACAGCCCGAACGTCCGCATATCGTATTTCTCAAAATACCGGATGACGTAATTTTTCAGTTGCAGGCCGTCGTCACTGTGGTCTTCCGTTTGCCACGCCAATTCGTTGGCGGCATGGCGCACGTTGATGTTGTGTTTGGCCAGTACATACGACCACGCGCCCCGGTCTTTTTCTTCGATTCCTTTAATAATCAGCGATTTCCAGGGTGTTACACAGATTTCGCCGATGCGGGTTTTAAGGCATAACGCGCAAATATCCAGGAGAAAATCGATGGGGAACTGCTCATCCCGGCGGTATAATCCGAGCCACGACCGCTCGCTGTAGCGGTTGAACCCTTCGTAATACGGCAACGAAAACTCCGGCAGTTCAACCTCCTGCGTCGCCGGTTGGGTGATAAAGCTGGCCTGACTCGTGACGGTTTTGTGCAGCGTTTCCGCATCCCGGAAGTCCGATTCGCTGTCCAGCAGCGCCGTTTCAACAGCTTTGGCCAGGCGGCCCAGATCGTTGGTATAGACGAGTTCCGGCCAGCGAAAAACCGTGTTACTCTGCTTCGGACGGACGTATAAATACCAGAAATGGGGTTCGGGGGAAGCGATAAAATTGAGATTTCCCGTAAAAAAGGGCGTAAAACTCTGGTTGGAATCCGACAGGTTTATTTTCAATCGGGGCTGCTCATCAAACTGATCCAGCACCGTGTGATATTCGCCCTCCCGCAGCCACGCGCCCGTCCGAAACACGTCCTCCCCACAATAGGAACTGATGATGTTGGGAAACTGATCCGTATTGATTTCGTAGGAAATCGGATGCTTTTTTAGCTCTTTTTCCAACGCACGCAGGTCTTCGTAATGCACCGTCATGAGCAACTGCTGCCGGGCACCAAAACGAACATTCCGAACGTTGGCACTCCGGGCCAGCGACAACAGATTCTGCAACGTCCCCGGCGAACTGATCCCGGCCGGAAGGTTGACTTTGAGGGTGTAATAATCTCTCATTGTAATGATGAACGACGAGTAATTGAGTGGATTAGTGATTGAGCGATTGAGTGAAAAATACCGCGTGAGCCACTCAATCACTCAATCACTAATTCACTCATTTTTTCCAGGATGCTCCGCACTTCCGGGCGACACGAACCGCAGCCGGTTCCTGCACCGGTTTTCTGGCACAACTGCTGGAAATCGGTGCAACCCGCCTGAATGGCGCGCTCCAGGTTGCCCTGACCCACGCTGTTGCAGGAACACACCAGTTTGCCCTCCATCGGGTCGACGGTTTTGCTGGCCCGCAGCAGTTGCAGGCGTTTTTCCGACAGTTCCGTTCCCCTGGCAATCAGGTCGCGGAACTCCGCAAATTCGTTCTTGTCGCCAATCAAAATGGCCCCCACGAGCTTGTCGCCCTGAACGATGCATTTTTTATAATACCGTTTCGACTTGTCGATGAAAACGATTTCTTCGTAGCTGGAATCATTCGGGGGCGTTTCGGCCATTCCAATGCTGCACAAATGCAGCCCTTCCATTTTGAGAATACTGATCGAAACACTACCCCGATACGGTTTGGAAACATCACCGGCGATGAAACCGGCGGCTATTTCGGCCTGCTGCTCGGCCGCCAGCGTGATGCCCCACATCTGACCGTTCCACTGCGCCAGTTCGCCCGCGGCAAAAATGTCCGGGTCCGATGTTTGCAGGTAGTCATTTACCACCACGCCCCGGTTGCACTCAAGTCCGGCTTCCCGCGCCAGTTCGATGTTCGGCTCCGTGCCGATGGCGATCACCACGACCTGACACGGTATTTTATGGCCCGATTTTAATTGAATGCCTTCCACTTTGTTGGTTCCGGCAAACGTTTGAACTTCCTCGTTGAAAAACACATCGATGCCCCGTTCTTTCAGTTCCAGATACAACAGTTCACTCGCCAGCGGATCGATCTGGCGTTCCATAAACCGCCCCGCCCGCTGAATCACCGTCACCCGAACGTTGATCTGACGCAGCGAAGCCGCCAGTTCCAGACCCAATAAACCGCCCCCCACAATGACCGTGTGCGGTTCGGCCCCGTCTTCCGGTTGTTTCAGAAAAGGCAGCAGCGAATCGGCATCGAGTCGTGACCGCATGTTGAAAATGCCCGGTAATTTCGGAACGCCCCGTGGCATAAACGCCCGGCTTCCTGTACCAAGCAGCAGTTTGTCGTAGGTGTGTTCCACGCCGTTGCTGTCGATCAGAACTTTAGCTTTCCGGTCGATGTGGACGATGCTAACCCCCTTGTGAACAACGATGTTGGCTTCTTCGAACTGGTCCTCGCGCAACTTGACGAGTTGCTCCCACGACTGCGCTCCGCTGATGTAATCGGGCAGCAAAACCCGGTTGTAAAATGGATAAATTTCTTTGGAAAAGACGTGAATCTCATCGTCCGTATTTAAAGTTCGGTAGGCATTGATAAAGCCCAACCCCGCCGACCCGGCCCCGATAATGACGATTTTTTCAACCGGTTTGCGGTAGGGGACCACCTCAACCGCCGAAAACTTGAAATCTGGTTCTTTCGAACGGGGATCGACAAGGGCATTCGTCAGGTTGTTGGCGCGGTTCAGATTGCTCTTCAACATTTTGCCCCAATGCATGGGCAAAAAACACAAACCGGCCCGCACATCCTCGGTGAGCTGGGCCTTGACACGCACCTCGCCCCGCCGACCCCGTACTTCGACCAACTGACCCTCCTGAATGCCCCGCGCTTTTGCGTCGTTGGGATGGATTTGTAGAAACGGTTGCGGACTATGCTGATTAAGTTTGGCCACCCGACCAGTTTTGGTCATCGTATGCCACTGGTCGCGAATGCGCCCCGTGGTCAGCACCAGCGGAAAGTCTTCGTCCGTCGGTTCCGACGCGTTTTCGTCGGGAACCGCATGAATCTGCGCGCGACCATTGGCGGTATAAAACCGGTGGTCGGTAAAGAGTCGTTTGGTGCCGGTTTCGCCCCTAAATCCCCTAAAGGGGACTTCTGCATCTGGTTTGGCTGCGTCCAAGTCCCCTTTAGGGGATTTAGGGGCATTCTTCTCCGAAAACGGCCACTGAATCGTCCGGTATTTCTTCAGCAGTTCATAACTCACGCCCGTTACATCGACGTTCGTTCCGGCCGTGAGTTGGGTGTATTCGTCATAGACTTCCGAGCAATTCGCATAATTAAACGATTTGCCAAAACCCATTTTCTGCGCAAACCGCCAGAGAATTTCCGAATCCGGTAAGGCTTCGCCGGGGGCGTCGATTACTTTGGGCAGGTACGCAATCCGCCGTTCGGCGTTGGTCATCGTTCCGTCTTTTTCGAGCCAGGCCGCAGCGGGCAGCACGACATCGGCAAAGCCAACGGTATCCGCGCGGTTCGAAACATCCTGCACAACCACAAACCGGGCTTTTTTCAAGGCCAGTTCAGCGGCATTGACATCCGGCATACTCACCAGCGGATTCGTATTGATGATCCAGATGGCTTTCAACTTATCGTCGGCCAGCGCTTCGAACATCTCAGTAGCGGTCAGGCCGGGTTTGGGCGCAATCTTGACCGGACTCTTCCAGAAAGCTTCCACCTCGGCGCGGTGGGCTGCATTCATCACGTCGCGGTGGGCGGGAAGGATGTTGGCCAAGCCGCCGGTTTCGCGGCCACCCATTGCGTTCGGTTGTCCCGTCAGCGAAAAAGGCCCGTTACCCGGTTTGCCAATCCGACCCGTAATCAGGTGTAAATTGATGAGCGACAGGTTTTTGTTCACACCAATCACCGACTGGTTCAGGCCCATCGTCCACAGCGATAGAAAGCCCTTCGAGCGGCCAATCCAGTCGGCCGCCTGCCGAATGCCTTCGGACGAAATACCGCAAAGATCGGCGGCTTCCTCAATCGTGCGCTGCATCACCTGATCGCGATAGGCCGCAAACCCATCGGCATGATTGGTGATAAAGTCGATGTCAATGTCGCCGTTCTCGATCAGTACCCGGCCAATCGCGTTGTTCAGCACAATGTCGGTGCCGGGGCGAATGGGCAAATGGAGATCCGACGAACGGGCAGTATCGGTTTTTCGGGGATCGACGCAAATGATTTTGACGTGTGGATTGGCAGCTTTGTGCGCTTCGATCCGTCGCCAGAGAATGGGATGACACCAGGCGGGATTAGCACCCTGCACCAGAAAAACGTCGGCTTCCTCGATGTCGTCGTAGCAAACCGGCACGGAATCTTCCCCGAGTGACAGTTTGTAGCCCACCACCGCGGAACTCATGCACAGGCGGGAATTGGTATCGATGTTGTTGGAGCCAATAAAGCCTTTGATCAGCTTGTTGACCAGATAATATTCTTCCGTCAGACACTGCCCTGACACATAAAACGCTACCGAATCCGGCCCGTACTTTTGAATGAAGGTCTTAAAAACCGCAGCCGTACGTTCCAGCGCGGCATCCCAGCCCACCCGTTGCAGCGGCATCGACCGGTTGAGTCGCATCTGCGGATACAGTAACCGATCCGACTGATCCATTACCGTATAGTGCAGATTCATCCCTTTCGAACACAGCATGCCGCGGTTGGAAGGATGGCTTTTATCTCCTTCAATCGTCAGCCGTCCGTTCTGCTCCTGTTTGACCACGATTCCACAGCCAACACCACAGTAGCAACAGGTAGTTTGATGAGTCATGATTTGAGGAATTAATGGAAGGAGAGGAGGAAGGGAGGAGGGGATAAAGGGAAGAGTTGAGCAAAGTTGCCTTTTCCCTTTATCCTTTAATTCCTTCCTCCTTTCCTCCTTTTATTACGCCGTTTGCAATTCAGTTTCGGCGGTTTTTACGACGGCGGTTTTGCCGAAGTTGACGAGGAACAGCAACAGGCCGGTCGCTGCGACAATTCCACCGATGTAGAGGAAGGCCTGTCCGTAGCTGATGGATTGCGATTTGAACAGGAAGCCCATCAGCATACCGCCAATGTTACCACCGGCACCGACAACCCCCGAAATGACCCCAACGGCTTTTGGATTGACAAACGGCACGATGGCGTAGGTGCTGCCGTTGGCCATTTTCAGAAATAGTGCGAAGGTGATCATGGAAATAATGGCCATCGACAGGCTACCCGACTGTGCGAAGAGTGCAATGCCGACGCCTTCCATCAGCAGCAAACCGGCCAGTAGCAGCCCTTTGCCGCGCATACCGTATTGATTTCCCACTTTGTCGGCGACGATTCCGCCGAGGGCGCGGGCAAAAATGTTCATGAACCCGAACAGCATGGCCCAGAAACCGGCTTCGGTTTCTTTCATATCGAAATTGTCGAAAAAGTAGAGCGACGCCACCCCATCGAAGGTGATTTCCATCCCGAAGCAGCAGGCATACGCCAGCGACAAAGCCCAGACGCGGATGTCGGCGCAGGCTTTCCAGAAGCTTATTTTCTCGCCTTTCACCGTCGTACGCTGAATCTCGTCGTAGTTGCCGTTCGGTGTGTCTTTCGTGTAGCGGAAATAAACAAACGCCATGATGAGCATCAGGACGCCCGGGAAAATCATCGCCAGCCGCCAGGCTTCAGGCTTGGTGTAGCCAAAACCGATAATCGTCGCCATAATCACCGGCATGGCGAGTTGCGTGATGCCCCCGCCCAGGTTCCCCCAGCCCCCGGCCACGGCATTGGCCGTTCCCTTGATTTTGGGGGCAAACATGACCGACGTATGAAACTGCGTGATGACAAACGAGGCACCAATGACGCCAATCGCCAGACGGAACAGCAAAAACGTGGTGTAGTCGTGGGCCAGGCCGACGAACATGACCGGAAACGCGCCCAGCACGAGCAAAGCCGTGTAGGTTTTACGCGGCCCCCAGGTGTCGCACAGCTTTCCGACGACCAGACGGGCAAAGATGGTGGCCGACACGGCGGCAATGATCGTGTTACCAACTTCGGGCTTCGTCAGTCCCAGATCGGCGCGGATGGCGGGCATCAGCGGGGCCAGACCGAACCAGCCGAAAAAGCAGACAAAAAACGTCATCCAGGTGATGTGAAAAGTCTTCATCTGAATGCCTGAGAAACTGAATACGGGCAGCGTTTCGAGCGGTTTATTTACGTGTGCGTTCATGGCTTTTTCGGTTTATGATTAGAGGAAAGTGGGGCGGATGTTGATCATCAAATACGCCCAGGTTCCCAGTTTATCTTTCTGATTCATGGTGTTTTGCTTCGTATATTCCAGCGAATTCGTGCCGCGCATCAAGGCGTATCCAGCTTCCAGGCTCGTGAATTTGTTCAGGCTGTAGGTGGCCGTAAAGTCGAACTCCATGCCCAGTTTCGAATCGAGTTTTGCGCCGGATGCCGCATCGGGCATTTTGTTAAACGTGGTTGCCGCCAGGGCAAAATAATGCACGTCAAGGCCCGTCGTCAGGCGTTTTCCGGCGTATTTGAACTTCAGAAACGCATCTTTCAAACCGCCGACCGGTGCGCCGGTGCCCACGTAGAAATAATCCATGTAGCCCCAGTGTTTGTGCGGTGTGCCATACAGCGGATCGAAGCGACCGGTTTCTCCCGTTTTTGCCGTTGCGGCATTGGTGCCGGAAAGAACTTCATAACCGGGAGTAACACTCAGCAGACCTTTCTGGAACGTTACATTGGCACCGTAGTGATAGGCGTTCCGGATGCGCAAACCGTCGCGATCTCTGCCACTTTGCAAATACCCGAAAGCCTGCCACAAAATCTGACCGGTTTTTGCGGCCGAAACCGTGACCTGTCCTGTCAACATCGCTCCGTACGTCAGCCGGGAATGAACGCCCGGAACATCATAACGTCGGCCATATACGTAGCCCGTTGAAACACTGCCCAGAGAGTCGATGCGGTATTTTGAGAAATCGTCTTTAAAGACCAAAGCCGAGAATTTAGTCCCGTTAAATTTCCGCGTCAGATACGCCATCTGAAACGCCTTGAACTGCTGATTCTGGCCATTGGTGCTGACCGCGTTGGCCACCACCGGCGCCCCGCCTTTTCCGACGGTGGGCAAAAAACCGCCCGGAATCGCCAGCGAAACGTTTTTGTTGGAAAGTGCCGACGCTGGTGCATTGGCGGGTGTATAATAGGTGCCGGTGTTTCCAAACGCATCGGAATTCTGGTTAAAGCCGACGCCCAGATCCAGCGCCCAGCCATGGTGTTGGGCTTTCAGGATGGCGGCATCGAACCGGCGGGCCTGCTGGAGCCAGTCGAGATTGCCCAGCAAGCGGACGTCGTCATACACCAGTTCCTGACGTCCGATTTTTAGCGATAACCTGTCGATGGGCTTGAATTTCAGCGTGCTATCGGCGGCATTGATGAGCGTCAGATCGGCCCAGGCTTCGTGGATCATCAGCCGGTTTCCGTCGGTGCTGTTGATACTGGAAGCATCCTGGCCCCACACCCGGACGTCCTGCACGGAAACGTTAAAAAGAACGCGATCCCATTTATAACCGAATGTGAGCCGGGTGCGTTGCGACGTGAAAGCGGCCGCCCGGCTGTTTTTGGGTGCCAGATTGCCGAAACCGTCGCGCAGTTCCGTACGGGTACGAAGCTGGCCGGTCAGCGAAACCTGCGCCCGGAGTTGTGTGTGGAAAATAGTCAGCAGCAGGCATAGAAGCCCTAACCGCATGAAGTAGCGTTTCATGGCATACGTGGGTTGAAAGAAAAGAAGCGGCCGGTGCAAAAAGTAAGCAGAATACCCGAAGCGGGTAAGAGAAAGGCAACCCTCTGAAAGGACAGGCCTTACGGGTGACGACTCGATTCGTCTGGTCGTCCGGACCCGATAAGGCGAAATGAAGCGATTTGCTTTATGTCGGTTTTTTCATTTTCTTTGAACCGTTTGTGTTTTACATAGACAAACCCAGTTTTGGCCGATCCAAAGGTGCCCCCACACCGGATCGGCTTTTTTGTTTCAACCGGCGACCGACAGGCTGCGCAGGCATTCGGCCAGGTAGGCCGGATGCAGGGCAACCACTTCGCCGATCACCAGCACAGCCGGCGCCCCCACGCCATGCTCTGCTACGAGATGAGGCATTTTCCAGACCTGACCCACCACACTCTGTTCGTTGATGCGGGTCCCGTTCTGAATAACCGCCATCGGGACATGTCCCCGACCGGCCTGGCAGTAGAGTGCGCAGATCTCCGCCAGTTTATTCACGCCCATCAACACCACCACCGTCGCTTTCGACTGAACCGCCAGCCGCAGATCGTCGGACAGTTCGCCGTGGCGCGTGGTGCCGGTGATAACCCAGAAACTTTCACTGACCCCGCGGGAGGTAACCGGAATGCCCTGCGAAGCCGGAACCGCAATGCAACTGGAAACGCCGGGAACGACATCGCACGGAATACCGTACTGCCGGACGTGTTCGTATTCCTCGTATCCGCGTCCGAATACGTAGGAATCACCACCTTTCAGCCGAACCACGTGGCCGTGTTCCTGCGCCATCCGCACAATCAAACCGTTGATTTCCTCCTGCGTAAACGATGCCTTCCCCGCCCGTTTCCCCACGTAGGTTTTCAGCGCGTGTTCGGGTGCAAAATCCAGTAAGGAGTCATTGGCCAGATCGTCGTACAGCACAACGTCTGCTTTCTGAAGCGCCCTGATCCCTTTCAAGGTGATCAATTCGCCGTCGCCGGGACCCGCCCCCACGAGTGTAAGCTTTGGCTTCATCGCTTTGGTGTTTAGTAGTGGTGAATAGTTAAAATGTACTATTGTTAGTATTTGATAACTATTAAATTATTGGTTCAAAATTAAAGACATAATTTGGAAAAACAAGTGAATTCAATAAAAATAGGATTAAAATTTAGGTGTAACCGAATAAAAATATAGGAAATTGAGAAAAATCAGTTTAATTTTGAATCGTAGTATTTCAGGAGTGATTGGGGAATTTTACTGAAATAGTACAAAAAATAAACGGGTTTGTTTTATAACTATAGTTACTAATAACTATGAACGCAAACAAAATGAGACATGTCGTCGTCGTAGGCAATGGCATGGTGGGCTACAAATTCTGTGAAAAATTAGTAGCCAAACAAAAAAACGGGGTGCAGTTTACCCTGACGGTTTTTGGGGAAGAACCGCGGGCGGCCTACGATCGCGTGCATTTGAGTGCCTATTTCGATGGAAAAACGGCCGAAGACCTCACGATGGCACCCGAATCGTGGTATGCCGAAAACGGTATCCAACTGTATTTGACCGATCCGGTGGTGGACATCGACCGGGAGCGGAAGGAAGTCCGTTCGCACCACGGAATGGTAGTACCCTATGACTATCTGATCCTGGCCACCGGCTCCGGCGCGTTTGTGCCACCCGTAGCCGGCGTCGAAAAAGACGGGGTATTCGTGTACCGCACCATCGAAGATCTGGACCTCATTCAATCGTATGCGCGCAGAGCGCGAAAAGGAGCGGTGATGGGGGGCGGTTTACTGGGTCTGGAAGCCGCCAAAGCCCTGCTCGATCTGGGTCTGGAGACAGCCCACGTGATTGAGTTTGCGCCCCGCCTGATGCCCCGGCAAATCGACGACGCGGGCTCGGGTATTCTGCAACGCCAGTTGGAATCGCTGGGCCTGAACATCCACCTCTCCAAGAGTACCCAGGAAATTACGGGCGAAGACACCATCAAAGGAATCCAGTTTGCCGATGGCAGCACGCTGGATGTCGATATGCTGATTATCTCCGCCGGGATTCGTCCGCGCGACGAACTGGCGAAAGCGACCGGTTTGGATACGCACCCGCGCGGGGGCATTGTGGTCGATAATTCCCTGCAAACCTCCGATCCATCGGTTTTTGCCATTGGCGAATGCGCCGTCGTTCACCACATGATCTACGGCCTGGTGGCTCCGGGTTACGAAATGGCGGAGGTGGTGGCGTCCCGGTTGATGGGCGAGGAGAAGGAGTTCAAACCGTTCGACATGTCGACCAAATTGAAGCTGATCGGCACCGATGTGGCTTCGTTTGGTGATCCGTTCATTGCCGAACCGTCCTGCCGGACCATCGCCTACGAAAACAAAGCCAAAGGTGTTTACAAACGCATCAATATTTCGGCCGATGGCAAAACGCTGCTGGGCGGTATTCTGGTGGGCGATGCCGATCAGTATAACATGCTGCTGCAAACCTGCAAGAATAGAACCATCCTGCCGCCCGATCCGGAAGACCTGATCCTGGGTTCGCGCGGGGGCGAAGAAGCGGGAGCAGGCGTCATGGGTTTGCCCGACGATGCGCTGATCTGTTCCTGCGAAGCCATTACCAAGGCGATGCTGTGCCACGAAATCGGTGAAAACGGCCACACGACCATCGATTCCCTCAAGAAAGCCACGAAAGCCTGCACGGGTTGTGGTGGTTGTACGCCGTTGGTGAAAGATTTGATTCAGGGCGTCCAGAAACAGCAGGGGCATTATGTCCGGAATGTGCTTTGCGAACACATCGACTACACTCGCCAGGAACTGCTGGATCTGGTGAAAATGAACAGCCTGAAAACGTTTGATGACGTGCTGGACACGTTTGGAAAAGGCGACGGCTGCGAGGTTTGTAAACCGGCGGTGGCGTCGATTCTGGCGAGTTTGTGGAACGAAAATATTCTCGAAAAAGGCCGCGCCACCATTCAGGACTCCAACGACCGGTTTTTGGCGAACATCCAGAAAGGCGGCACCTATTCGGTCGTGCCGCGCATTCCGGGGGGCGAAATTACGCCCGACAAACTGATCGTGATTGGTCAGGTGGCCAAAAAATACGGGTTGTATACCAAAATAACCGGCGGACAGCGTATCGACCTTTTCGGTGCCCACGTCGGCGATCTGCCCCTGATCTGGGAAGAACTGATCAACGCCGGTTTTGAAAGCGGCCACGCCTACGGGAAATCCCTGCGGACGGTGAAAAGCTGCGTCGGCAGCACCTGGTGCCGATTCGGTGTGCAGGATTCGGTGTCGTTTGCCATCGAAGTGGAAGACCGGTACAAGGGCGTTCGTTCTCCGCACAAAATCAAGTCGGGCGTGTCGGGCTGTATCCGAGAATGTGCCGAAGCGCAAAGCAAGGATTTTGGCATTATCGCCACCGAAAAAGGCTGGAATCTGTACGTCGGTGGCAATGGCGGCTCCAAACCGCAGCACGCGCAGTTGCTGGCTTCGGACGTGGATAAGGAAACCTGCATCCGCTACATTGACCGGTTCCTGATGTTTTACATCAAAACCGCCGACCCGCTGACGCGCACCGCCACCTGGATGAACAAAATGGAAGGCGGCATGACCTACCTGAAAGCCGTGGTGGTGGACGATGTGCTGGGCATTGCCGCCGATCTGGAGCGCGAGATGCAGTTGCTGGTCGACACCTTCAAATGCGAATGGAAAGAAGTGGTCGACAACCCCGAACTCCGCAAGCGGTTTGCCCACTTCGTCAACGTTCCTGAACAAAAAGATCCAACAGTAGAATTCGAATCCCTGCGGGAGATGAAACGGGCGAAGGAATGGAAGTAATACCCGGTGGATTTATTGGATTTACCAGCCCACGGTTGAAACCGTGGGCTATGAACAAATCATTGTCGTTTTATTTTCTGCAGACGCAAAAAAATCATGGAAACTTTATTAGCTGAAAAAGAAGAACTTACGTGGTATCTGGCCTGCCGGGCCGAGGATGTTCCGGCTGATGGGGGAGCTTGTGTCCTGATCAACGGTCACCAGATCGCCATTTACAATTTTGCGCGCCGGGGCGAGTGGTATGCAACGGACAACGAATGTCCGCACCGCCAGCAGATGGCCCTGTCGCGGGGCATGATCGGCAGCCAGGGCGACGAGCCGAAAGTGGCCTGTCCGTTCCACAAAAAGACCTTTTCGCTCCAGACGGGGCAGTGCCTGAATGATGATGGCTACCAGATTATGACCTTTCCGGTGAAAGTGACCAACGGAATGGTGTATATTGGGGTAGAATAGAGACCGAATGAATCAACTCGATGAGCAGGTAGCCCGCCGGTTAACCCGGTTTTACGTCCTGGCGTTAACGTGCATTGCCGTGTTATCGCTGAGCGGGCTGCTGTTTATCCGCCAGACGCTGAGCGACCACTACGACGACAGCCGGGTGGTGAACGTGGCGGGTCGGCAACGCATGTTGAGCCAGCGACTGACAAAACTGGCGCTACTCCGGATCATGGGAACGCCGACGGCCGATACGACCTCGTTTTCGGCGCTGCTGCACACCTGGAGCCAGAGCCACATTCAGTTGCGAAATGGTGATTTGCGGATGGAAAAGGCGTATGTGGTGCGAAAAAGCCGCCAGCTCGACCAGATGTTCGCAGAAATTGAGCCGGTTTTTCAGTCCATGTACCAAAGCCTGGTGCGGATCGATGTCGCTTCGGCAACGCCGGAGCAGAAGAAAACCGCTCTGCAGGTTATTCTGCGCGACGAGCCTTCTTTTCTGAATCAGATGAATGCCATCGTGTTTCAGTTCGATAAAGAAAGCTTCGAACGGGTTCGGTCGCTTGAGCAGATAGAGTGGGTGCTGACGGTGGCGACCCTGCTGACGCTGCTGATCGAAGGGCTGTTGATTTTCCGGCCAGTGGTGACGCATACCAAAAATGTGATTCGGAAACTGACCCAATCGGACGATGCGTTGCGGGCGGTGAACGAAAGCCTGGCGGTGGCCAACACGGATCTGGAAGTGGCTAACCAGCAGTTGGTTAAAACCCAGCGGGAACTTCTGCGGGCTACCGAAGAAAAATACCGATTGCAGATTGCCGAGGAAACCGTGCGGTCGGCGGGCCTGCTGGAAGGGCAGGAAGAAGAACGACGGCGGTTTGCGCGCGAGCTGCACGACGGCATCGGGCAAATGCTGACTGGCCTGAAACTGCACGCGGAAAAGCTGAAGGTCATTCCTTTTCCGGAACCCAAACACCGGCAGCGGTTCGAGGAATTGTGCGAGCTGATTTATGACGTTATTCAGACAACCCGCCAGACCTCGCACAACCTGATGCCGTCGGTGCTGGGCGACTTCGGTTTGGGCGCAACCTTGCAATTATTAGCAGAACAAACCACCCGATCATCCGGAATTGAGGTTATCTTTGAAGGGGATCGTGACGAGAGCAGGCTACCGCCAGCGGTAGAAATTGGCCTGTATCGGATTGCACAGGAAGCTCTGAACAACGCCATCAAGCACGCGCAGGCTCAGAAAATCCGGATTAGCTGGCAACGAGCGCCCAAAATTGTTTTGGCGGTGGAAGATAACGGAAAGGGATTTTCCGTGAAATCGACTCCGAAATACGAAAAAGGAATTCAGCCCATCAATGGCCTGGAAAACATGCGCACCCGGGCTCGGTTGATGAACGGCGACCTGACGATTACGTCGAAATTGAAAAAAGGAACGAAAGTTACCGTCACTTTACCAGACACTACGAACGGATGATGCCGATACGAATTCTTGTTGCCGACGACCATTCTGTGGTACGAAAAGGGGTTCGGACCTTGCTGGAAGATGAAGTTGATATTGAGGTGGTTGGCGAAGCCCCCGACGGCGACGAAGCCATCGATCTGATTCCGGTGGTGAAGCCGGATGTGTTGTTTCTGGACATCACCATGCCCCGCATGTCGGGGATCGAAGCCCTGCAGATCATAACGCAGCAGTATCCCAAAATCCGGATTCTGATGTTCAGTATGCACAACAACAAGGATTACATTCTGAAATCAGTGCAGTACGGAGCCGCCGGTTATTTGCAGAAAGATACCGATCGCGAAGAAATTCTGCGGGCGGTTCGGGCCGTGGTCGACGGCGAATTGTATTATCCACCGAGTGCTTCGACGGTGATTATCAGACATTGGGTGGTGCCCGAAACCGCCACCCTAAAAGAAGACCACAGCCAGGGTTCCAAAAACCGCTCGTCCATCTGGAACAAGGTTAGCTCGCGGGAAGCCCAGATCCTGACCTGTTTAACGGAAGGGATGAACAGCCAGGAAATCGCCAAAAAATTCGATATCAGCACGAATACCGTGGCCAACCAGCGCGCCAGCATTCTGAAAAAAGTGGGCGTCAAAAATACGGTCGATCTCATCCGGCTGGCGCTGGAAGAAAAATCCGGACGACTTAAGAACTAACGCGCCGGGTGTAATTGATTGACTATCTGGGCGATAACAACTGGAATTCACTAACCCCGATGCTGCCCGATGATTCGAGAATGACCAACCGAAACCGCTGCGCCGTAACGGGCGGAATTTCCTGTCGCCATTCGTCGCCCATCTCCCGGCCCGTCGCCAGCGTTACCCAGTCGTTGCCTTTTTGATACTGCACGCTGAACCGGCTGATTTTCGGGATCAGCTCCGGGTTGTTTTTTCGCTGAAATTCCTGAAGCACGATTTGCCCAACGGGTTGCGGTTTCCCTAAATCAACCTGCAGCCAGCCGGTGCTTTCATAGTGAGACTGGGCTTCTTTCGTCTGATAGTGAAGCGGTTTTCCGTAATTAGCCTCAAAATTGGCGTCGCTTCTACGGCCGAGCTTCCAGTAGGTGGCCTTGTTATCGTCGAAAGCGGCTCCCGCATCGTGCAGAAACGGCCCCACCGCGCTCGAAGCCGACGGTTTTTTGCCATAGGCCAGCGACCCGGTTTTCGAAAACGGCAGTATGGGAGCCAGTTGCGCAGCCGGGCGGTCGAGGGTCAGGGTGATCATCGTCGCAATGGAGTCGCGCGCTGAAACTGGCACGATCAGCCGTACCTGCTCTTTATTTTGCGAAAAAGTCAGCTTCGTGCCATTGAGCAGAGCGGCCTGTTTGATCGTCGCGGGCAGGGGTGGTAACACCATTTCACTGGTGGTTCCCGCCAGCAGGTGCAGAAAAATCCGGTTGTCTTTTTGCGTGCAGACGTACTCCGGCGCGGGGGTGTAGGGACCGCCTTTGGTGCCGTAAATAGCAACTTGCCGGGGATTGATCCAGGCCCCGACTTCCCGCAAACGACTGGCAAACAGGGGTGGAATCTGCCCCAGACTATCGGGGCCGACATTGAGCAGTAAGTTACCATTGCCGCCTACACACCGCAGCAACGTATGCACGACCTCTTTGGCAGCACGCGGTTTGTCTTCAAACCGCCACGCCCACTGGTGGCCTAAATTCGTGCAGGTTTCCCAGGGAACACGGCCATATCCGGCCACGAAACCCTCAGGCGTAACATAATCGCCGTAGCGGCCCGGCTGGCCGTGCGACTCGTCGGGGTTGAAGGCTTCGAGCCGGTTGTCGAGGATAATGCCGGGTTGCAGGCGATGCGCCAGCTCATACACATTTTTCGGATCGGTCGGGCAGGGCCAGCCGTCGTAATCGATCCACAACAGGCTGATTTTACCGTAGTTGGTCAACAGTTCAGTAAGTTGCTGCAACATCCGGGTTTCAAATACGCTGTTCCGCTCCCGGTCAGGATTGCGGCAGTCGGGGTCTTTCCAGTCGCCGGGCGAAAAATACCAACCCAACTCAAGCCCGGCTTCGTGAACGGCATCGGCCAGTTCCTTGCAAACGTCCCGCCCAAACGGCGACGACATGATGTTGTAGGGAATGGTTTTGGTGTTCCACAAACAGAAACCGTCGTGGTGTTTGGCGGTCAGAACGACGTATTTCAGGCCGCTGGCTTTCGCCAGGTGCACCCATTCTTTCGGATTGAATTGGGTGGGATTAAACCGCAGATACAGCGAATCGTACCGACTTTTGCCGTAACCCGCCCGTGACCAGCTAATCTCTTTACCCGTCAGCGTCGCCGGTCCCCAATGGATAAACATACCGAAGCGGTCCTGCTGCCACCACTGGAGTCGCTGGGCCTGGGGCAAGGCTTTTTGTGAAACCGCCGGGAGTGTGGTCAGGAGAAAAAACAGCGGGAGCAGGAGCCGTTTTGCATTCATTTGTCGGGAAATTAGGCTGTCGGAATACTCCCAAATGTACCCTAAATCCTTTTAAAGCCTACGCTTGCAGCGGTTTTATCGTGTCGCTGTTCTTCCCGAAGCCGCCGGGCTGGGGGGCAAAAGCGCGGCAGAACGTAACAACCGTGCCTAATTCCCGGTAGCTAAGAGTTCTCGATCAATTCGGGGTCAAAAACAATATTGTGTTACCGATTTGCGTAGAGTGGTAAACACCACCAGCACAATGATGACACCCCTGAAGCCCAATCGATACTATGTTGTTCAGAAAGAACCGGTTTTATTGACTGAAAAACACATCAAAGAGCTCCAGCCGCCGAATGAACCCCAGCCGATCAAACTGACCAAACCGTGGCTGCTGGCCTTCGGATTTGAACCCGATAAAGCCGCGAACGTGTGGAACTTCGAAAATGCGCGCCTGGTAGCCGGGATGAACTGCTGGCTGTGCGTCAAGTCACGCCGGTACATTCAGTTCGTCCACGAGCTTCAGGATCTGTTTGAGGAACACTTCCGCGAAACCACCCTGGTTCTCAAATCGCACAGTTTCTACATTTCCGGCCCGGTTTAGCATCCGGTTTTCCGGTCATACAAAACCCCGACACGAGCCGGGGTCTGTACGATTTATCCTAGTATGTATGAAGTTTTGCGTTACTTAACCGTTAGAATGGGCTGACCTAGTCATCGTCCTCATCCATGCTCTCGTCGGCGGCATCCCGCATCACCTGATACAGACTGACCAGATCATCCGTAGAAAGTTCGTCCAGTTCAACGTCGCTGTCGTCGCTGAAACTCAGCGTCAGTGGATCGCTTTCGTCGTCGTTCAGGGTGATGGCCGTTATTTCCAGGTCGGATTCGGTGAGGGTCAGCGGAAGAAACCGCAGATCGAAATCGGACGCATCGGCATCGTCGCCCAACTCCGTCACCACCTGCACAATAGCGCCTTTAATTGTATCACGGAAATCGTCCAGCCGGGACACGAACTCGTCGGCCGTTGGCAAAGCAGAAAAATCGGAAGTAGCCATAAAATCGAAAGTTGAGGGAGAAGTTGTCCGTTCGAATATCACGGGCCGAAGTTCCTCCGAATCCCCGAATTCCGGCCTTTTCCGAAGTTATGTTTTCGTGAAATTTTAAGTTGGGACAATAGAGGGGAGACAAGAGAATAGAGACGCGGATTAATCTCTATTCTCTTGTCTCCCCTCTTTACTCTCTTTCAAAACAAACTCCGCAGATTTTTCACCATCGTTGGCGCATACTGCCGGTTCAAGATGTACCGTTCGAGGGTGGTGCCAACCGGCAACGCCAGCGGATGGGAAGGCTGTGAATGCATGCTATTCAGGGTTATAAACGGTATGAATAAAAAGCAATTGTCTACCGCGTTGCGCATCGATATTGAATATCAAATGATAAATATCGAATGCCAAATGATAAAGGCTGGTCGGCTACACTACCTTATCATTTGGCATTCAATATCAGTACTGTACGAAGGATTTAAAATGATTGGTAAACCGTTTTTCCTTCCCTTTTTTGGTCACGATTTTTGCAGACTCTTGTCGATGCTAACGCAAATGAGGGGTGGTTGGCCGCGTAGCGGACGGATGTTTGTAGCCACAGTGTGCCATCAAGAAAGCCCGCGTGCCTTTGGGTACGCAATCACCTGCACCTGCCTGTTGCGTACCCAAAGGCACGCGGGAGGAACCGGGTAGTCTTTTCGTTACAAACATCCGTCCGCTACGCGGCCAACCACCCCTCATTCGCATTATAGTATCAGAAAGAACCATTCTAAAGATCGTGCTACGCCAACAGCCAAAGAGGGTGGAAAAAAATGCATCCTTCGTACACTACTGATTCAATATTTATCATTTGATATTTTAATTATCGGTATTCTCTAATTTTTTAAAAAAATAATCTTAAAACAGAGGTTAGGTTTCCTGAAAAAGAGGCTCTTGCAGGTATAGCACCTGAAACTATGAGTAGACGGCTACCTTCGGAAGAAGCACAACAACTGTGGCAGGAATACCGGGCGGGGGATATGTATGCGCTCGCGAAGATCATGCAGAGCTATTATGCCGACCTCTTTCACTGGGGAATGCGGCTGCATGCCGACCGGGAGTTTGTGAAAGACTGCATTCAGGAGTTGTTCCTCAATCTGTGGAAACGGCAGGATTCCGTTTGTTCGGTCGACAACGTCCGGGCCTATCTGCTCGTGGTGCTCAAAACCCGCGTCCTGCGGGAGCTTTCCCGGAAACACACCACACACCAATCCACGCTTTCGGACGAATACGCGTTTTCGGTCGAGTTTGCGGCCGATGTCCAGTGGATCGAAGAAGAAAACGAGGTCTACCAGATTCGCAAACTGGAGCGTGTGATCAATCACCTGCCCGACCGCCAGAAGGAACTGATCTATCTGCGGTTTTACCAGAACCTGAGTTTCGAACAAATTGCGGATGTGATGCACCTGGGCCGCCAATCCGTCTATAATCTGCTCCAGAAATCCCTGACCAGCCTGCGGAAAAACTGGACCGTGCAATGCATCGGGTTGCTGTTAGCTCAGTTTATGGTATACTGAATACCGCTACACTTATGAAAAACTACGAAACCTATACCGTGGAGGATTTTATTCGGGACGAAGATTTCCAGGACTGGGTGCGGGGTCGTGGTAAGCGGGATGAGTTCTGGCGCGCTTTTCTGAAAAGTTATCCCGGAAAACAGACGGCCTTCCAGCAGGCCGAGCAGTTCATCCGGGCTGCCAACGTGGCTCCCGAGCGACTTAGTGAAGCCGAGATCCGCAAAGAGACGGAAGCGTTCATTGACAACGCCGGTGCGTATACACCCAAACGGTATGCGGTTCTGGAGCCGGAGCGGGACAAAAGACGACCTGATAATCCGGTTCGCTGGCTCCCGGCGATTGCTGCCGTTTTCGTGGCTGTGATGGGATTTGGCTGGTATTTTTTCGATAAAAAGCCGGAACAAAGGGTTGCTCAGTTGTCGGTTAACTCCGCCATTCAGTTGGTGGAAACCACCAACGATTCCCAACAACTGTTGCGGGTGGTGCTCAACGATAGTTCGGAGGTGTTGCTGAGTCCCAAAAGCCGCCTTCGGTATCCGTCCCAGTTTTCCGGAAATTCCCGCGTCGTGTATTTGCAGGGCGAAGGAAGTTTTTCGGTCAAGCGTCAGCGTCAGCCGTTTATGGTCTACACCGGCGAAATGATTACGCAGGTGCTCGGCACGCGTTTCGTCGTGAAAGCCTTCGACCTGGATCAGAAAATTACGGTGCAGGTGTTGTCGGGGAAAGTGTCGGTTTACAAAAAAAAACCGGAGAAGGTCCCGGATAACAAGGAAGTCAACGGCCTGATTCTGAACGCGAATCAGGCGGCTATTTTTGAAAAAAGCGACGGGAATCTGACCAAAACGCTGGTGGCCAAACCGCTGCTGATTGCGAAAAGAGCCAAAGAAAGTCCGTTTGTCTACGATGAAGTTCCCCTGCCGGTGATTCTGCACGAACTCGAAAAGAGCTACGGAATTCCAATCCAGTTCGACGAGCAGCTATTCCAAAGCAGCAAAATTACCGCCATCCTGTCGAGTGAGTCGCTCTATGAGAAGCTGGATTTGCTTTGCAAGGCCTCATCGGCGAGTTACGAAATAACCGATGGTCAAATTGTCATCAGCCGAAAGGGATACCGATGATATATTACCCCCAACCCCCTAAAGGGGGCTAAAATCATCCGGATTAGAAAGCCCCCTTTAGGGGGTTGGGGGTAATAAAAAAAAAGTTGGCAGTGACAACGCCACTGCCAACCGGTCTATTCACTGAGTGTCGCTCGCCAAAGTAACCGCTCAGAGAAAAACGTTCCGAAAACAGAACTAGTCAACCTTAACAAAACTATGAAAAAACACCTTGCCGGACAACTCTGGTTGAAGCTTATGCGGTTTTCATTAACACAAAGTTTGGTTATGTTATCGCTGGTGGGCGTGTCGTATGCCCACACGAGTAACGCTCAGGAATACCTGAGCCGACGCCTGACGTTACACGCTGATAACCAGGATATAAAACGGGTGTTGGCGGATATTGAAAAAGCAACGGATGTGCAATTTGTGTACAGCTCGCAGGTGATTGAGAAGCGGCAGAAGATCAGCATTCAGGCCAATAACTCGACGCTGGAGGAGGTGCTGGTCAAGTATTTCAAACCGCTGCCGGTCAACTACGAACTGGTGGGCCGAAAGGTGGTTCTGTCGGCCAGCACGGCACCGGTGTACGAGCCCGGCCTGGTCGATCTCATCGAAAAAGCCGCAACGCTGGCTCCCAAACGCCTGCTGTCGGGCAAGGTGACCGACGAAACCGGCGTGGGCTTGCCGGGCGTGAATGTACTGATCAAAGGCACACAGAAAGGGACTACCACCAACGCCAGTGGGGCGTTTCAACTGGATGTGCCGGATGGTTCGACGGTATTGGTTTTTAGTTATGTCGGCTACGTGAACAAAGAACTGGCCGTCGGTAATCAAACCACCATCCAGATTGCGCTGACGCCGGAAAGCAAGGCGTTGAATGAGGTGGTAGTGACGGCCCTGGGGATTAAAAAACAGACCAAGAGCCTGGGCTACGCGACCGCAACGGTGGGTTCGGACGAAATGACGATCAACCGGACGGCGAACTTCATGAACGCTTTACAGGGGAAAATGGCCGGCGTCAATATTACGTCGCTGGGTTCGGGACCGGCCGGGACCAGCAAAATCCGGATTCGCGGGCAGTCGTCGTTTGGCGGCAACAACTCGCCCCTGATCGTCGTCAATGGGGTGCCGATCGACAACACGAACTACGGGGCGCGGGGCGACGTATCGGACCGGGGCAGCAACCGGACGTCGGACAGCGGGGATGGCCTGAGCAGCATCAACCCCGACAACATCGAAACCATGACGGTTTTGAAGGGGGCGGCTGCTTCGGCTTTGTACGGGTCGCGCGCCAAAGACGGTGTGATCATGATCACGACCAAAACCCGGGGCAGCGGCAACGGCATTGGTCTGGAATACAACTCCAACTTTACCTCCGACACGCCCCTGGATTACACCGATTACCAGTACGAATATGGTCAGGGTGAGAACGGCGTTCGTCCGACAACGCCCTTCCCAACGTCGGGGCAATGGAGTTTCGGAGAGAAATTCCAGCCCGGCATGACGCAGGTTTTGTTCGACAACATTACCGTACCGTACCAGCCGGTGCGGAATCAGATCACCGATTTTTACCGGAAAGGCAGCACCTGGACGAACACGCTGACGCTGTCGTCGGGGAACGAAAATGGCGGTTTTAGCCTCTCGCTTTCCAATCTGGACAATACGACCATCCTGCGCGGGTCGAACTACAACCGCAGAACCGTCAACCTGGGCTTCACCCAAACGCTGGCCAAAAAACTGACGGTTTCGGGAAATATCAATTACTCAAAAGAATTCCGGAAAAACCCGCCTAACATCGCCGAGCAGGATTACAGTCCGGTAATTATCTTCAACATGGCGAACTCCATGCCGTTGGATATTCTGGAAAAATACGCGTCGGATGCCAACGGCAACGAAACGGTCTGGTCGCGATTTACGAACCGCACGAACCCGTATTTCGCCCTGAAACGTTTCGAAAACATCAGCACCGACCGGGTTTTCGGCAACCTCACGGCCAAATACAACTTCACAAACTGGCTGTTTCTGCAAGCCCGGATTGGGCAGGATTTCTACGCCCGCGAACAGGATTACAACCTGCCGACCGGTACGCAGCGGCAACCCGCAGCACCCGCCGGTTTTGTCAACGGGCAGTATGTGCAGGACGTTCGGCACGTTCGCGAATTGAACGCCGATTTCCTGCTGAATGCCAATAAAACCTTCGGCGTTTTTGGCGTCAATGTGAATCTGGGCGGCAACCAGATGTATCGGAAAATCAGCCGTCACAACGTGCTGGTGCAGGATTTTTACGTTCGGAATTTGTATACCATCGGCAACGGCCGGCAACGCGACGCCATTTATGACTTTTCGGAACGGCAGGTGAACTCGCTCTACGGTTCGGCCGAAGTCTCGTTTAAGGATTATTTATTCCTGAACGGAACCGTCCGAAATGACTGGTTCTCCACCTTGTCGCCCGAAAACCGGAGCATTCTCTATCCGTCCATCACCGCCAGCTTTGTGTTTTCACAGGCTTTTGCCAGTTCGCTGCCCACCTGGCTGACGTTCGGAAAAATCCGGGCGGCCTATGCGGAAGTTGGGAGTGACACCGACGTGTCGCCCTACGCCAACAACCTGTTCTACGGCATCAACGCCCAGCAGTTCCCGTCGCCGAGCGGAACGGCCCAGCCGCTGGCCAGCATCAGTGGCACCACCGTTCCCAACGCCGATTTGCGCCCGATGCGGGTTTCTGAAAAAGAAGTCGGTCTGGAGTTGAGGCTGTTCAACAACAACCTGAGTCTGGATTTTACGTATTACGACAAAGTTTCGTCGGATCAGATTCTGCGCGCCCAGACCTCCGACGCGGGCGGCTATCAGACACAGTTGATCAACGTGGGCAAAAGCAGTAACAAGGGGCTGGAAATGCTGGTGAACATTTCGCCGGTGAAACGGCCGAATTTTACCTGGAATACCACCTTCAACGCGGCCTATAACGTCACGAAAGTGCTGGATCTGGGTTCGAGCGTCAGCGACAACATGATTACCGTGGGAACCGGCGACTTCACCGGCGAACTCCGGCAGGTAGTTGGCCTGCCGATGGGTCAGCTTTTTGGCTTCGGGTATCTGCGGGATGCGCAGGGGCGGCAGGTTTTCGACGCCGGAAACGGTCGTCCGCTGCGCACGCCGACGCAGATCAGTTTTGGTAGTGCGCTGCCCAAATGGGTGGGCGGCATTACCAACAGCTTCAGTTACAAAGGCATCAACCTGTCGTTCCTGATCGACTTCAAACTGGGTCATAAGATGATTTCCGGAACCAACCACAACGCCTGGCGGCACGGGTTGCACAAGGCCACGCTGGTGGGCCGGGAGCAAAATTTTGTGATTGGCACGGGCGTCAACCCGAACGGCGAAGTCAACCAGACCAAGTCGGGCGTGCAGGCCTATTACGAAACCGTCCGTTCGCAGAACATTGCCGAGGAGTTTGTCTACAACGCCGGTTTGTGGCAGTTGCGGCAGATCACGCTGGGCTACGACTTCACCAAATTTCTGCCCACCAACGCGAAGTTCATCAAAGGATTGCGGCTCAATGCCGTGGCTAACAACGTGGCCGTCATCAAGAAATGGGTGCCGAACATTCACCCCGAACAGTTCGGGTTCCCGTCTGATAACCTCGTCGGTCTCGAAGCCACCGGTTTGCCGATTACGAGGAGCATTGGTTTTAACTTGAATGTGCGATTTTAAGTATCAAAAAAGTTTCGCAGAGTTGAGCGGAGAAAATCAGAGTTAAGCAGAGAAATAAATAACTCCGCTAAACTCTTTTAAACTCTGCTCAACTCCGCGAAACAAAGCAATTCTCTAAATCACTAACCATGAAAAAGATACCTGTTTTTTTGTTAGCTCTTCTCCTCAGTGCCTGCGACGACGGTTTCGATGAAATGAATGTCAACCCCATTGCCCTGACGGCGGTGGAACCGGCTTTTCAACTGAATACGGCCATCGTGTCGAGTGCGCCGGGCTACGGCAACCTGAGCTACGAAACCACGATTGTCAAGCAGATGATCACGCCGTTCAGCGGTTCGGGTTCGGCGGCCAACTTTAACCAGGACAATCGCACCGTCTCAAACGGAAACTGGAATACGTATTACCGCACCATCATCCGGGAACTGGTCGATGTCATTGCCCAAACCAAAGATGATCCGGCCCGTGTCAATCTCTACAACATGACGCGGATCTGGAAAGCGTACGCGTTTATGGTGATCACCGACACCTACGGCGATGTCCCGTACGTTCAGGCCGGAAAGAGCTATCTGGAGGGCATTGTAAAACCGGTTTATGACAGCCAGGAGTCGATTTATACCGATATTCTGACCGAACTCGATGCGGCTTCGGCGGCTCTGGACGCGTCGAAAACCAAGGTGGCCAGCGATGTGCTCTACGACGGTGATGTGGTCAAGTGGAAGCGGCTGGGGTATTCGCTGCTGCTGCGGGGTGCCATGCGGCTTTCCAAAGTGAACCCGGCCAAAGCCGCCGAATACGTGGCCAAAGCGGTGGCCGGTGGCGTGATGCAATCCAATGCCGACAACGCGATCATCCGGCACACCGCCAGTTTTACCAACCCTGTAGGCAGTCAGTTGAACGGAGGGCAGTCGGCGTTTTTCTACCTGGATCAGGAGTTTGTGAACTTCCTCCAGAAAAACAACGACCCGCGCCTGGCCTCCATTGCGGTCCGGTATGTTGGTGCTATCAGTGGGGCGCAGCAGGTGGAGTCGCGGGCCAACCGAACCCCGGCGGTTCAGATTGGCGCTCCACAGGGGTTCGATAACACGACGATCAGTACCGCCGTAACGGCCAGTAAATTAGCCAGTTTGTGGGATTATAGCCAGCTCGACAAAACCCGGATGGCGGGCCTGACCGCACCCAGTTTTCTGGTAACCCACGCCCAGACGCAGCTTCTGCTGGCCGAAGCGGTTTTTCGGAAATGGACGACGGGCGATGCCGCCACGCTCTATGCCAACGGCATTCGGGCGCACATGCAGCAACTGGCCACGTATGGAGCCAATACCGCCGTGGCTGAAAGTGCCATTACGGCGTATGTGGACGCCAATCCGCTGGCAGCAGGCAAGGAACTGGAGCAAATCAACACGCAATACTGGGTGGCGTCTTTTCTGGTGGGCCCCGAAACCTGGGCCAATTTCCGCCGGAGCGGTTTCCCGGTTCTGACGCCCAACCCCTATCCCGGCAGCGATCTGAAAACGGAGGGTTTCATTCGCCGGTTGACCTACACCGATGCCGAGTTGAATGTGAACAAAGCCAATGTCGATCAGGCCATTAGCCGACAGGGTGCCAATCTGCTGGATACGCGGATTTGGTGGGATAAGAAGTAAAGTGCCCATTTATTCGCCTTTCCTTTACATGAAAAATCTAAAAAAACGACTGAAACAAGGCGAAACCCTCAATGGGTGCTGGTTAAATCTGGGAAGTTCACTCACGGCGGAAATTGTCGGTCAGTCCGGTTTCGACTGGGTGCTGATCGATCTCGAACACGGGGCGGGCTCGGAAAAAGACGTTTTGTATCAGTTACAGGCCCTCGAACACACGACGGCGGGGGCTATTGTGCGGGTAGAAAGCTCTGAAAGCCAGCGCATCCACCGCGTGCTGGACATGGGTGCAGAGGGCATTATGTGTCCGAAAGTTCACAATCCGGAAGAGGCCCGAAAAGTCGTCCACGGCCTGCATTACCCGCCCCACGGCGGTCGGGGCGTTGCCAAGATGGTGCGGGCGACCGGTTTTGCGCAGAACTTTCCGCAATATTACGCCGAAGCTCAGGAAACCATTCTGGGCGTGGTACAGATCGAAACCGTGGAGGTGCTGAATCACCTCGACGAAGTGGCGGCTATCGACGGCGTCGATGTGCTGTTCATCGGCCCCGCCGACCTGTCGATGGAACTCGGCATTTTCGGGCAGTTCGATCATCCGCGTTTTAAGGAAGCCTTGCGGGAGACGGTCAACGCGGCCCAGAAAGCCGGAAAAGCCACCGGTATTCTCTTTTTCAACCCCGACGATTACAAACGCTACCACGACCTCGGCATCCGGATGATTGCCTGCGGGGCTGATGCCACCTTCGTCGCCGACGGTGCCCGCAGTCTGGCGAAAAAGCTGGATGCCTTTCGGGCGGTTGAAAAAACTATTTCGCAGAGTTAAGCGGAGAAAAAGGGGAGTTCAGCAGAGTTTTATTATTAATTTCTTCGCTTAACTCTCTTTTTCCTCCGCTTAACCGCACGGGCGGCCCCGTCCGCGAAACAACTCCTTAAATCCTAAACCTGAAACTCTGAATGTCTGATCCCCTGTTAATCTTAGCCGTTGGTGTATTTATTGTTGTCGGTGGCATCATCGGATTGAAATTGCATCCTTTTCTGGCGCTGTTGCTCGGCGCGTTCATTGTCGCCCTGATGACGCCCGCGTCGGCCATCGAGCAATTCGCCCTGGCGAAAGGAACCGCCCCGGCGGCTGCGCAGGCCCTGGCCAAAAAAGGCATCGGCGAGCGGATTGCCACGGAGTTTGGAGCCACCTGCGGCAAAATCGGCATCCTGATTGCGATGGCCGCCATCATCGGCAAGTGCATGTTGGAAAGCGGAGCCGCCGAACGCATCATCCGCTCCATGCTGAAACTGACGGGCATCGGCAAAGCACCCATCGCCTTCCTGGTCAGTAGTTTTTTTATTGGGATACCGGTTTTTTTTGACACCGTTCTTTTCCTGATGATGCCGCTCGCCAAGGCCATGACCTTGCGAATTGGTAAAAATTACCTGTTGCTGGTTTTGTGCATCATGGCCGGAGCCGCGATGGCAAACTCCCTGGTTCCGCCCGCCCCGGGGCCGCTGTTTCTGATCGGCGAAATGCACATTCCGATTGGACTGATGATGATTGCCGGGACCATTGTAGGACTTTTTACGATCACTGCCGGCTATTTCTTTGCGCTATGGGCCAACCGGAAATGGCCGATTCCGTTGCGGGATTCGCTGGATGCCAAACTGGAAGACATCAAACTGATTGCGGCTAAAGAAGACGTCCACCTGCCCGGTTTGGGGGTGTCGTTGCTGCCCGTGTTGATTCCATTGGTCTTTATTTGCGCTGATACCGTGCTGAGCACGCTGGCCACACCCGGAGACGCACTGACGCAATCGGCGGTTTTGAAGGTGGTGAAGTTTTTTGGTGACAAAAATATTGCCGTCGTCACCGGCGGCATTGCGGCTTTGCTGATTCTGGCCGCCCACAAGAAAAGCGGCAAAGAGGGTTTGACACCTTTCGTTCAGGCGGCTTTGATGAGTGGGGGCGGCATCATCCTGATCACGGCAGCGGGCGGAGCTTTTGGCGGTATGTTGCAGCAAACCGGCATCAGCACGCGGATTGCCGACCTGACCAAAGATTACCAGATGGCCCTGATTCCGCTGGCATTTCTGATTGCCGCCGTGGTCCGAACCGCGCAGGGGTCCGCGACGGTGGCGTTAATCACGGCATCGGGGATTCTGTCGGGCATGGCGAGCAATGCGAATCTCGAATTTCATCCGGTGTACCTGGGTCTGGCCATCGGTTGCGGTTCCAAACTGGTGCCGTGGATGAACGACGCCGGTTTCTGGATCATTTGTAAACTTAGCAATTTAACTGAACAGGAGGCCCTGAAAACCATCTCGCCCCTGCTCGTCGTCATGGGCCTGACCGGTCTGATTATCATCATGATCGGCGCCCAGTTGTTTCCGTTAATTTAACGGTATACCGAAAATCGTCTACTTATGGAAAAAATAGGATTCATTGGCTTAGGAATTATGGGGAAACCCATGGCGTTGAACTTGATCAAAGCCGGTTATCCGGTATCGGTTCTGGAAAAAAGCAGCGCGGCTGCCGAGTTGGTTGAGGCCGGTGCAACCGCGTTTCCGGGGAATAAAGCCCTGGCGCAAAACACGGACATCGTCATCACGATGCTGCCGGATTCGCCCGATGTGGAGCAGGTCGTTTCCGGGCAGGATGGCGTTTTGGAAGGCATTCAGCCGGGCGCGTTGTTCATCGACATGTCCACGATTGCACCCAGTACGGCCCGGGCTATTCACCAACAGATGCAGGAAAAAGGCGTGGAAGCGCTGGATGCGCCGGTTTCGGGCGGTCAGGTGGGGGCGGTTTCGGCCTCGTTGTCGATCATGGTGGGCGGGAGCGACGCGGCCTTTCAACGTGCGCTGCCGGTTTTTCAGGCGATGGGCAAAAACATCGTCCTGATCGGCGAACCGGGCGCGGGGCAAACCACCAAAGCCTGCAACCAGATGATTGTCGGAATCACCATTCAGGCCGTGGCCGAAGCGTTTACACTGGCGAAAAAAGCCGGGGTCGATCTGGAAAAAATGCGGGAAGTTCTGCTGGGCGGTTTTGCCCAGAGCCGCATTCTCGACCTGCACGGCAAACGGATGATCGAGCGCAATTTTACGCCCGGTTTTAAAATCAAACTGCACAAAAAAGACCTGGGAATCGCGCTGCAATCTGGCGAAGAGTTTGCGGTGCCGCTGAAAGCGACGGCGCTGGTCGCGGGGCAGATGCAAGCCGCCATTGAAGCCGGGAACGCCGAACTGGATCACAGCGGGATTCTATTGGAATTGGAAGACTGAAGCGAAATCTCACCTAAATCCCTTACCAACATGAAACGGAACAGTTTTATCAAAGTCATGGCCGCCAGCTCCGTTGGAGCGGCTGCGTTTGGTGCCGAACAGGCCCGGGCAGAAGTGAAAGCTGCACCCAAAAAAGTGCTCATGAAAGTTGGCTGCCAGTCGGGCGGCACGTCCGTGGAAAACCTGGAGTTCAAGGCCCGGCACGGCGTCTACAACCTGGACGGCGGTTCGCCCAAAACCATACCGGGCAAAGGCTGGGACCTCGACGATTCGATGAAAAAGCGGGAAGCCTGCGAGAAATACGGCATCAGCCTCGACGCTTACCACTACCCCTTGACCTCCGCCGGGATCGACAAAGTAGAATATCCGAACATCATGCTCGGGAAAAGCCCGGAGCGGGACCGCGAAATCGAAATTCTCCAGCAGATGATTCAGGTGGCCGGCAAAACCGGGATCAAAGTCCTGAACTACAACACCACCATTCTGCCGGTTTTGCGCACCGGGCGGTATACGGACCCCAAGCGCGGCAATGCCTCCTACAGCGTCTGGAATTATGAGGAAGCCCTCAAGCAAAATCACCCCAAAACCGTGGCCGGTGATGTGTCGATTGAGCAGATGTTTGAACGCATTACGTACATGCTGGACCGGATTCTGCCGGTGGCAAAAGAGTACAAAGTGAAACTGGCCAACCACATCGCCGACCCCCCGGCACCCGTTGGGTATCGCGGCATCACGCGCTGGAACAGCCCCGATGTGTTCAAAGGGATTCAGCGGTTTGCGAAATTGTACGACAGTGAATACCACGGTTTTAACTTTTGCATCGGCTCGATTGCGGAAGGATTGAAAGATCCGAAAACCGAGATTATGCCGATTATTAAGTGGGTGGGTGAGCGAAATCAGATTTTTAATGTTCATTTGCGGAACATCAAAGGTGGCTGGAACAATTTTCAGGAAGTCTATCCCGACAACGGCGACATGAACTTCCTGCACGTGGTCCGGGCCTTGCGCGATGTCGGTTTTTCCGGAATGGTCATGCCCGACCACGTGCCGCACCACCACGATGCAGGCAGTACGCCCCAGGCTTTTTCGTTTGCCTATGGCTACATCAAAGGGCTGCTCCAGGCGGTTTCCGACGAAGTGAAGAGTTAGTTAAATGACAACAGAATCCCGCATTTCACGATGACTTTGACAACCCCTTTTCCCTACAAGGCCGGACCGAAAATTAAGGAGATTACCGTTACACCGATTGCCGTTGTCGATCCGCCCTTGCTGAATGCCGCCGGTCTGCACGCACCGTATGCCCTCCGCACCATCGTGGAACTGGTGACGGACGACGGTATTTCGGGCATCAGTGAGATTCCGGGCAACAGCGACATTGATGCCGCTCTGGAAGCGTCAAAACCGTTGCTGATCGGACGCGACGTGTTTCAACTCCATGAAATCCGGCAGGTTCTGGTCGATCATTTCGGCACCGACACGGCGGCTCAACGGGGCGACGCGCCCTGGGATCAGCGGAAAATGGTCCATATTTTTAGTTCGATCGAAGTCGCTTGTCTGGATATTATCGGGAAAGTGGTGGGTCGTCCGGTGGTCGATCTTCTCGGCGGCAAAATGCGGGATCGGGTGCCGTTTTCGGCCTACCTGTTTTATAAATACGAAGGTGCCGGGGGCAAGCTGGCGTTCGGCACCGACCCGAATGCGGAAGGCTGGGCCGCGGCCCGGCAAGCCAGCGCCCTGAACCCGGCCGAGATTGTCGCGCAGGCCAAAGCCATGTGTGCCGAATTCGGATTTCAGTCGATCAAGCTGAAAGGCGGGGTTTTCGAACCCCGGCAGGAGGTCGACGCGATGTTTGCGCTCTACGAAGCGTTTGGCCCGAATGTGCCGTTGCGGATCGATCCGAACGCGCTCTGGAAAGTGGAAACCGCCATTCAATACGGTCGGGAAATGGAGCCGATTCTGGAGTATCTCGAAGATCCGGTTCGAGGACAGGCGGCTATGGCGGAGGTTCGGAAAGCCCTGAAAACGCCCCTCGCTACGAACATGTGTACGACTTCGTTCGAAGACATTCCGAACAGCATTGCCATTGGTTCGGAGGACATTATCCTGAGCGATCACCATTTCTGGGGCGGTTTGCGGGCTTCGATGACGCTCTCCGGCATTTGCGAAACCTTCGGGCGCGGGTTGTCCATGCACTCCAACAGCCACCTCGGCATTTCGCTGGCGGCCATGGTTCACCTCGGCGCGGCACTGCCGCAGGTTCCGTATGCGCTGGACACCCATTATCCGTGGCAGTCGGACGAAATCATCACCGCCGGGCGATTTACCTTCGAGGAAGGGGCGGTTCTGGTTCCGCAGGAACCCGGTTTGGGCGTGGAACTGGACCGGGAAGCGCTGGCCCGACTGCACCAAAATTACCTGGATTGCGGGTTGAAAAAACGGGACGACGAACCGGAGATGCAGAAAAAACAGCCCGGCTGGAAATTTCAGTCCGTTCGCTGGTAAATTAGAAGAACGTGAGGAGGAACGAACCACTCCTGTCTTTGTAAGATAATTCCATTCCGGTATGCAATTAATCCAGTATCGGGATGGTTTAAGATTGCGAAGATGACTCATCACAAACTCCGCGTCCGGTTCTGGCTGGGCGTTCTCTATACATTTCTGCTGCTACCGGCTGCCATCGGGCAAACGTTCAGCCACCTTAGCGTGGAAGAAGGTCTGTCGCAAAGCAGCGTGTACGCCATCGCGCAGGATCCCAGCGGATTCATGTGGTTTGGCACCCGCGACGGACTGAACCGCTACGACTCCCGCCGGGTGGTGGTCTACAAAAACCAGAACGGCAACCCGCACAGCCTGGCTTCCAACACGATCAACAGCCTGCTGGTGGATCAACACGGGCGGCTTTGGGTCGGCACCACGAAAGGCTTGTGTCTGTTCCGGCCCGATCGGGATGATTTTCAGCGGTTTTCGTTCAACGATTCCCAGGATTCCACCATCATCAGTCTGGCGGAAGACAGCCGGGGCAATCTCTGGGTCGCCACGTTTCACGGATTATACCGCTTGCAGGTCGGCCAATCCCGGCAGTTCGAGCCGCTGGCGAACCTGACGGAGAACCGCCGGGAGTTGAAAAACCGGCAAGTCCGAACCCTCTTCGAAGACCGTAACCGCAACCTCTGGGTCGGCACATCCGGCGGTTTGGTGCAACTCCGGCCGATGCCTTCGGGAAAATTCCAACTGACACATCATTTCCTGGAATCCACCGATGCGGTTTATCACAACGCCTTCAACAGCATCAACGCCATGGGCGAAGACCGGGCCGGACGGCTCTGGCTGGGCACCGAACGGCACGGTATTGCGCTGTTCGACAGACAATTAAAGCGCGTTGTTTCGTGGAACACCGCACCCGGACTGGATCTGAGCACCCAAACCATCCGAACGATTCAGGCTGACGGGAAAAGCAATTTCTGGGTGGGAACCATGTCGGGACTGCACATTGTGGCGCAGGATGGCAGCCGGTTTCGAACCCTGACCAATCAGCCCGCCGACCCCGGTTCGCTGAGCGACAACTCGGTTCGCTCCATTTTCCGCGACCGCGATGGCTCGGTCTGGGTCGGTTCCTACTACGGGGGCGTCGATCTCTACAGTCCGCTGGCCCGGCAGTTTGGGTCCTACCGCCCAATCAGTCGCGAAGGTGGAATGCCGTTCAAAATTGCGGGGCCGATGCTGCCCGCCAACGCATCGAATCAACTCTGGCTCGGCACCGAAGACCGGGGACTTTTTCTGCTCAATGCCGACAAAACCGTTGCCCGGCATTACGTCCACAATCCGAAAAACAACCAATCCTTGTCCAACGACAAGGTCAAATGCCTGCTGGCCGATGGGCCGGACGGCCTGTGGATCGGCACGTTGCAGGGATTGAATTACCTGGATTTGCGCCGACAAACCATCACCCGGTATTTGCACGAACCCAACAACCCGCGTTCGTTGCCGAACGATCGCATTTACGACCTCAAACGCGATGCGGCAGGAATCCTCTGGATTGTGACGAACCTGGGCGGTTTGTGCCGGTTTGAGCCTGAAACAAACGCTTTTGTGCAGTTGGGGCACCGGGCCGATCAACCGAGTTCGCTCAGTTCCAACAACGCAATGAGCCTGCTCATCGATAGCCGGCAACAGTTGTGGGTCGGCACCACGAACGGCCTCAACCGGAAGGTGCCGGGTCGGGATGCCTTCGTCCGGTTTGTTCACCGCGACACCGATTCAACCTCGATCAGCAACAACCACATCACCTGTTTTCTGGAAGACCGGCAACACCGGCTTTGGATCGGCACACGCGACGGCGGTCTGAACCTGATGCGAACCGACAACCGCTCGTTCCGACACTACACCATGGCGCAGGGGTTGCCCAGCAACACGGTTTTCGGAATTCGCGAGGATCAACAGGGGCGTTTGTGGATCAGCACCGACAATGGCCTGGCCCAACTCGATCCCGACCAGTCGAAGATCATTTCCTACAACAAGCACGACGGGCTGGTTTGCAAGGAATTTACCTCCAATTCAACGCATCGGGACGCCAACGGCTATTTTTATTTTGGAGGCTACGACGGCATTGTCTATTTTCACCCCGACAGCATTCGCCGGAACACCGCCCCGCCCCGGCTGGCGTTCACCCAGTTGCGGTTGTTCAACGAGCCGGTTACCAGCCTTTCCCCCGGCGGCATCGACTACAAACAGGGGCTTACGTTTACGCACCAGCAGAATGTTTTTTCGCTGGATTTTGCGGCTTTCAATTACATCAATTCCTTCAAAAACCGGTATGCATACCGGTTGAAAGGCTTCGATAAAGGCTGGAATTACGTGAACGAACCCCGCGCGATGTACATGAATCTGGCTCCCGGCGCGTATGTACTTCAGGTGAAAGGAGCCAACAACGACGGCATCTGGAACCCCCGGCCGCTGGAACTGAGCATTACGGTTTTGCCGCCGATCTGGAAAACCGCCTGGGCCTACATCCTTTATGCGCTGACTTTTGTGGGCTTGCTGGGACTCTGGTCGCGGTTTAACCGAAACCGCCTTCGACTGGCGCACGAACTGGAGGTGGAGCAGATCGAAAAAGCCCAACAGCAGGAACTTCACCAGACCAAACTGAACTTTTTTACGGAAATTGCGCACGAAATCCGAACGCCGTTGACGCTGGTGATGGGGCCGCTGGAGGTGCTGACCGCCCACCGGACCGACGATGCTTTTCTGCAAAAACAACTGGCCGTCATGCGGGGCAGCACCGACCGGCTGTTGCGGCTTTTGAACCAGCTTCTCGATTTCAGAAAGCACGAAACCGGGCATATTCAGTTGCAAAAACGGCAGACGGATCTGGTGGTTTTTCTGGAAAAAATCACGGATTCGTTTCTGGAACACGCCCGTTCGCGTCAGGTCGTCCTGCTCACAGAGTCGGAAGTGACCGCTCTGCCGGTTTGGATCGACGCCGGGGAAATGGAGAAGGTGATCTACAACCTGCTGCTGAACGCATTTAAATTTACCCCGGCGGGCGGTACTATTTCTGTCCGGTTGCAGCAGGATTTTGGCGAGTCAGACGTGGCCAATCGGGCGGTTATTACCGTCGAAGACACGGGTAGCGGCATTCCGGCGGATGAACTGGATCCTATTTTTAACCCATTTTATCAGGTCAATCGTTCCAAAACGCGGGATTCCGGTTTTGGACTGGGGTTGGCGCTCAGTAAAAGTATTGTCGATCAGCACCACGGTCAGATCACGGTCGAGAGTCGGGAGCAGGTGTGGCAAACGGCTGGTTTCACGCGTTTTACGATCACTCTCCCCGTCCGCCTGCCGGGTCAATTCGAACCGGTGCCAACCGACCTGTCGACAGAACCGGAATTTGGCGTTCTTCGGCCAGCGGCTTTGATCGTGGCCCTGGAAAGCGCGAAGGAATCGGAAGAAATACCGCTTTCCGGCAAAAAACTCATTCTGGTGGTGGAAGATCAGGACGACATCCGGGCGTATATCCGGGATTTGCTGGCCGACACCGCCCAGGTGATCGAAGCGGCTGACGGACTGACGGCGTGGGAAAAAGCATCGCAGGTGTTGCCCGATCTGATCATCACTGACGTCGCCATGCCGGTGATGGACGGTTTTACGCTGACGCACCGCATCAAATCCGATCCGCGCACCAGCCACATTCCGGTCATTATGCTCACGGCCAAAGGCACGACCGACGATCAGTTGGTGGGGCTGCAAACCGGTGCCGACGACTACGTGACCAAGCCCTTTCACCCGGTTTTGCTCCAGGCCCGCGTCCGCAACCTGCTGTTGTTGCGGGAGCAGTTGCGGGCCAAATACCACCGGATCGTGACGCTGCAACCGCAGGCGCAGCAACTGGATCACCCCGACGATAAATTCCTGAATCAGTTGATGACGGTTTTGGACGCGCACCTCAGCGATGCCGATTTCAACGTGACCAGTCTGGTGGGCGAAATGGGCATGAGCCGCCCGGTTTTGTTCCGCAAAGTAAAAATGCTGACCGGTTTGTCCGTCATTGACCTGTTGCGAACCACCCGCCTGAAAAAAGCGGAGAACCTGCTGAAACAGAAGAAAGCCAGCGTGTCGGAAATCGCTTTTGCGGTCGGTTTCAGCGATCCCCGGTATTTCAGCCGGGCTTTCCGCGCCCAGTTTGGCGTGACGCCGACGGAGTATAGCAATCAGGTTAACGAGTCGGCTTTGCGTGTTTAGTGCGGAGCTTCTCCTCCGTTGGGGCCGTAAAAAATCACCCACGTACTGAAATCAGGGGTAAAGTTTTCGAAGCGGTGAACGACGCCCGCCTGGACGAACAAGACATCGCCCGGCTGAAAAGCGGTTTTGGTTTCTCCATTCAAAAACTCACCGGTGCCGCTGATTACTACGTAGAGTTCGTCCTGTTCGTGAGGTTGCTGGAGATCGATCCGGTCGGGTTTGTAGAGTTCAACCACCATCGAGCCGTGTTGCATGACGGTCGTGAACACGCTCCCGGTCGTCTGCTGAAGCTGGGCGACGGCCTGTTGGACAGAGATTTGCATTGACGTAAAGGCTGATCATTTTTCAAATAAAGTACTTTTCTTGCAGGATGAAAAAGACTATTCTCATTACGGGCGGGAGCCGGGGAATTGGAGCGGCAACCGCCTATCTGGCCGCTGAAAAAGGGTACGCGGTCGGTATCAATTACCTGACAAATCAGGCAGCGGCCGAAAAAATTGTGGATTCTATCCGGCAACAGGGCGGAAAAGCTGCGGCTTACGCAGCCGATGTCTCGTCGGAGCCGCAGGTCACCGATCTGTTTAACGCCCTTGACCGCGACTTTGGCCCCCTGCATGCCCTGGTCAACAATGTTGGTATTCTGGAAAAGCAACAGCGGGTCGAGGAAATGGATGCGAGTCGTTTGCAGCGCATTTTTACCACCAACGTAGTGAGTTGTTTTCTGTGTTCAAAAGAAGCGGTTTTGCGGATGTCTACCCGACACGGCGGGGCAGGGGGAGCAATCGTGAACGTTTCGTCGATTGCGGCCCGTACCGGCTCCCCCGGCGAATACGTCGATTATGCCGCTTCCAAGGGCGCGATGGACAGTTTAACACTGGGGCTGTCGAAAGAAGTCGCCGGCGAAGGCATCCGGGTCAATGCCGTCCGGCCGGCGTTCATTTATACCGATATTCATGCCAGCGGGGGGGAACCCAACCGGGTCGAGCGGGTCAAGGAAACCGTTCCCATGAAACGGGGTGGGCAGCCCGAAGAAGTGGCCCGGGCCATTTTGTGGTTACTGTCGGATGAAGCGTCGTATTCGACCGGTATTTTCATCGATGTGACCGGAGGTAGATAATTCGGGCTTGGTTAACAAAGAATAGGGTTATTTTTTTAAAATGACTGATAATCTGTGGCAAAATTTAGCTTTTTTACGACATTGTTGAAGAATGGACCTTTCTTTGCAAGCTAACATCCTATTCCAACCCACCTCGTACGTTTCATGGAAAACCTTGTCAATGCCATTAATGACATTATCTGGAGTAATGCGCTGATCGTCCTGTGCCTCGGCGTCGGTGTTTATTTTTCAATCATCACCCGGTTTTTGCAGGTACGCTACCTCAAAGACATGGTTCAGTTGCTGTTTGGCGGCAAATCATCCGCAAAAGGGGTCAGCTCCTTTCAGGCTTTTGCCATTGCCATTTCGGGCCGGGTCGGAACCGGAAACATTGCCGGTGTTGCCACGGCCATCGCCATGGGCGGGCCGGGCGCAGTCTTCTGGATGTGGACCATTGCCTTTTTAGGCGCGGCATCAGCCTTCATCGAAGCTACGCTGGGTCAGATTTACAAGCAGGTGAAAGACGGCCAATACCGCGGTGGCCCGGCCTATTACATCGAAAAAGGGCTTGGAATTCAATGGTATGCGACGCTGTTTGCCATTGCAACGGTTCTGAGTACTGCCTTATTTTTGCCCGGTGTTCAAAGCAACAGCATTGCCATCAGTGCCCAAAATGCGTTTCAAATCCCGGTGGCCGTTACCGGCGGCATTGTGACGCTCCTGTTGAGCCTGATCATCTTCGGCGGGGTAAAACGCATCGGGAAAGTGGCCGAGATTGTCGTTCCGTTTATGGCCGGGGCCTACATCCTGATGGCCGTTATCATCATTGTCATGAACATCACCGAAATCCCCTCAGTGATGAGCCTCATCGTTCGGTCGGCGTTTGATCTGGAACCGCTCTACAGTGGCGTTTTCGGCATGGCCGTGGCCTGGGGCGTGAAAAGAGGCATCTACTCCAATGAAGCCGGTCAGGGAACGGCCCCGCACGCGGCCGCAGCCGCCGAAACCAGCCATCCCGCCAAACAGGGGCTGGTGCAGGCATTTTCGGTGTATGTCGATACGCTGTTCGTCTGTACTGCCACCGCCTTCATGATTTTGTTTACGGGCCAATACAATGTCGTGAATCCGAAAGGCGGTTTTCTGGTCGAAAACATCCCCGGCGCGGCCATTGGGGGCGAATACACGCAAATGGCTATCAACACCCACTTCCCGTCGTTTGGGGGAGGTTTTGTGGCGGTATCGTTGTTTTTCTTTGCGTTTACCACCATTATGGCCTACTACTACATCGCAGAAACGAATTTGAGCTACCTGGATCAGAAAAAGAACAGCAAAACCTTGTTGCTGGCCCTTCGCATTCTGATTCTGGGTGCAACCTTTTACGGCTCGGTCAAAACGGCGGCTCTGGCCTGGACGCTGGGCGACATCGGCGTGGGCATCATGGCCTGGCTCAATATTATTGCCATCGTTCTCTTGCGAAAACCGGCGTTGCTGGCGCTGAAAGACTACCAGGCTCAGAAAAAAGCGGGGAAAGATCCTGTTTTCAATCCGAGAGAATTGGGTATTAAAAACGCCGATGAATGGGAGAAATCCTGAAACGGGCGACGGTTCCGGTTTTAGAACAGCGGTTTTTTCTCGTTCAGCTTCTTCGCCCGCAACAACGCTTCCAGGTAATAGTAATCGGCATAAACCAGCGGCACATCCCGCTCGAATGTCTTCGCGCCCGTGCTGTGCAGGAGCAGAAAACCGTGGTTTTTTCCGACCGGTGAAGCATAACTTTTCGACAAACTGGTGATGACCTGATCGGCTTTGGCCCGGTAGCGGGCGTTGCCGGAACCGTAGGTGCTCAGTTCATACAGGGCCGAAGCCATTACGGCTGCCGCCGACACATCGCGCAGCTCGTTCGGAATGCCGGGCGCATCATAATCGTAATACGGCACCAGATCGGCGGGCATCCGGGGGTGATCGAGCATAAACCGGGCAATGGCTTCGGCCTGTTTCAGAAACTGCGGATCTTTGGTTTCGCGGTAACAAAGCGTGTAGCCGTACAACCCCCAGGCCTGGCCGCGCGACCAGGCCGACGCGTCGTTGAAGCCCTGGTGCGTGTTTTTCTTCAAAACTTTCCCGGTTAGTGTATCATAATCGACCACGTGAAAGGAACTGTGATCGGGGCGGTAATGGTTTTTTAGCGTTGTTTTGGCGTGCGTAACCGCTATTTTGTAGAAACTCGAATCGCCCGTCAGTCGCGTGGCCGCAAACAGCAATTCCAGATTCATCATGTTGTCGATGATCACCGGACACTGCCAGACTTCCTTGTGGTGGTCCCACGACCGGATGATGCCCGCCGTCGGTTTAAACCGTTTGCTCAACGATTTGGCTCCCTGAATAATGACCTCGCGGTACGCCGGATCGCGCGTCAGCCGAAAACCGTTGCCGTAGCTGCAATAGATTTTGAAACCCATGTCGTGCGTACCGGCATTCATCTTCTCGGCTTCCAGGTTGACCGTGTAGAACCGGGCCTGGGTGGCCCATTCTTTTTTGCCGGTAAATTCGTAGAGGTACCACAGTTCGCCGGGGAAAAAACCGCTCGTCCAGTCGCGGGCGGGCACGAGCTGCAACGCACCAGCTTCATTCAACGTTCGGGGTGAGACCCAAAGCGGTTTATTGCTGCTCGGTTTTTTATCGATAGCGGCTACTTCACTCAGCATCAGCCGCGTTTGCTGTTCCGCTCGATCGAACAGGGTTTTGATCCGGGTGTTGGGGACGAAACCGGTCAGCAGACCCAGCACTGCCAGTAGTGAGATGGTTATTTTTTTCATTAGTATGGAGACATTAAAGCCAGATAATGGGATTTCGGATGGGCAGGTTTCGCAGCACTTCCTCAACCTGCGGACGATGCTCCAGTTTTTGCCAGGTTGCCAGCCAGGCCGGTTGGTCGAAAGCCACAGCCCCAAACACCAGAAACGGATGCGCCACCGGCCAGTCGTTCCAGTACATCACATCGGGTTTCAGCGGCCAGTCGGCCTTGTTCTGCACAAACGGAACCAGATAAGAAATACCTTTTCGAATACCGCGTCCGTCGGCGGTCTGGTACGTCCAGAGGTTGTCGGTTTTGGTGGATAAAATTTGGCAGATCATCGTCATGGCATCGAGGTTGAACAGCGAATACCCATACGGTTTGGTCCGGCGAAGTTCCAGCGGAAAACTGCCGTCGGCGGCCATCTGGTCAGGGAGCAGAACGGTTGTGTAGCGGTTTCGGCAGACCGCCAGCAGCGAGTCATTCTTCGTGAGTTTGGCGAAAGCCGCCACCTGCATCACCCAGCAGGTGCCGTGGTTGTTCTTCGCATTCATTTCATCTTTCCCGTACGGATGGGTCGTCAGCCAGATCAGGTAGTCGGCAAACCATTGACGAACAGCCGCTGCGGATCGTTTATCGCTGCTTTGGGCGGTTTCCATCACGCGCAATCCCTGCGCCACTTCCATCAGGTGAATGGTGTCGATGATGCCGATGCCCCGGCCCGTTGCCCGGCCTTTGATGGCTTGGGTGTAGAGCAACGACGGATTCATGCGCGTGGCCGGATCGACAAACCAGGCGTTGAGGTGCCGGAAAGCCTGCCGGACGTAGGTTTCGTCGCGGGTGATGACATAGGCCGACGCCAGCGCCCCCACCACCCGGCTGAAGCGAATCATGGCCTGGCGGTGGGCCACAAAATTGTCGGGGTTGGTCATGCCGTCGCGCTGGACATACGGCCCCTGCGGGTTGGCGGAGTCGGGCCACCAGTAGTCGCCCTCCGAAAAGAAATCGTGTTTGCCACCCGCGCTCCGGGGCGAGGTTTGCGCCGTCACGGTGATGGGTTCCTGCTGCATGGCCCAGCGGGCTTCGGCCAGAACGTCGGACTTTAACGTGGCCACAACGGCTTTCGGCGGTTTGGGCAACTGCCCATAAACAATCCCCGCCAGCCAGTGGCAGATCAAAACCGGGAAGAGGAGTAACCGTGTTTGCATCGGTATGACTTAAAAGGTACAGACTCGTCCGGCAACCCCCGAAAACGGGGCTGTCGTAAACGTGAAATCAAAGCAGGATCGAAAGCAAATATAGGAGAAAGGAGACGAGTACTACGATGGACCCGACTTCAGCAATGGATAGAATAAGTCTGTTTTTTCTCACAGGGATCGCTCCTACGGTTTGGAAGTGCAAGTTTAGTTACGTCCAACTTTTTCTTGATAACGTCTAGTGGTCAAATTGGTGGACAAATCGTTCAGGTCGATCAAAAACCGTTCAAAGAGGTGGACAAACCGTTCGATTTAGATTATTCCGACATTTTTTAGTCTCCTGGCAATTAATATTGCTTAGTAATTAACCAATCAGCTTTGTCAACCCGATCAACAAGCATGTGGGCGTCGAGGGTACAACCTATTTTACAATTCTAAATCCTATGAAAAAAAACGGTACAAAAGCCAGCCGGTGGATCTGGTTCGCCCTGCTGGTGGGCCTGCAGTTTCCAATCCTGCTCATGGCGCAGCAAACCGCCCCGGTCTCGGGGAAAGTAACGGGGGCCAACGGTGAAGCCATTCCCGGAGCCAACGTGGTTGTGAAAGGAACGACCACCGGAACCTCTACCAATGCACAGGGTACATTTAGTTTGAACGCGCCGTCCAACGGTACGTTAGTCGTTTCATCGCTGGGATTCACCTCGCTCGAAGTGAACATCGGTGGTCGGAGCCAGCTTACGATTACGCTGGCCGAAGACCAGAAAGCGCTGGAAGAAGTCGTGGTGGTGGGCTACGGAACGCAGCGAAAAAGCGACGTGACCGGTTCGCTTTCATCCGTTTCGGCAAAAGACATCAAGTCCGTTCCGGTGACGGGCGTTGGGCAGGCCTTGCAGGGCCGGGCCGCCGGGGTGCAGGTAACGCAGGCATCCAATGCGCCGGGCGGTGGGGTAACGATTCGGATTCGCGGGGGGAACTCCATCAACGCCGGAAACGAGCCGCTTTACGTCATCGACGGTTTTCCGGTGTATAACGAAAGTGGCGCGAACCTGAACCCGAACGACATCGAGTCGATGGAAATTCTGAAAGATGCGTCGGCGACGGCCATTTACGGGTCGCGGGGGGCCAATGGCGTGGTGCTGATTACGACCAAACGCGGTAAATCAGGCCAAAACCGCATCGAATTTGAGACCTATTACGGCATTCAGCAGGTGCGGAAAAAATTGCCGATGCTCAATGCGACGCAGTATGCGACGCTGGTGAACGAAGCCAACACGAATGCGGGTCGTGCGCCGGTTTTCACGGATGCGCAAATCGCCGGTTTTGGCGAAGGAACCAACTGGCAGGATGAAATTTTCCGGGAAGCGCCGATTCAAAACTACCAGTTGACGGCATCGGGCGGTTCGGACAAAACGCGCTATGCGGTTTCGGCCAACTACCTGAATCAGCAAGGTGTTATCATCAATTCCGAGTACGACCGCGCTTCGTTCCGGTTCAATTTCGACCATAAAATCAACGACCGGTTCAACATCGGAACCAGCCTGAACGTGATCCGGAGCCGCAACAATGCCGTGCCGACGGATGCCGATGGCGGAACGGGTGGAACCGTCGTCTACAGTGCGCTGAACTTCTCGCCGACGCAGCCGGTTCGCAACCCGGACGGAACGCTGGTGGTTTTCAACACGCCCGGCCGGATTCAGATTGGTAGCCCGGTGGCACAGGCATTGGGAACGTTCAACAAAACCGTTGGAACGCGGATGATCGGGAGTGTATTCGCCGACTACAAAATCATTCCGGGGCTAACGTTCCGGACGAGCTTCGGTGCCGATGTCAATTACTCCAAACGGAGCCTGTATCTGTCGCGCAATACCGCCACCGGTACGCAACTGAGCGGTCAGGCGTCGATCATCAACACCCAGTCGTCGACCTGGCTGAACGAAAACACGCTGACTTACAACAAAACGTTCGGGAGTGTTCATAACCTGACGCTTCTGGCGGGTTATACGATGCAGGGAAACCGGTTTGAAAGCGTCGAGGCCCGTTCGCAGGGATTTGCCAACGACATTCTGACCTACGAAAACCTGGGGTCGGCGTCAACGGCGCTGGTGCCGGCGTCGTCGGCCAGCAACTGGCAGCTTAATTCGTACATCGGTCGCGCCAACTACGATTATGCCGGCAAATATTTGATGACTGCAACGGTTCGGGCCGATGGTTCATCCCGGTTTGGAGCCAGCAACAAATGGGCGGTTTTCCCGTCGGCTTCGGTGGCATGGCGGTTGTCGGAAGAGGATTTCCTGAAAGGTAATAACGTGATCAACGACCTGAAACTGCGGGTAAGCTACGGCTTGAGCGGAAACCAGGAAATTACGCAATACCAGTCCCTGGCGACGCTGGGAACGCAAAATGCCAACTTTAACAACACGGTTGTGATCGGCATCGGGCCATCGCGCGTGGCCAACCCGGATTTGCGCTGGGAAACCACCGCGCAGTTCGATATCGGTGTCGATGTGGGCGTCCTGAATAACCGCATCACGCTGACGGCGGATTATTACAACAAGAAAACGACCGATCTGCTGCTGTCGGTGCCGCTGCCGTACGTTTCGGGGTATGCGTCGGCTCTGCAAAACCTGGGGAGCATCCGGAATCAGGGTGTAGAACTGGGCATCAATTCCACCAATTTGACGGGTGCGTTCAAGTGGACAACGGCGTTTAACATTGCGGCCAACCGCAACGAAGTGCTGAATCTGGGCGATCAGACGGAATTTGCGTCGGGCGATGCCAGTGGTCACCTTCAGCTTCCGAACTCCGGGCTGGTGCGGGTGGGCGAGCAGATTGGCTTGTTCTACGGCTACAAAACGGATGGCATTTTTCAGACGCAGGCCGAAGTCGATGGATCAGCGCAGAAAACCGCTAAACCCGGCGACCGGCGTTACGTCGATCAGAACGGCGACGGTGCCATCAACGCCAGCGACCGCGTGATTCTGGGATATGCCCAGCCGAAACTCTACGGTGGGTTGACCAATACGTTCTCCTACAAAGGCGTCGAACTGAGCATTTTCATGCAGGGAACCTCCGGCAACAGCATTTTCAACATCAACCGCTTTGAGCAGGAGTCGCTGACCGGCGTAAGCAACCAGTCGACGGAAACGCTGAACCGCTGGACACCGACGAATCCGAGCAACACCATTCCGCGCGCCAACGCCGTTGGTAATGCCTACGTGTTGTCGAGCCGCCAGATTGAAGATGGGTCGTATCTGCGGGTGAAAAACATCAATTTGTCGTACACGCTGCCGTCGTCGCTGGTCAGTAAAATCAAACTGTATAACGTGAAGGTCTACGTCAGTGCGCAGAACTGGATTACGTTCACCAACTACAGCGGTTTTGATCCGGAAGTGAACCGGTTTGGACAAAGTACGCTGAGCCAGGGCAGTGACTACGGGAGCTATCCGGGCAATAAAATGATTCTGGCCGGTCTGAACATTGGACTCTAATCCGACCTTAAACTTTTTGTAAGATCATGAAAATCAAACCTATCCTTGCTGTTGCCGCGTTGACTTTCGGGCTGGGAGCGTGTTCGCTGGAAGAAACGCCCCCGTCGTCGCTGGCTCCGGTCAATTTTTATACGAATGCCAACGATGCCACGGCGGCCGTCAATGCCGTCTATGACATTGCCAATCAGGTGGGCGATCAAAGCCGGAATTTCATCATCATGGGCGATTTGCCGTCGGATGATATGGACCCCCTGCTGAACAATGCCGACCGGGTTCAGCTCTGGAGTTTCCAGACCATTCCGACCAACAGTGTGGTAACGCAGAGCTGGCAGGTGATCTACCAGGGCGTCAACCGCGCCAACACCGCCATCGACCGGATTCCGGGGATTTCGATGGACGAAACGCTGAAAAAGCGGCTGATCGGGGAAGCGAAATTCCTGCGGGCCTTCTATTATTTTTACCTCGTTCGCTGGTATGGTGGGGTGCCGCTGATGCTGACCGAAACCCAGTCGCTGAGTGCGGGGAAAGATGTGGCCCGGGCCAGTGCCGATGAGGTCTATACGCAAATCATCAAGGACCTGACCGAGGCCGAAACGTCGTTGCCGGACAAGTTTACTGGTGCCGATCTGGGCCGTGTTACCGCCGGTGCCGCCAAGTCGATGCTGGCGCGGGTGTACCTCAACAAGAAGGATTTTGCGAACGCGCGGGCTAAATCCAAAGAGGTGATCGACAATGCCGCCAAATACGGTTACGGTTTGTTTGATCGGTACATCGACGTGTTTGCCATTTCGAATAAAAACGGGAAGGAGTCGGTTTTCGAGATTCAGTTTGTGGGTGGCGGCAGTGGCCAGGGCAGTGGTATGGTGACGTATTTTGCGCCGGAAAACTCGCCCATTACGGGCCGGGGTTTCGGGTCGTTCATTCCGACGATGGATCTGTACAACAGCTTCAAAACCGGGGATAAGCGCAGGGAACTGTTCCTGAATTCGTACGTAAACGGAGCGGGTCAAACTGTCAATACCTTCCAGCATTTCAACAAATACGTCGATCCGTCGGCGCGGGCGTTTGGCGATGCCAACAACAACTTCCCGATCATCCGGTATGCCGATGTGCTGCTGATGTTTGCCGAAGCCGAAAATGAAATCAGCGGCCCCACGGCTGCGGCTCTGGACGCTATCAACCCCATTCGTCGCCGGGCTTACGGTTTTCCGTTGACCGGCGCTTCGACAGCCGACTTCACGGCGGCTTTAACCAAAGAAGCCTTCCGGCAGGCGATTTGGGACGAACGGCGTTGGGAGTTCAACGCTGAAGGACACCGCTGGTTCGATCTGGTACGGACGGGCCGGTTGGTGCCACTGCTGAAAGCCAAAGGCAAAACCAGCATTACCGAAACGCATACGCTGTATCCGATTCCGCAGCGCGAACGGGATCTGAACCCGAATCTGACGCAGAATCCGGGGTATTGAGCAGTTTTTTAATTTAAAATTTAAAATAATGAATGTCAAATGATAAAGTGTTTCAATGCCGCGCACTTTTACATTTGACATTCATCATTTTAAATCAGTACTGTACGAAGGATTTAAAATGATTAGTAAACCGTTTTTCCTTCCCTTTTTTGGTCACGATTTTTGCAGACTCTTGTCGATGCAAACGCAAATGAGGGGTGGTTGGCCGCGTAGCGGACGGATGTTTGTAGCCACAGTGTGCCATCAAGAAAGCCCGCGTGCCTTTGGGTACGCAATCACCTGCACCTGCCTGTTGCGTACCCAAAGGCAC
>NZ_QOWE01000041.1 GCF_003334855.1 Larkinella punicea
TTCCAGGATGAACTCGGGTAACAGGAACTGAATCAGGGGCAAGAAACTCTCCAAAACAATACAGGTTTGATCAAAAACACAAACCTAAAAAAATCCTACGCCCTCCACAACTTTTGCTCTTGATCCATGTTTACCTAACGCTTTACCTAAAAACAAAAAAGCACTTACAGATTCATGTAAGTGCTTGATTTTCAGCGTGGGAGTTGACGGGTTCGAACCGCCGACCCTCTGCTTGTAAGGCATAGTCTATTCAATTATTAATTATTATTATTATTTACTTTTAATTACTAAATCTGTTGATGAACAACTGATTACCAAATGAATCATTCTTTTCTTTTTTGTAAATTTACTAAGCTTTACTAATTTTGTGTATCAAACTGTGTCGCAAATTTTGATACACGCTACCGCCACCGCTGCCATTGTGCTCGATACTCGTCGAAAAAAAACCGACGATACTTACCCTTTGAAGTTACGCATTACCTATCAGAGAGTCCGGAAGTATTACAGGATTGGTATTGACTTAACCGAACCTATCTGGCTGGAGGTTGAGGATAAATCCAAAACGCGCCGGGAACTTCGTGAAATCCGGGAACGGTTGAGCGCATTCCAGAGCCGGGCAGAACAAACCATTAAGGGTATTGAAAATTTCGATTTTGATTCCTTCGAGGCCAGTTACTTTCAAAACTTTACTGAAAATGTCAAAGAGAAAGCACTACGTAATGATATTGTACCTGCTTATTCCAGGTATATAAAGCAGTTAGAGGAGGAGGGCAGGGCGTCCTACGCAGGAATATTCAAATCTTCCATTACATCGCTTGAGACGTTTAAGAAACGTCTCAAATTTTCTGATGTAACACCAGACTTTTTGAAGAAGTATGAGAAATGGATGCTACAGGAAGGAAACTCGGTAACATCGATTGGTATGTGGCTTCGACCGCTTAGGACCATTTTCAACATCGCCATTGAGGACGGTGTCGTCACGCGCGAGCAGTACCCATTCGGAAAACGGAAGTACCAGATACCCGGTGGTCAGAATATCAAAAAGGCACTGACTTTGGCCGAGGTTGAAAAGATTTTCCATTTTCATGCTGTCACTGGTAGCCAGGAAGACAAGGCGCGGGACTTCTGGATTTTCTCCTATCTCTGCAACGGTGTTAATATGAAAGACATCTGCCGATTAAAGTGGAAGAATATTGAAAAGGATAGTGTGACCTTCATCCGGGCGAAAACCGAGCTTACTAATAAATCGAACATTAAACCCATTGTGGCTGTGCTTACCGAGCCGTCACTCCATGTTATACACAAATGGGGGGGCGAAAGAGTCAGCCCGGATTCCTATGTGTTTCCGATCCTGAGCCCTGGCCTGACGCCAAAACGTGAACGCGAGTTAGTGCAGTATTTCACCAAGTTCGTTAACAAGTGGATGCAGCGAGTTGCGGATGCCCTTGGCATTGACAAGCCGGTCACCACCTACTACGCCCGCCACAGCTTCGCAACTGTTTTGAAGCGGTCCGGGGCACCCATTGAATTTATTTCCGAGAGTCTTGGCCATAGTGACATGAAAACGACAGATAACTACCTCGACGGTTTCGAGGATGATACGAAGCGTGAATATACCAAAGCATTGCTGAATTTTAATCGATAAAAACGGCGTATCGTTAATCGAAGGAATTCTGCAAAGGAGGAGAAGGAGAATGATCTTCTTTTTTAATTTAGTTTATATATGATCATAAATAAATACCTATGATCACTTTGTTCAGATTGTCTTCAAACCGTCAATTGGTAGTTGCACTATGAATCGAGCCTGAATAGAGAATGATTCAGCAGTGGGAAATGCTAAACACAATGCATCGCTTTCGTTTTTTCCCTCTTTCGAATGAGGGCACCAAACGGAAGGGGAGGAACTTGATGCATTTTTTTACTAAATTTGTCTACAAATGGATGCAACGGATTGCCACCAGGCAGGAGATCGAGAAGCAGATTACTACCTATTTTGCCGGGTATTATTCGCTACGATTCTCATTTGGTCATGGGGCGTTTTAAATAATCCTTCTCCAGATTTTTCAGGATCATCCCTTCGAGCTTAGTTGTGGTTGGATCAAAAGGGAATGTAATTAGCTTGGAGAAAATCCGAATAATGTTTGGGAAATCCAAATAAAATTACGTTGATTCAATCAAAAACATCATTGTTCGAGAGGGATGATTTGATTTTACGCTGTCCAGAACGAATTTGATGAATAGAACACGTCCTGTTTATGAAACCTCCATGGAGGAAGCGTACTTTTCAGTCGCCGGGCACTTTGAGCCTGATCCCATATACGATGCCGATGCTCCCCAAAATATAGCCTATGCGGGGTTTTCGTATTGGCAGGGTAGGTACAGAGATGGATTTATCCGATTTGACGAGGTAATTAGAAAATCAGAAATTAAACTCCTCAACCAGATCCAAAATTGTTATGAGGCCATACTGTCCCAGACCTTCTCTGTAACTGAACTGCGCAACATACTAAACCGCGTCCGTAACAAAACCAACACTTACCGTTTTGACCCTGAAAGGAAGAAGAAGCATCAGGCTTGGAAATTAATCGCGGACTATTCGGCCCTTGCGGATATTTCGGGTAGCGAGTCTGACGAAAAACTCGCAGAATTTAAGGCGCGTACTTTCTTTTACGATTGTTTGAATGCTCAGCTCGACTCGTTGGACCGAGTTGGTGAAACAACGGAAAACTACCTGTTAAAACTGCACTCCGTTGTAGAGTTCAAATTAGAGAGCATTGAGCCAGAGGTGAATGGTGTTGAGTCGGGACCTTTTTACTTCCAAGTGGTTGAAAAGGTCAAAAATAGACCTGCATTTTTCACTGACTACACTCGATACCTGGTCAAGTTTCTCAAACAGGAAGGCTTTCTTGTAAACGATGTCAAATTGGACGAGTTTAGAACGCTTTTTTTTAAAAAGAAATTTGACGTCTCTGCCCAAGCACTTTTGCATATTCGATGGCAAAAAAGCTACCCATCACTAGCTTACTTAATTTATAGACTTAGAGGTTCATTTATTCAGCCAACCGATGCTTACAAGATTGCCGTAAACCGGTTTGTCAACAAAACAGGTGAGCCCTTCCGTCCAAAGAGGCCAAATTATGACAGCAGTAATAAATCAGATGCTGATGTTTACCTGATCGATGAAGTTCTACAATTAGTAAAGAAGGAAATAGAGAAGACGTGAAAAAACTAAAAAAAATACACATTTTTAATTTCCTTAAAATCAATAGCTTAAAGGGGTTTTTACCCGATGATTTACCCGATGGTTTGTTGAAATGCAAATAGCCGCATTCCTTTTTTTTTCAAATTTGTATCGAATCCCACGGAGAGATTTCGGAATAAAATAACAAAAAAATGAAAAAAACAAAATCGGCATTAAAAATTTTCGTAAACAGGCAGTATGCCCGAAGGAGAGATGCCACGGTCGGGAAGTTGTACTGGCGAGTGCCGCTTCCAGTAGTCACACCACAGCCACACTCGGAAAGGTCATGAACCAAATTTTACTTTCGGGAATGGAGCTCAGCGAACTGCTTAACTCGATCCGGCACATCGTTCAGGAGGCTTTCTTCACCTTCCAGTCAACGCCACCCGTCCAGCCCTCGAATCGAATGGGGGGCATTGGTCTCGCCCGGGAAGTAACGGGGCTGGCAACATCAACCCTCTATAATCTGGTGGCGCAAAACAAGATCCCTCACTGCAAGAGGGGCGGGAAACTCTTCTTCATGGAGGAGGAACTCCACCAGTGGATTCTGGCGGGTCGTCGGAAAACGACCGCCGAAGTCGCTACCGATGTAGACGCCTTCCTGTGCCGTCACCCAAAAGGCAAGGCGAAGATCAGTTAAAACATGGTCACGCTATCCTAATCACTTCCTTTCTGTGGTGGCGTGTGTCGCCAACCCACCATTGGCCAGAAGGCCACCTTCGGCTTGCGGACTGGAGTCACCAACGGGGACCGGCAGGATGCCCGTACCCCGAACCGCAAACGGAAATGTCCAATCGTTCACCTTTTTTCACCGACTGCTACTATGATTAGCTAAAATCGTTCTCGCATATAATGCGACTCTACACCTAGTCTGAACTGATCGCCGGGACACCTTGAGACCGTTTTACTTGGTTTCAGGCTCCAGAAAGTGGTACCCTTTCTGGACACGTCACCCCAAATCCCTGCCACTGGACAAATCGCTCCTACTCCAGTCAGATCAGACGGAAAACCGCCCTGCGTTTCCCTTTCCTGCCAGCATCGAACGGACCTCACCATTTGGTCTGCCGGGAAATGTATTGACTGCAATCACTGATTTCTTTTACCAATTAAAAACGACCCATGGAAAACAATTCCATACAAACAGCTTCAATGGATACCATTGGGCTTCATCTCATCCTACCCGAAGGATACAACTCCCAACCTGCTTTTGCGAAAGACGTATTCGACGATTACCTCAACCCAGGGAGCTGTAATTTCTTGTCGGAGAAGGAACTGGTCAGGCTGGTTCCCCTGGAACCAGACGAGTACGAGTACTTTAAACGCGTAGGCTTAATCTCCTTCATCGAACTGGGTGGCCGAAAGATCTGCCCGCGGCCCTATTTCGAACCTCTGCTTTTTGCGACCTACCGCCACTTTCCATTGGTGCATCCCCACCTTCACCGGTTCCTCTACGGGGCCAAAAACCGGAACCCTTATTCCCCGAAGGATACGCAGATATACCTGGATCTGTTTCCCTCTTGCAGCCAGGAGAATGTTTGGCTGTCACGCGATAATCGTCAAGGATCCCGGTTGGTGAGCCTCATGAAATTCATCGATCAGATTACCTGTGAATTCGAGAAAGCCATGACAGACGAAGATTTCGAGGACGGAGCTCCCGAATATGTACCCCACCGGATGATCGACTGTTTCGCCATGTGGCAACGCGGCCAGTGGCATCTCAACACGGAGGCCGACCCGGCCTGGCACAACCAGCGGTATCGGTAATCGACTTTTCTGAGAGTCAGAATCGGGTGTTCCCGTTAACGTATACCATTGATCGTTAGATCGGACTCCCTCTTAAATCACCAACTTAACCAAAGTACTTCGTTCAGCTTATGCCCCGTGCCCCTCCAATTATACCTGATGCTGTTTCAATCAAGACCGACCCCGGTCGGGGTCGGTACCGCCACCGAATTCACCGTTGTGGTGCTTCGCGTATCCGATCGATGAACCCAGGCATTGGCAATCACCGCTTCCGGATTCTTTAATCCGAGTCGGTCAGTGATGATCTGGATCCGTTGGGTGGACCTACGTTTTTAACTAAAATTTTATTTTTACCCTTTAATCCAAACTCGGTATGAAAATACCTCAACTTTTATTACCCGCAGGCTGCTCCCAAGAACAACACCTGCGTGATCTTCACGAGGAAATTGCCAATTTCCAGTTCCGGAAGTTCCTCTCGCACGGCGAAGTCCTCCATATGACGACCCTTGACGCGGCCCATTTAACCCAATTGTGGCAACGGGGATTGCTTCCCCGCATCCAATTCGAGGATCAAATCATATACCGCTTCTGTGATGTGGAACCCGTATTGTACGCTATGTTCCGGCCGTTCCCGCGTATCTGGCCAGCCCTCCATCAGTACATCTTTGGCTACACGGCGGAAAGCGTTCTGTACGTCAGCGGAAGTGATAACGTCTCCTGGTTCTACGAGGGTCAGCTTTTCCCGACCTGTTTCCGGGAAGGCTTAACCTGGGCCTCCGATGATCGGGAAGACCCGCGGGTCCTTCAGCTCAGAGCCTTCGTTGAGACCCTCACCGCAAATCCGACTTCGGAAGGGGCAGAAAACTCCGGCGAAAGCCGGGCAAGTCAACTGCTCACCAAATACTACCCTATGTGGGGGCGGGGGGAGTGGCATGCCACCCACCTGCCCGACGGCGTTGAGCGGGAAATCCGATAAATGAACCAGTGGCCACCTCTAAGTTGGCGTAGTGAAACCTGGGGTGAGTTTAATACTCACTCCAGTTCATGCCAGGGACCCCAGTTGTTGCTGACCAAGCAATTGGCAACCTTCGAGGAACAGATCTGGCAGGAGGTGGACCAGTACCTCCAGATTGCGAAAACCTACGGTGATGAAGAACATATGATGGCGTGCCGCTTATTTCGAATGCCCTTTCACTTCTCCTGGGAGGAGGCAGTGGATCGCAAAGTGGCGTAAATTTTTAGTGCATCAGGGCCGGTCCCGGCCCTGATTTCTCTGCCTGCGCCATCCGTTAAATTACTCCCAGGCTCCTATGGCCTAACCGCTTCTGGTATATGCCAGCTTATATACCCGTTTAACTGCCGCTAATTTGGATCTCCCATCAAAAAGGCCTCTAAGCACGGCTACTTCAGTGATTTCTTCTAGCTACCAAAACCACCCTTTCTATGACGCTCACTTCTGCGAATAGACTTTACGTACGACGCCCTGAAAATCTGTACTGGGCGTCGATCCTTGCTGATCATCCACCCGGCTTCAATTGCAGTCCCGACAAGTTGATGTATATGACCGATTTGATCGTAGGGCGTCTGGGAACGGACAAACGCCTTTATGAATCGAAGGGTTATCCCTACAGCCCCATTTCTTCTCAGCGATTACGGGAGTATGTGTTTGATTACCCCCTCTATTTGGCCTATATGCTCCGAGTTGGGGTAATAGAGCGTTCACCCTTGAACTATTCGGTGGGAGTACGGTCCAATGCATACCGCCTAACTAAATTATACCGCACACAGACGGTTACCGACACGATTACGGATCCATTGTTTATACATAAAATTTATCAGGTTACTGACCGGAATAATGCGACTGCCGTGCAAGGCTATTATTACCTGACTCGGTGGGCGGGTGGACTGAAAATAGATGCCGAATTGGGCTATCGATACGCCGAGGCTTTCCTGGCACATGGCCAACAGATCCTTTTATCGCGCCCCAAACGCAAGAGGGCGGGTACGAGAAGCCTAAACCCGAAAACCCAACGTGAGAAGCTGTATTGCCGCCACGCTAATCTTTACCAATCCATCGATCGAATCCGTCGGGGCAATCACTATTTTACTGTCGATGACAGTGGTCATCGACTCCATACGGTGCTAACCAACCTCAAAAGTGATTTACGGCATGCGCTGGCCTACCAGGGACAGTCGCTCGTCAGTATCGACCTGAGTTCCTCGCAGATTTATTTATCCGTTCGCCTGATTGAACCATCCTTTTACGAAGCAAAGCCTACGGATGGCCGAATCGCTCTGCGAGACTTAGCCCCCAATGTACAGTCGTTAGTGGAGCCATTAATCCAAGACATTCGGCACTTGCTGGCCACAAATCCGGCTTCTCCAAGTCCTGCTATCGTCCAGCCTGAGGCTGGACGCAGAAGGTTGAACACCGAAAATATGACCCAGCGCGATCTGGACTTCATAGCTGAACTGGACAGCCTTTGGCGAGCTCCAATAAAGCCTATCACTACTATCACCACAGCCACAAGGGTCTCTCTCCCTATGTACGAGAACAGGTCTTTTTCTTATATGTACGAGTCTGATAACGAGGTAGTTAAATTGGAGAATGGTAGCAGGGATGATAATGATTGGCAACTGTTGATAGAGCAGGTAAAACAGGGGACCTTCTACGAGTATTTGCTTCAGGAAGCCGTTAAGGCGACGGGCAAAACAAAACTAACCCGGGAGCTGATGAAAAAAACGGTATTTACCGTTTTCTTTTCAGAGAATGAGACCACCAGCCGCTTGATGCAAAAACGAAAGGAAATCTTTCGGGACTTGTTTCCCAATGTGATGCGGCTGTTTGAACTCATCAAGTCGCAGCAGCACCGAACGCTGGCGTTGTTGCTCCAGAACATCGAATCTGAAATCTTCCTCAATCGCATCGCCCGTCGTATTGCCCGGGAACGGCCCGATCTGCCTATTTTCACCATTCACGATTCGATCGTCACCACAGTGGGCAACGAGCCGTTTGTGGAAGTGATTATGCGTGAGGAACTCGAAAGAGCAATCGGTATTCGCCCTTTTCTCAAACGGGAGTACTGGCAAGAGGAGGTGTTGGAAGACGCCATTGACGCTTGGTTGAGCCTTTGATCTTCATCCTGATTCTTTCAGCATAGCCTGTGTATAATTGCCTGCTGAAAAATCTGTAACCGCATCTACTGGTCGCCCATCTCCTTAATACCAAACAGGCCCTACTTCCCGCCGATTTTCAGACCGGACGTAAAGAACATCGTCAATATGTATTAAATCCTATTTGATGAAACATTTTCCTGTAGTTTATAACTGTGGACACTCGGTAGGACTCCTCGCTCATTCTGTGCGGTAACTTGATACATCGAGGTTATATCCGAACAGAAATAAATCATCCCTTTCGCATAAAGTTCAATACAAATTCCCATATTTGCAACATAGTTGCAAATATGGGAATAGACGGATCGATTCAATGAGAATACACTACTGGCTGCTGATTCTATTACTGGCTGGTCTACAGGTGCAGCGGAGTGCCGCCCAGGCCCAGGTTTCTATTTCAGGCTACGTGACGGATGACAAAACCAACGAGCCGATCCCTAACGTGGCCGTTCAGGTCAGGGGAACAAAAATGGGTGCTCTTTCGGATGCAACCGGAGCGTTCAGGGTTAAAAATGTGCTAACTGGGACGGTAAAGCTTCGTTTTTCGAGTGTTGGCTATCGGCCGTTGGAAAAGTCTTTTGCCGTCACAGCCGACCTGGAGAACCTAACCGTTCAATTAGCAGCGGAACTCACGGAACTTCAAACCGTTGAAGTTACCGCAACTAGTGAGGAACAGGCCGAAGAGAAGAAAATTCGTAGTAATGTCATGCCGGTAACGATCATTACGGCGAAACAAATCGAAAACAGAGCCGGTAATCTGAACGAGGTCTTAGCCCGACAAGCCGGGGTACAAATCAGAATGAGTGGCGGCTTGGGCAGCGATTCGCGCATATCGGTTCGGGGGCTGGAGGGAAAGCGGGTGCAAATCTTCATCGATGGGAATCCCTTGAATACCCCCGATGGTAGCTTGGGTATCAATGACTTACCCGTCCAGATTATCGAGCGCATCGAGATCTATAAAGGCTCCGTACCCGCCTGGCTGGGGGGAGACGGGCTAGGCAGTGCCGTTAATGTGGTGATGAGGCATCGGGATGTCAGCTACATCGACGCGACGGTTTCCCGCCAGTCCTACAATACGCTGTCGCTCGGACTAATTCTTAAAAAAACGTTCGAAAAATCGGGGATCGAACTGGGCGTTGGTGCGTTCGATACGCGGAGTGATAACGATTACATCATAAAATCGCCATATCAGCCTGATCTGAAAATCAAACGAGACCATGATTTCTACCATTCCCTCCTGGTGGGTAGGGCCATTCGGTTTCACAAGCTGTGGTTTGACGAAATCGAAATCGAGAGCGCTTACGTACTCAATAAGAAGCAAATTCAAGGGATTCAGGAAAATATTCAGCACGTTGAGAGCCGGGGCGAAGCGGGTGTCAGCGTCATTAGTTTTACCAAGAAAAACTTTGCCAACAACAAGTTAGGGCTTCGCTACAATGTGCTGTATGGCAAATTCAATGTCAAATTTATTGATACGTCGGCCTACAATTACGACTGGGAGGGTAGACGGATTCCCAGCCGCATCGGGCGGGGGGAGTTGGGCATTGGCCCGAATCTGTCGACCAACTTACAACGCGATCTTCGGCATCGGTTCAATCTGGATTATCGGCTCAATGAGTTCATCACCCTCAACCTGAATAATACAGCTCGTTATGTGACCTTCGACCCCAACGACGACGTAGGTAATGCATTTGCGGGCACAAACCGCTTTAACTACCCCGGCTCGGTGCGCAACAGTATCACGGGGCTGACTCTGGAGACCAGGCTCCCAAACGATCAGTTGCTCCTATCAGCAGCCGTGAAACAGTACTACAATCGCGTGAAAGGCTATAATACGAGCCTGTACGTCAATAATTCAACACCTGACCCTGTAGATAATCTGACCAACGTGTTGGGTTACAATGCCGGTTTTCGGTACAATTTCTCACCGGCATTGCTGGCGAAAGGTAGTTACGAGCGGGGCGTTCGATTACCGAACAACACCGAGCTGTTTGGCGATGGCATTCTAATTACCCCGACTACGTACCTTAAGCCTGAACTGGCACACAATTACAATCTGGGGTTGGTCTATGACCGTACCGACAGCGAGGCCCGCCGGTTGCAAATTGAAGTGAACGGCTTTTACATGAACGTGGAAAACCTGATTCAGTTGTCGGGAAACGGCCTCACACTGGGGTACGTGAACTACGCCAAAGCCAACATCAAAGGGGCTGACATAGACGTGAAATATGACCTGACGCAACATATCTATACCAGCGTAAACGCAACGTATCAGATTCCGACCGACATCAATCGAGTTATTCCCGAAACAACCGTGCCCAACCCGACTTACGGCCTTCAAGTGCCAAACACACCCCAGTTATTTGCGAACTGGAACCTCGAATTTCACCGGCAACATCTGTTTGGCAAGGACTCGAAAACCCGGATTATCTACGACGGCAGTTTCGTGAATCGCTACAGTTACGGCTTCAACATCAGCGTCTATGACCGTTTTTTTATCCCAACCTACCTCACGCATACCCTCTCGGTTGAGCAGTCCTTTAGGCAGAGCCGCTACACGTTTACGGGCGAGGTAAACAACCTGACGAACGAAAACGTGATCAACAATTTCAACCAGCCGCTCATGGGGCGCACGGTCCGGGTCAAGTTTCGTTATCTGCTGTTTGGCCCCGAAACGCACGACCATACGCATTAACTATTGAACCAAGTAAACCCATCCAATTCTTTAATGCAACCACTTATGAAGAAAGTACTATGTAAAATCGGGATTGCATTCGCACTGGCAACGGCATTCGTGGCCTGCAAGACGTCAGACCCCGTTTCTGACCCAAGCGCCGGGTTGGACAGGTTGGTGGTCGGCACCAACATCACCACCGCCAATCCGGTTGTCGGGTACGTGGGCACCTTAAAAGATCTCAGTGCGGGCAGTTTTACGAATGCCAAATCGAGGCAGTCAACGGCCTATCCGTATGTGACGGTATATAAAGACGATGTGTTCGTCATGCCATCGCTCTACGGCGACATTGTGCGGAAATACACGCGGCAATCCGATGGCACTCTGTCCGAAGCAGGTACGCTGGTTGCCCCGGCTGGCTCAAAACCAACATGTATGGTTATCGAAAGTGATACGCGGGGTTATCTATCCTTGTATGGCGCGGGGAAGATCATCGTTTTTAACCCGACAACCCTGGCTACGCTCAGCACCATTGACCTAACCAGTTACGGCGAGGGGGGGGATGGTAACCCCGACCCAAACGTGATGGCGTTCCGAAATGGCAAGCTATATGTCGCCTGTAGCCAGACTACAGACGGCTTCACCAGCAAATTCCCGGTTCAGGTGCTGATCATTGATATTGCCAACAACTTCAGCGTTATATCGGCTACTGACAGCCGCAGCACATGGGCGGGTAGCATCAACGAGCAGAAATCCATCTTCTTTGATGAAGCGGGCGACATGTACATTTTTTGCGTAGCCTCGTATGGTTTTGGTGGCCCTACGCAGAAAAGTGGTTTTTTGCGCATTAAAAACGGACAGACTGTTTTTGATGCGACTTACTTTTTTAACACCTCGGATTACAGCATCACCGGTATTCCTGGCAGCAAGGTAGACTACCTACAACGGATGCGCTACGCAGGGAATGGCATCGTGTATTCAACCGGAAATATTTACGCATTAGCCAGTAACCCGCCCGACTACATTAAAGACCGAACCTATGGCTCGTTCAAAGTCGATATTGTCAATAAAACGATCACCAAACTGAACATGCCGTATTCAAATGGGTATGCTGCGTCGGTTTGTTTGTTCGACAATAACGTGCTGTTCGGCATTGCCGGTACGTCGGGGGTCGGTATTTATTCGTATGATCCGGCCACGAACACGGCCAGCACGGCACCCATTGTGACTACTCAGGGTGATCCCAACATTATCGAGTCGTTCTAAGACCGAATTGCCGCTATGTACCAAAAAGCACTCCATCCTAACCGTGGAGTGCTTTTTTTGTTTTGTTGTATCGGTTACCGATTCAACCGCCACCAGCCCAGCCCGAACAGCAGCAACGTACCCAGCAGTAGTTTCAGCAGACCACTACCAATGGCAAAACCGGGCGCGGTCGACTGAAACTGCCAGGCCGGAAACTGGTCGTAGTCGGCCGGGGTGAGCCGTTCGTTTTTGAAGACCTTAGGCAGGAAAAACGCATTCCAGCGAGTATGGAAATCCCGAATTTGCCGGATATAATCGCGGTGGGCCGTTGCCGACGTACCCGCCAGCCCGTTGAACAACTCCAGGGCGTTGATGGCGGGCAATAGCCAGTGCCAGCCCGATACCGTGGCCTCACGGGCGGCAACGGCCGTTTCGTACTGCTCGACCAGTGGAGCAAGCGTTCGGTCGAGTTGCTCGTTGCGGGCATAGTAGGGGCGTATGTCAAAAACCCCTTTGGCGGAAACGTTCGGGAAATAATAGTCGGGATGGCGGGCATAGTACGGTTTCAACACCACCGAGTCGGGTTGCTCCTGACTGTACTGGTCTCGCACCAGATTCTCGAACGTGGTCCGGTCAATGGGTTGGCTCATGGTGAGCACCTGTTGTAACAGTGTGGGCAGGGCCACCACCAGCACGAGCCAGCAGCCCAGCAACACCAGCGCATTGAACGCCGATGGTTTCTGAAACGATACCACCGCGAAAATCACCCCGCCCCAAAACAGGAGGTAGGCCACCGAAACCAGCAGGAACTTAACCAGCAATCCACCATCCTGGGCCAGATTAATGCCCAGTACCGGTACGGCCAGTAGCGTCAAGCCAACCAGGAACGCCATCACCAGCAAGAGCCGGAGCGCTACTTTGGCCAACACAATCTGCCTCAGCGTAACGGGTTGTGAGCGCAGGAGCGAATACGTACCCAGTTCCGTTTCGGTCGATAACAGGTTGTACGACAGGGTGATCAGTAGCAGGGGTAACAGAAAAATGACCACAAACGCCCAGTCGAAATGGCCTACCGATAGTTTTTGAGGATTGGCAATTTCCTGCTGAAACAACTGCCGGTAAATAGCCCGGCCCCCCACGTCCTGATAATACGGAAACAGATCGCGCATACCGAGCGAGAGCGGGGCCAGCGCCGAAGGCTCGTGAACGGCAAAGCGGTAGCCTTCCGGTACGTTCACTTCGTAGGCGTTGGTGGCGGTTGCCCACTTGGGTTTGTTGCCTGCGATGCTCGTATCCAGGCGCGCCCAGGCGGCCAGCGAATCGAGCCGGGTACGTTCGTCTTGTTTTACCTCGGCAATGGTGGCCTGCTGCCTGCTCACGAATGTTTGCCCATACAGGAAGGCATACAGACCAGACAATAGTACTATTCCCAGCAAAGCCGCCAACGCCCGGCCCCGCCGGAGCCGCAGCCAGTCGTTTTTCAAAATCAGCCAAAATACCGTCATGTCGAGGGGAAGTTTAAGCAATGGAAACTGTTTTCAGACCGCGCCGAACGCCCCACACCAGCATACTGCCAAACAGCATCAGAGCCAGTCCCGACAGCGCATGCCGACGCAACGCCCAGCCAACGGGAGGTAGTTGATACTGAAAGTCAGGTGTTTGTGCCCAGAAATCGCGCGACACGGTTTTCTCCCAGTCGCCGGTTTTCGAGAAGGTTTTCATGTGGTTGTTCAGGCGTTCCACCAGCCCAAACCGGTACTGCTCGGCTTTGGCTTTAAAGTCCAGAAAATGGGCGTAATCCGAACCCGACAGGCCCATCGACAAGTCCCGCACCGCTAAGTAGGGATTCAGAAAACCGACGATATCAGCGAGGCTGTTCTGCCGTTCAAACTGATCCTGCAAGGCCCCGAAATGCTTTTGATAGACCATGCTGGTGTATTTTTCGCCCTCCTGCATCACAATACCGTCGAAGTTGACGGGCAGTTTCGAGACCGAATCCACGCCGTATTGCGCCAGAATTTTCTTCTCCAATTCCTTGGCGCGGGCACTGGAGGGGTTATGCCCGTCGATCCCTTTTTCCTGGTCTTCGTTAATCTGCTTTCTGAACGCGTAGCTGGACGGCACGCTGAACAGACTTTCGCCGAGGTTGGCCGTAGCTTTGGGCAGGATGATACAGGCTACAATCCAGACGCCGAGCAGGGTCAGCAAGCTATTTCGGGAGCTACTGCTGCGGGCCGAGACGAATACGCTGCCCGCCACAAACAAAAAGAAGTACAAGGCATAAAGCAGAACGAACAGCACCAGCCGGAGCCCGGTGTCGGCAGTGGCATCGAAGCCCGTTTGGGCAAACAGCAGCCCACCCGCCAGCAGCAGGGCGGGACCCACCATCAGCCCCACCACCTGACTGTATCCCCATACTTTCCCCCAGTACAAATCGGGCGTCGATGCACCCTGACTGACCAGCAGTTTCAACGTGTTTTCTACCCGCTCCCGGGTGAAGGTGCTGAAGCAGAGAAAGATAGTCAGCAACGGAATGAGTAGTTGCAGCACAAAGGCGACAGTCATCTCACCAAACCGGATCAGCACCGTGGCATCTTCGGCGGCACTGAACTTGGCATCGTTTTGCCGGTGACCTTCCAGATAGACGCTGGCCCCGGTGTAGGTATCGAGGCCGAAGTCCAGAAAGCTCAGGTCCGACTTGGGCCGGAAAGCAAATGTGCCGTAGTGAGCCGCCGAGTGGGGATTCTTTTCGGTCTGGCCCAGCCAGGCAGCCCGCGCCGACTGGTTGGCCTGTTCGCGCTTGTCGGCCAGCGAGCGGTAGTTGCGGAATCCCGTCCAAGTAGCCACAACGAGTAGCAGCAACACCACACCGGCGGCCACCACAAACCGGCGGTCGCGCCGGGTCTGGGTAAATTCATTCCGGGCAATCAGTTGACGAATCATCGTTTGAGTTGTTTAGTAGTACCAGTCAAGTAGTTAAGCCCTTAGAACTGTTTTAAGTAGGTTATTTTGGCAATGCTTTGCTCATTGCGAACCGTATCGAACCGTTGCAAAGAGGTAGTATACTGTTGGCTACTGTTGCTGTTGTAGACCAGATACAAAAACGACAGCGGCTGAAATTCCCACGCAAAGCGGATGTTCCAGATGTCGCGGGTAGCCACCGAATTATGCTGAAAAAAGGAGGTAAGCTGTACCCGTGGGTTGAGCGACAGACGAATTTCGGGTGTAATTAAATGCGTAACCATTGATTCCTCGTTTTCGCCAACATCCCTGAAGCGATTGCGCTGATACGACACTTTTGCCGATACGTTGGGGAGCGGTGAAAAGCGAACTTCGCCCTGAAGCGTAGCGAGTCGTCCGTCGTAAAAAGAGCCGAATTCGGTTTGTGTTTTTACGGAAAAGGCTCTTGATAAATCCGAATCGTACGAGAACCGATACCGGGTGTAGTAATACTTACCGGTCGGGATGTTGATCCCTACGATCGGAAAAGCCTGGTCTACCACCTGCCAGGTTGGAATCACGTTGCCCGTAAACCGATTTCCCCGGTTGGCAATAATCCAGATTGGAAACAGCGTGAGTTCGGCCTGCTGAAATTTGCCGTCCGACGCCCGGTGGTACGCATCGAAGTAAAATCCGGGGTCCATTTGCCGCATGAACTTCGGTTTCCAGCGTGGCCGGGTGATCCGATAAACACCCGTGTTGTTGTTGATGAGATTAGACCCGTAGACAAAACCCATCCGGGGATTGTAGTCTTTGGTAATAATGGATTGGATTAGAAATGCGTACCAGTTATTGTTCGAGAAAATGAATTTGCTCAGGGCCGTAAAACCGTCTCCGCCTGCTGTGGACGTTTGCGATTTGGTCACCATAAAATTCCAGCTAAAGGGGTCTTTGATCCGCACAAACCCGTCCACCGAAAATGTGGCATTGGTAACGGCCGGTTTTCCAAAAGCTGCTTCACTCGAATTGACGGTTACCATACCCCCAAACCGATTCTGTTTGCCGACATTCCGGCTGTAGCGCAACACGCCGAAGTGCGTCGTAGCCGTTTGCGTTTCGTCTGACTTACGCTGACGCACGAAAAGACCGGCAAAGTTCTGTTTTAGATTGCGGCTGACCAGCCTCAAACCGGCATCGAGCGGGATGGGCGTTCCCGCGTCGGAAAGGCCGATTTTTCGGCTGAAGAAAGGCTGGTTAAAGTCGTCGCCCAGATTGAAAAGTGTGGCGTTTTCCAGAAAAAACTGCCGCCGTTCGGGGAAAAGCACCGAAAACCGCGTTAAGTTCTGCACCTGTCGATCTACGTCGGCCTGGGCAAAGTCGGTGTTGATGGTCAAATCCAGAACGGTATGGGGCGTAATGGCCCACTTGATTTCCCCGCCAAGTTTGGGCGCGAAAACCTCGGCAGTTTGCCGACCATTCACGAAATTTCGTTTGTAATCGGTCAACAGGTAAGGCTGCATCCGCACATTGACCGACGGGGCTGGCGGTTCTATACCCTTCAATAGCCCGGCATAGGTCATGCGGTAGGCCGTAAAGGCGCGCGGAAACGGTGACCAGGAGGATTGTTCGCCCAACCGGCGGGTACGTCTGACAAACTGAATGCCCCAGTCCTGCTGTTTCGCGTTGGGATACCGCAGGGTGGCCCAAGGAATCTGCATTTCGGCCACCCAACCCGAATCGGTACGGGTGGTGCGCACTTTCCAGAATCCGTCCCACTCGCGGTCGAAGAAGGTATCGTCAAAGCATAACAAATCCCGTTGAGCGCCGTACGGATTGGTCTGAAAGGCAATGGCGTTGCGTTTGTCCAGAAAAGGGTCGATGCTGACGCCCACGAGGTCGTAGTTGAAGAAGTCGAAATCGCGGATCAGGTCGGGTACGCGCACGGCTTTTTTTCCCAACGAATCGGGGCAGAAGAAACCAAGATAGAGATTGCGGCTGTTGTAGAGCACATACACTTCCGTATCGAAAGCCACTCGGCCCCCCTGATCGGGGAATTGCCGAAAGAACCCCGATGCTAGTTTTGCTATTTGCCAGGCCGGTTCATCGAGTCGGCCATTGATGAGCAAGTTTTCCGCTATTTTCAGCCCGGTTATTTCTTTGGGCGGGTTTTCGGGCTGAAAAACCGTTCCGTCCTGCGCACAAGCAACGCCCCACAACAGCGCAGTGACGATCAGGGCATTGACGATACGTGTTACCCAATTACAAAACCTGCCCAATTTCTGCTTCGTCATTGACTTCAGTAATCTGTACGTTTTTTTCTCGCCTACACCGTTTGCAGATAAATGGCTTCCAGCTCGTTAGCCGTCAGGTCACTGGCCGATAGTGATTCCACGAGGTGGCCCGCCCGCATGATGCCGATGCGCGTACCCACTTCGCGCGCCCGGAAAATGTCGTGCGTAGCCATCAGAATGGCCGTGCCGGATTGTGCCAGGCCGGTTAAGATTTCCGAAAACTCGTTGCTGGCTTTGGGGTCCAGACCACTCGTGGGTTCGTCGAGCAGAAGCGCTTTGGCCTGTTTGGCCAGGGCAATGGCAATGCCCACTTTCTGGCGCATGCCTTTTGAGTAGGTTCCCACTCGTTTGCCGTGGGCCTCGGTTTGTAGCCCGGCGCGGCTCAGCAAGCTGTGCAGTTCGTCGGGCGTGTGGCGAAAGCCAGCCAGTTGGGCAAAAAAATCCAGGTTTTCCAACCCCGTCAGGTTCGGATAGAGCATGACCGTTTCGGGCAGGTAAGCCAGAAATTTCTTGGTCTCCTGCGGGTACTCAGCCACGTTGAGTCCGTTGATCAGGGCCTGCCCCGACGTGGGTGGCAGAAAGCCCAGAAACAGGTTGATGGTGGTGGTTTTGCCCGCGCCGTTCTGGCCCAGCAAACAATAGATTTCACCCGGCTGAACCGTCAGATTCAGGGCGTCGAGGGAAGGGGGCTGGCCCGGAACATACTGCTTGGTTAACTCGATGGCTTGTAACATACGACGTTTGACGTTTACAGGTGATAGATCGTTTGGCGGAACCGGAACCAACCCAGCCCCGCAAATAGCGCGATGAACAATACGAATGTCCCCAGAACCGACAGCGGATGAATTGGTGCCTCATCGGTGAAGGTGTCGACCTTGAAATCAGTCCACTTCTCGGCCAGAACCGGCGCATTCGTGAATATTTTGGGGTAAGAATACAGCCGCATTTTCTCGTGAAACTGGCTGGTGTAATCCATGAACCGAAGCTGATTGCCCAGCCCCGATCGGGCCAGTTCGCCCAGTTGCAACTGGGTGTGCAGGGTCGGCATGAATTGGGCAATGCTCCGGCTGGCCCTTTCGCGCTGTTCCAGCTTTTGCCGCAGTTCACCCGCCTGACCGGCCGATTCATCGTCGCCCAATTGCTGCATGGCGTAATACCACCGCCAGTCGGTGGGCATGTCGACGACGGGCACTTGCCGGAATTGGGGGTAGTGGGCATAAAATTTCTCAAGCGTCGCGGTTTTATCCGTATCCCACTTCTCGTGGTAGCCTTTGCGCTGGGCCAGGGTAGTAGCCTGCGCTTCGGGCACGGGGTAGCGGGCAGTAATGTAGTTGTTGACTCCTGCCGGTAAAACAATGAGCAGCACCAGCCAGATACCCAACAGCAGGATGGCGTTGGTGCTGGAAGCGCGTTGCAAGGAAGCCACCCAAAAACAGACGCTGAACCAGAACAGGATATAGCCTACCGACGTACCCAGAAAAAGCCCCAACACACCATCCAACGGAATACCCAACACCGGTATGGCCAGTGCGACAATAAGCAGCATCACCGCCATCACCACCGCCAGCCGGAGTAAAAAAAGTTGACCGATAAACCCCAGCAGGTGCCGACTCTGAACGGCGACGATAGACCAGGTGCCGTTTTCTTTTTCGTCCGAGATAATTGAATACGTGAACGCAATGATCAGCAGGGGGAACAGATACACCAGCACGAAACTGAAATCGACATTGCCCAGCAGCAGGTTGGCGGGGTTGGTCAGATCGGCATCGTATTTCTGCCCTTCCAGCCCCCGAATCGTCACGCTCTGCACCGACGGGTTCACGTCTCGCTGCCCGATGGCCAGGGCCGTCAGGGGGCGGGTCTGATTGATGACCGAAAATTTAAGGTAGTACAGCAACAGTCCCATATCGTCGTGGTGCAGGGCCGCCTGACGCGGAAAGTCGGTTTGCTGGAACTGAACAACGTCGGTAATGCCCTGCTGTTGCTGCTGGGCGAATTGTTTCCCCACAAACAGCGAGATGACGCCGATAGCCAGCAGAAAAAAAAGGCCGATTCGGATGCCCGCTCCGGCGTACCGGCCCGAACGAATAAACTGGATGAATGCAAGCCGGATCATAGAGCGGTTAAGGTTTTGGTTAATCGCCAGGCTACCACCCATAGCAGCCCCGACCAAAAAATAAAGGCCAGCAGGGAGATGGTTTCGTGCCGGAATACGCTCGCGACGCCCGGCGACTGATACGTAAAGTCGGGAATCTCCTGCCAGTGGTTTTTGCCGATTTGATGGGGCTTGTCGGTCGGTCCCGGCTTTTGGTTGCTGATCAGTTCAATTTGCAACTCGTTGAGCTTCTGAGCCATGTCGTAGCGGTATTGTTCGGCCTGTTGTTGAAAATCGACGTAACTGGCAAAGTCCGTTCCCGACAGGGCCATCGACAGGTTGCGGATGGCCAGATAGGGATTCACGAACGCCAGCGTTTTCGAAAACCGGTTCTGCTGGTCGTAGATCGCCAGCAAACGCTGGAAATGGTCATTATAAAGCTGGGCACTAATTTTCTCGCCCTCGGCCATTACAAACCCGCTGTAATTGAACGGCAGCTTCTGCACCGAATCGACCCCGTAGGCGGTCAGAAGCGAATCTTTCAGTTCTTTATAATGCGGGTCGTTGGGGTTGTGGCTGTCGCCTTCTTTCAGCACATCGGCCTGAATATCGGCCAGAAACTTCGCCTTCGACGGGGCCGGATACAGGTACGACCCCAGGGCCTGCGACGCTCGGGGCAATACCAGGGTCAGCATCAACCAAAGACCAATTAGCGACACCAGGGCCGTTTTGGCCGTTCTACAACGGGCCGATACCAGCACGGCGATGACACAAAACAGGCTCAGGTACAGAAAATAAGACCCCAATAAAAGCAACAGCCGGAGGGTCTGATCGGCGTTGACCGCGCCCCCCTGCAAACCGAACCACAGCAAACCGAACCACAGCAAACCGGTGGCCAGCATGACCGGGCCGTACAGGATGAGCATAACGGCTATCAACCCCAGACTTTTGCCGACCAGAAGTTGTTGCCAACTGACGCCCTGACTCAGGAGCAGCTTCAGCGTACCGGTTTCGCGGTCGCTGGCCACCGTGCCGAAGCCCACAAAAAACAACAGGAGCGGTAGCAGCAATTGCAGCACCATGGACAGACTGATTTCGCCAAACCGCAGCAACCCCGTTGAAAAGCCCGCTTCTGAAAAGTTGACGCTGTTTTGCTTGTGGGCTTCCAGAAAAACGGTGTTACCCAGAAAGCTCTCCATCCCGAAGTCGAACACACTCAGCGGGGCTTTGGGCCGGAAGGCAAAATGGCCGTAGTGCGCCATGCGGTGCGGGTGCTTATCGGGGTTGTTGAGCCACTCCTGCCGGGCCTGTTGCTGATACTGGCGGCCCATGGCATTCTGTTGCCGAAAGCTTACCCAACCCGTCACTGCCGCGTAGACCAGCAGGAAACCAATACCCATCAGTACGCCAAAAAAGGCCCGGTTTTTAAAAGCCGTTGCCCAAACCTGCCGGGCAATCAGTCGTTCTATTCGTAGCGCCATCACTTAAAATCGGTAGGTCAGCGTCAGCATCGTATTGCGCGGGGCACCGGGGAACAACCGGAGATAGTTCTGCGCACCGACCCAATACGTTTTGTTGGTTAGGTTATTGACATTCAGAGCGATCTGTACATTGCTTTTGGCGGGCTTGTAGTACAGGGCCATATCGAAGAGCGTGTAGGCGGGCACCTCAAAGGCGCGGGAGAACCAGGGAATCTTGCTGTCGCTATATTGTATACCCAACCCGATCCCCAAATCACTGAGCGCGGAGTTGGCCCCGAAATTATACCGTGTCCAGAGGTTACCGCTATGGCGGGGCGTGTTCTGCTTGCGCGCACCCACCAGACTGACCTCGTTGTCGCTGACAATGATCGCATCGATGTAGCTGTACGACACATTGATTTGCCAGTTGGGCAACAGATAACCGGCCAGATCCATCTCGAAACCCCGGCTGCGCTCGGCCCCGCGGGTCACCAGCGAGTCGGGGAAAGCGGGCAGGTTGGCGTTGAGCAGCAGATTGCGCTGGTTGATCTCGTAGAGAGTCGCATTCAGGCTGATGCGCCCGCCGAAGAGCTGGGCTTTGGCGCCGATCTCTTTTAAGTCACTCCGCAGGGGCTCGAACAGGTTGGCCGATTTGGCCGTGTTGTAAAAACCGCCCGTGTTGGGCAGGAGCGTTACCGTATTCGACTGTCCCTGAAAGCCTTCCAGGTACGTGCCGTAGAGGTTCAGGTTGGGCGTGAGCGAATAGGTCAGGCCCAGGCGGGGCAGCAGGGCGGTTTTGGTAAACGACGATTCGCCGGGTGCCTGGTAATTGGTGATATCCTGAAACGACTCGTAGCGAAGCCCCAACAACAGCCGGATCTTGTTCCAGCGGAATTGCTCCTGGGCGTAGACGGCGTGGGTGGTGGTGAGCGCGGCCGGGAGTGGTGTCCGGGAATTCAGCACATAATCATCCACATTCCGAATGGTATAGCTGGGGTTATTCAGATCGAAGTAGTTCACGTTGGGGCGCGGCAACGTGACGCCACCAGTAGTAATGGTCTGGTAATTAGCCGCGTTGGCCAGTACGAACGATCCCGCTACGGAGCCATCTTTGAGCAAAAAACCCCGGGCCGCATTCTGTCCCCCGCCTTTCATTTTTTGCCAGTCGGAGAGGTCGTAGCCCACCAGCAGATCGTGGGTCGCCGGGCCCGTATTGAAGTTAAAATTGAAGTAGGCATTCAAATTGTCGATGTTCCAGAACTGCTTGCGTTGCACAAACTGCATGGTGGCCAGCGAGGTAACCGGCTTATTGGTCAGGTCAACGGCAAAGGCGTTGGTGGTGCGGTGTTCCTGCAAATCTTCTTCCCAGGTCTGTTTCATGTACGACACGTTGACGCTGATGCGGTCGTTGAATTTGTGAGCCAGATTCCCGGTGATGATCAGCTCTTTCGAAGCGAAAAAGTCGTTGCTCGCCCCCAGATTCAGGCTGATGGGTGTACTGTTTAGGTTCGTAGCACCCGCCACAGCCCCAAAAATGGGCTGCCCCCGGTCGAGGTTACCCGTCGACCGGCTCAGAATCAGCTCGGCGTTGAGGGCGGTTTTCTGATTGGGGATGTAGGAAAACGACGGCGAAAACAGCAGCGCGTTGTTGCGAACCAGATCGCGGTAACTGCGGGCTTCCTGATAGGCCCCGTTGACCCGGTACAACAGCGTTTTGCTTGCATTGAGGGGTCCCGTAAAGTCGAGCGTACCGCGCAGGGTGCTGAAGCTGCCTGCACTCAGGCTCACCTCTTTGCGGTCGACGGCCAGCGGTTTTTTAGTTACCAGATTGATGCTGCCGCCGGGATCGGCCGACGAAAACGCGGCACTGGCCGGGCCTTTGAGCACCTCCACCCGTTCGATGTTGGTGGTCAGCGGCTGGAGAAAATAATACTGCCGGGTGCGCATCCCATTAATAATCTGCCCTTCTTCATTCTGGCTGATGCCCCGAATGGCATACTGATTGTAAAAACTCGACGGCGTTACGCCACTCACAATCTTGACGGCATCGGCCAGTTGAAAGGCCTGCCGGTCGGCCATCAACTCTTTCGTTACGGTGCCAATCGACTGGGGAATATCTTTGTTGAGCGCGGCAATTTTGGTGGCCGAAAACGAGTACTCACTGTTGTAGTCCCGGGCCACGCGCCCCACCACCTCGACGGTTTGCAGTTCGATGATTTCCGGCACCAGTTCGACCGTAAAAAACCGTTCTCGGGCCTTCACCGTCGTGGTTTTAAAGCCAACAAACGAGACCTGCAACGGACCTGATGCTGGTGCGTCGAGGGTGAATTGGCCCGTGCTGTCTGTGACCGCTCCTGTGTCGGTGCCGGGCGATCTCACGGTAGCCCCGGCAATGGGTTCGCCAGTTCGGGCATTGACTACGTTACCGGTAACCGTTTGGGCGTGTGCGTAGACGGAAACCAGCAGGGAAATCAGGGTAAAAATTGTCTTCATCGGGTTGTATTCGCGATTTAAATGAGTTGGCTTTAATTTTTAGCAATTACCCTGTTCGCAACGATGATCGTGTCATAATCCCGTTTGACTTTCATCCCGTGTTCGATTAAAGTGGCCATTATTCCCAGACTGGAAAAGGGTCTTTAAAGGCTCCCTTCTTTTCTAGGTGCTGTAGTTCGGGTTCAGTACAAAGACAGTCCTGTAATTCCGCCGTGATCTGCTCGGGTTTCAGATCCTGCCCGATGATGACCAGTTCGTTTTGCCGGTCGCCGAAGCGTTTGTGCCAGCGCGATTCGATGCTCTTCTGATTTTCCAGAAAGGCACCGTACTGCGTCCGTTTGGCAAAGGGCATCGACGCCCACCAAACCCCGGCGTTCTCGGCTCGCAAACTGCCCCCAGCCTGGCTGAAATTCAGCGCATCGTCTGGCCGGGATGCCAGCCAGAACAGGCCCTTGCTGCGGATGATACCCGCCGGAAAGTTTTCGCTCAGGTAAGCCCAGAACCGCACCGGGTGGAAGGGTCGGCGGTCGCGGAAGACAAACGAAGAAATGCCGTACTCTTCGGTTTCGGGGGTGTGAGCAATGCCGTTCTTGTGATTCTGAAGTTCCTGAATCCAGCCCGCCGACTGCGATGAGGCCTCAAAATCGAACAGGCCGGTGTTGAGAATCTGAGCCGAATCTACCCGGGAGAACTCCGATTCCAGCAGCCGGGCTTTGGGGTTCAGCTTTTGCAGAATGGCTTTTAGTTCGCCCACCTGGTACCGGCTGAGCAGGTCCGTTTTGTTGAGAATAATGACATTGGCAAACTCGATTTGCTCCGTTAGCAGGTTCACAATGGTGCGGGTATCGGACGGGTCGTCGTTTAGCTCGCGCTGATAGACATTATCGACCGACCCGAAATCACGGCCAAAGTTGAAGGCATCGACCACCGTCACCAAGGTATCTAAACGCGAAAAGCGGGACAGGTCGATGCCTTTTTCTTCATCCACAAAGCTGAACGTCTGGGCCACCGGCAGGGGCTCCGAAATACCGGACGATTCGATCAGCAGGTAATCAAAGCGGTTTTCGCGGGCCAGCTTTTCCACTTCCAGCATCAGATCTTCCCGCAGCGTACAGCAGATGCAGCCATTGGACATTTCAACCAGTTTCTCCTCTGTTCGGGACAAGGTATTCTGGTCTTTGACGAGCTGAGCATCCACGTTGACCTCACTCATATCATTGACGATGACGGCCACTTTAAGCCCGGCTTTATTGTGCAGGACATGGTTGAGCAGGGTGGTTTTACCGGCTCCCAGAAAGCCGCTGAGTACCGTTACGGGCAGTTTTTTCATTTGCGTACAAGTTATCAGTTATAAATGCAACTATGTTGCAAATATAAACTTTTTCACTCAGTTTATGTGAAATGGCTGAAGTTTTATGCAACTATGTTGCACTGGGTGGAGGGCGCTATAAAGGAGTCGATTGGGGTACCGAAGAATTACCTGAAAGGTGCGGTATTACCGTGCATTCCAATAAATAGATAATCATTGGCCAGTCATTGGCTGGAATCGTACTGGGTTCTGGATTTATAAGTTAGGCGTTGGAGGCAGGCGTGATACAGGCTTCTGGGGATCTTTAGCGAAACAGTGCCGCAGCAGCTTTTCGAAGCCAGCCGGTTTCAGTCGCTTTCCAATGAACACGATCCGGGTGATGCGCGGCTCGCCGGGTTGCCAGTCAGCACCTTCCGTGAGGGTTAATGTTCTTCCCACCGATTGAACAATCCAGCGCTCTTTGCGGGTGGGGTCGGCAATAATGCCTTTGATGCGGTAGAGATCTTTTCCATCGAACAGGAGCAGGGTGGTGAGCCGGTGATAGATCTGGGTCAAATCGATTGGTTCCGCAAAGCGAAAGCTGAGGGAAACCAGATCCGAATGGGCATGGTGATGATGCTTGCTGGGGAACGGAACAATCGAATGCGGTTGCGTCGTGGCCTGGACCGGGCTCAAACCCGGCTGGGCTGGCACGGGACGAAGCGTTGCCACCGAAGCCGTCCCGGCGGTATCCCGCTCCAAAGCCATCAATTCGCGGATTGGGTAGTTGTCTTTGTGGCCCAGTAAGACGTGGGCAAAGGGATTAAGCCCCCGCAGCAGGTCCTGTAACGAATTGAGATAAGTGTTCGATACCCGGTCGGTTTTATTGATGAGGATAATGTCGCTGAATGAAATCTGGCCGATGGCTTCCTCAGTATCGCGCAACTGGTCTTCGATGAGTTCGGCATCCACTAAACAGATCACCCGTTTGAGGTGGAAATCACGCAGTACCCTCGGCAGCATCAGGAAAGGAACCGCCACGCTCGCCGGATCGGCGATACCCGTGGTTTCAATAATCAGCTCGTCAAAACTGTCGCGCCGGTCGTTGAGGGCTTCCAGGACGTCGAGCAGATCGTTGCTGAGCGAGCAGCACAGGCAGCCGTTACTCAGTTCCACCAGGTCTACGTCGGGACGCACCACCAACCCGCCGTCGATGCCTTCTTCGCCAAACTCGTTTTCAATCAGGGCAAAGCGGGTCTGCGGCCGGTCGCCCAACAGCGCGTTGAGGAATGTCGTTTTGCCCGCTCCCAGAAAACCGGTCAATATAGTTACGTCTTTCGCCATGTCTTTCGTCGTTGGTGAGCTCGGTAGCCCGCAGCATTACGGGGTGTAAAGTCGATTTGGCCAGTCAGTCCAGATGCTTCCTGCAGTCGTCGCAGGTACCCTCGGCCAACAGGCGCAGATTATCAAGTTGGTATTGACGGACTAAAGCTAAATACTCCTCGGGCAATTTGGGAAGGGGAACCACGGTCTCACAGTGCGAACATTTAAAGTGCGGATAGTCAGCGGATATCCCGGCAGCGGTCAGGCTAGCCGTGGGGGCGGAACCATCGGTGGGGGCGAAAAAGTAGGAGCAGATTCCGCTGGCATCAATATGCTTCCGAATCAGGTTAGCCTCGGTCAGGGTTAGTAAGCTTCGGTATAGACTAACGCGGTCCAGCGAATGGTCAAAGGCTCGTTCCAGATCCACGTTCGTGTAGGCCCGTCGGGACTGCTTGAGCAGCGTCAGAATACCGGTCCGGATGGGAGTAGGGCGAATATCACGATCACGCAGGAGTTGTTCAATATCGCTCATCATGGATTCTTCTTAAGGTGATGGGTTGTGAAAAACACGCCGGGTAACAAAAGTAGTCTATTTGCAACATAGTTGCAAATAGTAAAAGTTTACCTATTTTTGCCATTCAAATAACGAAAGGCGTTGAAAGGCACTGAAGAAAACGATGGGAAAATGGCGATACGTTGCGGTTTTGTTCTGGCTAAATCTACAGTTATCCATGGCTCAACAGCGACTCATGCTCTCGTTGCAGGGGGTGATTCGGGCGGCTGAAACCGGAAAGCCGCTCGAAGGGGTCTATGTGGGTTCGCCTACCCTCAACCGGTGGGCAATCAGTGATGCGAAGGGGCGTTTCGTATTACCGAACTTTCCGACGGCTGCGGTCGAGCTTACGGCCACCTTATTGGGGTATGAACCTGTACGTATCCCACTGGACGCATCCGCCGGACAGCAGCCACTGGTCATTACCCTTCGTCAACAATCCCTGGCCCTGGCCGAAGTTCGGGTGGTAGCCAAAGAACAGGCGCTCGGTTCCGGCTCGATGATCGGGCGACAGGCGATTCAGCACGTTCAACCCGTTAGTCTGGCCGATGTGCTGCAACTGGTTCCGGGGCAACTGGCCATCAATCCCGATTTAAGTAATGTGCAGCAAAGTCTGCTGCGTCAGGCACCAACGTCAACAGCGGCCGATCGAATGAATGCGTTGGGAACGGCACTGATTCTCGACGGTGTGCCGCTTTCCAACAATGCCAATTTACAATCCGACGTCACGATCCTGAACGCTTCGGCGGGGTCGCTTCCCCCTTTTTCGTCTGCCGTTGGTCGCGGAAATGATTTGCGGCAAATTCCGGCCGACAACATCGAGTCCGTGGAAGTGATCCGGGGCATTCCATCGGTGCGGTTTGGCGACCTAACCACCGGGGGCGTGCTGGTGACGACCCGGGCGGGGGTCTACAGTCCCCGGCTTACCCAGCGGCTCAATCCGAACCTGTCGCAGACGGCTTTCGGATACGGTTTTCGGGCCGCAAACACCGGAACGTTCAACATCGATACCGACCTGGCTTTTTAGCGCAGCGATCCGCGTGATTTCCTCAACCTGTTTTCCCGCTGGAACAACCAGCTTACGTGGACCCGCAGTTCCGGCGCGTGGACCAATACGGCCCGCATCGGCTATACTACCACGCTGGATGCGTTGCGGCAAAGTGCCGACGCCCGCAATCCATTGCAGCAGCAACGAGCCCACGAACGGACGCTGCGGCTCAACCTGCAGGGCGGCTGGCGACCCGCGAACCGGGCTTTGCGTTCACTGGACTATACGCTGGGGTATTCGGTAGGTCGACAGAATGGTTATTTTCAGGATTTAATCACACGGGATATCTTTCCGATCAGTTCCGCCCTGAGCGATACGACACTCGTGGCTGGCTACGGAAAAAGTGAATACCTCAACCAAACCCGTGTGGATGGCAATCCCAAATCGCTGTACGGGCGGTTGGAAAGTGTCTGGTTCCGGCAAACCGGAAACGTTACGCACCGGCCCATTGCCGGAACCGAATGGAATACCACGGTCAACAAAGGCCGGGGCCGCCAGTTCGATCCGCTCACGCCACCCCGGCAAAATTACAGCATGGGCGACCGGCCACGCGCTTTTGCCGATGTACCCGCCCTCCACCAATGGGCGTGGTATGCGGAAGACAGGATGACGACCAACCTCCACGGCCACGCCTGGACCATTCAGGCGGGGGTCCGACTCGACCAGCTCTCGGTGGTACAACAAAGGCGGCAGTGGCAGGCCCAACTGGCCCCGCGCATCAATTCCCGGCTGGAAGTGGTGCCTGGCGGTTTTTTGCGGGCGGGTTACGGGTGGATGTACAAAGCCCCGACTCTGTCGTATCTGTACCCGAATCCGACGTATTATGACCTGGTCAACTTCAATTATTTTGCTACCGACCCCGCCGAGCGGATGGTGGTAATGACTACGCGCCGGATTGTTCCCGACACCCGCTCGGTGCGGTCGTTCAAAGCCCGCAAATGGGAAGTTGGGTTCGACTGGGCCAGCGAAAAATCACGGCTCAACTGACCTATTTTCGGGAGAATACCGACCGGGCTTACCAGATTGCCCGGCAGCTGCAGCCCCTGACCTACGCGCGGCTGAAAGCGGTCGACTTTCCAAAAGGGCAGCAACCGGTATTGAGTCCAGAACCCGCCAGGATCGACACGTTTATGGCCGCCTACGACACACCGGTTGCGAATTTAATAATTCAAAATCAGGGGGTTGAATTTACGATAGAAGTGGCTGAACTAAAGCCACTCCGCACCTCCTTTAACCTGAACGGGGCCTGGATTCGGACGGTTAGCCGCTCCACGGAACCGTTTCTGGATGCCAACCGGGCAGTTTTCAGCGACCAGACCCAGAACCGGATTCCCATTTACACCCCGACGAGCACGGCCAGTGGACGGTTCAACACCAGTCTGCGGGTGATACACCGCATTCCGGCTCTCCAATTGGTCGCTTCTGCTTTGATCCAAACCATCTGGTCGGAACGAAACCGTTACCTGCAGTACGACAGTCTGGCCATTGGCTATTCCACCAAAGCGGGTCAGACGGTGTGGCTCACGCCGGAACAATCACTTGAAACGGCGCATCAGTCGCTCCGGCGGGGCGTCAACCCGGTTTCGCTAAACTGGCAGGATCGGCCACCGGTCTGGCTTCTGAATTTGCGGCTCACCAAAGAATGGAAAGCTGCCAGCGGGTTTGCTTTTTACGTCAACAACGTGCTCGCCAACAAGCCGCTTTACGATAACAACGTAAGCCGGGTTCGCCAGCTACGCGATCATCCCAGTCTGTTTTTCGGCGTCGAAGTTTTTTATGCCTTGTAATCCGATTATCTATTTTATAAAGTCCAACCAATTGATTGATTATGAAAGTATTACTTCCTGTACATGCCCGTTCGGTTCGTTCCCTGGGCGAAGGTCTATTCTTTTTACTGCTTGTTTTAGGGTTCACGGCCTGTACGAAGGACAAGGACGTGGTCGAGCCCGTTCAGGTGGAAGTAGCGATTAGCTATCCCGCCAACTACAAAGCCAAAGCCGGGGCCGGTATTACGGTTAAACTGGAAAGTACGACTGGTGGCGAATCCTTTACGCAAACCACGGGTGGCGATGGTAAGGCCGTGTTCACCAGTGTGTTGCCCGGTACGTATAATGCAACAGCCACCCAAAAGCTGTCAGCGGCTGATGCGGCTGCGGTGACGGGCCTGTTTTCGCAGGAACTGACGCTGAACGCGGCCAAAACGTCGCTTAACATCAACGCGACGGAGAACAAAACCATTGCGCTGGAACTGGCCGGAACGCCCGCCGGGTCGCTGCTCATCAAGGAAGTGTATTACACCGGTTCCAAAACGCCCAGCGGAGGCACCTACTTCTCCGATCAGTTTGTCGAGATCTACAACAATTCCGATCAGGTGATTTATCTGGATGGCTTGTGTATTGCCGACGTGCACGGGGTGTCCGGACAAATTAATCCCAACTCGGCTCCCACCGATTTCAAGACGGATGCGGCTCATGTGTACTTGAGCAGTGTCTGGCGGATTCCCGGCACGGGGCAGCAGCACCCGTTGGAGCCGGGCAAGAGCATTATTATTGCGCAGGACGGAATCAACCACAAAACCGACCCCGCCGGTAATCCCAGCAGCCCGGTGAATCTGGCCAATGCCGAGTGGGAAACCTACAACGAACGGCCCGACAACCGGGATACCGATTCGCCCGCCGTTCCGAATCTGGAACGGCTCTATTTCACCGGCGGTTTTGACTGGCTGGTGCCGGTTTTTGGTCCGGGCCTGGTTATATTCCGCACCCCCGACTTCTCGAAGCTGGAGAAAGCCGTCATTCCGTCGAGCCCGACGCTAGAACCCCGCATTAAGCTGCCGGTGGCGCAGGTGATCGACACGTTTGAAGCATTGCAGGATGGCAACAGTGGCGGTTTCAAGCGAATTCCGGTTGCACAGGATGCCGGTTTCGTGTTTGCCTCCGGAACGTATACCAGTGAAAGTTTTCGCCGGAAAACCGCAACCACCCTTAACGGTCGGCGGATCTTGCAGGATTTGAACAATTCGGGCAGTGATTTCGAGAAACTGGCGACGCCGACTCCGCGCGGATTCTAAACGGATGCGGTATTGTTTTTGGGTAACCATTTTTGTTTTGGTTTTTAAAAGGTCGTTGCTGTGGGCGCAGTTGCCGGATAGTTCGCTGGGAGTCCGTCACCGGTTTGCCATGCCGCTGAATGTGTGGATGATTGCGGGTAATCCGGCCGGTTTGCCCGCAGCTTCCTGGCCCAATTACATCCGCACCGGATTAAGTTCAGATCACCGGGCGGGTGATTTTCGACGCCCCCAGGAACCGGAAGTGGTTCGGGCGGGCTCTTTTTCGACCGAGGGCTTAAGACGGCTGGGCGACTGGGCCGTGAGCGGGCGGTTTCGATACCGCAAACACGCAGACCAGAACCAGCGCTGGGGCAATACCGCCGATCCACTCAGCGGCAACCCGTTCGTCTGGGCCGACGAATACGGCGGAGACTGGCAACGGGATCATATTCAGACAGAAGTCCACGCGGGACGAGTCATTAATGACCGGGTCACGGGCGGGTTGTCAATCCGGTATGATCTGGGACAGGGCGCTCGCCAGAACGATCCCCGGCCTTTTTACCGTTTCCGGGATTTAAGCCTGCGTCCCAGCTTTCTGTGGCAGCTTTCCCGACGGCATTGGCTGGGCGTCTGGGCGGAATACCGGCATACGCTGGAAGAAAATCAGATTGGCTATTACGCCATTCAAACGCCCCAGTTGTACCGGTTGCGGGGCCTGGGAACGTTCGACCGCTCGCCCGTGGTATCGTCTGACCGGCTGGTTACGGGCCGCTGGTTCGGCGGGAGTATGCAGACAGGTGTGCGACTTGATCATAACCGTCACCTAACCGGCATGGTTTCGGTTCATTTTGGCAGCGAAAATACCGGCGAAGGCATTGCCGTGGAACGGCCGAATGGCCGCTACGAGGAACGGCGCTGGGAAGGGAAGCTGGCGATGGATTGGATGCGAAGCGACGGACTTCGTCGGCTGAATCTTTCCGCCAGCCGACGGTCCGGCGATGGCACCGACCCCATCTTTAAAGCCATCAATGTGGGATTTACCCGGCAGGAAATTCAACTGGAAGTCCTGCAAAACCGGCAGCGGACCCACTCTGCCCGGCAGGTATCGGCGCAGGTTGGGTATACCCACCAGGAAGCGTACAATATTCTTAATCAGACTAATTGGGCGATTCATCAGGTTCATGTACGAACGAATTACCTGATTCGGATGCCACTGCGGGGGCGGTGGGTGGCGTTTGCGGAGCCCGTGCTGGCCATGGTTTATGCCCCGCATCGGAGTTACCAGGCTCTCCGGCCTACCGAACTAACGCCCCTGTTGGTGAAGCCCGATTTTTCAGTACGGAGTGCCAACTACGGCCAACTCGGTGGCGAAGCGGGCGTCGATTGCCGACTGAGAAACAGTTGGCTTCGGGTAGCCTTTGAAGGGCAGTGGGAGCAACCCTTCCAAGGGATCGACGACGTTACGGGGCACCGTTCTTTTTCATCTTTATCCATTCAATTTTTTCACTGAAGCGAAGTATGAAACGTATTTTCAGCTATAGTTTTTTGTTGCTTTCCATGATGCTGGCGTGCCGAACGGGGTATTCTCCGAGCCGCCTGCCCGGCGCGTCCAGCCAACTATTTCCCGGTTATGAATCCCTGCCGCCGGACGAGCAGCGGCTGGCCGATACCTTACTGGCGTATGCCCTGGATCACGAAGCGCTGTATTCGCTGGCGGATACCCTTAAACCCATCAGTACGGTGCGGCAAATGACCTTTGCGGTGGAGGATAGTACCTTGCGGGACGGAACGGCCGAGGTGGCCCTCAACCAGGCAGCTTTGGATTCGGTCCGGCGAGTTCAGCGGGTGCTCACGGCCCTCAGTGGTGGCCGATTGGAGTTCGTGCTGATGCCGTTTCAACATCTGTACGAGCGGACGAAACGTCATTTTGAAGTAGTCGTCTGCCGGAAAGACCTCATCGATCGCAAACTGCGCCAGTATGCACCATTTTTTGGGCAGTGGGGCCTGACGGAAGGAGCTTCACCGGGCATTTTGCTGATTCTGACGGAATACGAAGCCCGTAACGACCGCTACCGGGCCTATGGGTACCTGTTTGGTTATCCCAAACACACTGTGGATTTCTTTGTGCAGGCCAGCCAGGAGGAGCAAAAAACCGGGCAGTTTGTCAAGCGGGATTTCTTCCATAATCCAACCTACGCATCAACCAAAGGCTATTTCACTTATACTATACCGAAAGGATACCAACCTACGAAGGTCGACTCGGCGATTTATCGGCGGGCCAGCTTTACGCTGGCCGAATATCGCCAACGCCGTTCCCAGTATAAAATGGGAACGGGTTTACAGGCTGTGCGGTTGCTGCGGGAATGGGAGGCCGTATGGAGTTCTGCAGGAAAGAAGTAAGTTGCCGTCAATTTTATATATGGGCAGTCAGTCGTCCAGCCCCAGGCTGGACGCAAAGTTATAGTCATGAATCCAACAGATCAGCATTTACTTCCACCACATCAACTACACACCAATACAGGCAGTGGCTCTCTCCCTATGTACGAGAATAGGTCTTTTTCTTATATATACGAGTCTGGTAATGAGGTAGTTAATTCAGTGAATGGTAGCGGGGATGAAAATGATTGGCAACTGTTGATAGAAAAGGTAAAACAGGGAAAGTTCTACGAGTATTTGCTTCAGGAAGCCGTCAAGGCGACGGGCAAAACAAACCCGGGAGCTGATGACATGAGTCATCCCGAATTTTGAGTTAAGGCAAAATCGACCATAAGCGCGTTGGTGATGGCTAAGCGTAATCTGTAAATCGGCACTGAAGCAGTTCGGTGCCGATTTCCCGTTCTGGGCACCCACT
>NZ_QOWE01000042.1 GCF_003334855.1 Larkinella punicea
CACGCGGGCTTTCTTGATGGCACACTGTGGCTACAAACATCCGTCCGCTACGCGGCCAACCACCCCTCATTTGCGTTAGCATCGACAAGCGTTTGCAAAAATCGTGACCAAAAAAGGGAAGGAAAAATGGTTTACCAATCATTTTAAATCCTTCGTACAGTACTGATTTTACATTTAAAATTTACCAATTACTATCGCCTTACGACCGCCATTTCCCTTTCAGATTATCCAGGTATTTCTGCCCCGAGCCGGTGTTCAGCAACAGCACCTGCTCCGCCGGGCGAATCCAGCCTTGCCGAAGCAATTGCTTCGTGGCGGCCCAGAGCGCTCCACCTTCGGGAGCCGCAAAAATGCCTTCCCGGCGACTCAGTTCGCTCACGCCTTCAATCATGTCGTCCTCCGAAACCGCCAGGGCCGTTCCGCCGGATTCCCGTAAAACCGTCAGCATCAGTGGCTCGCCAATCGGACGCGGTACGGCCAGGCCGTTTGCCAGTGTCGGTTTTCCGACGTATTGTTTGCTATTCGCCTGTTTGCCATGAAACGTATCGACAACCGGGCGGCAGTTTTCGGCCTGAACCGCTACCATCCGCGGAAACCGCTGGTGTTCGGAGAGCCAGCCCAGCGCCTTCATTTCGTGAAAAGCCTTCCAGATGCCGATCAGACCGGTTCCTCCGCCCGTCGGATACAGGATGACGTCCGGCAATTGCCAGGTCAACTGCTCGGCAATTTCATAGCCCATCGTTTTTTTTCCTTCCAGCCGATACGGTTCTTTCAGGGTCGAAACGTCGAAATAACCACTTTTCTGGTTCAATGCCTGCACTTTAGCGGCACAGTCGTTGATCAGTCCATCGACCAGAATCAGCCGCGCGTGATAGGCCAGACACTCCTCCTTGAAGGCGTCGGGTGTGTGGCGCGGCATCACCACCACCGCTTCCAGCCCCGCCCGGGCGCAGTAGGCCGCCATCGCAACACCCGCATTGCCCGCCGTCGGAATGATGCAGGCTTCTTCGCCGTTTTCCTTTGCCTTCGAAATGGCGAGACACAACCCCCGCGCTTTGAACGAACCCGTAGGGTTCAGGCCCTCGTCTTTCAGCGTCAGATGTTGTAAGCCGTAGTCGGACGCCAGACGGGGGAGCGGCAACAGGGGCGTCCACCCTTCGCCCAAACTAATCCGGTTTTGTTCCTGAAAAACCGGTAACAGTTTTTCATACCGCCAGAGGGATTGGGGGCCGGCTGATAACTCCCTTTTCGAAAAGCGGTGTTCATCCAGATCATAACAACACAGGAGAGGGGCCTGACAACAAACAGACAGGGTTTGGCCCGGCAACGGATCAAAGGAATGGCCGCAATGTGAACACTGCAGGTGATGGAGAAGCGATGAAGTGGTGACGGTTTGCATGATGGGCTAACTTTTCTGCAAGTTGAAAGCCGGTCCCGGATGAAGCAAACGACGTTTTGAGATGGGTTATTCCACCGGGGAATAATGGCGTTGCGTAAAACGAATAAACTCGTTTACGAGCCGGTTGTTTTCGGTACCTTTCCGCTGAATGAAATGAAACGTCCGCTGAACCGTCAGATCGCGGATCGGAACTTCAACCAGGTCACCCACCGCCAGTTCCCGGACAATCGCCCGTTTGGGCATGAAGGCCAGGCAGGTGTCGGCCAGCACGAAGTTTTTCAGCGCTTCCGTCCCGCCCAGCCGAATCAGAATGCGCAGGTCCGACAGCCGGATTCCTTTCCGGCCCAACGCTTTTTCCACCACAGCCAACGTGCCCGAACCGCTTTCGCGCAACGCCAGCGGAATGGCGGGCAGGTCCTGAACGGTGAGGGTTCGTTCGCGCAGCGGACTTTTTCGGGAGCAAACCGCCAGCACTTCATCGGTCATAAAGGGAACGTACGTCAGCGTGGTCACGCGGGTCAGACTTTCCACGATGCCCACGTCGATCTCGTGTTCGAGGAGGGCCTTCTGGATGTTATCCGAATTGCGGTTCAGGACATTGATCTGAATCGCAGGATGTTTTCGTAGATAGGCCGACAAAACCGGGGGCAGCACGTACAGGGTGATGGTGGTGCTGGCGCCGATGGCGAGCGTGGTGGGCGGCTGGAAATTTTCGTTGACAAGCTGGAGTTCCTGGTGCAGTTCGTTTTGCAAGGCCCCCGCTTCCAATAGTTTACCGTACAGAATCTGGCCCGCACGGGTCAGACTGATGGTGTTGCCGTGCCGCTCGAAGAGGGCAATTTTATAAAAAAACTCCAGCGTCTTGACGTGTTTGCTCAGGGCCGATTGGCTGATGAACAACGTCTGGCTGGCTTTGGTGAAGCTCAGCAGCCGGGCCACTTCCATAAAGAGTTCGTGTCGAAAAGACAGCATGGTGTTTTCTGCTTGATCGAAGTTAGACCGGCTGCGGCTGCCTACGTAATGACCAGATCGTATTTGGTCAGCAAACCCGGCAGGCTGTGGAGCGAAAATTTTGCCTTTTTCAGCTTGTTCTGCTCCGGGTCCAGAACCAGGTTGTAGGACGTCGAAAAATCGACCTGCGTCAGCGTGTTGTTCACAAACACCGCCGACTCCAGGTTGCAGTCTTTGAAAACCGCCCCGTTTAATTCGCAATTGATAAAACTGGCCCCTTTCAATCCACAGGTTACAAACTTCGTTTTTTTTAGGTTGCGGTTGAAAAAGTAGGTCTGATCGAGGTTACATTCCTGAAAACCTACCGCGAAAGCAAACGGATTGCAATGCTCAAAGTTAACGCCGATGAGTTTGCACTGCACAAACCGGACCTCATTGAGCTTGGTATCTTTCAGCACGGCCGCATCCAGCGTGCAGTTTTCAAACCGGCAGTTGACCAGATTGGCATGGGAAAGGACGGCTTTGGAAAGGGTGAGATTTTGGAACGTACACTCCTCAAAATCCTGATAGGCCCACTGGGCCGGAGCACCCGTAGACGGGTCAAAAACGTGGTTAAAAATATCCATGTACCGGGTTGTATAAACTGGCGCGTAGCAAGCGGCCAGGGGGTAAAATTACGGATACAACCGGAAGAAAAGAGGGTCGACGTTAAAAAAAGTCCCCCGACGAAGCGGGTTCATCGGGGGACAGGGTCTAAATGTCGTACGGTTTTTTACTCGGGCGTACCGGCGATGGGCGGGTATTCCTTGATGAACTCCAGGGGTGTTGCCTGCACTTTTTTGTAGTAGTCGGCCCACTGCTTGCTGAAGAACGCGTTCACTTTCGTGATGGTCTCGTTGCTGAGCAGCTCGGCCTGATCCACCAGCAGGGTTTCCGTTTTCGTTGGTGGATCGGTTCGGCGGCTGATGTATGAACTGGCTTCCTGAATCTTCAAAACCGGGGTCACCATATACACCCGACCGAAGCCCTGCCGGTCGCTTCGTTTGCCCACAATGCCTTCCCGGGCGGTTTTCAGCGAATCCTGAATCGAGAGCGTCGCTTTGCGCAGTTCGTCAAACTCCTTGCCTTTCTTCTGTTTCAGCCGCGACTTTACGGCTTCGGTTGCGTCGGTTGCTTCCTGAATCCGGTTGGTGATTTCCGTCAACTGCGCAATCGTTTTGTTCAGCCGGTTTTGCAATCCCTGCCGGGCTAGCGCGGCTTCCTTGTTGTAGGTCACACGCGGGTCGGGGTTGATGGTCAGGAGCGTCGAATCTTTAGCCCCCGCATACGCAAAAACCACCTTGTAGCGACCCGGCAATGCCGGACTGCCGCCCGATGCTCCGCCCCCTCGCCGGGGTCCCGGCATGCTTGGCATGTTGACGGCGGTTTCGGTCAGATTCCAGCCGATGCGTTGCAGACCCAGCGTCGTGTCCGGTGCCTGTTTGAGCGTCCGAACCAGCTTGTTGGCTTCGTTGTAGAAGTTTACCACGATCGAGTCGGTTTTCGGAACGCTGGCCAGAACCGGAGCAGGTGCCGTCGCCTGAACGGTCACAGCCGCCGGTTTTTTAGACTTTTTCGCCGTTTCCACCGGCTCCGCAACTTTGGCGCTGGCGGTTTTGGGTTTCAGGTACAGATCCAGCATGGCTCCGGCGGGGCGGTTTGTGGCCTGATACAGGTCTTCGGCGTCTTTTCCGTAGCCTTGCGGACCCCGGTAGGTCGCCTGATAGGCCGGTGAAGGTTCAAACGCAACCAGCGGTTGTTCCAGTATTTTTCCTCCCGTGGCGGCCAGTTTTCGCAGGGGACGAATGTTGTCGAGCACATACAGCGAACGCCCGAACGTTCCGATCACCAGATCGGCTTCCCGTTCCTGAATCGCCAGATCCATCGTTGGCGTGGCTGCGGGCATCCCGTTGTCCCACTGCGCCCAGGTTTTTCCCTCGTCGATGCTGACCCACAACCCGTGTTCCGTTCCGGCAAACATCAGCCGGGGTTCGGTCGGGTCCTGCAAAAAACAGAGGGCGTACCCTTTGGCCTCTTTCTCGCTCATGATGCGGGTCCAGGTCTGGCCGAAGTCCGTGGTCCGGTAAATGTAGGGAGCCAGGTCGCTGCCCATGCGGTAGAGGTTGGCGACCACAAACGCTTCCCCGGCTTTGTGACGCGAAGCCGTAATCTGCGGAATCCAGGCTTCTTTCGGCAAACCGGGAATCCGGCTGCTGAGGTTATTCCAGGTCTTGCCACCGTCGCGGGTCAGTTGCACGTTGCCATCGTCCGTTCCCACCCAGATCACGCCCTGCTGGAGGGTGCTGGGCGCAATGGTCAACACCGTGTTGTGGTTTTCGGCCTGGGTGGCATCGATGGTCAGCCCACCGCTGTCGTCCTGCTTCTGGTGCGCCGGATCGTTGAGCGTCAGGTCGGGTGAGACGGTTTCCCAGGTCATGCCTTTATCCGTCGACTTGTGCAGAAACTGGCTCCCTGCATAAATCGTCTTTTTGTCGAACGGGTCCAGCGCAAAACCGGTATTCCAGTTAAACCGCAACCGCGTGTTCATATCGCCAATGATCGGTTTCACGAAGGCGGCACCACCGGTTACTTTGTCGTAGCGAACGATGTTGCCGCCCTGCGACATGGCGTAGCCGTACCGGGAATCTTCGGGGTCGGGAATCACGTCGAAGCCGTCCGCCAGAATGAGCGCCTGCCAGTGGCTATTTCGAATGCCGCCGGTATGAAACGTGTAGGCTGGGCCGGTCCAGGAACCGTTGTCCTGCAAACCGCCGTAAATGTTGTACGGAATTTCATTGTCGACGTTGACGTGGTAAAACTGACCGGCGGGAATGGCTTCAGGATTCGTCCAGGATTTGCCGTGGTCGCGGCTGATGGCCAAACCGCCGTCGTTGCCTTCGATGATCAGGTTGGGGTTTTCGGGATGAATCCAGAATGCGTGGTGATCGGAGTGAACCTGATCGGGCGTGGCCAGCGGTTTGAACGATTTGCCGCCGTCTTCACTCACCGAGAGCGGTGCGCTGAGTTTGTAGAGCCGGGTTTCCACCTTCGGGTCCACGTAAATCTCATTGTAGTAAAACGGGCGATCGGTAGCAACGGCGGGATCGTCGGTCACGAGTGTCCACTTTTCACCGCCATCGTCGGAGCGGTACAGGCCGTTCTTTTTGGCTTCAACCAGTGCGTAGATTTTGTTCGGCGAACTCCGGCTGATGGCCAGGCCCAGCCGACCGAAATCGCCTTTGGGCAGTCCGTCGGCTTCGCCTTTTTTCTTCCAGGTTTTGCCGCCGTCGTAGGTAATGTACAAACCCGAACCGGGGCCACCGGACGTAAAATCCCAGGGCGTTCGGCGGTGTTGCCACATGGCGACCACCAGTTTGCTCGGGTTGGCGGGGTCCATCACCATTTCGGCCACGCCGGATTTTTCGTTCGTATACAGAATCTTTTCCCAGGTCTGACCACCATTGGTGGTTTTAAAGACCCCGCGCTCCGGATGTTCGCCAAACGGAAAACCGATGACGCCCGCATACACGACGTCCGGGTTCATGGGGTCGATGATGATCCGGTGGATGTTGATGGTTTTTTCGAGCCCCATCGCTTTCCAGGTCAGCCCCCCGTCGATGCTTTTGAAAATACCGCCCCCCATGTTGACGGAATTGCGGGGGTTGCCTTCGCCCGTGCCGACCCACACCACGTTGGGATTGCTTTGCTGAATGGCCACGGAGCCGATGTTCAGGGTGGGCTGGTCGTCAAAAACCGGGGTCCAGGTGCCGCCGGCATTTTCGCTTTTCCAGACGCCCCCGGAAGCCGCGCCGACGTAGATCAGATCGGGATTGCTGACGTGGGCGTCGATGGCCGTAATTCGCCCACCCATCACGGCGGGGCCAACGCTGCGGGCTTTCATCTGTTTCAGGGCCGCCGTCGGAATCGGTTGGGCCAGAACGGCCGGAACACTCAGCAGAACGGCGAAAGCGAGTGTTAGAATTGGTTTATTCATTTTCGTAAGGATAGGATAAAAAAGGAGGGTCGATTACTTGTAAATGGACAGGGCATCGAACGTGCCCGGAACCGGATTCGGGCTGTTGGGGTTCGAGTTCAGTTCGTTCTGCGAATAGATAAACCGCCCCGGTAGCTGGGTGCCGTTATTGGGCGTCAGCTTGATGCCATACGCTTCGCTGCGGGTCCGGCGTTCGTCGTTCCAGCCGATGTGCTGACCGTAAAACGAGACGTAACGTTCCTGCAATATCTCCCGGAGCAGGGCGTTGTCGGCCGAAATGCCGTCTTTGTTTTCAAGGCCACCCGCAGCAAAATCAGCCGCTACGTACGGTTCGTATTTGAAGGTTCCGGCCGTTAGGTAGGTGGAGTTGATGTAACCGCCCGTGTTCAGAAAAGCCCGGTATTTGTTCAGGTGATCGAGGGCCACCGCAAAGCCTTTCCCGGAACGCAGCGCCATTTCGGCCAGCGTCAGACTATTTTCCTGGAACGTAATCATCGGAAAACTGGCACTCCGGGCAAAAAAACCGCTGGCGGTTGCCGTGCTGGACGTGTTGGGTTCGATCCGTCCAGGGGTGTTGACGCCGTTTTCCAGGTAATAAAACCGGAACCGGGCGGTTTCAACGGTTTTGGCATTGCCCCGGTAAGCGGCACTGGTCGGATTCATGAGGCTCACATTGTAGGCACCGACGGCGTAAATATCCCCGAGACGCTGGTTGGTCAGAAAGGAAAAATAGTGGTTTTCGTTCACGCTCGTTGTGGTTCCGTGGGGAGCATACAGCGAGTTGGCAAAGGCGCTGATGCCGCTCAGGGCTGCCGTGTAGGCCGCATCGTATTGCTTCGTATCCGTGAGCAGCCGGGCTTTGAGCGTAAAGGCGACCTGCTTCCATTTGGTGGCGTCTCCGCCAAAGTGAACATCCTCGGCCCCCACCGTTCCGATGCCGGCATCCAGGTCGGCAATGGCTTCGTCGACCAGCGCAATCAACTTGGTGTAGACCTCGGCCTGAGCCTGGAATCTGGGGTTGGGGAATTTGACAATGTCGCCGGCTTCGTCGAACGGAATGTCCCCCCACAGTTCGGTGCCCGTGGCCAGGGCGTTGGCGCGCAGAATCTTGGCAATCCCGATCATCTTCCGGTTGCCCAGTTCGGCGGCTTTCTCAATGGCAATGAGGGCGTTGGCGTTGGTGGCCTGAAAGACGAGGTTCCAGTCGGAATCGTAGACCCCGGCGGTTACGTTGTAGTTGAAGTAATCCCGCCACTGGCGGTCGGCGCCGGTGGTGTAGCCGCTCCAGATGGTGGTCAGGCGGCTGGCCATGCCTTCCTGGGTGGCAATGTTACCCAGTTGGGCACCGGTGAATACCAGCGTGGCGGGCGCGCTGGTCGGGTTGTTGGGGTCGACGTTCAGCCCGTCGACAATCGATTTGCAGGAGACGAACTGGAGGCTGAACAGAAAGGCAAAAACGGAAAACGGTTTATAAATTCGCTTCATTTTCTTTCGAATTGAGATGAATGAAAGTAGAAAACTGCGTAAGGAAATCACGGACGATCAGTAATTGATTTTCACGCTGAACAGCAGCGAGCGCGTGTTGGGGCTGTTGAAGTAGTCCTGCCCCCGCGAGTTGCCCGTTCCGTTCAGGCCGGTTTCGGGGTCGATTCCCACCACCTTCGTCCACAAAACCGGGTTGCGGCCCGTGACCGTAAAGTCGATGGATTGCAGCCGGGTTTTCTGCCGGAATTTGGCCGAATGGAGCGAGTAGCCCAGTGAAACTTCCCGTAGCCGTGTCCAACTCCCGTCGCTGATGAACTGCTCGACCAGTGTGCTGAAGCCACCGCCAATGGAGGTGTAGTAGGCTTCATCGAGCAACACCGGCCCGGCTCCGAAATCCTGAATTTTCCCCCGAACCGTTGTTCCAGCGGCTACCACTTTCCCTGAATAATTTTTCAGATCCTGGGTCAGCGTCACATCCGTTCCCACGTCTTCGTGGGTACCGAAATGGTACATCACCCCACGCGTTCCGTTGTAGAAATCACCGCCCTGTGAGGTTTCGAAAAGCACATTCAGGGAAACGCCTTTGTAGGCCAGGTTGGTACCAAATCCTCCGCGCCAGTCGGGATTGGGATTGCCGAGAACGCCGAACGACGATGCGATCTGCGGAAAACCGTTGGCGTTGAGGGCCAGCGAGCCGTTTTCCGTCCGTTGATAGACCCCGCCATACAGCGACGACATTGCATAACCCACTTTGGCCACCGTACTGGAGGTACTGCTGAAACCACCCAGGGTGATGTTGTCGGTACCGGCCAGATCGATCACCTCGTTGATGTTGCGGCTCCAGTTGGCAAATACATTCCAGCTAAACGCGTTGCGGTTCAGGATGTTGTAGTTCAGTTCCAGTTCCAGACCCTTGTTCTGCATGCTCCCGGCGTTGGTGTATTTCTGCGTAAAACCGGTGGAACCGGCTGCGGCCACATCCAGCAGCAGGTCGACAATCTTGTTCTGGTAATACGTGAAACCGACGGAAAGTTTGTCGTTCAGAAAGCGCAGGTCGGTGCCCAGTTCCCACTCGGTTTTCCGTTCGGGACGCAGGTTGGGATCGCCCTGCCGGTTGCTGCGAACAAAAGCCCCGGTGCCGTAGCCGGTGCCGCTGACGGGGCCGCCCCAGCTCCCGAAGGAGGCATTCACAAACGTAGTGGTGTTCCGGTAGGCATCCGGCTGAACCCCCACCGTTCCGTAGGATGCCCGCAGTTTACCGAACGACAGGACGTTGTTACCTGCCAGCAACGGCAGCTTGGTAAACTGCCAGGCCACGTCGGCCGACGGATAATAGAAGGTCGATTGCGACTCGCTTCCGAACGTAGAACCGGCTTCACCAGCCACCGACATGTTCAAAAATACCTGGTCATAAAAACCCAGGTTCAGGGATGAATACAGACGGGCGGTTCGGCGGTGGGTCGAGGTGTTGTACGGAACCCGGTTAGCGGCCAAAGCATTGCTGAAGTTTGCGGGAGCGTCCGGAATGATGAAGGTGTTCAGCGTGCCGCCCAGGCTCAGGTATTTCCGGTCGTTGATGTTGAAACCGACGATCAGCGTGCTGGTGATGTTCTTGCCAAAATCCTTGAAAACCCGGCCAATCACATCCAGGTTCATCTCGGTTTCCTTGAGCATCTGTTCCTCGAAACTCCCCAAACCGCTGTTTACGGCGGAAGACACCGGTGAGTTGGTAATCCGCAAATCCGTGTAACTATCCAGACCGCCCCGGGCGGTGATGTCGAACCATTTGGCCGGCGTAATCAGGAGTTCGGAACTCAGAATAAACCGGTCTACTTCCGTGGTATTGGTCATTTCGTTGATGGCCCACAATGGATCGTTGTAGACGGGGTTGGCCGACGCGCCGAGGTAGTTTCGGAAGGAACGTTGCCGGTTCGGAATCGGGCTGGCCGTTGGCGACGCGTAATAATTCCCCTTGTACCCCCGGTTATCGTAGTCGGGCGGAGTCCGGAGCATCCCGATATACAGCCCGGCGACGCTGTTGCTGCGCTGCACCCGGTTGGAGGTCGTTCGGGCGTAGGTAGCGTTGGTGGTGGCTTTGATGACGTCGTTGAACCGCCGTTCGGTGTTGAACCGAACCGACGTCCGCTTGTAGTCACTTTGGCCGTTCAGAATGCCTTTCTGACGCAGATCGCCGATGCTCAGGTAGAAATTTCCTTTGTCGTTTCCCCCGCTGATGTTCACGTTGTTATCGAGGTAGGTTCCCGTCCGGAACACCTGATCTTTCCGGATGTCGTTGAACGTTTCCTTCGCGTTTTTTTTGAGAATTGGATAATAGGTTACTCCATTTTCCGCTTCAAACCGTTGGCCGGTCATATTCAGTTCGTCGGCGGCTCCCGACCGGTCGGCAATCCGGTCGCCCCAGGTAAACGATCCCGTCGGGCTGTAGACGCCACCCGCGCCCTGTCCATACGTGCTCTGCATCGGGTGCAAGCGGTTCGGCTCGTCGAACGAAACCGTCGAACTGAGCGACACATTGACCTTGTTGCTGTTGGCTCCTTTTTTGGTCGTGATGACAATCACGCCGTTTGCCGCCCGCGATCCCCAGAGTGCCGCAGCAGACGCGCCCTTCAGAACCTGCATGGAGGCAATGTCGTCGGGGTTGATGTCGTTCAGGCGGGATTGCTGGGAAACACCGGCCACGCCGTCGCCGAGGGTAGAGTTGCTGACCGGGATTCCATCGACAATAACCAGCGGCTGGGTGGAGCCGGTAATGGTGTTCTGCCCCCGAATCTGGATGTAGGAACCCGCGCCCGGATCCCCGGCGGAGCGGGTCACCTGCACCCCGGCGGCTTTGCCGGCCATGCTGTTGATCACCCCGGTTTCGCCGGAACGGACAATGTCTTTCGCATCGATTTTGGCGGCCGTAGCTCCGAGTTTGTCGGCGTTTTCTTTAAAGCCTAACGCGCTGACCACCACCTCGCTGAGCGAAAGTGCTTCGTGTTTGAGGGCGACTGAGATGAGGCTCTGGTTGCCAATCGGGACTTCCTGCGTAACCATGCCGATGAACGAGAAAACCAGCGCGGCATCTTTGTCCAGATTGGTCGGAATGGCGAAGGAATAGGCTCCTTCGGGGTTGGTCGAAACCCCGGTGGTGGTTCCTTTGAGCACCACGTTGACGCCGGGAAGCGGGGAACTGTCTTCACCGGAGGTAACGACGCCTTTTATAATCCGGGTTTGAGCCCAGAGCGGACTCGAGAGGCACGAGATAAAAAGCAATACACAGAGTAAAGGTACTTTTTTCATCGTTGGAAAGGAGTTAAAGTTGAACTGGTTTTTATTCCTGGATAGGGCAACAGGGGTATTCCGGTGGTTTTGAAAGACAATAGCTTTCCCAGACTGGTCGCGGCAACCAGCAAAGGCCTCTAGATGGTGTGTGGTGTATTGATCGATCGTTCGCTTCCACTCGCACGGGGTGAATGGGCGAAATCAGTTCCAAACGTTTACCACCGGTGGACGGGTGCGTCTACCGGAGAAAATTCTTTGTATTGTATGACTGAGAATTCGATACTTGCTCTCTTCAAGTGCGGCCAGAATCAAGCAGATGGGGTAAGAACCGGATTGTACTATTCCGTAATGATGACTCAAATATAGAAGCAAGTTTTAAAGTGTCAATAGGGTTCGGTAGATAATTTGTTATTTTTGTTAGAATACTATTTATAATTCAATAAAATATCGTATTATTCAAAATATTGTATGTTTTATATTTCATTATTCAAAATATAATTTTTTATCGTTCAAAATATATTTTTCAAACTTTATCCAGAAACCGCTATCAAGTATGGATTTATTGCGCTAATATTAATCTGACGATGAAGGCATTACTCATCTATCGGCGTGTTGCCCGCACTATTTTCTTCCGTCGTTCCAGCTTGAATTTTACCGACTTTTCTGTATACTGAAATACGCTTGTTCCTGTTCGTCCGGTCAACGGGCATACTCCTTTTTTTCGTTTTTGCTTATGAAGAATACCTACTTATGCAGGCGCTCTGTCTGGCTATTGCTGGTGGTGAGTGCTTTTTCAATGCCCGCTGTCCGGGCCGGAACCGCAGCCGATTCGCTGAAAATTACGGTGACCGAAGGCACCAACATGGCCACCGTGCTTTCGCCCGATCAGAAAACCATCGCCATCGATCTACAGGGAACGATCTGGGTTTTGCCCGCTGCCGGAGGCACGGCGCGGCCCGTTACCGATGCCCTGGGCGATTGCCGCCAACCCGCCTGGTCGCCGGATGGAAACTGGATTGTGTTTCACGCTTTCTGGGATGGCATCTACCACCTCTGGATGGTGAACAAAGATGGTTCGGGTAAAAAACAGTTGACCTTCGGGGTGTTCGACGACCGGGAACCGCATTGGTCGCCCGATGGCAAACACCTCGTGTTTTCGTCCGACCGAAGCGGCAATTACGACATCTGGCAACTGGCCCTCGAAACCGGAGCGTTGACCCAACTCACCCGCAACCCGGCCAATGACTACAACCCGGCTTTTTCGCCCGACGGCCGACAAGTGGCTTTTGTCTCCGAACGAACGGATTCGCCGGGACTTTACCGGATCGATGATACGGGCAAAGAACACCTGCTGACGACCAGTTTGGCCAAACTGGCCGCCCCCGCCTGGCAACCCGACGGCTCGCAGGTTTTTTATAACATCCTGACCAAAAACCAGAGCGGTCTGGCCGTGGTGAGTGTGGCAACGGGCAACAGCCAGATTCTGACTCCGCCCACCGAAGACGTGTTCCCGTTCCGCATTAGCTGGGCTTCTGCGACTGACTACCTCTACACCGCCGACGGCAAACTGAAAAAGCAAAGCCTGAAACAAGCCCCGGCCAGGGAGATTGCCTTTCAGGCGACGGTTTCGCTGGCCCGCACAACGTACCAGCGTAAACGTTACGATTTTGACCAGCCCGCTCCGCAACCCGTTCGGGGAATCAAAGGACCGACGGTTTCGCCCGATGGCAAACAGATCGTTTTTGCCGCCCTGGGTGATTTGTGGCTGTTGACGAATGGCGTTCCGCAGCCCAAAGCCTTGACCAGCGATGTCTATCTCGAAGCCGATCCGGCCTGGTCTCCCGACGGAACGAAACTGGCTTTTACGTCCGACCGGCAGGGCAACATGGATCTCTGGGTGCGCGACCTGAAAACCGGTGAAGACCGTCGGCTGGTGGATTTGCCCGACGACCTGAACTTTCCCACCTGGTCGCCGGACGGCAGCCGGCTGGCTTTTTATGAGGGCGACCCGCGCAACGTCTGGGGGCGGGGGACTTTGAACCTCGTGGACGTTCGAACCGGGCAGGTTGAAAAATACCACGAATCGGTTTTTGTGCCGAGCCAGCCGAGCTGGTCACCAACGGGCAAAACCATCACTTTGTCGGCGCTGGATGTCTATTCATCGCGCTACCGCGAAGGCATCACCGAAATTTTACTCGTCACCATCGACGGAAAAGCCGACGGCAACAGCGACCGGCACGTATCGCCCGTTTCGGATCGGTCGCTGGGGACGCGGGGGAAAAATGGCCCGGCCTGGTCGCCAAACGGCCAGTTCATGGCCTACATCCTCGACGGTTTGCTGTGGGTCAGTCCCGTCGATGCCCTGGGGAATTTTATAGGCCCGGCAAAACGGCTCACCAACGAACTGGCCGATTCGCCCAGTTGGACCGGCGATTCACAGCGTATCATTTACCTGGCTACCGACACACTCAAGCAAGTGTTTCTGGCCGACGGACGCATCGAAACCATTCCGATGAACTTTACCTGGCAAATCAAAAAACCGCTGGGCCAGACGGTCATCCATGCCGGGCAGGTGTTTGACGGACGCACGGCTGCGTATCGCAAGAATGTGGATATTCTGATCGAAGGCAGCCGGATCAAGGCGATTGTTCCCCATCAGGCGGGTCGGGCGGGTAAACTGATCGATGCGTCCGACAAAACCGTTATTCCGGGTTTGTTCGAAATGCACACCCACCAGAGTGCCATGAACGGCGAACCGCAGGGGCGGTTGTGGCTGTCGTACGGGATCACGTCGCTGCGGGAAACGGGGGCCGATCCGTATGACGCGCTGGAACGAAAAGAAGCCTGGGCCAGCGGTCGGCGCATCGGACCACGCCAGTTTTTTACCGGCGGTCTCACCGATGGAAGCCGGATTTACTACGGATTAGCCACCAGCATTGCGTCGGGGGCGCAACTCGAACTGGAATTGAACCGCGCCGTCCGGCTGAATTTCGACCTGATCAAAACCTACGTCCGGATGCCGGACCCCATGCAGAAGCGCATCACGGCCTTTGCCCACGCCCACGGCATGCCGGTTTCGTCGCACGAAATCTATCCGGCCATGAGCTACGAAGTCGATGCTGTCGAGCACATTGGCGGCACCAGTCGGCGGGGCTATTCGCCCAAAATCACGGGCATGAACCGGAGTTACCAGGATGTCATTCAATTGCTGGCGAAGTCGGGCATGAACATCACGCCGACGGCTTCGCTCCAGGGCGGTTTTTACGTGATGGCCGGAAAAGACCCCGCGTTCTTCGAAAACCGGCAGTACAAGGCGTTTTATTCGGAACGGTTTACGACTTCGCTCCAGGCCGGGGCGTCGCAAATCACCCGAATCAATCCGGGCTACCTGACTAATTTTCGGAACCTGCAAAACACGATAAAGGCCCTGGTGGCTGCGGGGGCACACGTTACAACGGGAACCGACAGCCCGTTTGTGCCGTACGCGATGAGCCTGCATACGGAACTTCAGACGTTTGTCGATGCGGGTCTGACGCCCTTCGAAGCCCTGCGTTCGGCGACACTCTGGGCGGCCGAAGCGGTGGGCGTAAGCAAAGATCTGGGGTCGCTGGAGCCGGGGAAACTGGCTGACCTGGTGATTGTTACCGGCGATCCGCTTACCACCATCCGGGATGCCTGGAATGTGGTGAGCGTCGTCAAAAATGGAGAGGTCCACACGCTCGACGATTTGCTGAAAAAACCGTAAAACCGTGTGGACCCGTTCCGTTATTTCTTCAAAGTCGCCAGAAACTCGACCACATCGCGGATTTCCCGTTTGGACAAAATGTAGCCCATCGGCGGCATGCTGGAGGGAAGGTTTTCCCGTTTGTCGATTCGGGCAACGGGCACTTTCAGCGGTTCCGCTTCGGACGTTTTCAGGACGAGTTCGTGCGCGTTTTCGGCGTTGAGAACACCACTGACGGTTTGTCCATCCTTCAGCGTCAGCGACACCATGCCAAAACCGGGGGCCAGTCGGGCACTCGGCTCGATGAGCGCCTGCAGAATCTGCTCCCGCGTCAGCACATCGCCGATGCCCGTCAGCGACGGGCCGACGGCTCCGCCCTGTCCGCCAATGGCGTGACAGCGAACGCATTGCGCCGTGGAGTTGGTGTTGAAAATCCGGCGTCCCGCCTGCGCATTTCCGCCAAACAGCGCATCCTGGTATTCCGCAATGCCGGTTCCGGTTCCCCGCAGCGGAGCCAGTTTGGCAATCAGGGCCGCTGATTTGGTGGAATCCACGGCTTCACCGAGTTCCAGCGCCAGGCTGGCCGGCAGTTGTTTGCTGATCATTTTATCGATGACACCGGCCAGGATCGGTTCGGTTTTTGCCGCGGGCATGCTTCCCAGAACGCGCAGCAGTTGCTGTTGTTCTTTCACGGTTCCCTTCTCAAAAATCGCTTTTGAAACGTCCGCTAACGCTTCCGTCGACAGATTCAGGCCGCTTACCAGACCCAGGGCCGTGGTGCGAACATCGGGGTCCGAATCATTCATGCCCTTTCTGATCACCGTCTCCATTGCCGGGTATTTCAACTGGTGCAAAGCCGTCAGCATGGCTGACCGAACCTCGGCGGATTGGCTTTCGTCCATGATTTTAGCGAGACTGGCGGCTTTGTCCGTAATGCCTAAATTGCTCACCATCTGCGAAATCGCCACCAAAACAGTGGGGTCGGTTTCCTGCAAAAACACATCGGCCTGTTCCTGGATTTTGGCTTTCACCGTCGCCGGATTGCGTTCAACAACACCCCGGTAGCGTCCGTCCACGCGGTCGAGCGGAGACGGTTTGGCCCAGGTTCCGAGGGTCGCCAGGGCTTCGGCCCGCAGTTCCTTGTCCACGTCTTTGCGTTTGGCAAAGGCAATCAGCGTGTTCAGTTGTTCGTCGGTGCCCACCCGCAAGGCCGCGTTGATGGCCCGGCGCAGGAGTGGTTCGGAGGTAAACCGGGTTTCTTTCAGCGTTGCCGCCAGTGCCGGTAAAGCCTTTTCGATGGACAAATCGTCATTGATGGCGCGGGCCGCTTCCGTCGCGATGTATTCGTCTTTGTCCTGCAAAAACAGCGCAACTTTTTCGCTGCTTAACCGGCGCAGCACCAAAACTGCGGCCAGGCGCAGGGATTTGTTGGGATTGTTGGCCAGTGCCACCATCGGTTCAACCTGCCCGATGCGCGACAGGGCCAGCACGGCGGCATGACGCAAATACACATCTTCGTCGTTGTTGGCCTTGATCAGATTCAGCAGCGGTTCGACGGCAGGCTGATACTTGATCCGTCCCAGTGCCTGAGCCCCGAAGAATTTTACGCGCGGGTTTTGGCTCGTCAGCAAAGGAATCAGCAGCGGCCCGGCTTCCGGAGCGGCCGCATCGCCGAGGACTTTGGCGGTTTGGGCCACGATTTCCAGATCGGCATCTTTCAGCAACGGAAGGAGGGAGGCCGTGTAGGATTTGTCCTGCCGTTCCAGTTGCCCGATGCCCCAAATGCCGTGAATCCGAGCCAGTTGGTTGCCGGTTTGCGCTACGGCTTTCTGCAATACAACCGCTCCTTTGGCCCCGCGTTTGACGAGTTCAAACTGCGATTTCTGGCGAATGCGCATGTCCGGGTTCGACAGCAGCGACAACAGCATGTCGTCCGTTTGCGTCCCGTAATTCAACACCATCAGGCGTTTCGTTTCGGCCCGCAGGGCCTTCAGGTCGTTTTTGTCGTCGGTTACATCCAGTTTCCAGACCCGTCCGTAGTTTTTCGCATCCCAGCCGTTGATCCAGTCGGCGATGTACAAAGCACCATCGGGGCCGAACCGAATACCGGTGGGCAGAATCCCGTTCAGAATATTCTTCTCGCCATCGAGCACAAACGACGCACCTTTCGGTTTCAGGCCAAACGACCAGATGGGCGACCGGGCGGGATTGCCCACGAATTCGACCAGGAAAAATTTGTTTTTCCATTCCGAACCCAGGGCCGTGCCGGGGTTGTAGACCATGCCGGTCGGGCCGTTGTGGAAATTCTGAATCGGCGGGATGATGTAAGCCGCCTGGCCTTCCCAGCGGGGCGTATACAGCTTTTCGTCCATCCAGACCTTGTAACTGTTGTTCTTCGGATCGGTGTATTTGCCATACTGCCAGTTGGACCGCCAGCCCGCATCCGAGCCTTCGACAACGTGAACCAGCCGCTCGCTTTCGCCGGGGTGATCGCCGTCGTTGTCGGAACTGATTAGGTTGCCGTAGTCGTCAAAAACAAATTCGTGGGTGTTGCGCAAACCGCCCGCAAATACTTCGAAATCAGTACCGTCCGGGTTGGATCGGGCGATGATTCCCTCGTTGGGGCGTTTGTGGTTGACCCCTTCGGCGGTGGTGATGTTGGCACCGATGTCGCCGATGTTCCAGTAAATCTTGCCATCTGGTCCTTCAATCGGATTCGACATGCCGTGGCCACCAAAACCGATGTGAACGCCGTAGCCGTGGCTGATCGACGTTTTCTGATCCAGCATACCGTCGCCGTTGGTGTCTTTCAACCGCCACAAATCCGGGGCAATGGCGACAAACGCGTCTTCAGCCCGAATCAGCAAACCGCCGGCTACGTCGGAAACTTCTTCGAAGAAATCGTTCAGAATCCGGGTCGCTTTGTCGGCAATTCCGTCGCCGGTGGTGTCTTCGAGCCGCCAGACTTCGTCTTTTTCAACGGCCAGGTCTTTCCAGTCGTGGCTACCGTCGCCGTTCAGGTCTTTCAGCCATTCGTTTTCCTTGCTTTTTTCGGGCGCGAAAGTGCTCCGCAGAAACGCCCGCCGTTCTTCAACGGATTGCAGGGCGATGGACGGCGTCATCCAGTCGCGGTGGCCGCGAATGTCGAACTCGGAGTTTTTCTGCCGGTTGGTTCGGGTCAGATACACCCGTCCCTGGTCGTCGATGGACATGGAAACCGGATCGGGCGCCAGCGAATCCGACGCCCACAGGTCAACTTTGAGTCCATCGGCCAGCTTGATGGCGGTATTGTCCCGGATTTCCTTCGCCCGGGTGCGGGCGGTCGCCGGATCTTCCTGAACGACCAGGGGAGTGCTGGCGGTTTTGGACGAACCGGTTGGGCTCATTTTCATGCAGGACACGACTGCGACGGCGAAAAGCCCCGAAATGAGCAGTGGTGTTCGAAAGCGGTTGGGTTGAATCATTGAGTAGTTGTCCCTTCATCTGGTTTTCATCCACGAAGATAAAGGATAAGATCAATGATGTAGCCGGTTTTTCTATTTTTCAGTTACCCGCTTAACCAATAGAAGTCACCGCATCAGCAAAAACCGCTCCCAGGCCGGATTCGCACCGAGTTGTGACAACAAAACCATCCCCACGCTGGCGTCGCCTTCCAGCAAACAGCGTTCTCCGCGATTGGGCAGGGGAGTAGCGGACGACAACCCGTCAATTTCCGGGGAGGGCAGGGCCTGGTTCAAGGTGGCATCCAGCCAGTACCGGGCGGTTTCGTCGAAAACCGGGTTCGGGTACCACCGGGCAAATTTGGAAAACAGATGACCCAGACCACTTGAGCCGTGGCAGAAACCTGTGTCGGACACCAGCGTTTCCTTGCGGCTGCGACGGATGGCGGCCTTTAACATCGTCTGTTCTGCGATCTGTTTCCAACGGGTATTCCCGAAGATTTCACCCGCCATCTGGAACGTGTGCGCGATGCCCGGATCGCCGTAACACCACGCCAGCCGGCTGAATTCATCCCGGGTTTGATCGTCAAGAATTTGTCTGGGAAATACCGCCGGATGATCGGTGTTGCGGACGCTCCACAACCATTGTAAACCGCCTTCAACCAGCCGGGCGCATTGCGGCCGGGCGTAGCCATTCTGGTATAGCAGACTCAGAATGGCTACGATGCTGGCCGTGCCGTGCGACAACCCCAGGTTGTAGGAAACCGGTTCATCGGCTGGAGCGTGGAAATTCTGAAAATGCCAGGTGATCGATCCGTCGTTTTTTTTGATGGCTATTTTATCCAGTTGGGCGACGATTTCCTTCAAATAATAGACGATTTCGGGCGTACGAGGGCGTTCCAGGAAATACAGACAAGCCCCTAAACCGGCGTGTAAATAATCGAAACGGCCTTTGCTCAGGTCATCCATCGAAAGCAGAAAGAGCGGTTCGTCGAGCGCGGACACAATTTCCTGCGGATCATCCTGACTGTCGGCCAGAAAACCGTGGTTGTGGAGGTGCAGAAAACCCCAGGCAATTCCGGAAATTCCACCCGCGAACGTGTGATCGACGGCTCCCGATTGGATGGCGTCGATGCCCGTACTGAGTCGTTCCCAGATGCGGCTGTTGTCGGTTAATCCGAACTGACGCTGGTAATACGCTTCAAAAATCGCGTAGCCGACCTGCCCCGACAGCAGCGACGGGTTTTCGGTTACCGGTTCGGCCGCAACGGTATCGTAAAGATGGTGGAGTTCCGTTTCGATCCGGGTTTGGGTATCGGTCAACAGTGCGTTCATGGCGGTTTGTCAGTTACTCCGTGAATTCGGTGGCTACTTTTTTGAAGTTGCGGAACGTGTACGCATACAGCGTTCGTTCGTCGAAAATGATGTTGCAATTGCCCTGCATACCGATTTGGATGCGCTTGTCGAGTCGCTGATAATCGGTGAGTTGCACCTGAACATTGAAAAGCCCCTTCTCGTCGGGCGTTAGCGAAACCTGGCTCACCCGGCCGCGCACGGTTCCCCATTCGTAAACCGGAAACGCATCCAGTTTCAGAATCACCGGCTGCCCGACTTTCACTTGCCCGATGCGCGACGAATTCACCTGCGTATAGGCGTACAGTGGTGCTTCCCTGTAAATCAGTTTGAGGACAATCGAACTAGCTGCGGCTTCCTTCTCGCCGTCGAAGACAAACGAAACCGTACCGGCTCGCTCGGCTTTCAGAATCAAATGGTTGTTGGCCGTAATTTCAAACTTCCCAAACCGCCCTTCAATGCGTTTGTGCATGGCATCCAGCGAGCTGCGGAGCTGCGCGCCTTCGCCCCGGAAGTCGGTATCTTTTTTGGTCAACTGTTTTTCTAAGCTTAACATTTCCAGTTGTTTGCTTTCGATTTGCTGGCGTAAGGTCCGTTCTTCCTGCCCGAAATTCTGCGTCCCCGACTGGTAAGCCGATTGCGCCCGCAGCAAAGTCGCTTCGTAGGCATTCAGGTCGTTTTTGCTGATGTCGCCGGTGCGGTACAACGCCTGATTGATGTTGAAAATCCGCTGCGCGTCTTCCTGCTCAAACTTCAGCTTTACCAGTTCCGACGCCCACTTCGTTTTTTGCACTTCGATCTGCGTTTCTTTCAGCCGGATGTCTTGCCGAATCTGCGCCATCGTCAACTCAATAATTTGGCGTTCCTTATCGGCCGAAACCGTCCGGTATTTTTCGTATTGACCCACCGCCGTGCTGGCTGCGGAGAAATCGGCCACCAGCGCGGTCACATCCGGGGCGCTCACTTCCAGCAAAGGCGTTCCGGCGGCCACGGTTTGACCCGGTTTTACGAAGGTTTTTTCCACGTAAATCGTCGAAGGAAACCGGTACATTTCTTCCGCCACTTCGGATTTGACCACGAACGGCACGGCAATCATGTCCGGAAATTGAATCACAAAACCCATCGCGGCACCGACCCCCGTCAGCAGGACGGCAAACCAGCCCAGGCGGCTCAAAATCCGCTGGCGTACGTCGGCAATGGGTGCATCATCGACGTGGTATAAATTCTCGAACTGGGTGATTTCCAGATCAGCTAATAACGGATGCATGGTCTTAGTAGTCGATGTATGTTTTGATAAAATCGTAGTAAATGCCTTGTTTATCAATTAGTTTGCCGTGGTTTCCTTGCTCAGCGATGGTGCCGCCGTCGAAAACCAGAATCCGGTCCACGTTTTTGAGCGTGTGCAGCCGGTGCGCAATGGAAATGATGGTTTTTCCTTTAAACCGCTCGTAAATGTTGTCCAGAATCCGGCGTTCCGTTTCCACATCCAGCGCGCTGCTGGCTTCGTCCAGAATAATGATGTCGGGTTGGTCGGCCACGAAAAGCCGGGCAAAACCGATCTTCAAAACCTGTCCGCCGGAGAGATTGCTGCCAAAACTGCCGATCATGTGGTTGTAACCCAGATGGTTCGATTTGACAAATTGATGGAGGTCAGCCAGTTGAGTCGCTTCCGCGATGCGTTCCATCGAAGCCGACAGGTTGGCGCAGCGGATGTTTTCCTTGATGGTATCGTTGAAAACGTAGGTGTCCTGCGGAAACAGGTGAACGTGCTTGCGAAGTGTTTTCGGGTGAATTTTCCGCAGTTCGGTATCGTCGCAAAAGATTTGGCCTTCGTAGTCGGGATAAAGGTTCATCAGCAGTTTGACGAAGGTGGATTTTCCGGTGCCGTTTCGTCCGACAATGCCGATGCGCTCGCCCTGCCGGATTTCGCAATTCAGATTCTTTAAAACATATTTTGCGTCTTTCTGCTGATAGCGAAACGAAACGTTGTTGAAGCGAATCGACTTCCCTGAAAACCGGGAAACCTGCTCCTGCACATTCGCGGATTCTTCGTCTTCCAGAAAAATCTCGTTGACTTTTCCGAAGCTGACACTGAGCTGCGTCACCATCATCCAGAGCATGCTGACGCTGTTGATCGAGTTCATCAGAATCATGAAAATGGCCGTAAATGCCATGTATTGCCCAATCGTGAGTTCGCCCGTGAAAATTTGATAGGCACCAACCCAATACACCGCAATCTGGCTGAAAATGAAAATCAGTCGCTGCATCGAGTTGATCAGAATCTGCTTTTCCTCGTCGGCCATCACGGAGTTGATCGACTCGCGGTGCAGTTGTTTCCAGCGAACCAGTTTGTATTTTTCCAGCGACAATAGCTTGACGGTTTTGATGCCTAAAACCGTATCCAGAAAACCGCCTAATGAAGCCTGATTTTTGTGGTATACTTTCGACCGCAGGTTCTTAATGATCGGAATAAAATAAACCGTCGTCAGACCGTAGGCCACAAAACACACCAGCGCGATGGTGGCCAGTTGCGTGTTGAAACCGAAGAGAATCGGGAAGTAAATCAGCATGAAAAACACATCCAGAAACTGCTGGATGATGATCGGGTTGGTCAGCGCCCGGATGCCGATGCCTTCCTGAAACCGCGACATAAATTCTTCGCGCTTGCGGCTGTCGTAATACTTCTGTTTCAGCGAGATGAGTCGTTCGAAGAACTTGCCCATGAACTCGGTTTCGAAGCGGAACCGGTAGTGCATCATCAGCATACTGCGCCCGTAGGTCAGCACGACCTGCACGACAAAAACCAGCATCAAACCCGCCAGAATCCCGACCAGCAGCTTTTTGTTCTGGTTGACCAGCACGTTGTCGAGCATCGTTTGCGTGAACAGCGGCAACACCAGCCCGACGAGTTCGAGCACCAGCGAAAACAGGAAAATCTCGGCCAGCACGCGCTTACCTTCTTTCAGAATCGGGAAGTAGAGTTGCCGAAAAACCGATGCCTTTTTCGCCTTGTGTTCTTTGGCAACTTCCTCAAGTTCCGTGTTTTCGAAAAACTTCGCGGTCGGTTTTAACTCCAGCACAATACCGCTGAATTTATTGCAGAATTCGTCTTTTTCGTACCGGGCCTTGCCAAAAGCCGGATCGGCCACGCGCACGTACGCATCCGTGGCTTCGTACACCACCACGAAATGCTGGCCTTCGTAATGGGCGATGCACGGCAGTTGAATCTTCTGTAAATAGGGATAATCCAGTTCGTAACCTTCCGCCTTGAAACCGAAGCTTTCCGAGATTTCCATCAGGTCGTACAGACTGCTTCCTTCGGTGTTGATTTCGGCCAGTTTGGTCAGTTGGTGCCGAACGTCCTGCGCGCCGTAATGCTTGAAAACCATCGCCAGACAGGTAGGGCCGCAATCCATCCCGGCACTCTGATCGAGGTGCGGAAACCGGTCTACCAGCGCGTAAGGGCTCATTTTGCCACCCAGTATGGATTTCAAAACATTTTTCATCTGAAAATAATGAGTGAATGAGTGAATGAGTGAATGAGCGAATAGTCAGACTCTCGGGCGGGTCTGCAAACGGGGGCATCACTCAGAAATATTGTCAGATTCATGTCGTTTTCCAGATCAAAAAGCTGCTTCGACGAAGGTGTTTTTCTTCGCCAGTACCGTGCGGCCATACACGGTCCGGTAGTATTTGTGGAGATGGTAGTAGAGCGAATATTCGACAAACCGCTGCCGGGTGCGGAACAAGCGGTTGGTCGTCATGTGAATGAGGCTGCCCAGCAACGACGTCAGGGGTATTTCCAGTTGATTCTGTTCTTTCAGTTGAAAAATGGTCTGGATGAAGGGCCGCAACGTTTCCCGGCGTTGCTGGTTCAGATCGTAGAAAAACCGGTGATCCTCGTTGGTTTCGGCCCACAATTCCACGATGGCGGTTTCAATCGTTTTATACCGCGTATCCAGTTGCTTTTTGAGTACCGAATTATACCCGAATTCCCGGCCAAAAGCGGTGGCTTGTTCCTCCGCAAAATCCAGTTTCTGTTTCAGGTCAAAACCGATCTCGTCCAGCAGCGTGTCGATGAGTTTCATGCCAAACCGCCACCGGCATTCTTCGCCTTCCGAGCCTTCGATCAGGCTCAGGAAGTTCAGAATCGTTTGACTGTCCCGGTGAAAATACGTCTCAACGGCGTCGATGGAATTGCGTCCGTAGCGTTCCAGTTCGCGGTTGTACGTATCGTTTTTAATAGCGGTGATTACGTTCGTGGCCACATAAGGCGCCAGCGCATCGTGCAATTCCTGAATAATCGTTCCTATAAAAGCGGGGTTGATGAGGTGGATGCGGAACCGGATGTGGAGTTGCGGATCACCATAACGGATAAAGAAAAACCGGTCGGTCCAGCCGCGCTCGGCAAACCGGTCGGCTAGCGGATGTAACACCGTCGTCAGGATCGCATCGGCAGTTTTAATCCCGGTGTAAATCTTGTAATAGAGCCATTCTGAACCGGCAAAGAATTTGCGGGACCCTGGCTTTGCCGCGTCCAAGTCCCCTTTAGGGGATTTAGGGGCAAGGCCGGGGTCGCGCACGACTTTAGGGGCAAGGGCAACATCCGGCTCGTTTTTAAAAGCCACCACAAACTGATTCGTGTGCCAGCCCGCGGGCGACTGCGTAACGGCGTTATCTCCCCGGAACAGAAACTCCTTGATTTGAAACTGGTCCTGCGATTTGATCTCATTGACGAACGTTTCGGCCAGCCACGGGTTTTCCAGATCCACGTACAATTCGTTGTCGTAGTCCAGCAAACAGATGTGCCGGGGAATACCGTACTGTTCGCGCCAGTGGTCAATCTCGGCCTTCAGACCCGGCCAGTCCGCTTTTTTGAAAGCCGTCACCAGCGGTTTAACCTGCTGTGCGCGGCAATTCCAGCGGGCTTCCGACAGAACGATGTTGTCCAGCACAATGCGGGGAATGTAGACAAATACCGCATTGACCGGCCCCAGCGACAGACCTAACCACGGCCGAATGGCCTGATTTTGGAGGGCGCACAGAAAATGATAGACGTCCAGCGAATTGGTCTGGGCGTAATGATGGGCGTTGGAAAGCTGGGGAACAATGACTTTGTTGAGCGACTTCGACCGCAACACCACGCGGTTTCCCACCACCCGAATCACCAAATCCGTCACCGGAATCTGGTGTTCAGCGTCGACCGATGCTTTGCCCAGATACGGAATCTGGTAGGCTTTCAGTTGGGGGCGGATGATGATATTGCCGGTTCGGGCTTCGGGCAGGTGAATGATATCGGCAAAAATGACGTTGGGCCGGATCTGGTCTTCGGCGTCGCTGATCTGCTGCACCAAATCCAGAACAGTGGCGTCGGTATGGCCAAAACGGCCCAGCAACGACGTGCCGGTGGTTCCGCCAAAACTATCGAGAACCATCGTTTCCCGCCCGTTCTCGCGAATGACTGAAAACATAGCGGCATTCGTGGGCGGCAGGTTGGGTCGGGCGGGTTCAATGGCCAACAGATCCTCTTCCGTAATGGCAATCTGGGCGGTGCGGTGGAGTTGGGCTTCGGCTATTTTCTGGAACAAAAATGCCTGTTCGGGAGCCACCGTCCAGGTTTTTTTTGCTTTGGCCAATGCGCCAGCCACCACGCCATCCACCAGGGGCGAATCATCGAAGGATTCCTGATCGGCGGGAAAACCGACGCCGATTTCGGGGTCGAGGGCCACGACGAGCGGGATTTCTTCGTCTTCGTATTTTTCGGTAAAACGGTTTCTGAAGTCATCCAACGCTCCCTCACTGGTGGGTGTCAGTTTGAGGAGCGTTGGAATTTTGGCGACTAATTTATTGAGAAGTCCCCGGTTCAACTGGCCGGAGAGCGTGGGTAAATAGGTGTCGATCTGGAAGAGGACTTTCCGGTCGAACGGCGTAGCCAGGCGGCTTAGCTTTTGCTCAACCTGACCCAATAGGTCGATTGAAGTCTCGTGCTCCCCACTTTCCAGGGTTTTCAGATCAACGGTAACCTCCTGCAACAACGCCACAATCCGGGCGATTTCGTCAGAAGGATGCTGGCTGCCAATCGTTTGCAGAATGGTCAGAATTTGGACTAAAAAATTTTCGCCCGTCAGCGAGGGTTCCAGTTCGCTCACCAGCAACTGGGCATCGACCACCGATTCAACGAAATCCCGGGCATCGTCTTCACTGATTTCGTCGCTGATTAAAACCGTATACAGGCTTTCGGCCCGAACACCCGGTTGGCTTTGCTCCAGAACCGCAGCGAGATACGGGCTTTTTTCGGCGCTGCTCAGGTGGTGAACCCGCTGGCCTTTGTCATACCGGTACGTGACGTAGCGGTATTGTTCATTGATTTCGTACAGGCTCGTATTCGGAAAAAAACGCAGATACGGCTTCACATCCGGGTGTTTTTCCAGATCCTGCGCCAGCGCACAGAGGTAATTCATGTCGAGCCGAACGACCCGTTTCAGGCTACCGGTATTCTCTATACGTATATTGGAGTTAGTGGCCTCGATGGGCGCGGTGGCAAAACCGCCGAACAAACCGAAGGGCGTGCAGCGGGTGGCGTAACGGGATAAATATTTGATCAGGGGATAGAGTACCCGCCGGGATTTTTCGTCGGGCTGACGGCGGAAATCGAACCGGATCGCTTCTTCGTACAAAGCCGGAGACGCAATGTACAACGCTTCGAGGAAAGCCGGGTGATGGATTTGCTGGCTGAGCTGCGTCCAGTCCGGATTGTCGATGGCGGCAAAACCCGCCAGGGGAACCCGAACAAAAGCGGTTTCGAAAGCAGTCGTTTTCATGACCAGAAAGTATCGTGTGTGTATGGTGTGGTACTGGTAATACGGGAAGAACGAAGGAGCTTTTACACCCCTTCGTTCCGCTCAGCGATTCAACTTGTGAAAGAAGTAGGACTTTCGCTTTTTGCCCCTAAATCCCCTAAAGGGGACTTGGACACGGCTTAATCCGGATGCAAAAAGTCCGGCAGCGGCCGACCGTCCTTTAGGGGCAAAAAGCGAAAGTGTAAAGAATTATCAGACGTAAGTCCCTAGAAGAATCGGAGCTATTCTCCGATCTGGAGTATGGTAAGCCGGTTTTGCTTACGGTTCACAGATTTTGCTCGTACAGGCCGTACGGGTTTCTTTTGGCTTGCCACCGATGACATTCAGGGCCTGGTTTTTCGACAGAGAGATGATTTTGTCGGTCTGCAACGTGATTTTTGAAACTTGCTTTTTCATGATTTGTTGTTTTGAACTGGTGTGATTGATGTGCTTACTCTGGTGCGGTTTTCAGCGTCCCCGGCGGCTTTTTGTGTTTGGCCGATACAAACTTGGCGGGTTTTGAAACGATAGTGAAATCGGAACTTGTAACTGGTCGGGATAGATTGATAACTAGTAGGAAATGGCATAAACGTTGCTGGCAGCGGCTGCATACTGCGGCAGGGTATTGGCCAGTCTTTCGATTCCGTCCTTTTTATGACCGGTTTCTTCCGCCATGTTCAGGAAAATGAATTCCGCCACGCCGTAGATTTCCTGCAACCGCGCCACTTCATCCAGGATGTAGGTTGGGGAACCAATCAATTCGTTATAAACGCTGACCGGGCGCTCCAGGGCTTCCCGGATCTGGCGGGCTTTCGCGCCCGTTTCGGCGCAGACACCGGCCACGGCGAGATTGATTTCCGGCTCCCGTCCATGTTTTTCGTAAAAAACCGCCCGGTATTCCTGAATTTTCTCCGCATCCCGTTTATGATCCGTGATTTCGGTATGGAACAGGGACTTGCAAAGAGACGTCGGCTGGCTGGCCAGAACCGCCGGGTTTTTCAGGCCCGCGCTTAGCGACCAGTAGGTGGGCAGATACCCGCCGACGGGCGCAATCAGGCTGGCGTTTTCCTCCGCATAGAGATAGTCGTACAAGGCCCGGCAGTTCCCGGCAAACCGTTCCACTTTAGGGGCAGAACTGGACAAATCGAGATCCGGAGCCAGAAGCATTCCGATTTCGGGTGGAACTCCTCCGCCAGCCACACCCAGATCGATGCGGTTGGGAAACAGGTTGTTGAGGACTTTGAACGAAGCCGCCACCCGGTACGGATTGTGGAACGCCATCAGCAGCCCCGCCACACCGACTTTGATGCGATCCGTCAAGCCGGCGATGATGGGTAGCAGCACTTCGGGGTTGTGGTAGGCCGTCGGGGTGCCGTAATGCTCGCCCAGCCAGAACCGGGTGTAGCCCAGTTCCTCGGCCTGCTGCGCGTATTCCAGTACATTTTCAACCAGATCCATCGGACTGACGCATCCGGTTCCGAATTCAAGAAGACCCAATTTCATAGTGGTAAGGAGTTGAAAGACAAGCGAATGCCGCAGGCCGGGTTGATCAAAGAAAAGAAGACTCAACAGCCCTGGGTTAGAAAGGGATCAAGAGCAAAAGTTGTGGAGCATCTTGGTTTAAGCATATAACTGCGTTAATCGATAAAGGAAAAACTCGACGTTTCTTACCCCTCTGAACTGAGCCCGGAAGGCTTTGATCTTGGCATTGAA
>NZ_QOWE01000043.1 GCF_003334855.1 Larkinella punicea
TTCCAGGATGAACTCGGGTAACAGGAACTGAATCAGGGGCAAGAAACTCTCCAAAACAATACAGGTTTGATCAAAAACACAAACCTAAAAAAATCCTACGCCCTCCACAACTTTTGCTCTTGATCCTTAGAAAGGCCGCTGAGTCCGGAGATTGGTAGGTATTATTTTTGCTTCCTGGAAGCGTGTGCGGACGGATTACAATTCCGTTGGGCAGTAACCCGCGGTGGTGCATCCGCCAATCGTTTTGTCTTTCGGCCGGCCACCCATGACGTTAGAAGCCTGCGTTTTGGATAAGGCAATGATCTGATCGGTTTTCAGTGTCAATTTGGCAATTTGCTTTTTCATGATGGTAAAATGTATGGTGTGATTGTGTGCCTACTCTGTGCGGTTTTCAGCGTCCCCGGCGGCTTTTTGCTTTGGCCGATACAAACTTGGCGGGTTTTGAAAGGATAGTGAAGCCGTAACTTGTAACTAGTTACGATTTATTGATAACAGGCTGAAATTGGGCCGTAGCTTGAAAGTGGGTTCGAAGCGGTTTACTAGGGTTTTCCCTAATTTTCTAAAAACGGGGGTTTCCCCTATTTTATAACCTACCTCCTTTGTCCTATTTTTGCTAAACAATATTCAATTTATCCGTTTCGTACAATCGAAACGATAAAGGGTTAAATTAAAAATGCGGTTCCGTTGTTAAACTGACAACCGGTTTTCTCCCCAACGGAGCCGTCGAGTGCCCACATACGAGTTAACGCATACGAATGGATGATACGAGTACTGATTGCCGATGACCACAATGTGTTTGTTGAGGGGATTGAGTCGCTGATTTCGGGGTCTTCGGAAATTGAAGTGACGGCGCGCTGCTTTGATGTGTCATCGGTTATTGAACACCTGGGCCATGCGCCGATCGACGTCGTTTTGCTGGATATTTCCTTTCCGCAGGTGGAAGATGGGCTGGCGCTTTGCGAACACATTACGCGCACGTTTCCGGCCACGAAAGTGATCGCCCTGACGATGCACGACGACGCCAGCCTGATCAAACGGGTGGTGAAAAAAGGCGCAAAAGGGTATTTGCTGAAAAACACGACCAAAGTTGAGCTGTTGCAGGCAATTCGGACGGTTCACCGCGAAAAACCGTATTTCAACGAAATCATTACGAATATTCTGCTGCACGATGAGCCCCGAAACCGGAAATCGGGCAGCGGAACGGGTCTGAAACCCAACCTGACGCCCCGCGAATCGGAGGTGCTGACACTCATTTCCCAGGGATTGACGACGCAGCAAATGGCCACGCAACTGTTCGTCAGTGTTAAAGCCATCGAATTTCACCGCAGCAGCCTGCTCATGAAATTCAGCGTTCCCAATACCGCTTTGCTGATCAAAACCGCCATGGAAATGCAGTGTATTGATTGACAGACGGTTCGGGATTCATCGACAATAAAGTAGGACTTTCGCTAGTTGCCCCTAAATCCCCTAAAGGGGACTTTTGGCATCTGGATTAAGCTGGGTCCAAGTCCCCTTTAGGGGATTTAGGGGCAACTAGCGAAAGTGAAACAGAGTTATCAGACATAAGTTTAAGGAATTGATTCATCAGTTGTATAGCATTTAACGACTCTGAAAATGGCAGAACGGGTACGGAAGCTAGTCCGACAAAGGTGCCTGGGTGCGGTGTTGTTCCTGGGGCTTCTGGGCCTGGGGCAGAACGTGCTGGCGCAATCGGATTCTTCGGTCATTGTTAGCCTGAAAGGCCAGATCCGGCAGTGGGTGCAGGAGAAGCAGTACGGGAAAGCCGCCAAAGCTTATGAAGAGTTGGGATGGCTTTACCACCAGCAATACGGTTACAACAAGTATACGCTCGATGCCAATTTCAACGGGATGAAATACTACCACCTGCAGGGGGATTCGCTGGGGTATTACAACGTCCACATTGCCATTGGCGATTACTATTCGCAGGATCTGTTTATGCAGCCCTACGCGAAGCAGTATCTGGGAAAAGCGCAACAGTATTTCAAGCGGCAACAAAACCACCCGAAGATCATCGAATGCCGACTGGCGTTTGCGAATCTGGCGCAGAAAAACGAGTTGATTCCCAGGAAATTAATCACGGAATTGCGGGAAACCGAGCGGATGAGTGCCCAATACAAGCAGGCGTATTCACAGGCTTTTGCCATGAATTTGCTGGCCAACAGTTATTTGCGAAACAAAGAACCGGACTCGGCGCAGTACTTCGCCATCCGGAGTCTGGACATGGCCCGGCAGTTGAAGACCAATTGGATGATTGCCCTGAACTACTTTTATCTGGGGCTGGTCGAGCAATTCAAAAACCGCCCGGAAGCGGCCATTGCGGCCTATCAGAAAAGTTACAAGCTGGCCGAATCGGAGAAAAACGTGTCCATGCTGCGGGAATTGTCCCGGCATTCGGCCGATAGTTATTCGTACCAGGGCGACTTCAAAAATGCCTATCGGTCGTCGTTGAAGACGCTGGATTTTACGAATCAGTTTTACTATTCCGAGCAGACCAAAAGCATCCGGTTGCAGGAACTGGACAGTCAGGTGAAGACGCTGGCGGTTGAGAAACAGTTGGTCGAGGAGCAGAGCCGTCATCAGCATATCCTAAATTCGATGTTGGCGGGTGGTTTGGTTATCAGTGTGTTGGGTGTTGTCGCACTGGTGTTTCTGCGACGGCAACAGAAACTGATTTCGCACCAACAAACCGTTATTGCCCAGCAGCAGATTCGGGATCTGGAACTGAAGTCGTTGCAGGCCATGATTGAAGGGCAGGAGGGCGAACGGAGCCGGATTGCGCGGGATTTGCACGACGGTCTGGGCATTCAGCTCTCGCGAATCAAACTGTTTGTGGAGGCTCATCAGGAACTGTTGCCCCTGTCGGTGAAAGAACCACTGAACCAGTTTCTGGACGAAGCCTGTACGGAAACCCGGCTGATTTCCAGTGATTTAAGGCCGTATGCGCTCTCGAATTTTGGATTGATCCCGGCGCTCGAAGACCTGGTGCAGAAGTTGAATCTGGTGAATGAAACCGCCCTGACGCTGGAACATTACGGCGAAGTGCCCGATCTGGGCGACGAAGCTTCGGTGATGATTTACCGGGTCGTGCAGGAATTGCTAAACAATGCCTTGAAACATGCTGAAGCCGAGACGATTACCGTACAGATTATGACCAATGATGAAGCGGTTCTCATCAGTGTGGACGATGACGGACGGGGTGGCGATTTTGAAAACAATTCGTCAAAAGGCAATGGCATTGCGAATATCAAATCCCGGATTGCCTACCTCGGCGGTCAGGTGATGTGGCAGAGCGAACCCGGAAAGGGAACCTCGGTCATGATTTCGCTGCCGATGCAAAAACTAGTGAGGAATACGCTGGCGGTTTTATAAGTCTGCCCCCACCCCCCTAAAGGGGGCTTTGAAATCCAGATTCTTAAGCCCCCTTTAGGGGGTTGGGGGCAAATCTGACAATCATACCTAAACCCATACTTTTTATTCTGTAGGCCATGCCGAACTAACTCCACTTGACTGACCGGGCACCTGATCTGCCAAGGGTCTGAATTTTTACTTTCATCCGATTGAATACGTACTACTCTCAAGCTCAGCTTTTTGGAGAGGTGCTGCTTTTTTGTCCCTTTATTTTACTTACTATGATAAAACATGTGCTTTCGGGGGTTTTGGTCTTGAGCTACTGGACATCAGTTCACGCGCAGATCCGAACCAATACCGTTGCCGAACCGGCGAAAAACCGGGTGGTGATGGCATCACTGAAGAATGCAACCGTCGGAAAATCCGATGTCAACGCCCTCATCAAAGGGGTGGTTTCCGACGACAAAGGCAACACGCTTCCCGGTGCAACGGTGTCTGTTAAAGGCACTACGCAGGGCACCACGACGGACGCCGAAGGGCGGTTTACGATCAACACCCCGGCGGGAGCCAATGTGCTCGTGATCTCGTTCATCGGGATGAAAACGCAGGAGGTAGCGATCGGAAACCGGACCAACCTGACCATTACGCTGCTTGCCAACGACCAGTCGCTGGATGAAGTGGTGGTGATCGGCTACGGAACGGCCAAACGCTCCGATGTTACGTCGTCCATTACGACCATCAAAGCCACCGAGTTGAAAGACATTCCGGCCGCCGGGATCGACCAGTTACTACAAGGCAAAGCGGCCGGGGTAACGGTAACCAGCAACGGCGGCCAACCGGGCGGTGGCGTTTCGGTGAAAGTGCGCGGGGTGACGTCTATCAACAGCAATGACCCCTTGTTCGTAATCGACGGCGTACCGTTTGTCGGGGGGAACACGTCGAACAGTACGGGCTACGCTGGTTTGGGCGGGGGCGATGGGCAAACCGGGAACAGCGTCATGGCGATGCTGAATCCCAACGACATCGAGAGCATCGACGTCCTGAAAGATGCGTCGGCGCAGGCCATTTATGGTTCTCAGGCGGCCAATGGCGTGATTCTGGTGACCACCAAAAAAGGCAAATCGGGCGAAGGCAAGATCAATTACGAGATGTATACCGGCGTTTCGGAAGTGGCCCGGCGGCTGGACCTGATGGATTTGCGGGATTTTGCCCGCTACCAGAATGAAGTGTTGCCGATCATCGGAAACCCGGTTTCGGATGAGTTCAGAAACCCGGATTTGCTGGGAAGAGGCACCGACTGGCAGGACGCCATGTTCCAGCGCGGAACGATCAACAACCAGCAGTTGAGTTTTTCGGGCGGACGCGAGAAAACGACGTACTACCTGTCACTCAACTATTTCGACAACAAGGGAATTCTGCTGGGCTCGGATTTCAAACGGTATTCGAGCCGCTTTAGCCTCGATACGCAGTTGAAAAGCTGGGCCAAAGTGGGTTTGAGTGCCAACGTGTCCCGCAGCATTCAGAATGTATCACTGGCCGATGCGGCTGAAGGGACGATCTGGTGGGGCGCAGTGACCAGTCCGCTGGTTCCGGTGAAGAATCTGGATGGTTCGTGGGGCGGTGGTCAAACCGTCGGCGGGGTGCAGTACAGCAACTCCAATCTGGTCGGAAATAGCCAGTATCGGGGCAATACCAAGACCTCGAACAATGTGTTCGGGAGTCTGTATGCCGAACTGCAACTGATGAAAGACCTGACCTTGCGGAACGAACTTTCGTATTCACTGGGCCAGGACAACAACGTTGCTTTCCAGAAAGCCGGGAATGTGGGCGGCACGTCGTTTCGGAGCAAACTGATCGACTCACGCTCGGATAGCTACTACTATTCGATCACTAACTATCTGAATTACAACAAGTATATTGGCAAGCACGGTATTCAGGCTACGGTGGGGCATCAGGCGCAATCGTCGTATTACCAGTCGATGTCGGGTACGAAAGTGGATTTGCAGGCCAATATTTTTGACCTCAACACCGGCAGTGCCGACCAGACGACCTGGGGCCTGAGCGGTGGAAAAGGCCACTGGGCGATGGAATCCTGGTTTGCGCGGGCTAACTATACCTACGACGATCGCTACTCGCTGTCGGCCAGTTTCCGCGCCGACGGTTCCTCCAACTTCGGCCCTAACAACCGCTGGGGGAATTTCCCGGGCGTGTCGGCAGGCTGGACGGTTTCGAACGAGAAATTCATGAAAGGCAGCGTGGCTAACGTGCTGAATTTCATGAAAGTACGGGCCGGTTACGGAACCGTTGGGAACCAGAACTTCCCGAGTGGAGCGCCCAATCCGGCGTATGTGGGAGCGGTGCAGTTTTTCTCCGGTCCGGTGGGCTTCGGTTCTTCGAACATGATTAACGGGATTCCGAACCCGAACCTCAAGTGGGAATCCGTCAAAACCACCAACGTGGGGGTTGACCTCGGCTTCCTGAACGGCCGGATTGACGCGACGATCGACGTGTATAAGAAAGTGACGTCCGACATGATCATCTTCCTGACTGGCCCCAACCTGATTGGCGTGGGTGACCAGTGGGACGACCTGAAAGCCCCGTTGGGCAATGCGGGACAGATGACCAACACCGGGATCGACATCGGAATTACGACCACGAACATCAAGAAAGGCGACTTTACCTGGAAAACCAACCTGGTGTTCACGCAATTCAATAACACCTACGACCGGGCGGCCAGTGCGGCTTCGGCGCTGGATGGAAAAGTGTATTACAACAACTACCTGATCACCCACACGACGCCCGGCAACCCGGTGGGGTCGTTCTGGGGGCTGGTGACAGACGGTTTGTTCCGCACGCAGGAAGATCTGGACAAGAGCCTGCCGCAGTTTGGCTACAAGGTGAACCAGAACGAAACCTGGCTGGGCGATATTCGCTACAAGGACATCAACGGCGACGGCAAAATCGACGCGCAGGATTACACCTTTATCGGTAGTCCGCTCCCGAAATTCACCTGGGGTTTGACCAATTCACTCAACTACGGCGATTTTGACTTCTCACTGTTTCTCCAGGGAAGCCAGGGGGCCAAAGCGTATAACTTCCTCCGCTGGCAGTTGGAAGGTCTGAACAATGCCTGGTCGAACCAGATGCGAACCGTAACGGATCGCTATACCGAAACCAACACGGACGGCGCACTGCCCCGGTTTACGACCACCAACAAAAACAACACGGCCATGTCGGATCGCTACGTCGAGGATGCGTCGTACTGGCGGATTCAGAACATCACGCTCGGCTACCGGCTTCCGAGAACGCTGTTGAGCAAGGTGAAAATGACGAATCTGCGGATTTACGGGTCGATTCAGAACCTCAAAACGTTCACGAATTACTCCGGTTACGACCCCGAAATCGGCTCGTTCAACAACAGCATCAAGCTGATGAACGTAGACATGGGCCACTATCCGAACCCCCGGACATTTACCATCGGTGCGAATGTACAATTCTAATTGACTTTTGCCCCCAACCCCCTAAAGGGGACTTGGACACGGCTTGTGTAAGCCCCCTTTAGGGGGTTGGGGGCAGAACAAACTAAGACAAAAATGAAACGAAAATCCATATACGCCCTGGCCATTTCGGCGATGCTGCTGGCTTCCTGCAAGGAGGACTTTATCGAGCGGCCCTCGCTCTCGGGGACGACCACCGGAAATTATTACAACAACGCGGAAGAAGTGCGGGCCGCAACCAGCACGCTCTACAGCGGTTTGCCCTGGCGGAATTACGAAAGCCGGGCGCAGGATGCCATCGGCGATGTGATGTCCGGTAATATGTTTACCTACACCGACGTCGAGTACCTGAACTTTACGGTTTCCTCAGCCTCCGAGCGGATTGGTGCCGCCTGGGGGGCGTTTTACAAAATCATCGGGTATTCCAACGTGATGATCAAGACGTTCGAGGAGAAAAAAGCCGCCGGGGGTGGGGCTTCCTACCTCGATCCGGCCATTGCGGAATGCCATTTTATTCGCGGAACGCTGTATTTCTACATCGCCCGGACCTGGGGTGCCGCGCCGATCATTACCGACCCGGGAGCCACGGCTTTGTCGGGCAATTTCAACATTCCGCGGTATTTGCAGAAAGACGTGCTGCGGTTTGCGCTGGAAGAACTGCAACTGGCTGAAGCCGGTTTGCCCGAATCCGACGTGCCCGGTCGCCTGACGAAATATGTCGCCAAAGGCATGATGGCCAAGTTGTATCTGTACAACAAAGACTATGCGAACGCCAAAGCGAAGGCCGAGGAAGTGATCAATTCCGGGAAATACAGCCTGGTGAGCGATTACACGGGCATGTTTACCAAAATGAGCATGAACAACAACCCGGAAGCGTTATTTTCGATTCAGCACCAACTGGCCCAGGACCCCTGGGGAACGGGAAACATCAAAAATCCGGATCGTGGTGCCAGCGCCCTGCGGACGGCCGAAGCCGATGCCTGGGAAATGTACATTCCGTCACTGGATTTGCTGAAAGAATATGAGTTTGGGGATCTGCGCCGGAAATGGTCGGTGATGGAACACGGCTGGACCAATCCCAACTGGAAACCGCAGCGCGTCAACGCCCCGAAATACAATGAATTTATGGCCGGTGGGTTCAAATACGATACGATCCAGCCCACGGCAGATGGCGGAAGTCTGAGCCCTACCCGTTCCAACATCGTCAAATACTTTGCCGGTCCCGGCAAAAGTTTCGGTGGTGAGTCGGTTTTGGGCCAGAATTCGGGCAATAACGTGGTGCTGTTGCGCTACGCCGACATTCTGCTGATTTACGCCGAAGCGACCCTCGCAGGAGCCGCTTCCACCTCCGATGCCAAGGCGTTGCAGGCGGTGAATGCCGTTCGGACACGGGCGGGTTTGTCGCCCCGGACGTCGCTGACGCTGGACCAGATCCTGCACGAACGCCGGGTGGAGTTTGCTTTCGAGGGTGACTACTGGTACGACATTCAGCGTCAGGGCTTTGCCAAAGCGAAAGCGATGATCGAAAAGCAGAACCGTGGAACAGTAACCGGTGCCAGTTACATCACCACCTTTACCGAAGACAAGATGTACCTGCCGATTCCGGCTGGCGAAATTGTTCAGGACCCCGAGTTAGGCAAAGATCCGGTACCCTATTATAACTAGACAAGAGAAGTGAGAGGTGAGACAAGAAAGGGAAGTCAAAAGTCTCTCGTCTCACCTCTATCATCTATCTTCTAAACGTAACCATTTCCAATGACATTCAATCGATTTAAACAACTGGCGGGCTTGTCGTTCGTGACCCTGTTGACGGGCCTGACGATGACTGCTTGCGAAGAAGATACCGACGGTCGGCCGCAGTATACGGCGGGGACGCCCGTTGCCACCAAACTGGCTCCCGATTCGGCGGCTGGCGGAACCGTCGTCACACTGACCGGTTCCGGGTTGGGCGATATGCGGAGTATTGTGTTTGAAAAAGACAACGTTCCTGCCGGTTTTCAGCCGACCTTGAACACCGACCAGGCGCTCATTTTCCGGGTGCCGGACGAGGTGGTGGGTGGCGTACAGAACGTTATTTTTACGAATAGCGAAGGCCGGACGGTTTCGGTGCCGTTCCGGGTGCTGGCCTATCCGACGGTTTCGGAGGTTTCCAATTATAACTTTACCAAGGACTCGGAAATTACGATTACGGGCAACAACCTGGACGATGTTACTTCTGTCAAATTAACCGGTACATCGGATGCCGCGACCATCGTTTCGAAGGAAAAAAAGAAGCTGGTGGTTAAAATGCCGGCAACGACGGTGAACCGGGCCACGCTGGACATTACCAACAGCACGGGCCTGTTCCGAACGACCCAGGAGATGGTGAATAAAGATAAGGCATACATGATTTTTGGCGATACCTACGGGGCTGGTTTTCAGGACGGTTCCTGGGGTGATGCGGGCGCGGTTTCGACCACCGAATTTAAATCGGGAACGGCGTCGGTCGGAAAAAACTTCCAGAAAGGCAACTGGCACCTGATCGCGTTTGCCAACTGGTCGGCTTCGGCCATTTCCTATTCTGCCGATTACACCTACGTCTCGGGCTGGATCAAAGGCGCTTCCGCCGACTATTCGCTCTACCTGACCACCGACGCCAGCAAAGCCGGTTTTGGCGGTTTTGACGACAAAAACAAGATCGACGTGAAAGCCGGGGTCTGGACGTATTTCAAAATCAAACTGTCGGACGTAGATTTCTGGTCGGCGGGCAAGAAGCTGACGCAGGTCGGTTTCCGGATTCAGGGGCCGGATGCGAAGGATGAAACCTTCTATTTTGATGACCTGATGTTGATTAAATAAGGTTCCTTTCGCCCCTAAATCCCCTAAAGGGGACTTGGACACAGATAAATCCGGATGCAAAAGTCCCCTTTAGGGGATTTAGGGGCGAAAGGCCAAAAAAGGCCAGCAAATCATAAAATTCCAGATCCGCTTCGTACGGAAAATCTACTTTGTAATGTTCCTCTTTCGTAAACGGGTCTTGACGGGTTTTCTGATTAGTCTGCTGGCTTGTACGTCCAAAAAACCTGTAACTCCTGCCCAAACCGAACCGACTCTGGTCCGGATCGAAGCGGAATCCGGCCAACTGTCCGGGGTGGAAATTGCCAAATCGCTACCCGGTTTTTCGGGAACTGGCTACGTAACCGGCTTCGATGATGCCACTGATAAACTAACACTTTCGTTTAATGCCACGGCGGGCTTGTATGAATTATCTATCGGGTATTCAGCTCCTTCGGGTGATAAAAACGTTGATTTTCAGATAAATGACGAAAAAGCCAGCAGTACGCTCACGCAGAACACCGGTTTTGGTGTGGCCAAAACCGGTAAATTCCAGGTGCGTGAAGGACGGAACACCGTGACTATTTTCCGGGGATGGGGCTACTTTAGCATCGATTACCTGCAACTGACGCCAACGACCGTCGGATTGTCGGCGAAACCGTCCAAAACCCTCGTCGATCCGCAGGCGACGGCTTCAACAAAAGCCTTGTTTTCGTATCTGGTCGATCAATATGGCAGCAAGGTGATTTCAGGGCAGCAGGACGATGTCGAGTATATTCTGGAAAAAACCGGCAAGGAACCCGCCATCGGCTCGTTCGATCTGATCGACTATTCACCGAGCCGGGTTCAGCACGGAGCCACTCCCCAGCGGTCCAGTGAAGCATGCATGGCCTGGGCGCGGAAAGGGGAGGGGCGCGGCATCATCAGCCTGCTCTGGCACTGGAATGCACCCACTGATTTGATCGATCAGGCTCCTGACAAACTCTGGTGGAGCGGTTTTTACACCCGGGCTACGACCTTCGATCTGGCGGCCACCCTGGCCGATCCCAAGGGCGAACGGTATCAGCTTTTGATCCGGGACATCGACACGATTGCCGGTGAACTCAAAAAGTTTCAGACCGCCGATATTCCCGTGTTGTGGCGACCGCTGCACGAAGCATCCGGCGGCTGGTTCTGGTGGGGAGCCAACGGGGCCGGGCCGTTTAAGGAACTGTGGCGGTTGCTGTATGACCGGTTGACGAACCATCACCAGTTGCACAACCTGATTTGGGTCTATACCGCCACCGACTCGATCCATCCGGACTGGTACCCCGGCGATTCATACGTCGATGTGGTCGGGCTGGATGTTTATACCGATCCAACGGCGTCGCTGAGTGGCAACTGGACCCATGCAGAGGGGGCGTTTGCCGGTAAAAAACTGGTTGCTTTGTCGGAAACCGGCAATCTGCCGAATCCGGAAAAGATCCGGAATTTGGGCACCTGGTGGTCGTGGTTTTCCGTCTGGACGGGGGGCGATTTCATCAAAAAGCAACCAGTGGAGCAACTCAAGGCGGTATATACTGACAAAGACGTCATCACCCGCGATGAGTTGCCCAACTGGCGACAGATTCCGTAAACCAACCCTCACTTAAACCGCCCGGCTTCCGTTTTTCCCGGCCAAGTATCGGTTCGGAACGGCACCGCCGGAAGCCCTTCTTTGTTATACAGATTGACTTCGCCGTTGTCGTCGGCCCAGCCGTAATGCACCGAAACGGGCGTTGCCACTTCGCTGGAGGACACAATGACTTTATCGCCCTGAATTTCGGCTTTGGCCCAGTGAAACTTCTGGTCGGCTCCGGCCACTTCAAACCCTTTCAGATAACCGTATTTGTCGGACGACTGCAGCCCTCCGCCCACGTGGTCGAACGTCAGCACGGCTTTGTTGCCGGTTACTTCCATCGCTTTGAAAACCGGTCCCGAATACACCCGGTCCTGGCCGTAAACGGTTTTCAAGGCATTCAAGGCCAGCCGTTTGCCCACGTCCTGTTTGTTTTTCGGGTGAATGTCCTTGCTCTCGCCGATGTCGGAGGTCACGGCCATGCCGGTGTTGGGTAAAGCCAGCGTCATGGTCTGGGCTTCGCGGAGTTCACCCCAGGTGCTGCCGGTGGCGCTGGTTCCGTTGGCCGCGTTGAAGCTGGCGAGTTGCACGAACAGAAACGGGAAATCGCCCTGGCCCCAGCGGGTCCGCCAGTCGGTAATCATCAGCGGAAAGGTCTTGCGGTATTGGTAGGCCCGCCCGGCGTTCGACTCGCCCTGATACCAGATGGCGCCCTGAATGGCGTAGGGAATCAGCGGGTTAATCATGGCGTTGTACAAAATCGTGCCGGTCATGTTCGGGTTCACCAGAACCGGATTCCGGTTGTAATCGGCGATGCGGTATTTCCAGTCGCCGACCAGTGAAATCTCCCGGCCAGCTCCCGACAGCTTGAACTGGTCTTCTTTGGCCGTAAAACCGCCCGTTCCGTTCTGGTCGTCCACGCGAACAGCGATGACGTTCCGACCCGGTTTTAACGTGCCGCCCGGAACGCTGTACGTACGGGCCTGACCCGTCTGCGTCGTATTGCCCACTTTCACACCGTTGAGGTAGGTTTCGTCCGCATCGAAAACCGGTCCCAGCATCAGCGTCATTTCTTTACCGGCCAGTTCAGCCGGAACGGTAATTTCGCGCCGGAACCACACTACACCATCGAAACCGGGAATGGCTTTCCGGTCGAACAGGTCGGGCAACCGGAGCGTCTGCCAGTTGGTATCGTTGAAATCCGCTCCCGACCACTGCTGAACATCGGCCGTGCCGGGCAATTCGCCCTGTACCGACTTGACCTGATTCTGCAACTGCTCCAGCCGTTTGCTGGCAAACTCTTCGAGTGTCTTCGGCATGGTGGCCACAACGGGTTTGAACTCCTCGAAACTATCCATCGCTTCCCGGCTTGTCCACGATTCGGACTGGGTGCCACCCCAGGAGGTGTTGAGCAGACCGATGGGTACGTTGTTGAGTTCTTTCAGCAATTCGCGGGCGAAAAAGTAGCCGACTGCCGTAAAATTGCCGACGGTTTCGGGCGTGGCAGGTTGCCATTCACCCCCCAGCACATCGTCTTTCGGCGACAGGCTCAGGTCGTGCGGCACCTTGAAATGGCGGATGAGCGGATAATTGGCCTCCTGAATTTCCTGCAGGGCATTGGTCGAGGATTTGACCGCCCATTCCATATTGGATTGACCCGAGCAAATCCAGACTTCGCCCACCAGCACGTCGTCGAAGGTCACGGTATTCTTTTTACCGGCCACTGACAGGGCAAAAGGGCCACCGGCTTCGGTCGGGTCCAGCCGGATCACCCATTTTCCGGATTTGTCGGCTTTCGTGGTTTTGGTCTGATTATTGAACTGGACTGTTATCTTCTCGTTCGGGTCGGACCAGCCCCAAACCGGGACGGGTTTCCGGCGTTGCAACACCATGTGGGAACCGAAAATCCTGGGTAAACGGACATCCGCCCACGTTTGCAGTGCCATCAGCATGAATCCGATCGCGGCTGCGTAACGAAAGTTGAATCGCATAAAAAGAGGTTTAGGAACGGTTTTTTTGACAAAAAGACTTGTATAGGCGGGAAAAATACAGATATTTAGCCCAACGTGCAATTGACCTTGATGAAGCTAGAAGATTTTCTGAGACTCCCCCACGGACACCAGCAGGAACAATTGTGGTTCCGGGGTTCGGTGCTGGCCAATCGATACGAGGAAACGAATATCTACCTCCTCTACGCCCTGGATCTGTTTTACGTCGAGTTACAATATGATGCCGCAGGCAGCCGGCTGCTCCGGTTGTCGGCTTTCACCTCCACCGAACCCCTGACGCCGTATCTGCCCCTGCTGCCGGATGATCTGCTGGCGGAGTTGGGGTAATTACCGAAAACCAGCCTTTCACTCCGGCAAATCGTACGCTTTCCGGACTTCTTCATAATTGCTGTAGTCGATGGCGGCTTTCCGGCCGTTGCTCTGCTTGTCGGCCGTCACAATCACCACGCGAATGGCTTCAAAGTGTTCGTTCCCAGCCTGGAAGTTGGAGGTTCGGCGCAGAAAAACCGCAGCCAGCGTCTGGCTGTTGCCGGGAAAAACAAAATGCGTATAGGCGTTGCCTTTGATGGTTTCGCCCGGAATGGAAAACCAGAACGAATCCTCTTCGTTGTTGGCTTTCGGAACCGACTGTTTGACATAGACATAGAACACGCTCCGGTCGACAATGTCCCGGTTGATGGCCTGGGGCAACGGCAACAGCATATCGGTCATTCCTTCGTGGTTGCGGGCGGTATAATTGATCTGTTGCACGTTCGAACTGCCGTCTGCCCCTTTCGCCCCCGTGTCTCCCTTATCGCCTTTCGGGCCGGTTGCCCCGGCTACCCCCTGTGGTCCCTGAGGTCCCTCGGGCCCTTCGAGACCCTGGCAGGCACTAATCGCCACACACCCCATCATGAGGAACTTCGTCATCACGCGCACAACTTTTTTCATACAGAATTCGGACTAGGTTGTAGAATGAATAAATGGAAAACCGGCAGGTCTTTGTCGGACGAAGCCAGCCAGACTGGTGTTGGCATCCTGCTTCGGATTGAGCCAACACCGGGCAAATTATTCAAAAAATGTGGACGGGCAGCAGGAAGGGCGGCAATCTTTGCATCGACGGATTTAAATAGCTCCAATTCAGTAGGTTTAAATTGGGTTTGACTTTGATGCTATATGAAATAAATAAGTAATGTATTGTGTAAGTTTTATTTTATTGCGTAAAAAATCCAGTTTTGGGTAGCGAGTTTCTCTAGCGGTTTATTTCGGTCGTATTACCATTCTTTTGGTTCATTTTAAGTCCTCTTAGCCTTTTTTATTTCGTTCACTTTACTATCTCTAATCTCCTTATTTTATGAACAAGCTTCTACAATTGAGTAGTCAGGCCAGGCGCGTGATACTGTTTATCGGTATTTTCGGACTGGCTTGTTTGGCAAACGAAGCCAGAAGTCAGACTATCTCGGGGCGCATCACGGCGACTGAAACCGGGGAAGCCCTGCCGGGCGTCAGTGTGGTGATCAAAGGCACCACGCAAGGCACCACAACGGACAATGCGGGGAAATATACCCTCAAACTGCCCGGTGCCAATGCAACGCTGGTGGTGAGTTTTATTGGATACCTCAAACAGGAAATTGCCGTAGGAGGGCGCTCAACCCTCGACATTGCTCTGGAAGTTGATACCAAAGCCCTGGAGGAAGTGGTCGTCGTGGGCTACGGTACGCAGGAAAAAGTGAACCTGACGGGAGCCGTTGGGATTGCCGACAGCAAACGGCTTCAAAACCGGCCGATTGCGTCGGTGGGCGAGGGGTTGCAGGGCGTGATTCCGAACCTGAACATTGGCGTTCGCAACGGCGATCCGGCCCAGCCCATCACCTTCAACATCCGGGGCTACGAGTCGATCAACGGCGGTTCGCCCCTCATCCTGGTCGACAACGTTCCGATGGATCTGAACCGGGTCAATCCGAACGACATCGAAAGCATCAGCGTATTGAAAGATGCTTCTGCGGCTGCCGTTTATGGGGCGCGGGCGGCCTTCGGGGTGGTGCTGGTAACGACCAAAAGCGGGAAAAGCGGCAAGATCAATGTGTCGCTGAACACGCAGTTTTCGCTGGCGAAACCCATTTTTAACATGGATGTCGTCACCGACCCCTACCAGTTTGTGCAGGCCCGGAACCAGGCCAACATTCGTTCGAGCGGGGTGCCGGCCTACGATGACGACATGGTGGCCGGCACGAAAGCCTTTTCGGAAAATCCGGCGACGGCACCCCAATGGAAAGTGGTCAACGGTGTTCTCCGGTTTTATGGCTACAACGACTACCAGAACAGCATCATGACCGATTATGCACCCACCAGCCAGCACGATCTGTCGGTTTCGGGCGGAACGGACAAGGCGCGGTATCTGGTGTCGCTTGGCTACTTTTCCAAAGACGGCTACCTGCGCTACAACAACGAGAAGTTCAAACGCTACAATATGTTGATGAAGGCGGATTTTGAAGTCAACGAGTGGCTGAAACTGGACAGCAAAGTGATCTTCAACTCCCAAAACAGTAACAAACCGCACTTCTACAACTGGGACGTCAACATCAACTCGCTGGCGCGGGTCAACCCCATTGCGGCCATTCAATTCCCCGATCTGGAGTATTACATTACGCCGGGCGACCGCGAGAAATACGCCCCCTACATCGGGAAGTATTTCGGCGGCACCAACTTCTTTCCGTATCTGCTCGACGGCGGGCGGACGACCTTCACCAACAACGACCTCTGGCTGACCCAGGGCGTCACGCTGACGCCTTTGCGGGGACTCAAAATCCGGTCTGATTTTTCCTACAACATTTTCAGCCGCAACTACCAGGACGTGCAGAGCAAGGTCGACATTGTGGATGCCAACCTGTTGGCGGCCAACCTGCTCAGCAACGGGTTTAGCGGGGACGACTGGATTCGGAACGAGAATGAATACAACCAGTACTACGTCTTCAACGCCTATGCCGAATACAAAGTCCCGTTGCCAACCAATCACAACCTGACGACGATGGTTGGTTTTAACCAGGAACGGGGGATCAACCGCTACACCGGAGCGCAGGCCCGCGCCCTGATTACGCCCCAGGTCATTGATCTCAATGCGACGACGGGAACGCAGCAGACCTTCGGGAGCAAGTCGCACGTGGCTTTGCGGGGTGCTTTTTACCGGCTGAATTACAACTACAAAGAAAAATACCTGATCGAATTCAACGGGCGCTACGACGGTACCTCCCGGTTTCCGAAAGACAGCCGGTTTGGCTTTTTTCCCTCGGTATCGGCCGGCTGGCGGATCAGCAACGAAAAATTCATGGCCGGAACCGGAAGCTGGCTCGACAACCTGAAACTGCGCGCTTCGTACGGAACGCTGGGCAATCAGTTGCTGGGCACCAACTATTATCCGTACGTGGCCACGATGGGGACGGGGCAGTCGCCGTATATGTTCACCAATGCCCTGATTCCGTTTGTATCGGCCGCCGGTCTGGTGAGTCCGTCGCTGACGTGGGAAACCGTTATCTCCAAAAACATCGGTCTGGATGTGACGATGCTGCGCGGACGGCTGGATGCTTCCCTGGATGTGTATACGCGCGACACGAAAGACATGCTGATGGATGTGTCGTATCCGGCGATTCTGGGAACCGCAGCCCCGAAAGAAAATGCGGCCGATTTGCGGACCAACGGCTGGGAGTTGTCGCTGACCTGGCGGGATAAGTTCAAAAGCGACTGGAGCTACGATGTTACGCTGGCATTGTCGGACTGGACGGCGGAGATTACCCGGTTCAATAATCCCACCGGTGCCTTGCCCAACAACAGCAACATTTACTACGTCGGTCAGAAGTTGGGCGAGATCTGGGGATTTGAAACCGCCGGTATTTTCCAGACAACGGACGAGGTGGCTCAGGCTGCCAAACAGACCAACATCGGGGCCAACTGGCGTCCCGGCGACATTCGCTACCAGGATCTGAATGGCGACGGCAACATCACGTTCGGGAAAAACACGCTCGGCGATCCCGGCGACCGGAAAGTGATCGGAAACACCACGCCCCGGTATTCGTTCGGGCTCAACGGAGGGATTGGCTACAAGGGTGTTCGGCTGACGCTGTTCTTCCAGGGCATTGGCAAAAAAGACCACTGGCCAACGTCCGACAACTGGACCTGGTTTTTCCCCTACAACGCCGGACACGTTGAGAAATACTACATCACCGACACCTGGACGGAAGACAACCGGGATGCGTATTTTCCGGCGGCACACATTTCGACCAACGACAAAAAGAACGTGCAGGTGCAGTCGCGGTATTTGCAGAGTGCGGCTTATATCCGTCTGAAAAACATCACGTTGAGCTACGAATTGCCCCAGGGTCTGATGAAGAAAATCGGCGTTGGCAGAGCCCAGATTTTTGCAACGGGCATGAACGTGTGGGAATACACCAAAATGCGGAAACCGCTCGATCCCGAGACGATTCAGTCGGCTGCCATCGAATACCCGATGCAGCGCATTTCAACCCTGGGGCTCAATGTTTCCTTTTAATGACCGATAAACGACGATCAACATGAAAAAATATAGCATTTTATCCGGCTTTTTCGTGGTTGCCGCCTTTCTGTTCAGCGGTTGCAATGACGAATTCCTCGAACGCTATCCGCTGGATCGCATCACGAACCAGACATTCTGGAACACCGAAAATGACCTGCGGGTCTACAACAACAGCCTGTATGACCTGGCGCGGAACGACGACAACGTTCCGATTTTACACGGTCATTACAACGGCTTCGACAGCCACTGGGCGAGCATCTGGTTCCAGGATGAATTTGCCGACAACATGGCGCCCCGACATGCCCGGCATAATCTTTTCCAGCAGGTGCGCTCCGGGAAACATACTGTTCCGACCGACCCCCAGCAGTTTGGCTACAAAGGCTGGAATTTCGTGCGGGCCATCAACGTCGGTCTGGCTAATTATGACAAAGCTGCGGTTTCTCAGGCGATTAAAGACCGCTACATTGCCGAAGCCCGGTTTTTCAGGGGGTGGTTTTACGCTGAGAAAGTGTCGAAATTTGGGGATGCGCCGTTTGTGGATAAAGAACTAAACGTGGACTCCCCCGAACTGAATGCCGCCCGGACACCCCGCGAAGAGGTGATGAACAAGGTGCTGGAAGACCTCAATTTTGCCTCCACCAAACTGCCCGATAGCTGGGGCGACGGTAACGCGCCGGGTCGGCTGAACCGCTGGTGTGCGTTGTTGGTGAAGTCGCGGGTTTGTCTGTTCGAAGGCACCTGGCGCAAATACCACGGCGGCACCGACCCCACCAAATGGCTCCAGGAAGCGGCCAATGCGTCGAAAGAATTGATGGACAAGGGGCCCTACCGGTTGTATAGCACGGGGAATCCGCAAACCGATTACAATGCCTACCAACGCGTGCTGAATCTGGCGGGCAATCCGGAAGTGATGTATTGGCGCAAATACCAGTTGGGCGTGTTTACCAACCACGTACAGTCGTATTTTGAATACGCGGGGGGAGCCACCAAAAGCCTGGTCGAAGACTACCTCTGTACGGATGGGCTGCCCATCACGCTGTCACCGCTCTACAAAGGTGATGATAAAATTGAAGATGTTTTCGAGAACCGGGACCCGCGCCTGCGCCAGACCGTCCTGCACCCCGAAGATGCGGTCAAGTACAAATACCATTTGGCCGACGGGCGTCCGTATCCCCGGATTCAGGGCATGGAAGGCGGGTATGTATCGACGACGGGCTACCACATCATCAAGAATTATAACGCGGATGACATGATTGGGAAAGCATTCGATACCGCCGAATCCCCCGCCATCATTCTACGTTTTGCCGAAGCGTTGCTGAACTACGCCGAGGCTCAGGCCGAACTGGGGAAAATTACCCAGGCCGACCTTGACCTCAGCATCAACAAACTGCGCGACCGCGTGGGCATGGCGCACCTGGATATGGGCAAGGTGCCCGTCGACCCACGTTACACAGCGGACGGCATCTCTCCGCTGATTGCCGAAATCCGGCGGGAACGGCGCATCGAACTGTTCATGGAAGGCTTCCGCTACAATGACCTCAAACGCTGGAAACAGGGCAAAAAACTGCTCATTCCAACCATGGGGATCCGCTGGGATGCTGCCGCGATTGCCCGGTACCCGAAGGCCAACATCAAAACCGCCGTTGATCCGGTCTCCAAAAAAACCTACATCGATGTATATCAGGGAACGGATTGGGCCAACCCGGTTTTCGACGAAACCAAGCATTATTTGTGGCCCATACCGCTGAATACCCTGGCCCAGAACCCGGCCATCAAGCAAAATCCGGGCTGGTAATCGGGCTTTTTTGATCGCAGAACAAACCGGCGGGGCGTTTGATCAGACGCCCGGCCGGTTTTTGTCAGGCCTTTCCGCCCGAATAGGCCAGATATTCGATGAGCAACGCCAGCGAATGAGCCTCGCAGGTCCAGTCCATCCGAACCAGCCGCGATTGCGCCATGCGGTTGAGGAGCGGATTTTGGGAAGCCGTCAGCATCCCGGCAATGAAAAAGGAATAATCCCGAATTTCAGTTTCGGAAATGGCCCGGACGTCGATGTGGGGCGGTTTTTCGCCCAGTTGCAGCAAAGACGTCGAAACAATGACCTGATCCATTATTGGCAAACCGTCTTCGAGCATCTGGTAGGCATCCCGAATGAGCGGTTCCCGAATCGACGCCAGCGGTTCCGGCCGGAAAGCGGCCAGCAAACCAGCCACGTGGTACAGAATGAGCGTAGCGCGCGGATACGAATGCGAACACCGGAACGGCTCCTGCCGATACCGGCCCGTTTCGATGACCGACCGGATGAATTCCAGGCTGTCGTCATCGTGCTGGTTGAGCGGTAACTGGTACTGAAAAATGCAGAAAAGCAGGTTGCACAACACGCTGGCGTCGAATTCGACGGGCATGTTTTTACCAAACCAGGTCGAATAGGCCCGCAGGTTGACGTAATCGGCATAGGTGTCTTCCACCTGCCGGGTGGCCAGGTTGGCGTGTTGCGTCAGTTTGTGTTTCAGCCAAATCAAATCCTCGCGCGACGGATTGCTGGTGAGGTACACCATCGCCGTATCGTCGGCATCGTCGGGGAGCCGGAAGTGGTCGATGCGGTGGAGCAGGTGCCCGTTGGGAAAGTGGCCCGACGGTTGTCCCCGTTGGGGTGTTTTGTAAAAATTATAGGTTTTTAAACCGTCTTTGTTCTGAAAATCAGGATAATGCCGTATGGCTTTTTGAACAATATCGTCCACTTTTGCCTGTAAAACCGGTGCGAGCTTTGTCCGGATCTGTTGCAATGCAAAAACCGTAATGGCCGTAAAAAACACGTTGGTATCCGGGCGGTTGTAGCCCATCAGCAGCGGATTTCGGCGGTAGGAAGGCAGGAGTCCCGGTGGAAAAAAAGGATTTTTTTTCGACTGAAGGGCCGAAATCCGGTGGAGCAGGTGTTCGATCAGGGCGTTGCGGTCAGGCATCATTCACAAAAATACGGCAACTCCCGTTAAATTTATGCGCCGATGGTTCGGGTTCTGTTCATAATTCAGAAAAGGAGCCTCTTACGATCTTTTTTCCTTTCATCCGGTAACTTCTTGCAACCACCCGGTCTTCTCCGTAGTTTCGTCTATACGATTATACGATAGCGCTTTCCAGCTCATGACACCATTTCGAAAACACAGCATTTTACGCCGGGTGAAAGACATCACCCTCAGCACCACACTGAGCATTGCTTTGCTGAACGGCACGGTGCTTTTGCAAAGTTGTGGTGGTTCCAATGACTCGGAAACGGAACAATCCGACCGGGCGGAGTCTGCGGATCAATTCGGGAAGGGCGTTCGGACGTATATCACCGAAACCAGTCCGGGCAACTTCAAAATTACGGATGAGGTCCAGGTCGATCCGAAACAGGCCGGTGCCATTGTCAACTACGCCGATGGTCACCGCGACACCCTAAGCGTTCAGGCGGCCAAGCGGCTGGTGCAGTCCGATTCGTCGACGAGCCGCTATTTTAACAACCCATCGAGCTATCACCACGGCAGCGGTTTGTCCAGCGTCTTGCTCTGGGGCAGTCTGGGCTACATGCTTGGCCGTTCGACAACGCCCCGGTTTTCTAACGAACAACAATACCGCTCCGGCGTTTACAACAGTCCGCAGACCTACGAACGCGCCAACCGGGTTGGCAGCACCGTGACCAGCTCGCGAATCAGCCGCCCATCCGGTGGCCGCAGCGGTTTTTTTGGCGGAGGCCGTTCGCGCGGAGCGTCATCGTAATAAGGCAAACGAGGAAAGAAGACAGACAAAAGAATAAAGAAAGCAGAGTCTCCTTTTGCCGGGTCTCTATTCTTTTGTCTTTTCTCTCTTCTCTTTGATGAATCACAACCTGAATTCTATGAAACAACCGTTTATCTACAGTGCGCTGTTGGCGACAGTGCTTTCTTTAAACGCCTGCCAGAGTAAACAACAAACGTCGGAGGCAACCACCCCGGCAGATACCTCCGAAATTCTCCCGAACCGGGCCGATTCACAACTGGAAGTGCCGGTGAGCGACTGGCTGGAAAAACTGGTGGGGCCGGAAGACGGGCTCTTCCGGGGCGTCAACCTGGGCGATGCCGTGTCCGTGGTGAAAGAAAAGGAAACGCTGGAACCTTTTGAGGAAGATGCCGCCCACGTTGGCTACACCCTCGACTACCCGAATCTGGAATCCACCGATATTCAGTATTTTCTGGATAAAGACAAAAAAGTCATCCGTATTGATGTCGATATGTATCTCAATAACCGGGCGTCGGTCGATACGCATCTGAAGGAATTGACGGCCTATTTCACCCAAAAATACGGTAGTCCGGTTCAGCAAAGCTGGAATGCCGCCGGAAACCGGATCACGCTGACGGATGTCTCCAAAGGCAAAGACTTTGGCTTGAAACTGACGTTCGGAGGAAAATCGAATGCGTAATTAAGCCCTTTCGCCCCTCAATCCCCTGAAGGGGACTTGGACATAGCCTAACCAGATTCTAAAATCCGGCACCAGCCGCCTGGCCTTCAGGGGATTGAGGGGCGAAATTCAACAGCCGCCGGGCGCCTTGCAGTGGCAAAACCGCCCCTTTCCGAACGGCCTCTTCCACGTCGGTCAGTCGTTCGCGCAGGCCCGGCTGGTTGTAAAACCGGGTTTCCAACTGCTGGCGGATGGTGCTGTGCAGCCAGTCGAGGTTCTGTTGCTGCCGGTTTCGGTCGCGGTGGCCGTTTTGGGTGAGCTGCGTTTGATGATCGGTGATGATCTGCCAGAGATCGGTAATGCCCTGATTCTGGAGGGCCGAGCAGGTCAAAACCGGTGGCGTCCAACTGGTCGAAGCGGGCGGGAAGAGGTGGAGGGCATTCTGGTAGTCGAGCCGGGCACGTTCGGCTGCGGCTGCGTTGTCGCCATCGGCTTTGGTGATGGCAATGGCGTCGGCCAGTTCCATGATGCCGCGTTTCATGCCCTGTAGTTCGTCGCCCGCACCGGCCAGCATGAGCAGTAGAAAGAAATCGACCATGCCGTGTACCAGCGTCTCGGATTGCCCCACGCCCACGGTTTCGATCAGAATCACCTCAAAACCAGCGGCTTCGCAGAGTAGCATCGTTTCTCGGGTTTTGTTGGCCACACCGCCCAGCGAACCGCCCGAAGGCGTCGGACGAATGTAGGCCCGTGGGTCCATCGAGAGCGTTTCCATGCGGGTTTTGTCGCCCAGAATGCTGCCGTGCGACCGCTGGCTGGTTGGGTCGATGGCTAAAACCGCTACTTTTTTACCGGAATCCGTGAGGTGTTTGCCAAAGGCTTCGATGAAGGTACTTTTGCCGACGCCCGGAACCCCCGTAATCCCGACCCGAACTGACCGGCCCGTTTGCGGCAACACCTGCTCCAAAACCGCCACGGCCAAAGCCTGATCGCTTTCCAACTGACTCTCTACCAGTGTAATCGCTCGGCTGAGAACCAGCCGGTCGCCAGCGCGGATGCCGGCAATGTAGTGATCGGGCGGGAGTCGACGCATCGTGTGAGAATAAAGAGTAGAGATGTGAGAACAAAGAGAAGCCGGAAAAGAGTGTCTTTACTCTCTACTCAATTAAGCGTATTTTAAGTTCTGAAATCTCCAAATCTTCGGGCGTCGTAATCTTGATGTTGTCGTAGGAACCGTCGATGAGCGTAATCGGGTGTCCGGCATATTCCACCACACTGGCGCAATCGGTAAAAAAAGGCTGTTCCGAAGTCCGGAAAGCATCTCTGAAAAGGGCTAGTTGAAATGTTTGGGGCGTCTGAATCAACCGGTAACTCGCCCGGTCGACGGCCTGACTGCGGCCATCGGGCTGAACGAGCCGGACCGAATCTTTTAGTGGCACACAGGCAACGGCACTTCCGGTTTGCTCGGCGGTTTCGAAACCGGAACGGATCAGTTCAGCCGTCACAAAAGGGCGAACGCCGTCGTGAACCGCCACCAGACCATCGGTTGCCCGAATCGATTCCAGCCCGTTCCGAACCGACTGAAACCGCGTCTTTCCGCCCGGAATGACCAAAACCGGTTCGTCAAATTGATACTGTCGGCAGAGGGCTTCCCAAACCGAAATCTGTTCAGACGGCAAAACCACCAGAATTTGTAAATCTGAAGAATAGGAACGAAACCGCCGGACGGTGTGCATCAGAATGGGCAAACCGCCAATCGGCAGAAACTGCTTCGGCGTGTTCACACCCATCCGGCTACCACTCCCTCCGGCGACAATGATGACGTAACGGTTAATCATGGAACGAGAATAAAGAAAAAAGACAAGAGACAAAAGACCGTAAAAAGTCTCTTCTCTCTTGTCTTTCCTCTCTTGTCTAATTTAAAGAATCAACATCGCGTCGCCATAACTGAAGAATTTGTATTTCTCCTGAATGGCTACATCGTAAGCCTGTTTAATCAAATCATACCCGCCAAAAGCGCTGGTCATCATGATCAGAATAGATTCCGGCAGATGAAAATTGGTCAGCAGGGAATTGGCAATTTTAAAATCGTAGGGCGGAAAAATGAACCGGTCTGTCCAGCCTTCAACCGATTTCAGCCGGCCGTTGGCCGACACCGACGACTCGATGGCTTTCAGTGAGGTGGTTCCAACGGCACAGACGCGCCGGTTGTTGTCCAGTGCCGTGTTGACGATGCCCGCGGCCGAATCCGTAATTGCGTAGTTCTCGGAGTCGGTTTTGTGTTTCGTCAGATCTTCTACGTCGACCGTCCGGAAGGTTCCCAGGCCCACGTGCAGCGTAATCGGTGCGAAGTGGATACCTTTGATTTCCATCCGTTTCATGATGGTTTTCGTGAAGTGCAAACCGGCCGTCGGAGCGGCCACGGCGCCCACATGCTGGGCGAAAATGGTCTGGTACCGGTCGCGGTCGGAGTCTTCGGTTTTGCGTTTGATTTCGCGGGGCAAGGGTGTTTCGCCCAGTTCGTCGATGGCTTTCATGAATTCTTCATGCGAGCCTTCAAACAAAAACCGGATGGTTCGGCCGCGGGAGGTCGTGTTGTCGATTACTTCCGCAACCAGGTCACTATCACCAAAATATAATTTATTTCCTACCCGGATTTTCCGGGCCGGATCCACCAGAACGTCCCACAACCGCATTTCACGGTTCAGTTCGCGCAGCAGAAAAACTTCAATTTTAGCACCGGTTTTTTCTTTATTACCGTAAAGCCGTGCGGGGAACACCTTGGTGTTGTTGATCACCATCACGTCTCCGTCTCCAAAATAGGACAGGATGTCGGAGAACTGTTTGTGTTCAATGGTTTTCGTTTTACGGTCAACAACCATCAGCCGCGCTTCCCCACGTTCGGGCGGATACAAGGCAACAAGACTTTGGGGTAAGTCAAACCTAAATTCAGACAGCTTCATACGGTCAAGAAAAGAGCATCTCTCTCAAAAGAGCGCAAAATTAGCAAAAAACAGTTAGCAGTTGACGATGAGCCGGTTGCGATTGGTCTATATTTTTTAAAAAAAATCGATAAATGCCGCCGGGTCGTCAGCAAATATACGTTGCGCGGGGGGGCGATTGCAAGTATATCGTGTAAACGGCTTCCTGCCTACTGCCCGTTTGACCCAAGTCCAACCCCATGAATGGGCTTCACCGAGCCCTCCAGATTGGTTTCCGGCCGCTCGTCGAGCGAAAATTTTTGCATCAACTCGGGCGTTACCTCGTTGGAATAAGTGCCTTGTGGCGACACAAAAACGCCTTTCATGCCGTTGGCCGTCGAAATGGCGTACAGGGTCATTTCATCGCCGGGATCGGAGGTGCCTTCAAAACGGTGAAATTCATCGACGGTAATTTCGTCGCTTTTTATTTTTAAGCCAGAACCACTTTCTTCCAGATAATCGCGTTTTGGCTCGAAATCGTGCGTGTAGCCGCGCTCGCGCAGACTTTCCATCGCTTCCGTCAGGGTTTCAAAATGATGCATGGTGTTTCTTGTTATTTGATACCTAAGAAACCCGGAAGCGCGGAAGATGTTTTGAAAAAGACAAGAGAGTAGAGACAAGAGAAGAAAGACAAAAAACAGGAATCTACACTTCCTATCTCTACTCTCTTGTCTCTACTCTCTTGTCTCTACTCTCTTGTCTCTACTTAATCCGGCAACACTTTCACCATAATGTCCTTATAATAGACTTTGCTCTTGGGGTCGTGAGCCTGTAGGGCGAAGGTGCCGCTGCTGATTTTGCGGTCGGCCATGTCTTTGGGACGGTCTACACCCTCCGGTTCGGTGTATTCGTTGACCACCTTGTCGTTGATTTTGATGGTCACTTTTTTGCCCTGAACCATGATTTCTTCCGTATACCACTCATTGTCTTTAACATACGTCTCTTTCACATCCTGAATGGCATACAGGCTGGCGGTCCGGCGCCAGTCGGTGTGTGAATTGTTCACCTGCACCTCGAAGCCTTTTTTGGGCCAGCTTTCTTCCTGGTACTGCGTATGGAAATACATCCCGGAATTGGAACCGGGCAGGGTCATCACCTTCGCCTTGAACTGGAAATTTTTGAAGTTGTGGTCGTTCACCGGCCCCATGTAGAAAAGGTGTCCAACGGGACCATTCACCGCAATGGCGCCATCCTCGATTTTGAAGGAGTCGGCATTTTTGCCCACTTTCCAGCCGTCGAACGTTTTTCCATCGAAAAGACTGACCCAGCCTTTCTCGGCTTTCGGCGAAGAGGCCGATTTGGACGCTGTCATGGATGATTTTGAACAGGCTCCGAACAGAAGCACTGCACTGCAAAATACCAAAAGGTTTTTCATAGGGTTTATTGGAAAAAGAATTAGTTTTCTGCGCTAAGTTACACAACCGTTGTAATTACTTCATTTCCTGTTCGGCGATTGTTTGGATTTTTTAGAAACAGAAGAGGAAATGAAAAGAATTTTAAATGTAAATTAGTACTGTATGAAGGATTTAAAATGATTGGTAAACCGTTTTTCCTTCCCTTTTTTGGTCACGATTTTTGCAAACGCTTGTCGATGCTAACGCAAATGAGGGGGTGGTTGGCCGCGTAGCGGACGGATATTTGTAGCCATAGTGTGCCATCAAAAAAGCCCGCGTGCCTTTCATACCTTTGCTCACTACCCTATCTGATTACCATTAACCGAATTATCTTTGGTAGTCACTCGGCTGAGCGGTAGGGGATGGATAAAAACAGCAGTGCCTTAGGTGCCTGA
>NZ_QOWE01000044.1 GCF_003334855.1 Larkinella punicea
TTCGGGACCGGGCCAAGCTGACGACCCCTGCTCTGGGGACCTACACACAAGCGACGTTCCGGGAAGCGGTTTGGCGGGAGCGGTGGCACGAACTGGCTTACGAGCAGATCACGTGGTTCGACATGGTACGTTTGCGGAAAGTGTACAACGACAAGACGAACGGATTCGACAACTTCGTGGGTCACGTGAACCCGAGTTCGAACCAGGCGTTGCAGGAGAAGCATTTGCTGTTGCCGCTGGGCAAGCAGGAGATGTTGAACAACCCGAACCTGAAACCACAGAATCCGGGGTATCCGAACTAATTTCCTGAATGATTTTTTGCAGACTCCCCGACTGGCCAGGCCGGTCGGGGAGTTTTTGTTTTCAGGAAAGGCCAAGTTTGTGCGGTTGAACCTTAAAAAGCAACAAACCAATGCCGGTTTGCGTTGTTCATTGACCGGGGTAAAACCGTAACGGTGAATCCTTTTAATCGAATTCTGATCATGAAAAACAGCCTGTTTTTTAGTGTATTCTTCTGTCTCTGGACGGTTTGTTCTCAGGCACAGCTCCTGGGTACTACCCCGAATTTTGCCAAATTGCCAGCCCTTCAACCTGGCGAAGCCGTGGCTACTTTTGCCGGCGGTTGTTTCTGGGCGCAGGAAGAAGCCTTCGACCAATTGAAGGGCGTGCGGGAAGTGATCTCGGGCTATTCGGGTGGGAACCTGAAAAATCCGACTTACGAACAGGTGGGGACCGACGAAACAGGTCATGCCGAAACCGTGCAGGTGTATTACGACCCCAACATCATTAGTTACCGCGATTTGCTCACTGCGTTTTTTGCCAGCCACGATCCCACAACCCTCAACCGCCAGGGGCCCGATGTGGGACGCGATTACCGATCCGTTGCGTTTTACCGGAACCCGACCGAGAAAAAAGCCATTGAAGAAGCCATTCAGCGGGTTAACGAATCGAAGCACTATTCCAATAAAGTGGTGACGGAGGTGGTGCCGTTTTCGGTCTTTTATCCCGCCGAAGCCTACCACCAGAATTATTGCAAACTACATCCCAATCAGCCCTATATCCGAAATGTGTCGCTGCCCAAAGTGGAGAAAATGCGGAAAGCGATGCCGGGCAAGCTGAAGAAAGAAGGCAAATACACGACTTCCTGATTGGACTGAAACGGTTCTACAGTACCGCTGGTTTTGGCGGATTGATTTTGTAGCCATACCGGGTGAAACGAACCAGATCCCGGTAACTGATCCAGCAGAATCCCCGGTCGGCCCAGCCTTTTCCAAAACTGTTTACGACCCGGAAAGCCCCGCCGTGCAAGGTGTCGTCGTAGCCAATGATGCACAGGGCGTGACCACGGAGCCGCTTGTTGGCCGGGTCGTCACCGGGGGCGGGTTTCCAGACTTTCCCGGCAAAGAGGAAGGATGGTGGAACCACCATGCCGATAACCACCGGGCCATCATCGATCAGTGCTTTTTTCAGCCGGTAAGTTTTCTTCTCATCCGTTTCCTGAACATCAAAAAGCCGCTCGTACCCCTCGATTCGAAACCGGGCCGCGACGGCATCGACGGCTTCGGTTTTCTGTCCGCAGGCCGGATACGGGAAGTTTTTGAAAGGTACCACACCGACACTTTTCAGGATGTCGAAGGCTTTCGACAGGTAGATTCCTTCCGAACAGGCATAATCCCGCTCCGACTTGGCCTTTTCGTAGAGGTAAGAGGGCGAAAAAGCGAGTTGATCCAGGGCGGTTTTGTTGGTAATTTGCTTCGACCTGGCCATCAGGATGGTGCGGAGGTAGTAGCCGCAGGCAAACCCGACGCAGGTGCCGTAGCTACCCTGGGCCTGCACCGACGGGCAATAGGCTTCGTAGGAAACCCGGACTGGCAACTTCTTTTTGGTGACAATTTCCTGATACGGAGCCGTTTCATACACCGCATCATCGAGCAGCAGCCCCGGATTGATCTCCGTTTGAGCCGCAGCCGGAAGGGCTAGCAACAGGCCCCAAAAACCGTGTAACCACCGGGTTTTCATGGGTTTTGTTGAATATGTTCGATCAGTTCACGCGCTTCTTCCTGATAGGGGTGGCCATTTTGATCGGCCAGTTGCTGGGCCACTTTCCGGGCTTCTTCCCGTTGTTGGGCTTTCAGATAGGCCAGTGCCAGATACCAGTGGGCGGAGGCACTCCAGTGGCCGGGTTTCCCCTGACTAATCGATGTCAGTTGGCTGATGGCCAGCCGGGTGTCACTTTGTTTTAAGGCATCAATGGCCTCGGTGAGCCGGACGGAATCGGAGCGGGTTTGGGCCGACTCCAGGGGCGCGGCCACCCGATCCGGATCGATCGGTATGACGGGCTGCGGTTTGGGAACCGGAGAGAAATAGATCTCGAATGACTTTTCATTCTGAGCCATCAACGCCTGTTTATCCGACCAGTTCTGGAACAACGCCCAGCTCAGACCCGCCAGAAGAAGCACCGATGCGGCCGCCGAAAAATAAGACCAGTTCGTGCGGAGTTCAGTCCGGCCGGTGGGTAGCGCAATGATGGGGGTTTCTACGGGCTGCGATTCATCCGTCTCCGTCTTCAGGGCCTCATCTTTTAATAAACCCCGCTTTTCCAGATCCGAATGCAACGTTTTGAAGCGTTGTTTTTGAGCCAGAAAGGACAATCCCTGCTTGATTTCGCGTTGTGTAGCTACTTCCTGCCGGAGCGATTCGTCGTTTCGCATCCGGTTTTCGAAACCCGCTTTCTCGGCGGGTGTCATGCGGTCGGACAGGTAAGCGCCAATCTGTTCGAGTACTTCTTCCGATAACTCCATGTTACTCTCTTTTATACTGCGTATACAAAGCTTTCATGCGCTGCGCACACCGGAACCGCTTGACTTTGGCGGAGTTTTCCTGCAATCCGATGCGGGCTCCGCATTCGCCCAGTGATTTTTCTTCGACGTAGAAGCAATGCAACATCGCCCGGCAGTCTTCGCCGACTTCCGCAAACGCCCGTCCGACGGCTTCCCAATCGGTTTCACTATCTTCCCAAAGGCCATCCCGCTCCGCCGGGTTCTCCCGGTTTTCATGCTCCGGGAGGTCGTCTCCCGAATTTTCAAGGTATGTAGAAAGAAACGGATTGGGTTCATTCCAAACGAACTCGTCCTCCTCCGCAACGGCTTCTGTGCTGGCATCCTGCTTCCGAATCCGGTTCTTTTTCAGGAAGTTAACCCAGCGGTTCCGGCATACGGTGAAGACGTAGGCGGTTACGGCTTTTCCCTGAAAAACGTACTTCCCATTTTTTAATTTCAAGGCAAATTCGGCCAACCCGTCCTGTAAAATATCCAGCGCATCTTCCGTCGAAATGGAACTCCGTTGACTGGCATACGGAATGAAAACCCGGTAGGAGCGGATATACAAACACTCCCAGGCCTGGGTCTGGTCGGCCAGTAGTGCCTGATAAAACGCCAGATTTTCCTGATCGAAGCGTGCACAGGGAATATCCAAATCAGTTGCCATAAAAACCGGGCTTACGTCCTCACCGGGTTGACATAGGTAATCAAAATCCTTGCAAAATCAATGAAATAGTTGGATTTATCTCAGCGATTCAGGGCTATTTAGAGTTTTATCCTTTTGTCAGTAAAGTATCTGCGCGACCGGGTTGAGGTTATCAGAAACCCGGATCAAATTATTCTCAAAACGCCTGTTAACCTCGCGACCGCTTCGATGATATACAGTCAGAAAATTGATCTGAATTCTAAAAACTGACTGTATGAAAACGTACTTACTACTCCTGACCGGGCTTTTTCTGCTTTTCTCCACGGAAAACCGGGTGAAGGCGCAAAGCTCGCTAACGCTGGTTGCCCAGGGAGCCACCTGGAAGTATCTTGACAATGGCAGCGACCAGGGAACCGACTGGCGTTCGATTTGCTACAGCGACGGTACCTGGAAGCAGGGCGTTACCCGCCTGAGTTATGGTGAAATTGGCGATCCTACGTCGCCCACGGCACCCAATTTTGTCAGCTACGGTCCGAGTGCTACCAACAAGTACATCACCACCTATTTCCGCAAGAAAATTATGGTCGATGTGGCGCAGTATCCGGATGGCTATGAGCTTCGGGTGTTGCGCGACGATGGCATCGTGGTGTACTTCAACGGGGCGGAGGTCATGCGTGACAACATGCCTGCGGGCACCATCACGTCGAAAACCACGGCATCCACCAGCCTGGGCGATGGCGAAGAGACAATCTGGAAAAAAGTGACCCTTCCAAAAACCATTTTAAACAACGGAGAAAATACCCTCGCCGTCGAAGTCCACCAGTTCAGCGCGGGCAGCTCGGACATGGCTTTCAACCTGGAACTAGTCGGAATTGGGGGAACCACGACGCCCACCCAACTGGTGCGGGGGCCGTACCTGCAAATGGGAACGCCGACCGGGATGACCCTGCGCTGGCGGACGAGTTCCTCCTCAATGGGGATGGTGCGCTACGGCTCTTCGCCGAGCAGTCTGACCCAGGTTACCTACGAAGCGGCCCAGGCTACCGACCACAGTGTCAGTCTGACCAATCTGACGCCCAATACCAAATATTATTACTCCGTGGGTGCGGCCGAAACGCCAACGCTGGTTTTGCAGGGCACGGCGGACAACTTCTTCTTTACCGCTCCCACCACCGGAACCGCCAAGAAAACCCGCATCTGGGCGATGGGCGATTTTGGGGAAGGCACCCAGCGGCAGCTCAAGGTGCGGGATGCGTTCATGAACCATGTGGGCAGCAATTACGTCGATTTGTGGTTCTGGCTGGGCGACAATGCCTATCCGGGCGGTCTGGATACGGAATACCAGAAAAACCTGTTCGATGTGTATAAGAATGATCGAATCATCAAGCAGACGCCGGCGTATGCCACGCCCGGTAACCACGATTATGCCAACAACAACCTGACGAAAACCGAGCGTACCGACCACCGCATCGCCTATTTCGATGTGATGTCGCATTTCAAAAATGCGGAAGCGGGCGGGGTGGCTTCCGGGAAAGAGGAATACTATTCGTTCAATTACGGGAATATTCACATCATCAGCCTGGATTCCTTCGGGTATGAAGCGGGGCAGGGAACGACCATTTTTGGGGCCAACGGTCCGCAGATGATCTGGCTGAAAAAGGATCTGGAAGCGATCAAGAACAATCCCGCCATTCAATGGACCATTGTTTTCTGGCATCACCCGCCGTATACGAAAGGCTCGCACGATTCGGACTCACCGGCCAATCTGGCCAATGAACTGAGAGACATCCGCCAGCGGCTTTTGCCGGTTCTGGATCAGTATAAGGTCGATCTGGTTCTGAACGGCCACAGCCACGTCTACGAACGGTCGCGGCTGGTTCGCAACTATACCGGCACCGAAACGGAGTTCAATCCGGAGCTTCACAACGCCCCGGCCCTCAACAACGGCCAGTCGAGCGGACGGTATGACGGGTCGCCCAACTCCTGTTATTACTACAAAAGTTCAACGGCTCCGGTCAATGAAGGCATCGTTTACGTCGTTTGCGGGGCGAGTGGTGCGGGCATTGATCCGGGTTCGACGACCCGGGAAGGCTGGCCCCACAACGCCATGCAAACGGCCATCGAAACCGTGGGCGGGTCGATGTATCTGGAAGTGGAAGGCAAACGGCTCGACGCCAAATTCATTGCAGAAGACGGTCAGGTTCGGGATCAATTTACGATCATCAAGGATACGCAGCCCTCCCAGACGCTGATTGCGAGTGGAGCCACCTGGAAATACCTCGATAATGGTACCGATCCGGGAACCGCCTGGCGCACCGCGTCGTACAACGATGCTTCCTGGAAGCAGGGCACGACCCGGCTGAGCTACGGCGAAGTGGGCGATCCGACGTCTCCCACGGCCCCCAACTTTGTCAGCTACGGTCCCAGTGCCACCAACAAATACATCACAACGTATTTCCGCAAAAAGATCACCCTATCCGACGCATCGGTGTACAACGGGTTTGATATGCGGGTGTTGCGGGACGATGGCGTGGTGGTGTATGTCAATGGAAATGAGGTGCTTCGGAATAACATGCCCACCGGAACCATTACATCGAAGACGACGGCTTTGGCCGGCTTGGGAGATGGGGAAGAAGCGATCTGGCAGACGGTGAGCTTACCCAAAACGGCGTTTGTGAATGGCGAAAATGTCATCACGGCCGAAGTTCACCAGTTCAATGCGGGCAGTTCGGACATGTCTTTCAATCTGGAACTGATGGGAACTACCTGCGGGGCTGTTACCACATCGTCTAATCGGGAGGCTTCCAGTGCTGCGGTTTCGCCCCCTCCGTCGGCCGAGGTAAAACCGGTAACCCTGTATCCGAATCCGACGACGGGCAAGGTGTTTCTCCATCCTGCGCTACCATTCCAGTCGTACACCCTGACCGATTTGCAGGGAAAAACCGTCCGCGAAGTAACCCAGGCCGGTTTTCTTCAGGAAATTGATCTCTCTCCGCTGGCTCCCGGCATGTACCTGCTGATCAGCCAGGGAGAGGCCGGGAAACCAAAACCGATTCGGATCATCAAGCAATAAAACGTTTCTTTTTACTTCACTTTTACCCTTTAAAAAACCATGAAAAAGCTCATTCTTTCCTTCGCTACCATCATTGCCGCCAGTGCCGCATTCGCTCAATCCAACTCGTTGTCGGTCAGCCAGACGGGCGATGGCAATAACGCACCGATTACCCAACAGGGAAACGGGAACAGTTTGTCAGTCAGCCAGAACGGCAACGGGAATGGCGTCCCGAACTACGGTTCCATCAATCAACAGGGAACCAGCAATGCCGGATCTATTTCTGTTAATGGGGATCAAAATCAGGTCGATTTCAACCAGACGGGCAACAGCAACCAGGGGACTATTTCGACAACGGGGAACGGGAATCAGGTGTTTCTCTACAATCTCAGGGATGCTTATGGCGCCGGGTCGCAGAATGAAGCCATCATCACGCAGGTCGGCAACAACAACGTGGGCGGGGCCGGTGATTTCGATGGCAGTGGCCACAACCAGTCTTCGGTGACCCAAACCGGCAACAACAATGAGGGCTATGCCTTCTCGATGGGGTATCAGGGGACGAATAACCGGACGACAGCGACCCAAACGGGCAATAATAACTTTGCCTGGGCAGTCGTCAATTGGGGGCAGGGGTCGAACAATGAAATTAGTGTGGCGCAGGTCGGCGATGGCAACGAGGGTAGCGTCCAGGCCATGTTCGGGAACAACAACCGGGCCTCGGTGACCCAAACCGGAAACGGGAACGTAGGCCGGGCCTCCATCGTAGGCGGTAATTTCAACCAGATCGACATCGCGCAAACTGGCGACGACAACCACGCTGCGGTCGAGCAGGCCTACGGGAGTCAGAATCTGGCCGGGATCACGCAGACGGGCAGCAATAACGCGCTGGATCTGCTGCAAAACGGGTCGTCCAACACGGCCACGATTCTGCAGGAAGGCAATGGCAATACGCTTACCGGTCTGGAATCGGCACCCCGCCCCTATAACGGAGCCGGAGCGATTCAGGGAGGCAATGGCAATTCGCTGACGCTGACACAGACCGGTGATGGCAATATGGTACGCTTCGGCCAGTTTGGCAGCAACAATACGGCTACGATTATGCAGGGGCCTCAAAATTAAGGGCTGAACCAGCCCGGAAGCGATTTCGGGCTGGTTCTTTATCTTCACAACCTAACGCTTTAAATCCCATGAAATGGCTTCTTTTCGTTCTGTTTAGCGGTTTTTCGCTCGGGGTTTCGGCTCAGTCGGAGGTGTTTTTCAACCAGCCGCTGGCGGAGAAGACCACCGATAGCCGGGGCTCTCAGGAACTGATTCTGATCCAGACGGGTCAATTAAACGACCTGCAATACCGGGAAACAGGTAACAACAACCGGGTTCGGGTGCAGCAACTGGGGGCTCAAAACAGTCTGGATCTGGACTTGTCAGGGAACGATAACCAGTATTCCATCGCGCAAAAGGGAAATCAAAACCGCTTGCAGTGGGGGGCTGTTCAACAGGATGGCGGTCTGCTCGAGGTGTTGCAGCGGGGAAACAACAACCAGTTGATCCGGGAGGGAAGCGCCACGGCTGCGGGTGTTCCGATGCGGATTGAGCAAACCGGCGGTAGTCAACTCATCCTAAGAAACGGCTTTTAACCATGAAAAACGCCCTCCGACTTTCGACACTACTCATGCTGCTTTGGCTTCCCCTGGCGGGTTTTTCGCAGGAACCGGACATCGAACAGGTTGACTTAACCGGAGAACTGGTGGAAACCGCGATGGATGATTCCGAAAGCACCACCCTGATTCTGGACAATTCGAGAACCAAAGTGGGCAAAGATTTTTATGATCTGTTTTATAAAAACTGGTCGGGCCAGCCGACGGTTGCCGATTCGTTGCCGGGCCGCCCGGTTTCTCCCGCGATTCCTGCCGATGAGGTGATCATTACCATTGAAGAAATTCCCTCGCCCGGTTCGGGTCATCTGATTCAAATCAGTATCGACGACCAGCCGGTTTGGCAGCAATTCGTGCAGGCGCGGTATGACCTGCTCGAAATCGATGCCGCCCAGGCGGTTGCCGCTATTCGGCCCCGCGGGTTGTAGAAACTCTTATTTTCTCCTTTTCGGCTGTTAACCTTTCGTACTTCCCGCTGATATACAATCAGAAATGCACCACATTCTGAATTGTATATGAAAAAGCTAGTTGTCATCTGCTCCCTGTTGCTGTGCTTCATCAGTGCAAAATCGGTTCAGGCTCAGTCGCTTACGTATCAGCCCAAGAACCCCGCGTTCGGCGGAAACACCTTCAATTACCAATGGCTGCTCAGCTCGGCCCAGGCCCAGGATCAATTCAAAGATCCTGCCGCTACCAAAACCGTCGGCGGAGCGGCTTCCTTCAAACGCTCACCGGTCGATGAAATGACCGAATCACTGCAACGGCAACTGATGAGCCGCATCACCCGCGATTTAATCGAAAAACAATTTGGCGAAGAAGGTCTGAAAGAAGGCACGTTTCAATTTGGCGACATGCAGGTGGTGATCTCCAATTCGGCCGATGGCGTCAACATTCGGGTCAACGACGGCAAAGGCGGTGAAAGTAACATCACCGTTCCCTACTTCTAATGCCCCTGAATCTCGGATGCCAAAGTCCGGCAGCGGCCGACCGTCCTTTAGGGGATTTAGGGGCATCAAAAGCTGAAAATCAGACATCAACCCTTCAATCCTTATCACCATGTTCCGATTCATACGTATACAGGCAGGAATGGCACTGGTCGTTCTGGCAGCCTTCCAACTCCTGACCGGGTGCAGCGCCTACCTGAACCAGCCCACCAAAACGCAGTCGGCTCGGTTGGGCGAAGAAACGACCATCACGGCAGAACTCCGCCAATTGCCCACGCCCCGGGAAAAAATCGTGGCTGCCGTCTACAAATTCCGGGACCAGACCGGGCAATACAAACCGTCGGAAACCGGGGCCAACTGGTCGACGGCGGTTTCGCAGGGAACCACCAACATCCTGTTGAAAGCGCTGGAAGAAAGTGGCTGGTTTGTGCCCATCGAACGCGAAAACATCAGCAATCTGATTAATGAGCGTAAAATCATCCGGTCGGGAATGGCGCAGTACAAAAACGAAGCCGACAATCTGCCGCCCCTGTTGTTTGCCGGGATTATTCTGGAAGGCGGTATTGTGTCGTACGATGCCAACACGATTACGGGCGGGGCGGGGCTGCGGTTTTTCGGAGCGGGCGGTTCGGGCCAATACCGGCAGGATCGTGTCACGGTGTATCTGCGGGCGGTAGCCACCAAATCCGGGAAAATCCTGAAAACCGTCTACACCTCCAAAACCATTCTGTCACAGGCCGTCGACGGCGGGCTGTTCCGGTACGTGAGTTTCAAGCGGTTGCTGGAAGCCGAAACCGGGTATGCCACCAACGAACCGTCGCAGATGGCGGTGACCGAAGCTGTCGAAAAAGCCGTGCAATCGCTGGTGCTGGAAGGCATTCGCGACAATCTGTGGGCGGTGGATGAAAAAGCGGTGGAGAAAACGGAGAAAATGCTGGCGGATTATGACCACGAAAAAACCACGATGAGCGAAACCGATGTCTACGGCGCCCGCAATACCGCCGAACCGTCGATGGTGACGTTTCATCCCTACGGGTCGGTCTGGCGGTACAAGGGGGATTTTGCCACCAGCGGTATTCAAACCGGATTTGGGGTGGCTGCCGACCTGTACCTGAACAAATACCTGGGTTTTCAGATGAATGGGAGCCTTGGAACCCTCGCCAACAACCCGGCCATTACGTGTCGGCTCACGACGCTCCAGGGCAATCTCATCTACCGGGCTTTGCCGTTTCGGAAGGTTACGCCTTTGCTATACGCCGGTGCAGGCCTGGTTTTGTCCCGGACGGAAGCATCGCCCTTCACCCTCCACGGAAAACGATATGCTCTGCTGAATGGGGGCGTTGGCGTCGAATACGCATTTAGCAAAACCGTCGGACTACGAACCACGCTGGACTACCAGCAACCCCTAACCGACGAACTGGACGAAACCCGCTCGGGCCGCTACTACGATTATTACCTGCGCGGCTCCATCGGCCTCACGTTTTACCTGAACCGCCCCACCCATCGGTAAATTTCGGCCGGTTTCGCTACACCGCATCAACTGTACACCCTCACTTTCTACTCTTTTCTTCCGATGAAACGCTTTAGTTTTTGTAGCTTGTTCGCCCTGTTGCTGGGTAGCCTCTGGGGATGCAACGAAGAAACGCTGGTCGAGCCAACCCAACAGGGCTCCATTTATGGCCGGGTGAAATACAACACCAACGGAAAACTCGCGGGCCAGGTTTTGGTTCGACTGAGTCCGTCGGGCCGAACGGCGGAAACCGATTCGAGCGGCCTGTTCCAATTCGATCAGGTGGCGGTGGGCCGGTATTCGGTTCAGGCGTCAAAAACCGGGTATCGGGAAGAAGTAACGACGGTGGAGGCCACGCCCAACGTTCGGACCGAAGTGACGATCATGCTTTTTGAAGGCCCGAACAAGGCCCCGTCGGCACCAGCCTGGGTGAGCCCCGACAGCGGTAACGTCTGGCAAAAATCGTCGGTGACGCTCAAATGGAAAGCCACCGACCCGGAAAACGATGGATTGACCTACGAAATCAACCTCCTGAAAGGCGGGGTACTGAGTCAGAAATTCACCGGCATCAAAGCGGATTCGCTGGTGCTGACCGGGTTGGCGTACGGAACGGCGTATGCCTGGCAGGTGATTGTGCGGGACGGTTTCAATACGGTTAATGGGGCGGTTTGGTCGTTCAACACCCACGCGTTTCCGAGCTTTTCGTACGTCTACGTCCGGCGGGTCGAAAACCGGTACCAGCTCTTTACCTCCAACGAAACCGGGGAAGCCATTCAACTTACTAGTACCGGCAACAACTGGCGACCTATTTTTAGCCCTAGCCGCTTGCAAATCGCCTTTCTGTCGAATGCCGAAACCGACGTCCACCTGTATCTGATGAACCGCGATGGCAGTAATTTGCGTCGGGTGACGAGCGTGCCGGTTCGGGGACTGATGCCGCTTGATCTGTCGTTCTGCTGGTCGCCGGATGGGACGGAATTGCTCTACCCGTCAAACGACAGACTGTACGCCGTACGCACCGACGGCACGGGTTTGCGAATGGTGTATCAAGCACCCACCGGGCGGTTTTTTGCGGGATGCGCCTGGACGTCGGCTACCAAACGGATCGCGGTTCGCACTACTTCGACCGGCAGTGTGTACGACAACCGCATTCTGCTGATGTCGCCGGAAGGGAAAGACACGACGACGGTTTTGACGACGAAGAGCAACCGAATGAGCAGCCCGGTTTTTTCCGTCGACGGACTCAAAATACTGTACAGCCTGGACAAAAGCGGTTTTCAGGATGAGCAGGGTCGCCAGCTCGACGCCCGGATTTACACGATGGACGTCAAAACGAAGGGAATTGTGGATTTGTCGTCGATCACCGGGAAAACCGCCGGAACCAATGACCTGGAACCGCGGTTCTCGCCCAACGGAGCCAAAGTGGTGTTCACCTCAACCGACAATACCGGAACCGGCGAAGGCAAGGTCATGGCCATCGATACAGATGGAAAAAGCCGGACGTTACTGATCGACTCGGCGGAAATGCTGTACTGGCGGTGAGGCCGGTACAGCATTTCAAAACGCCTTTGTCTGAATCAGGGGCCGGTTATTGGGGGCGGTCTACTTTAATCGAAATCGCGCCCCAGTTCCCCCGGTTGGCCATCGTCATCGAATTGCCGGACTGCGATTCCGGCGTAAACAGCAGTTTGGCCGACCCGGTCGCTTCGGCCGGAATCAACCCAAAGTAGGGATAAATTCCTGAGTAGCGACCCACGGCTTTCATCAGGAGGGAGGTTCCATCTTTCATTTTGGCACTCAGGGTGTAGCGACCTACTGGAACGTTCATAATGAGAACGCTGGAGTTCTGAAAGCTTATTTTTTTGTTGATCACAAATTTCTTGTTGGTGCCGTAGAGACCCGGTCCGTCGGGGGTGAGGGTTACCTGAATTTCGGAGTTTTCGGGCAGGTAGTTCGGTGGATCGAAGATGCTCGTAGGGTCCCCAACATTGTAGGAAATATACAGACATCCACCCGCATAATTGGTCTGATCCCGGGGTTTCTGGCTGACCAGGTCTTTGTTGTAAACGCCGTAGGAGAGCAGAACGAAATTCTTCACCAAGCCATCCACGGAGGGGAAGCTCCCGAGTTTACCATCGGCCGCGTGCAAACTCATGACGGCTCTTCCCTCGCCATAGTCGATGGTGTACCCGGCGGCATAAAAATCGGTGGCACCCCAGGGAATGGTAATTTCGTAATACCCATTGGCGTCGGTTTCGTCGGAAGCCCCGGAATACGATCCGCCCACCGCCGTTGAGCGCACGCCGATGTAGGCACCTTCCAGCGGTTTTCCACTCAAATCGGCCACGTAGCCCCGCACAATCCCCGGTTTAACTTTTAGTGCTGGAAAGTTCGGTAAGCGGGGGTTGGTCGTTCCCATCACATTCACGTAATCGTCGGCGGCATTGAGCGTAAAAGCAGCTTCGCCATTCACCACCGGCAAGGCGGGCTGGTCTCCCCAGTCCGTCGTTTCGCCCCCGCCCCCCTCCACGTCGGCCGGGTCTTTCGAGCAGCCCGCCAGGAGCAGGGCCGCCATGCAAAATACTTTGAAATTCATGTAGCGGATTTGTTTACTGTTGAAACCGCAAAGCTACATTCAGGCACCCGCGTGACTCACTCCACTTATGTCAAGCCACATTCTGATTATCTGAAACGCAGAAATGGAAGGGTAAAGGACGGTTTTGCCGGTAAAAGGAGAGATGTTTGCAACTTGATCGCGAAAGACCAATCAACTCATGAAACAGGAAATAACGCAGCTCGCACTGGTCGTCGATGATTACGACGAAGCCATTCATTTTTACACCCAAAAATTAAACTTCACGCTCATCGAAGACACGGTTTTGTCGGCGTCCAAACGCTGGGTCGTGGTGGCCCCGGCGGGTTCGACCGGTTGCCGGTTGTTGCTGGCAAAAGCCGCCAATGAATTACAAAAAAGCCGGATTGGTAACCAGACCGGTGGCCGGGTTTTCCTGTTTATGTACACCGACGATTTCTGGCGGGACTACAAACAACTGGTTGATAACCAAGTCGTATTTGTGCGGGATCCGGCAAAGGAAGCGTACGGAACGGTGGCGGTTTTTGAGGATTTATACGGGAATTTGTGGGATTTGATCGGTCCCGCTTAAGCGAGTTTCCGGCCGGTTTTCATAACCTTTTCCGGGCTTCGTTGTTATAGAATCGTGGTCTTTACAACCAACGATTCAACGGTATGGAGAAGGATAAAGATATCAACGAAGAAGACATTGCCGCGAAAGACAACCGCAACCGGTCGGGCCAGGAAAACTCGGCCAATGGACAGGATGGCGTGGCGGTTCGCGGGGGCGAAGACGGTCGCAATGACCGGTTTATGGGCAGTACGGATATGGACAGTGCAAACGGACTGTTGCGTTTCAACGACCAGGACGACAACAACCCCAAAGACGACGTAACGGAAGAAGGCCAGCAGAACATCGCCGGTTTTAAGACCAACACATCGACGGTGGAGGTGACCACTTCCGGTCCCGACGATTATGCCTCGGCGGAGGAGGTACCGACTCCCAAGGCCCAGAAAAAAGCAAAAGAACAGGATAAAGCGGATAAGAATGCGGGATCGGAGCAAACGAAAAGTGCCCGCGATCAGGAGAAGAAAGAGGAGGATGTGGCGCATACCGGCACATCGACAGATCACAAACCAGTGTATTAACCCATTAACTCAACAACGTTATGAGCCTTTCAAGCAAAGCACGGAAAGAAAGTACAGAATCATATGCCGCTCAACGCATGGGCAACACCATGGGTGTGCCACCCGAACTGAGCCATTTATCAAAAATGGATCGGCCCGATGTGGAATTGCCATCGGAATCACATCAATCCAATGATGTTGAAATTGAGGATATTATGCCCATCGATAGTGAACCGAATCCGGTTCGGAACGATGCGAACCCCAACCCGGCCGAAGTGTCGGATCAAGCGTTGAGTCGTGACGAAGACGGCGATCTGGCTGGCACAACCTGGAACAAAGACCGGGTTCCGGGTGCCGACTGGAATCGCGATACCGACGCGCCGGAACAGGAGCAGGTAGGCCATTCTTAATCAACTGATTTGCATTTTTTAAAGCCCACGTCTCGTGGGCTTTTTTGTTGGCCGGTTATTATTCCCGCTGGCTGGTGTCGGCAAATTCCAAATCCGCCCTACCTTTGCGAAATGCAAAGTCCTCTTTACCAGCGACCGGTTTTCTGGCAATGGCTCACGGTAGTGTTGCTGATTCCTGCTCTCTTTTCGTACCTCGGCTACCTGCCACTGGATACGGGAACGGACGAACCCCGCCGGGCGCTGGTGGCGCTGGAGATGATTTTATCGGGCGATTACCTCACGCCGACACTGAACGGCGAATTGTATTTTAACAAACCGCCCCTCTACAACTGGCTGATTGCGGCCTCTTTCCACCTCTTCGGCAATTACTCGTCGTTTGCCTTACGCTTCCCGATGGTGGTGTCGCTGTTGCTGTATGGCCTGACGATTTACTTACTCGTCAAAAAACACCTCGGCTCCCGGATTGCCTTTGCAGCCGCGTTGATGCTCGTGACCAATACCCGGATTTTATTGTATGATTCCATGTTGGGTCTGATCGATATCACGTTCTCGTGGCTAACCTACACGGCTTTCATTCTGGTGTATCATTTCGACCGGAAACGAAACTACTGGGCCTTGTTTCTGACCACCTACCTGATTACGGCCCTGGGTTTTATGATGAAAGGGCTGCCGTCGCTTGTTTTTCAGGGACTGACGTTGGGGGCTTATTTTCTGTATACCAAGCAATTCCGGAAGTTGTTCAGCCCGGCGCATTTTGCCGGAATCGGCCTTTTTCTGCTGATCGTCGGCAGTTACTATCTGGCGTATTTCGACCGCAATGCGATTGCTCCGGATAAGATCGTGTCGGTTTTGTTCGACGAAAGTGCCAAGCGAACGGTGGTGAAATTCGGCATCAAGGAGACGTTGCTCCACATGCTGACCTTTCCGTTCGAGATGCTCTATCATTACGCGCCCTGGATGTTGCTGGTGGTTCTGCTGTTTCGGAAAGGGGTTTTCAAACGGTTCCGGCAAACCTCCCCCGAAAGTCAACCGGGTGAAAAACCGCTGATTACCGGACAACCGTTTATTCTGTTCAACGCCATCGTTTTTCTGGTAAACTTTGTGATTTACTGGTCTTCCCCGCAGGTATACGCCCGGTATCTGCTCATGCTGCTGCCCCTGCTTTTCACGGTTTTTGCCTATGTCTATTACGAACGAACCGACCCAACCGACTGGCGACGCCGGGGCTGGGAAAACTTTATGGGTTTTGTGCTGATCGTGGTCACCATCGGGGCCTGGGTGCCTTTTTTTCATCCCGATACGAAAACCATACCGGGTTTATGGTGGAAGTGCAGTGTGCTGTTTGGGGTGCTGGCGTTCATCGTTTACCACTACATCCGGCAACCTGAACACCGGCTGATTATCCTGATTGCCTTTCTGGCGATGTTTCGGAACGGGTTCAACTGGCTGGTGATTCCGCCCCGGCTGGCCCACCGTCAGGAGTATAAAGATTCGTCGGAACGCATCGCCCGGCAGTCGCTCGGCAAAGACTTATACGGTTATAAACAGACCATCGGCAGCGACGGGCAGACCGACGTAAACAGCTTTCACATCGAGGTCGTGCGGGGTGAAATTCTGCGGAAAACCAACCAGAAGCTTCCCAACACGCTTTACATCGCCGATTCGGTCAGTTTAGGCCGGGAGTCGTACCAAACTCTTTCCGAATTTAACTTGTTTGACAGACATCCGGCCAAATTGGTCCGGTTTTAGTCCGTTCCGATTTTTCGTACCGGAGCTTTCCTCCGAAAATAAATTTGTATGCAACCGTACCTTTCCGTCGTAATCTGTGTCTACAATGAAGAAGGGAATATTTTTCCGATGATCGATCAGGTCGAGCGGGCGTTGATTGGCTATGATTTTGAAATCGTTTACGTCAACGATGGCTCTTCCGACCGAACGCTGGCCGAACTGAAAGCCGTTCACAACGACCGTCTGGTGGTGGTTGATTTGCAAACCAATTACGGGCAGAGTCTGGCTTTAGCGGCCGGCATCGATGTGGCGCGGGGCCAATACATCATTACGATGGACGGCGATTTGCAAAACGATCCCGCCGACATTCCGATGATGGTGAGGCTGGCCGAAGAAGGCGACTATGACCTGGTGGCCGGTATTCGGGCCAACCGGCAGGATGGGGCCTTGCTGCGCAAGCTGCCGAGCCGCATCGCCAACTGGATCATCCGGCAAACGTCGGGCGTCCACCTGAAAGACTACGGTTGTGCCCTCAAAGTGTTCCGGTCCGATCTGGCAAAAAACCTGGGTCTCTACGGAGAACTGCACCGGTTTATTCCCGTATTGGCGCGGCTCGAAGGCGCACGAATGACGCAAACCGATGTGCAACACCACCCGCGCCGGATCGGTCAATCGAAATACGGTCTTGGTCGGACGCTGAAAGTGGTCAGCGATTTGATTCTGATGCTGTTCATGAAAAAATACCTCCGCAAACCGATGCACCTTTTCGGCAACTGGGGACTGATTTCACTGATGGTGGGGCTGCTTGTCAACGGTTATCTGCTCATTCTGAAGCTGATGGGGAACGACATCTGGGGCCGTCCGCTCCTGATTCTGGGCACCATTCTGGTGTTGGCCGGCATTCAGTTGATAACGTTTGGGATCATGACCGAACTGCAAATGCGGACGTACTACGAATCACAGGACAAAAAGCCGTATAAAATCCGGCGGATTTATAAAACAGCCCTGGTTTGACGGATGCCAACATACCTGAAAACGGCCCTGAAAATTGCCTTGTCGGCCTTGTCGTTGTGGCTGGTTTTCCGCAAGATCGAACCGGAACGGGTCTGGGACGTCATCTCACGGGCGCAGGTGGGTTGGCTGGCGGTGGCAACGGTGCTGTTTATTCTGTCGAAAGTGGCCTCCGCCGAGCGTTTGCGGGTGTTGTTTGCGCAGGTGGGACTGCGGTTGCGCCGGTTACCCAACCTGAAATTGTACTGGCTTGGCATGTATTACAATCTTTTTTTGCCGGGCGGTATCGGTGGAGACGGCTACAAGGTGTATCTGTTGAACCGTCTGACCGGAACATCGGTTAAAGTACTAATAGGCGCCACCCTGGTAGACCGGCTGATTGGTCTTTTGCCACTTTTATATGCGCTGGCGGTTTTTGTGGTGCTGGTTCCGGAAGTGTCTCTGTGGCTGGGATTTCAGATCGGCTGGTTGTGGTTGCTCGGAATTCCGGTGGCCCATTTTGCGGCCAAACGGCTTTTGAAGCAATTCATGCCGCAGTTTGCGCCGGCTTTCGAACGCTCGGTGGATTGGTCCGGTCTGGTTCAGGGGCTTCAGATGGTGCAGATTCTGACCTTGTTACAGGCGGTCGATGCCCAGGGGAAACCGGAAGCCTACGTCTTATTATTTCTGGTTTCGTCCATTGTCGCCACCATTCCGTTCACAATTGGCGGGGCCGGGGCGCGTGAACTGACGTTTTTGCTGGGTGCGGAGGCCCTCGATGTGCCTGCCGATGCCGCGGTTTCGGTCAGTTTGTTGTTTTACCTGATCACGGCGGTGGTATCGCTGGCGGGCGTTGTGTACAGTTTTCAATCATCTACCTTAACAAAGGATCTGAGTTCATGACCATCTTACTGACGGGCGGGGCGGGGTTTATTGGTTCGAATTTAGCCAAACAACTCCTGGAGGAAGGCCATCAGGTTATCTGTCTGGATAACCTGGATAGCTATTATGCCCCTGATATCAAATGGAAAAATGTTCAGCAAACGTTGAGCATTCCAGCGTACCACTTTCACCAGGGTGACATCCGGGATTCGGACCTGGTGGATACCTTATTTCAAACCTACGCTTTCGATGCGGTGATCCATTTAGCCGCCCGGGCGGGTGTCCGGCCGTCGGTACAGGATCCTGCCTTGTATTATGACGTGAACGTGAACGGTACGCTGACCTTGTTGCAGGCCATGCAGCGGTTTGGCGTAACGAAAATGGTATTCGCTTCATCTTCATCGGTTTACGGCGATTCACCACAGGTTCCTTTCACCGAAACCGATTCAGCCGATCGTCCTTTGTCGCCTTATGCGGCCTCCAAGCGGGCGGCCGAGCTGCTGTGCCATACGTTCCACAATCTATACAGTTTCGATATTTTTTGCCTGCGGTTTTTTACGGTCTATGGGCCGCTCCAGCGCCCCGAAATGGCCATCAGCCAGTTTACGGAAAGCATTCTGAACGGGCAGGCCATCAACGTTTTCGGCGACGGCTCAACGGCCCGGGATTACACCTACGTCGATGATATTGTCAGCGGCATCATCCAGTCACTGAAAAATCTGAAAGGCTACGAAGTGCTGAACATCGGCGGTGCCGATCCGATTTCGTTGGCCAATCTGATTCGCGTAATCGAACAGGCGGTGGGCCAAACCGCTCTCATTAACCGCCTGCCGATGCAACCCGGCGACGTGCAGCAAACCTATGCCGACATCCGAAAAGCCACGCAACTCATTGATTATCATCCCTCGGTTCGGGTGGAAGACGGAATCCAGCGGTTCGTAGACTGGTTTCGATCCAGGCAGGATGCGGATTTGGTCATGAAGTAAAAAAGAAAACCCCGACTCCTTTGCAGAAGCCGGGGTTTTTCAAAGACCGTATGCTATGGGTGGTTACACCACTTTGTGCATCCAGCCAAACGTATCTTCACTCCGGCCGGTCCGCAGGTCGTTGAGGTAGGTAAAGATGCGGTGGGCCAGCGAATTTTCTTTCGATACTTCGCTCAACATATAATCCTTGCCTTCGTAGCCAATCAACGAATAGGGCGAAACCACCACGGCGGTTCCGGCACCAAATGCTTCGGTCAGATTGCCGTTTTCAATGCCGTCGATCACTTCCTGAATGGAAACTTTCCGTTCTTCGACCTCAATTCCCCAGCTTTTTACCACTTTCAGGATGCTGTCGCGGGTAACGCCTTTCAGAATCGAATCGGAAGTCGCCGGTGTTACCAGCTTGCCGTCGATGACGAACATAATGTTCATCGTTCCGGATTCTTCGATGTATTTGTGCTCGGTTGCATCCGTCCACATCAACTGGTCATAACCAGCCTGTTGCGCCAGCAGGGTCGGATACATCGATCCGGCATAGTTGCCCGCACATTTGGCGTATCCAACGCCCCCCGGCGCCGAACGAATGTACTCCGTTTCGACTTTCAGTTTGGGCGGCTTGGTATAATAAGCACCAACCGGACAGGTGAAAATGCAAAACCGGTAGGTTTTCGACGGTGCCACGCCTAAAAAAGTATCCGTACCGAACATGTAAGGCCGGATGTAGAGCGAGCTGTCGACCGTGTTGGGAACCCACGCGGCATCGACCCGCAGCAGGGCTTCCAGGCCACCCATGAACACGTCTTCCGGAATCGTGGCCATGCACATCCGTTTGGCCGATTCGTTCATGCGTTTCCAGTTTTCCTGAGGCCGGAACAGCAGCACTTCACCCTCTTCATTCTTATAGGCTTTCATGCCTTCGAAAATCGACTGACCATAGTGCAGGGACGATAGGGCCGGGCTGAGCGTGAAATCGTCGAACGGCACCACCTGTAGGTTTTGCCATTGTCCGTCGGCGTAATCCGCCACAAACATGTGGTCCGAAAAATGCTTGCCAAACGGCAGGTTGTTGAAGTCGACCTCCTCAATCCGGGAGCGTCCTGCTTTCCTTAGCGCGATGTTTACTAAGTCGGTAGTCATAAGAGTAAGTGGCAAATCTGATCAACTAAAAAAGTCGTCAGTGGGTTGATAGTCAGCAAATGTATAGAAAACTTCAGCAAGTGTCCAGTAAAAATTAGTTGTTATGCTAATTATTTTTTTGGCGGTTTACCGGAAGGCCGGGTTGCGTTGACAAACGGCGGTATGACTACACGCGCGGCTTCCAGACCACCTCTTCCGCACCGAGTTCCTGCGTCATTTTTCGGCTCAAAACGAATAAATAATCCGACAGCCGGTTGAGGTACTGAATCACCAGAGGGTCGACCGGTTTTTCGTCGTTCAGCGCAATCACCAGGCGCTCGGCGCGTCGACAAACGGTGCGGGCCAGGTGACAGAACGAAACCGACTGATGGCCGCCCGGCAACACAAACGCCCGGAGTTCGGGCAATTCGGCATCCATCTCGTCCATCGCTTTTTCGAGCAGGATAACATCAGAATCCAGCACAACCGGCAGCGGTTTTCTAATGGTCTTTTCGGGATCGGTGGCCAGCTCGGAGCCGATGGTAAAGAGCCGGTCCTGAATCTCTTTCAGCAGGTCTTTCCGGTTTTCATTCACCGGCTGGTCGCGCACGAGGCCCACTACCGAATTCAGTTCATCGACCGTTCCGTAGGCATCGATCCGGTGGTGTGCCTTGCTGACCCGACGGCCACCAATCAGCGAGGTCTGGCCCTGGTCACCGGTTTTGGTGTAAATTTTCATGGAATAACGAAATGCTGTTCCGCAAAGATGAGCAAAGGAACGCAGAGTTCGGCAAAGAACTTTGAAGCCGGGATTGGGAACACACCTCCCCAGCCCGTACCTTTGCGGCCCAAAGCCTGTAGTCAGGCGAATCGATCAACTTCATGAAAATTAGCAATTTTGCCATTCGTTTGTGGCGCCTGGCCTCCCTGGTGGGCTTCGGCACCCTCCTGATTTATACCTACGTTTCCCTTGAAACCAATGTCGCCGTGAGTTTCACACCGGATAGCCGCCCGGATGTGTTTATCAATCGGGATTATCTCTTTTACGGCTGTGTTGCCATTTTTCTGATCAACAATACGCTCATCAACACGCTCACGAAACTTTTTCCAAAAGCCTCCGGTACGGCTTTGCCCATTCCCAATCAACAGCTTTGGCTCGAACACCGGAGCCAGTTGAATGAGATTTTTCGCAACTGGTTCCACTGTCTGATGGCTGCCGTCAACACGGTGATGGCGCTGGCGTTGTATGTGCTCGGCAAATTGAATACGCAACTGGGATCGACCAGCCTGAGCGGTCACCAGTGGTTACTGCCGGTTTGCACGGCCATCATTGTGATCGTGATTGTTTCGCTGCCCATTCGCCTGGCGATGAAACCCGTTGCCGAAGACTAGCATGAAGGCGTTGCAACTCAATGATTTTCAGTACGATCTTCCCAATGAACGCATCGCCCGGTTTCCGTTAGCGCAACGCGACCGTTCCAAATTGCTGGAATATCGTCGGGGAAAAATCACGCATCGGTCTTTTTTTGAATTACCGGATCTGCTACCGCAAAACAGCCTGCTGGTTTTCAACGATACGAAAGTCATTCCGGCCCGGCTGCATTTTCAACGTTCAACCGGTGCTGTTATTGAATTGTTTCTGCTCAACCCGGTGCCGGCTGATCGGCTGGTTTCGGAAGCCATGCAGGACAAAAACGGAAGCGTCTGGCAATGCATGATTGGCAACCGGAAACGCTGGAAACCGGACGAAATTCTGACGAAGGAAATCCGGTTTGGCAACCATACTATAGTAGTACGGGCGCAGTGGCACGATCCTGAGCAATCGCACATCCGGTTTGAGTGGACGCCGGGCGACGAATCTTTTGCCGCCATTCTGCACGAAACCGGCAAAATTCCATTGCCACCGTATCTGAACCGCGACGTCACCGAATCCGACAAACAAACGTACCAGACGGTTTACTCCCGAATCGAGGGAGCTGTGGCCGCGCCAACGGCGGGTTTGCATTTTACGCCGGACGTTTTCGAACAACTTGCCCAGAAAGGCATCCGAACCGATTACCTGACGCTGCACGTCGGCGCCGGTACATTCCAGCCGATTAAAACCACGGACGTTCGGCAACATGCAATGCACACCGAGCAGGTGGTGTATTCCCGTCAGAACCTGGAAATCCTGCTGGACCAGAACGGGCCGGTTATTGCCGTCGGCACCACGTCAATGCGCTCACTCGAAAGTCTCTACTGGTTTGGGGTGCGGTTATTAAAAAAGGAAGCGGAACCCTTTCACCTGGATCAGCACTACGCTTATTCGTTTCCGGAAGATGAATTGCCGCCGAGATCCGAAGCCTTGCAGGCGGTTTTGAATTATCTACAGCAAACAGGCCACAGCCAGGTCATCGGTCATACCGGGATTTATTGTATTCCGGGCTATCGGTTTCGGATGGTCGATGGATTGGTGACCAACTTCCACCAACCCGGTTCCACACTGATTCTATTGGTAGCGGCTTTTATCGGTGAAGCCTGGCGTACCATATATAACACCGCTCTGGAAAATGACTACCGGTTTTTAAGTTACGGCGACTCCTCGCTGCTTTTACCCTGAACGTATATCTTTGCAACCGAATTTATTCAATTGAAAAGAGAAAAGAGGAATTACGCCAATCAGGCGGTTATTCGCTCATTTACTCATTCGCTCATTCGCAATTGGTTATGATTGACTTTATTGAAGAACTCCGCTGGCGGGGCATGTTGCAGGATATGATGCCCGGCACCGAAGAACAACTCCGCAAAGAATCCACCGCCGGTTACATCGGTTTTGACCCCACGGCCGCGTCCTTGCACATTGGGAATCTGGCCACCATCATGTTGCTGGTGCATTTCCAGCGGGCGGGCCATAAGCCGTTTGCGCTGGTGGGGGGAGCTACCGGGATGATCGGAGACCCATCGGGGCGGTCTACCGAGCGCGATTTCCTGTCCGAAGAAACCCTGCGACACAACCAGGAAGGGATTCGGGCGCAGCTTGCCCGGTTTCTGACGTTCGACAACAGTGCCAATTCGGCCGAAATGGTCAACAACTACGACTGGTTCAAGGGCATCTCTTTTCTCGATTTTCTGCGGGAGGCCGGAACCCACCTGACGGTCAATTATATGGTTGCCAAAGATTCGGTGAAAAAACGTCTGGAAACCGGTCTGTCTTTCACGGAGTTTTCGTACCAGTTGTTGCAGGGTTACGATTTCTATTGGCTCTACAAAAATAAAAGCGTCCGGCTTCAGATGGGCGGTTCCGATCAATGGGGAAACATCACCACCGGCACGGAGTTGATCCGGCGCAAGGAAGGGCGCGAAGAATACCATGCGTTTGCGCTAACGACTCCCTTAATCACCAAGGCTGATGGAACCAAATTCGGGAAATCGGCGGGGGGCAACGTCTGGCTCGATCCCGCGATGACGTCGCCCTATCAGTTCTACCAGTTCTGGCTCAATGCGAACGATGCCGATTGTCCGCGACTAATCAGGGTTTTTACGCTCTTATCCCGCGAAGAAATCGAAGAACTGGAACGGCAGCACGCCGAAGCGCCACATTTGCGGATTTTGCAGAAAGCCATTGCCGAGGACGTCACCATCCGGGTTCACTCCCAAACCGGGTATGATCTGGCCGTAAAGGCGTCGGAAGTATTATATGGTAAAGCCACGATCGACACTTTGCGAACGATTCAAGCGGATGAGTTTGCTGTAATCTTCGAAGGAGTCCCACAAACGCAGGTCACCCAGGCCGAATGGGAAGCCTGTAAGGACATTATCGAGCTTTTGTCGGTTACCACAGAGGGCGAAATCTACGCTTCCAAGGGCGAGGCCCGGCGGGCACTGGCTCAAAATGCCGTAAGTATCAACAAGCAGAAGATAAATGATACCACGGTTTTGTCCGAACTGGAATGGTTGCAGGAGCGGTATTTGATCGTTTCCAAAGGCAAAAAGAACCATTTGATTCAGCGAATCTAACTATTTTCAAAAATTTTAAATAGGTAACTTCTTGAGAACGAAGGATCTACTACCGGGCTTAAAGAAGTTACCTATTTATTTTGGTTAGAGGTCTTGACAAAGGTTAAAATAATGCGGTACTTTGCAGTCCCAAATCGGGGATACGACGCGGGGCAAGGGCAACTAAGCAGTTGATAGACAAAGGCTTAGGGGTTAAAAAAGAAAAAGCAGCTAAAAATTATTTTTTCTTTTTTATTTTGATTTTTCAAAACCTTCTCTTACCTTTGCAGTCCCAAATCGGGGAAAGAGTAGAAAAAAATAGCTTACCGATTGAAACGCTCGTTTTCGGGTTCTCAGTCACCGTTTTCCAAACGTGGAAAATATGTTCTTTGACGTAGTGGACAGAAGTACCAAAACAACCAATTCGACGACATAACAGTAAAATGTTAGTTTAAGTTATTTACAATGGAGAGTTTGATCCTGGCTCAGGATGAACGCTAGCGGCAGGCCTAATACATGCAAGTCGAACGGATGTCCTTCGGGGCATTAGTGGCGTACGGGTGCGTAACGCGTAAACAATCTACC
>NZ_QOWE01000045.1 GCF_003334855.1 Larkinella punicea
TTCAAAGAACTACAAGCCAACGTCATTCTGGAAGTCCTCGACTTACCCAACGGCGTTGAGCTACTCAGAAAATACTTAGCACACCAAGCCCGAAGGAGTTAAACCAATCCTTCGTACAGTACTGATTCGCCATTTTACATTTATCATTACTTCAATCACGCAAACAGAATCTCGGCGATTCGGTGGGCGGCTTTTCCATCCCAGAGCGGAGGAATCGTCCCTTTTTTGGAACGGCCTTCCAGAATTTCCAGTACTTTGCTGTGAACGGTTTCCGGGTTCAGGTCCGCCAGCAACTGATTGGTGCCCAGTTCGACGGTCACGGGTCGTTCTGTGCTGTCGCGGAAGGTCAGGCAGGGGACCTGAAGGTAGGTCGTTTCTTCCTGAATACCGCCCGAATCCGTCACGATCAGGGCCGCGTGTTCCATCAGGTTCAGAAATTCCAGATACCCCTGCGGTTCCATCAACGTCAGGTTGGCGATGGCGGAAAGCCGGGAGGACAGGCCGGATTTTTCCAGGTTGTGGAGCGTCCGCGGGTGAATGGGAAACAGGACTTTTTTGTAGGGAGCGGTATCTTCGATGATTTGCAGGATGCTCCGTAAACCGGCTTCCGTGTCGACATTGGCGGGCCGGTGCATCGTCATCAGAACGTACTCCTGCGGCTTTAATCCGAGCTTCTCAACGGTTTTGGTTTCGGCGGCTTTCTGGCGGTAATGCATCAGGGAGTCGATCATGACGTTGCCCACAAAATGCACTTTTTCGTTACAGACGCCTTCATGTTTTAAATTGTCCAGACCGGCCTGCTCGGTGATGAACAACTGATCGGAAATGCTGTCGGTCAGGATGCGGTTGATTTCCTCGGGCATGCGCCGGTCCCGGCTCCGCAAACCCGCTTCTACGTGAACCACCGGAACGTGCATCTTGACGGCCACCAGCGCGCAGGCAATCGTGGAGGTGACGTCGCCCACCACCAGCACCAGATCCGGCTTTTCCGTTACCATCACGGTTTCAAATTCCAGCATGATCCGGGCGGTTTGCTGCGTGTGCGACCCTCCGCCAACGCCCAGAAAATAATCGGGTTTCGGAAGTTCTAATTGGCTGAAAAAGACGTCGCTCATTTTGGCGTCGTAATGCTGCCCGGTGTGAACGATGATCGACCGAACCTGCGGATAGTGTTGAAAGGCCCGGTGGAGGGGTGCCACTTTCATGAAGTTAGGCCGGGCACCGACAATGTTCAGAATCTTGATTGGTTTAGACATGGCGAAGACGGAGAAAACAGGTCTGCCGACGGGTTGGGCAGCAGTACGAAGCGAACCGACAAAACCGCCCGCGATTCGGTTTACGACAAAGTACAGCGCGCGGAAAGAAAGCATTCGTAGTAATTTTGCCAATCTGTACCGCCTGCCCGTCCGGGAATAAAAAAAAGCCCCAATGAGATCGGGAAACCGGTCGGAATTCGCTTATTTTCCGAAAAGACGTTCCCACCACCGACTGTTTCGTATCGCGTTTCATGACCCATTCCTTCATCCGACCCATCCTGTCCATCGCGTTTCTGTGGGGCGTCGTTTCGGCGCTTCAGGCACAATCCATTGCCCGTCTGCCGGTGTATTCCAGCGAAGAACTGCGGAGCAAAACCGACTGGCTTCTGGCTGCGCCAGCCCAAAAATCGGCGGTTTATCAAACCAAAGAAGGTTTTCTGGCCCTGAGCAACGGTCTCATTACCCGAACGTTTTCCCTCGAACCCAACGGCGCATCGGTCGGTCTGGATAACCTGACGACGGGGGAATCGCTGCTGCGTTCAGTGTCGCCCGAAGCCATTCTCTGGATCAACGGCCACGAGATCAAAGTGGGCGGGCTGACCGGCCAGCCCATTCAGAATTACCTGCTGACCGGCTGGCTCAAAACCATGAAAGCCGATCCGTATAGCCTGAAAATGCTGACGTATGAGGTGTCTCCGATTAAAAAACGGATGGAGTGGAACCGCCGGACGGCCTGGTCGACGCAGAAAGCCGACTGGCCCCCCAAAGGGCTGGAGGTCACGTTTACGTACGGAACGACGGATGACATCATTCGCAATAACCAAAACCGCCTGACGTCCGATGACCGGCGCACCAAACTGCTGGACGACGGTTTTCGGAGTCTGTCGCCCGACTGGAAAATCGTGGCGTCGCCGGGGAATCAGTCCGCGTCGTTTACGAATGAAGGCAAAGCGGGTGAAATTCAGATTCCGGCCAACAGCACCCTGTTTGCGGAACGGTCGTTGCCTGAAAAAACCGCCGTGGTGATTTGCAAACTCAACTCGGGAACGGATCAAAGTGTGTACTACGGGCCGGGTGTGGCGCTCACGTTTGCGGATCGGCCGCCGTTGAAATTCTATCTCTCGCCCGGCAACCGGCAGTTTGGTTTACAAAATGGCGATAACGGAGAGTTTTTCGAGGGCTTCGATCCGGCCAAATCCTGGTATCTGCGCATCGAACTGGCGTTGGGGAAAGTCCTTTTGTCGGTATCTGAAGACGGTATTGGCTACAGAACGCTGCGCACACTCGACCTGGCTTCGGTTCCGAAAGGCATCCGGATCGGGAAAACCGATCAGAAAGGCAATACCTCGGAGCAGCCTGCTTCCCAATCGACGGGCCGCTGCCGGATTGAGCAGTTGACCTTGCTCGGTGGCCCGCAGAATCCGGGGGCTGACCTGGATTTTCTGAAGGGGCTGGTCGTGAAAGTGCATTACGAACTGTACGACGGTTTGCCGCTGCTCAGCAAATGGGTGACGGTCGAAACCGCATCGGCGGAAGGCTTTGTGCTGAACAATCTCCGAACCGAACACCTGGCCGTGACCGAAGCCGAAAGCTCCGTCGAAGCCAAACGGCGCTGGGAATTGCCGCCGATATTTGCCCAGAGCGATTTCGCTTTTCAGTCGATGGCGCCCAACGCGTCCGAAAATGCGTGCGTCGAATGGCAGGAAGACGCGACGTACCGCACGCAGGTAAATTACAGTCTCAAAACACCCTCGGTACTGGTTTGCCAACCCCGGCAGGGCGTTGGGCAGAAGATTGTTCGCGGGCAGCCGTTTGAAAGCATGCGGCTTTGGGAATTGCTTTACGACTCAGGGGACCGGGAACGCCGGGGGCTGGCGCAGCGGAAAATGTACCGCACGATCGCGCCCTGGGTGACCGAAAATCCGATCCTGATGCACATCCGCAGTTCGGCCGATGCCGACGTGAAAAAAGCCGTCGATCAATGCGCGGAAGCCGGTTTCGAAATGGCGATTCTGACGTTCGGCAGCGGTTTTAACATCGAAGATTCGACCCGGCAAAACCGGCAGCGCATGAAGGCATTGAAAGACTACGCAGCCTCGAAAGGCATTGCCATTGGCGGGTATTCGTTGCTGGCGAGCCGGTCGATCGATAAAGAAAATGACGTGGTGATGCCGAAACCCGGTATGAGTCCCATCTTCGGTCATTCGCCCTGTCTGGAAAGTGGCTGGGGACAGCGGTATTTCGAAAATTTATACCGTTTTTACAAAGAAACCGGCATGGACATCCTGGAACACGACGGTTCATATCCGGGCGACATTTGCGCTTCCACGAGCCACCCCGGCCACGCGGGTCTGGAAGATTCGCAGTGGAAACAGTTTGCCCGAATCCGTGATTTTTACCAATGGTGTCGCGGGAAAGGCATTTACCTGAACGTGCCCGACTGGTATTTTCTGGCAGGGAGCAACAAGATTGCGATGGGCTACCGCGAAACGAACTGGTCGCTGCCCCGTGAATACCAGGAGATTATCGAACGGCAGAATATTTACGACGGTACCTGGGAAAAAACGCCGTCGATGGGCTGGATGTTCGTGCCGCTGGTCGAATACCACGGCGGAGGTCCGGCGGCTACCATCGAACCCCTGAAAGACCATTTGCCGCATTATGAGCAGCGGATGGCCAATCTGTTCGGGGCAGGTGTGCAGGCCTGTTACCGCGGACCCCAGTTGTATGACGCGCCGGAAACCAAAGCCGTGGTGAAAAAATGGGTGGGTTTTTACAAGAAACACCGCCCCATTCTGGACGCCGACCTCATCCACCTCCGCCGACCCGACGGACGGGATTACGACGCCATTCTACACGTCAATGCTGCCGGAAAAGAGAAAGGTCTGCTGATGGTCTATAATCCGCTGGATGAGCCGATTACGAGAACGTTGACGGTTGATTTGTACTATACCGGTTTGAAAAACCGGGTTGCCGTGAGCAAACAGGACGGCGCGTTTGCGAGTCAGCCGCTGGATGGAAGCAAACTAACGCTTCGGGTGACCATTCCCGCAAAAAGTCAAACCTGGTACGTATTTCAATAAGCAATTCGTCTGGAAAGCCATCTATTTACGGTCTGCTATGAGATTATTTTCCTTGCGACGATGATGGCAAAACCTTCGGCTATGACCGCGGGAAATTTTCCTGGACGAAACTGGACGTGAAAAAGAACAAAAAAAGTGAACTGACCGGTAGCTGGACCCCGCCCAAAGACCCGAATTGCCACTGCACCACTGTTTCCTGTGAATTCATGACCCGGTGAGGGGTTCGGTAAAAGTATGGTTCTACAGAACAATCCGTTCCGGAGGAACTGAACAGCGTAGCGTCGGTAGTTGACACGGTATCTCATACCCCAGCGTGCCGTGAGGTACGCAACGATTCCCATCAAACAGCCGGTTGTGTACCTGACGGCACACGGGGAGGGCGGGAAACTGACGTTGCTACCGCTCCGGCGGCCCGGCGACGCTGCGCTGTTAAGCTCCTGACGGAGCAACCTCAAAACCCGGCATTGGCGCATACGTTTCAAGGCGACCTATGACCTGTCGGTCAGTTCAGACAGCGGGGCGTGGTGGCCAGTGTCTGCTTATTCCGCTCTAATTCCATCAAAACGGCTTTGGCAAAAGCAACTTTGTCGGACTTCCGGTATTGCTCGATGGGCTGACTGCGGGTCAGTGTAAAATTCTGATTGGTTTGCTGGCAGGCACCCCACAGATCGGGATTGAGTTTGATCTTGTACTGACGGATGGGCGTATCCGCGCCGAACCAGAGATTGATGATGTTACTAACGGTTGGTTTAATGACGACACTCATGATGTGGTTGTGGTATGTGTTAATAAGCCGAAGGTAAACTTCCGATAAATAAGTTGCTAAATAATTTTGTGTCAGCGGTTAAAATGACGGTTTAAGCCGCCGAAAACCGTGGATGAAGTGGTATGTTTTGCGATAATCGATTTTTGCCAATTATTATTTAGTAACGACAAACGGCTCCCGTTGTTCTGCTTCCTGCCGGAAATTTGACCCTTTTTTTAGTAAATGGATATTTTTACAAATAGTATTATTTTCTTGCACTATTTACAGATAGTTTGCGCCGGGTTAGAGCATCCCATGGATAGAATTTGATGGTATTGGCGCTCTGAAAGACCCTGATGTTCGAATACGCTCCTAAACCGTAATCAATGAAAATTCGAAAAATGAATCTTTTCAAGAAAGGATTCAACACCCGGATGCACAATGTGTTGACGGTTGGTTTGCTGCTGGGAAGCTGCCTGATGTCGGGCATGGAATTGCGGAACACGGCCCCGGATACCGGTAAAGACTGGCCTGCCTACGGGGGAAACAAAGCCGGCAACCGGCACTCGCCACTCACCCGGATCAACACCGAAAACGTCCGGAATTTGCAGGTAGCCTGGCAGTATGATGCTTCCGAAAAACCGGATCCGAATGACCCCGCCCGGAAGCGGGGCCGCGCCATTCAATGCCAGCCGATTGTTGTCAACGGCATTCTGTATGGCACCACACCCGAACTGAAACTGTTTGCCCTGAAAGCCGGAACGGGCGAACAACTCTGGAAATTTGAACCCTCGAAAAACGACCGGCTGAACTCCAACCGGGGCGTGATGTACTGGGAAAACGGGAACGAAAAACGCATTTTGTATACCGTAGGGTCGAGTTTATACGCCGTCAATGCTGAAAACGGGCAAATCGTATCCAGTTTCGGAACCGATGGGCGGGTGGATCTGCACGAAGGGCTACAGACCAATCTGGATCATGACGTCAGCAAGTTGTCGGTAACGGCCACGTCGCCCGGAATTATTTACCGGAACACGGTTGTGATGGGCTCAAGCGTATCCGAATCCGGCGATGCGGCTCCCGGCCACGTGCGGGCGTTTGATGTGGTGACCGGAAAATTGAAGTGGGTTTTTCATACGATTCCGCAGCCTGGTGAGTTGGGCTACGATACCTGGCCGAAGGATGCGTATAAGAGAATCGGAGCCACGAACAACTGGAGCGGGCTGTCGCTGGATGAGAAACGGGGCGTCGTTTATTTCGGCACCGGTTCTCCCGCTTCGGATTTCTACGGGGGCGACCGCAAAGGCGCAAATCTGTTTGCCAATTGCATTCTGGCCCTGGAGGCCGAAACCGGCAGAATGAAGTGGTATTACCAGACGATTCACCACGATCTGTGGGACCGCGACCATCCGAGTCCGCCGAACCTGATCACCTTGAAACGCAACGGAAAAACCGTCGATGCGGTGGTACAGGCGACGAAAGACGGATTGGTATATGTGCTGGATCGGGATAAGGGAACCTCGCTGTTTCCGGTGGAGGAACGCAAGGTGCCCACGAACGGCTTGCCCGGCGAACATCCGTATCCGACGCAAAAATACCCGCTGAAACCGCTGCCGCTCAATCGGCAGGTGTATACCGAAGCCGATCTTACCGACCTGTCGCCGGAAGCCCATGCCTACGTGAAAGAGCGGTTTTTGAAAATTAAAACGGACAACAAATTTGCGCCCCCCAACACCACCGGAACCTTGCTGTTTGGCTACAGCGGTGGTGCCGAATGGGGCGGAAACGCCATCGATCCGCAGGGAATTCTATACCAGAACGTCAATGAAGACCCCTGGGAACTGGTTATGACGGAACGGGCCAGCCTGACTACGCAGAAAAACCCGGTAACGGCGGGGAATGCCCTGTATACCGCCAACTGTGCGGCCTGTCATGGGCAGGACCGGCGAGGTAGCGGGCCGGAACTGCCGGGGCTGGTCGATATTGGCAAAAAACGCTCGGCGGAGGAAATCAAAACGCTGCTGAAAACCGGCAGTGGCCGGATGCCTTCGTTCCAGCACCTGTCCGAAAAAGACCGTGATGCCATCGTTGCCTTTTTGCTAAACCGGGAAACCGGCCCGGCGACGGTCGCCAGCGCCCCGGCTCCGGCGGCCACCAACCCGGGTGGTTTTCCGTACGTACCGGCTTACGTGAGCAAAGTCTGGCAGCGGTTTACGGATCAGGACGGCTATCCGGGCATCAAACCGCCCTGGGGAACGCTCAACGCCATCGACCTCAATACCGGGGAGTATCTCTGGCGGGTGCCGTTGGGCGAATACCCGGAACTGACGAAAAAGGGCATTCCCATTACCGGAACCGACAGCTATGGCGGACCGCTTTCCACGGCAGGCGGGCTGGTGTTTATTGCCGGCACCCGGGACGAAAAGATCCGGGCGTTTGATAAAAAAACCGGGAAGGTGGTCTGGGAATACCAACTTCCGGCGGGCGGTTTTGCCACCCCGATCACCTACGAAGTTGACGGGAAACAGTATGTGGTGATTGCCGCCGGTGGAGGCAGAGGCCAGAAAATCGGGGGAAATTACATCGCCTTTGCCTTGAAATAAAGGTCTTAGACCCCGTCCCTTACATCGTACTGATGTTGATATCCAGACGGGAAAGCATTGATCCTTCAAACCGGTCATCGACAAACAGGCCGGTGACGGATGGCGTGTTTAGCATTGATCCTGAATGAATTGGCACAGGGGTTTCCTGAATTGCGGAAGAAATGCCGCTTGCCGCCCATCGGAAATTGATTATCAATGATCTTATTAGTATATTTTGCTATAACAAGAGTAAGGTAAAACGAAATGAAACTTTAGTTAAATAAGAAGGGCAATTTTTCGGGTAAACCGAGCTGTAAATGAGAAACTTCTCTTATTTCGGACTAAAAATAGGTAGCATTAGTTGGAAAGGAGCCTGGCTAGGCTGGTGGTTCCTAATGGTTCCCGTTATGGTCATTGCCCAACCAGGGCATTGGCGGGTTGGTTTGCAACTGGGCGTGGCCCATACCCGAAGTAAACTTACCGCTACGCCTGCCATACCTGATAACCAATTTACCTTTACGACGCCCACGGGCACCTGGTGGCAAGCCAATCTGGAACGAAGTATGACTTCCCATCTGAGCCTTAAAGTGGGCATGGGACGCATGCGTTTACCTTATTCAATGTCTCATCATATCGCATTAAGAGATGCATCGGGTCGGGTAACGCTGATGAGCGGTGGAAGCTCGGGCGGGGGGGATGCCTTTTCGTACGCATCGCTTGGGCTCATTGCCAATACCCGCGCCTGGGGGCCGGTTATCGTAACGGCCGGGCTTGATTTGCAAGGACGTTATAACCGCCGGGCTAAATCAACGTTTGTGTATGGGGGTTATGGGAGTTCCAGGGTGATCAGAGGCCCGGACACGCTTCGGTTATTCACCTCCAACCGGTTTACACCACAACCCACTGCGATTTTCACTTTAGCCCTTGCTCCACAACTCGGTGTTGATGTTCGGCTTTCTCAACGCTTATTCCTGGGTGTAGTGGCTACCTATAATCTGGGCCTGGGTTATATCCGCCAGGCAACGTCACCGATTCAGATCAACAATGAACGCTATGAGAGCCGCTTTACCCATAGCGGCAGTTTTATGGGCTATCGTGCCGGATTGAAATATTCGATTGGGAAGGTAAAGTCACTGGGCACACTACACTATACGGCTTATAATCAGCCACAGCCTCAAGCCTCCTGGTATGAGCCGGAACGCGCCCGGACCTTTCGGAGAAAATCCTGGCTGACCGGTGGACGAATGGGTTATTTTTCTGAACGTTCGTCGCGTCAATATGAGTTAAGTTTCCAGGGATATGGCGGTTATTTTATCTTCAATCAGGTGGCGGTAGGCTTAAAAGGGAAGTACAACCGGGATTATCGCTTTACCACTTTTCCCATTATTCGCTCCTGGCTCCTGGGGCCTATGGTGCGTCTGTATGCAACAAACTCCCGAATAGCCCCTTTTGTGGAAGGATCTTATCAAATGGGGAAAGTACATTTTGATTTGCGGACTACTCCTTTTCCCTATCCGGCTGTCGAACGGGGAATCGACGTGCTTTCATTGGGTGCAGGAGTCAGTGCGAGGCTAAGTGATCAGTTTCGACTTGATCTGATGGCTGAAACACAAAAGTTCTCGAACTATCCCCTGAGCAGAGCCTCGGCAGTTCGCCCTGAGTTAGGCGTTACCTATTTCATACGAAAATAATCCAGATGGCGTCTGGTTAGCGTTTGTAAAACGGAGGGTATTTGATTTTTTCTAGCCCGTTACAACTTTATGAGAAGTGCTTCCCTGCGGCTGCCTACTCCCTTGCGTATTTCGATCGCAGTCGCCGGGCGACATCGTCGGCCAGCTCGTCGCGCATGCTGTCGTAGAGTTGCCAGCGGGAGGGCGGAAAAGGGTCGGCCCGTTTAAGCAAATTGCCATTGAGTGCCCGATCGTCTCCACTAAAGGTTTCCCATTCAGTAACCCAGTGACGGTTTTCTCCAAGGGGCTCCTCCCACAAGACGTTTCCTGTTTGCGTATCCACCGCCCACATCCGTAAATCCAGGCCGGCGCGGATTTCCAGCCGGTGGGTGGTCAACGTGCCACTGACTTTCTCCATGATATCGACTTTGGTGGAGTCGTTGATTTTTTTCTCGCCTACTTTATACGCCTGATTGCTGTAGATGGTGGTGGAAGAGGAGAATGTATTTTCGGCGAAAGGCAAATAACCGGTCACCTGCATCTGGACGGCCTGATGAATCGGAAAACCATCGCCTGCCTGTTCAGTGGGCAGGTAAAGCAGTACAAAAGGGGATGGTTTGGGGTTGCGTTCAACGCGTTGAAAAATAAGCTGTTGTAGTTTTCGATTCTCCCTGGTACTAATTTCCCGGGTCGGATGCAGGGGGTCGACCACGATGCGGAGGATGGCAAAAGGCAAAACCGCTTCGGATTGGGCGCGGGCCTGTCGGTAGTTGGGTACCCAGTTCAGCGCTTTCTGGTAGTGTTGGTAAGCTTCTTTTGCCGCTAAACGGTTTTCTTCGCGGTACGCAAATGCTTGCTCGGCAGCCTGGTATCGGTCGGCTGCGGCCAATTCCCGCACTTCATTTTGCCGATCCACGTACGAAGCGGGGTAGGCCGCCAGCCACTCCGCACAGGCCGGGCATTGCCGAACAAAGCCGCGTCGGGCATTGTCGGTCAGGGTTTGCAGGTGGACATATTCCTCAAAAACCGTCTCCCACCGAAAGGTTGCAGGTTGATTGGGGTCGGTCGGTGCGGCCGAAGAGAGCCGCCGGATGACGGTTTGATGCTGATTGTACGCATGTCGGAAGGCTTCTTTCAGCACCTGAGGAGCCGTTTCGTAGCCCCGCTTAAAGAGCCCACGCGGCTGATTGAGCCGATGGGACGCTTTTTTGACTGCGAGGTCGAAATTGCCCTGATGAAGTGCGGTTTTGCCACTGCTGCACGCCGTCAGCAATGGAACGAAGAGGCCGAAAAACAGAACCAGGCGAACCATACCGTAAACTAGAATTTTGCTCATTTGACCCAAGACCGGGCAATGGGTTTATCGTTGACCCCGGGATGGGTCATTCCGTTGGATTGCATTCTTCCTGTTTTTTTCGGTTCTGCTATCTTGCCACCACCGTCACATCGACGCAGGCACCGGGTCGGCGGCCGATCGTTGCTTGACGTTGGGTAAGAAATGAACCGTTGCCGCTTTTGTGGTAGAGAGCCGTCACCTTGCGGTAGAATTCCTGGCCCATTTTTGCCAGCCTTACCAGCCTGCGTGCCTGTAAGTTACTTTTTTTGACCTAAATGACAATGATCCTAAACCGCATGATGAAGTTTGCACTCCCGGTGCTTCTGCTTTTCAGCAGTGCCTATGTGGCAAATGGGCAAAGTAAAGACCCGCTGGACGGTGTCGTAATTACCTCTCAAAAGGAGAAAACCCGGGTATATTCGGAAAACGGATCCGTACACGTGAATGTGCACCCGAAGGAGGTCCGCCGGTTTAAAGCCGCCGGATTGGTGCGTTACAGCAACTTCGGTGCCAGCGGCAAGGGCAAAACCGATGATTCGGACGCGATCGCTGCCACCCATGCCTTTGCCAACCTGCACGGTCTTTTGGTGAAAGCCGATGAGGGCGCAACCTACTATATTGGCGGGAAAGAGCGCACCGCAGTCATCCGAACGGACACCGATTTCGGTACGGCAGCGTTCATCATTGACGATACGGAAGTGGAAAATCGCAATGCGTCTGTTTTCACGGTTGGCTCAGACCTTAAACCGTTTAAACTGGAAACGATATCTTCGCTGAAGAGAAATCAGGAAAAAATCGACGCGTCTTTACCGGGTCCCTGCCTGATTACGGTCACCAATTCGAACGTAAAACAATACATTCGGTTTGGGCTCAATCAAAACAAGGGATCGTCGCAAACCGATATTTTTGTGGTCGACAAACAGGGCAACGTGGATAAGAACGCTCCAATCATCTGGGATTTCGACCAGATTACGGAAATCACCGCGCTGCCCATCGATGAGAAACCGCTAAAGATTACCGGTGGACGATTCACCACCATTGCCAACAAAGCCGAATCGAAGTATACCTATTACAACCGAAACATTGCCATCCGGCGGTCCAACGTGCTGGTGGAAGGGCTGGAACACCGCATTACGGGCGAAGAAGATCACGGCGCGCCCTATGGCGGTTTTATCAACATCGGGGACTGTTCCTATGTAACGATTAAAAACACCATCCTGACCGGACACCGGACCTACAGCACCATTGGCGCGGCCGGTAAGCCGGTCACGATGGGTACGTACGACCTTTCGGCCAATCGCGCACTGAACGTGTCTTTCGTGAATTGCCGCCAAACCAATGACATCAACGACAACCGGTACTGGGGGATTCTGGGTTCTAACTTCTGCAAAAATCTGCTGTATGACCAGTGTACGCTCTCCCGGTTTGATGCCCACCAGGGGGTTGCCAATGCCACCATCCGCAACTCGACTCTGGGACACATGGGAATCAATGCCATCGGCAGTGGACTCTTACTGGTGGAGAACTGCACCATCCGCGGCAGAAGCATCGTCAATCTGCGCTCCGACTACGGCAGTACCTGGCAGGGAGAACTCGTAATTCGCAACTGTGTTTTCGTGCCGTCGGACGGCAAACCCGTCAGTGCCGCCCTGATCAACGGATTCAACTCCGGTCAGCATGATTTTGGCTACACCTGCTACATGCCGGAACGCATTACGATTGAAAATCTCCGAATAGAGGACTCCCGGCATCCCGATAATTACCAGGGCCCCGCGATTTTCTTTAATTTCAATTCGGAAATGACCGACCATTCCTACCAGGAGAAATTTCCCTACGTCAAAACCAAAGAGGTCATTCTCCGGAACGTAACTACTACCAGCGGAAAATCGCTTAGAGTTAGCGATAACCCATTTATGTTCAGGGATGTGAAGTTGGACGTGGGTCGGTGATGTTTTGTGAATTCCTTACTTGGCCTTAGCGGTAGGATGCATGTTTATGAAAATTTCGTTTAAGTTGATTGAAAGCCGAAAGAGGGGCAGGAAAGGACGAGAATATGAGGTTTATTTATTGGTTGGTAAAACGGAGGTTTAGTTTATATCAATTGCCTCCTTTTGTAATCGCTTGATTTTGCATTTCTGATAATTTCGTGGTAATTTTTCACAAACCCTGTTCTCGTATGGATGTTTCTCGATTCATTCTTCTTGCTGTTTTCATTGCTGAGCTTTGGTTCCTTTATAGAAAGAGCCATCGTAGTGATCGCGGGCAATCTTAATAATGGGAGGTTTAATTGATTCAAAGTAGTTTATCTCATAGTCTCGCCCTTCCTCCCAGGGGCATCCGGATTTTTTTCTGATTCCTTTGGGTATGGTTTTGTTTTCGTGTCCATAACCGTGGCAATTATCTTATATCCCCAACGCAACGAACCGAGACACCGCCGGCAACATCGGCATCGAATCGAAACGCTTTTTTTAAATTCTGTTTATTGCTACTGGGAGGACCACCATAGTGAAAGTTCCATCCCCAGGCCTTACCTTCCGCGCCCGCTGGGGAGGACGTCCAAAAGAATCCGAGAGTACCCAGGACTTCATAACTACCTTTTCTGCGGATACCTGCTGGAAGGGCGTTAAAGCCGCTGCTGTTAGTGCCGTTACCGTCTTCATTCCAGCCTTTGACGCTTTTTAGAGTTTCACCGGCCTGGTCAGTTCCGCCAAATTGGCTTACCAGCAGAGACCATTCGCTATCCGTTGGTAAATGCCAACCGCTGGGACAGGCTTTTTTCGCTGCCTCCCAGGTGTAAAGCAAGCCTAGCTCTTTTCGATTATTCTCATTGTCATCATAAGCATAGCTACCTTCAACTTTGTAGTTTAGGTTTTGTGCCATCCAGGTAACGGTTTTGCCCGTCAAAGCTTCTTTAAAGCTGATCGTTTTATACGTTTGGCCATCACGCAAGTCAGTGAAGGTGCCGGTAAATTGGGCAATTCCCACCTGACTAAAATACAAGGTAGCAAGTACGGTAGAGATGTATTGTTTCATCATTGTTATTTCAGGTTTAGCGTTGTCATCATAAGGTTTATCTAAAAATACATAGTCGTAAGAGATCTTTCCAAAATGGACGAATTCTTTACAATCATAATCGATTAATTTTCAAATGCCTTACAACGGAGTATACCCTTTTTAGGTCTACAAGGTCAAACCCTTTAGCGCAATGAGACAGTCAACCTTTGTTATAGTGATCTTAACTCTATTGGTATCCTGTAATAAGAAAGACATCACACCAGAATGCGGCTGTAACAGCAAGATTTATCAGGAATTAGTTAAGGTGAAAGCCTCTTATTCAGGACATGGCACTTTCCTTTATATTGATCCTCAAAGTTCAAGTAAAATTGTACCGGTACAGCTTTGTGACACTACCTTAGTTGATCCTACCTGGCAACCTTCAACCACGTACAACTTTATCCTGAGTGGCCAAAAGAAGTCGCCATGCTATGTACCAGGCGTAGATAATTTTACGACTGTCTACCCACTAGTCCCTACTCAAATCGTGAAAGATTGAAAGTTCATAAACGTGGGATGAAAAAGTGACTTTAGCTAACTTCCTGTATATCAATAGTACGTATTAATTCAGTCAATCATTCAAAGTACGGAAAATGGTAGTTGTTTGATTGGGATTAATTAACTCGTTTCAACTGAATCGGGATCAAGAGCAAAAGTTGTGGAGCATCTTGGTTTAAGCATATAACTGCGTTAATCGATAAAGGAAAAACTCGACGTTTCTTACCCCTCTGAACTGAGCCCGGAAGGCTTTGATCTTGGCATTGAA
>NZ_QOWE01000046.1 GCF_003334855.1 Larkinella punicea
TTGCGTACCCAAAGGCACGCGGGAGGAACCGGGTAGTCTTTTCGTTACAAACATCCGTCCGCTACGCGGCCAACCACCCCTCATTCGCGTTATAGTATCAGAAAAAACCATTCTAAAGATCGTTCTACGCCAACAGCCAAAGAGGGTAGAAAAAAATGCATCCTTCGTACACTACTGATTTTAAATTTTAAATTAAAATCGCATTATTAAAACGAATAATTCACTCCTTTTGGCAACGCTTCCACCGCCAGTTTCATCCATTTTCCATTGATTTTGATCACGACGATGTTGTTGTCTTTATCGTAGAAGATCGTTCCGTTTTCGCTGTTTTTCAACGCTTCGTAATTGACGTGTTTCGCGTCTTCGGCATAATTCGTTTCGGCATCCGCTGTCGGTTTTTCCGCCAGAAGATTATCGCGGCCAATATTGCCTAACGTCAGCGCATTGGTCATTTTCAGCGAACCGTAGAAAATCGCTTTATCACGGCTGAATAGAAAAGAGTGCTGCCGGACATCGGAGCCAATTTTAAACCAGTTGTAAGCCGGTTCGTCGTGGTTATACACCGTGCTGTAATAGTAGAGTTCGGCCACCGGTTTTTCATCCTCAATGTGTTTATTCACCAGCATCGTAATGCGGGATTTGTCGTCTTTGGCGTAGCCTTCAAACACGTGATAGCCCCAGCGTTTGCGGTTCCGTTCGTTCTCGTTGCCCCGCACCTGAATCATGTACGGCGTACTCAGAATCCCGTTGACGGTCGTATACATCGGCGTGATTCGCGGATTAAAGCCAAAATTGTATCCGCGTTCTTTCCAGCGGTTCCAGGTCGTATCGATATCGGATGAAATCTCTACCCGTTTGAAGGCCGATTGCTCCGAACCGGGAATGAGTTTCAGGTATTCCGTACCGTTCGTAACCGTGGAATTTTGGGCATTTGCGTAACTGAAAAAGAAGGTAAGAACATACAGGATGAAGGCGTTTTTCATACGGAATTAAAATTGGATGGATTGAAAACGGGATGAGAAAATGTAGGTATAATTTCGTGACGATGAAAATTTACCGCACGTGCAGCACAATGCGACGGTAGCGGCTGAGGGCTGGTTGCCCCGTGTCGGTTACCGTCAGGAGCAGTGAAATCGATTGGTTCTGGACTCCTTTCGCGATCCGGCAACGCAGCCGGGGTGTTTGATCGCCCGTCAGAACAAAGCCTTTCGGCAGGCTTCCGGGGTAGATCTGCCAGTTGAACCGCAGGGACTGACCATCCGGATCGGTCGAGTTGCCGGCATCAAACTGTACGTCGGAACCGGGAGAAACGACTCTGGTAAGCGGTTGAAGAGCAGCGTCTCCGTCAATACGGACCAGGGGATGGTGGTTTGCTTGCCGGTATGTTCGGGTACACCACTGCAAACGGGCCTGAAAGTCGGCCTGCCAGGCGGGTCGCCACCGGTAAACCGAGGCCATATACGGTGTCGGATCAGTAGCGTAGCCAGCGGTTGAATCAATTTGATCCTGATAATACCCTTCATCACTCTTTTTGAACAGGCCACCCCAGCCGCCCAGTTCCGGCTGCTCCGGCCTGTTCAATCCGTTGGGAATGAGGCTCAAGAAGGAGGGCGAGTCGCCTTCTTTGATCCCTTTAACCCGACCAATCCGGGAACTCCAGATGTCACCTCCGGCATAATTTGGATACAATGCGCCGAGCAGACTGCCGCTTTGCTGAATATGGGTGGCTACCCAGCCTGAATCAGCCAGCCGGGTGTTTCCGCCCCGGTACATACCCCTGAAATTGTGGCGGTTCAGGATGTAAAAAAGCGTCGGAAACTGCTGCCGGATCCAGGGGCCGGTGGCATCCTGATCTGCAATGGCGTGAATTCGTAGCTTACCAATAAAAGCCTTCACGGCCTCTTCAGAACGGGTTTGTTGCACTTTCCAGAGCGCCTGCGCCAAATCGGCCGTACCACCCCAGGCACACACCCAAACCGGACGCGGATCGGGCCGATCGACAACCCGGATCAGCCAATCCGAAGCTTCAGTGTCCAGACCGGCACCGACGCTCGTGGTTACCGGCACGTTCGGCCCGGCCAGTGGTTGACCGGATTTGACCAAACCGAGCAACCGGGCGGCTGGCGGGTAGGAGCGATCATGTTGTAAAAGGGTGGGTTGAACCTTTCCGTAGGTTTCGATGACCCGACGAATCAGATCCGGTTGCACCCGCTGGCCATGCCCCAAATTAGAAGAGGCAATCAGTCCATCAATCTGTAATTCGTTGGTATACAACATCAATCGGATCAGCGACTGACCGTCGTCGGGTTCGCCAGTGCCCGCTTGTAGACTGGTGATGTCGGTTAAAATCAGAACGCGCGGCTTATCCGGGCCAGTGTGGGATTCCTGGAAGGGCTCCGTCCAGAAACTGCTGATCGCCAGTATTCCCCATAAAACCGTGCTGGCGGTGCTGAGCGCGGGAAATCCTTTTTTGTGAAGATGGAGCATGGTATGAGCCGGTTTTGGGGTCGCATTGATCGGAAAATCAGGGCATTGAATTGATCGCACCCCGCTGTTAAAAGCATTCCGTATTTTTGTTTTACTACTTGCCCTTGTTCAGGAAACAACTGAAACACGGCCCAGGACCGGGTAGAATCCACAAGCCCACAAATCGGACCATTAAAAAAAAATCTATCGTAATATTGCGATTGATAAAATGACTAGTACCTTTGCGACATGGGACTCACCAAAACCGAAATATTTTCTGACCAGCAAAACCGCATCGCCGATCTGGCCAAAGCCTTTGCCCATCCCGCCCGGGTGGCCATTCTGCAATTGCTGATTGCGAAAAAAGCCTGCGTCTGTGGCGATCTGGTGGATGAATTGCCGCTGGCGCAACCGACGGTTTCCCAGCATTTGAAAGAACTGAAACGCATTGGTCTCATCAAGGGAGAAATTGATCCGCCCCGCGTGTGCTATTGCATCAACGAAGCGGTTTGGGAAGAAGCCCGGCAGACTTTTGGTTCGCTGCTGGATTCGTTCGTGCCCGCGACCTGTTGCTAAAACCAGCGTCGCTATTTTTTTGCCTTAATCAATCGTAATATTACAATAAGAACTTGTGCCCGATAATTCTATTGCACTTATATAATTGCCCCTAAATCCCCTAAAGGGGACTTGGACACGGCTTAATCCGGATGCTAAAAGTCCGGCTCCGGCCGCCCGGCCTTTAGGGGATTTAGGGGCAATTATGTAAGTCCTAACAATAAACAAATCAATAAACGTAAACATGGAAACTGCTGAACAACTAAAAGAAATCGTGCGCCAGACCTATGGTGCTATTGCCGAAGGGGGGCAGTCTGAAGCGGCTGGCTGCGGGTGTGGTCCTACGTCGTGCTGTGGCCCCTCGAATGACGTGCCCATCAACATGGCCGTTGGCTACGACGGATTGAACGGCTACGTGGCCGAAGCAGATCTGGGACTGGGCTGTGGCCTGCCGACACAATTTGCGCAGATCAAACCCGGCGACGTGGTGGTAGATCTGGGCTCAGGGGCGGGCAACGACGGTTTTGTGGCCCGGGCCGAAACCGGCGAAACCGGTCGGGTAATTGGCCTGGACATGACGCCGGCCATGATCGACCGCGCCCGCCGGAACGCTAAAACGTTGGGGTATACCAACGTTGACTTCGTATACGGCGATATCGAAGAAATGCCGCTGCCCGACAACCTGGCCGATGTGGTGGTAAGCAACTGCGTGATGAACCTGGTTCCCGACAAGCAGAAAGCATTTTCCGAGACGTTCCGGATTCTGAAGCCCGGTGGGCATTTCAGCATTTCGGACATTGTGCTGAAAGGCGATTTACCTGCGGGCGTCATCAAGGATGCCGAATTGTATGCGGGCTGTGTGTCGGGCGCTATCCAGAAAGATACCTATTTGCAGATTGTTCAGGAAGCCGGTTTTACCGGGATCATCCTCCAAAAAGAACGCGAAATTGTGCTGCCCGACGAACTGCTGCAAAACTACCTGACTGCGGACGAAATTGCTGACTACCGCCAGCAGGACAAAGGTATCTACAGCGTTACGGTTTATGCCGAAAAACCTACCGCACCGGTTGTCGAATTGGCTCCGGCAGCGACCAATGCCGCTTCCTGCTGCGGACCCGACTGCTGCAATTAGTTTCTTTTGTCAACGCGTTCAATGCTGAAAATGATGGCTTTATCAATTGAAAATGCCCGCCCGGAAGACCGGGAAGCCGTTATTGTGCTGTTGCAGCAGGCGGAGTTGCTGACCGATGATTTACCAGCCGAACTGCCCGGTTTCCTGCTTGTCAAAGAGCAGGAAACCTGCGTTGGCGTGGCGGGTCTGGAACGTTTCGGAGCCGTAGCGTTGCTGCGTTCCGTAGCGGTTGATCCGCAGCACCAGGGCCGGCAAATCGCTGCGCAACTGGTTGAACGGCTCCTGGAAACCGCCAAAGCCGACGGCTTGTCCGACGTATATCTGATCACCACCACCGCCGACCGCTATTTTGAGCGGCACGGTTTTCGACCAGTCGACCGACAGGAAGTGCCTGAAGCCATTCAGCAAACGCAGCAATTCAGTGACCTTTGTCCGTCTTCAGCCATTGTGATGAAGCGAACCGTAAACGACAATGCCGCATGAACACGCCCAAACTTTCGTTTCTCGACCGGTTTTTAACGCTGTGGATTTTTCTGGCGATGCTGCTCGGCGTGGGTATCGGCTACTTTTTCCCGCAGTCGGAAGGCTTTATTAACCGCTTTAATTCCGGCTCGACAAACGTGCCGCTCGCCATTGGCCTGATTCTGATGATGTACCCGCCCCTGGCGAAGGTGCGGTATTCGGAATTACCCAAAGTGTTTGCCAACACCAGAATTCTGGGACTGTCGCTGCTGCAAAACTGGATTGTTGGCCCGTTGCTGATGTTTTTTCTGGCGGTTATTTTCCTGCCGGATAAACCCGAATACATGACCGGTTTGATCATGATCGGGATTGCCCGCTGCATCGCGATGGTCATCGTATGGAACGATCTGGCGGGGGGCGATCGGCTCTACGCAGCCGGTCTGGTGGCTTTCAATAGCATTTTTCAGGTGCTGTTCTATTCGCTCTACGCCTACGTTTTTATCACCATTCTGCCGCCTTTGTTTGGTTTACAGGGCTTCACGGTCGATATCACGATTGGCGAAGTGGCACAGAGCGTGTTCATTTACCTGGGCATTCCGTTTCTGGCCGGTTTGCTGTCGCGGCTGATTCTGACGCGCGTTTTCAGCCGCCAATGGTATGAAGAGACGTTTTTACCGGCCATCAGCCCGATGACACTCATCGCCCTGCTGTTCACGATTGTGGTGATGTTCAGTCTGAAAGGGCAGTTGATCGTTTCCATTCCGCTCGATGTGCTGCGGATTGCCGTTCCGCTGACGATCTATTTTGCCATCATGTTTTTCTCGGCGTTCTATCTGTCCAAACGGGCCGGTGCCGATTACGCTAAATCCACCTCGCTGGCTTTCACGGCTGCCGGCAACAACTTTGAGTTGGGCATTGCCGTGGCCATTGCGGTCTTCGGCATCGACTCCGGGGCCGCTTTTGCCGCCGTCATCGGCCCGCTGATCGAAGTGCCGGTTTTGATCCTGATGGTCAACTTTGCGCGTAAACAGAAAAAGAATTTTGGAATTTCCTCCCAAAAACCGTCCCCAAAAACCGTATGAAAATTGCCCTGTTTTCCGACATCCACGCCAACCTGCCCGCTCTGGAAGCGGTTTTAGCCGACATTGACCGCCAAAAACCGGACGCGGTGTATTGCCAGGGCGATCTGGTGGGTTACAACATCTGGCCCAACGAAGTGATCGCTGAAATCCGCCGTCGGAACATTCCGACGATTGCCGGTAACTACGACTACGGCATCGGCCGCTCGTCGGACGATTGCGGGTGTGCCTACAAAACCGACGACGAAAAAGCCAACGGCAAGGTTTCGATTGCCTACACCAACAAAACCGTAGGCGACGACGAACGGGCGTATTTGCGGACTTTACCCACCCACATTCGCGTCGAGTTTGAATTGGGCAACAATCCGGAACAATTGTGGCAGCAGCAAACGCCGGTTTCTTTGTTGCTGGTACACGGCAGTCCCCGGCGGGTCAACGAATACCTGTTTGAAGATCGGGGGGATCGCAGTCTGGCGCGTGTTCTGGAAGGTGCCCATGCCGACATCATGTGTTTTGGCCACACGCACAAACCCTATTACAAAGTGGTGAACGCGCTGGGCGAAGGCGAAACGCCGTATTACCGGCACGCCATCAACATTGGTTCCGTCGGCAAACCCAAAGACGGTGACCCGCGCGCGGGGTACGTTCTGCTCACGATCGACGAAACCGCCCGGCCCGGTTCGGCGGATGGCGTTCACGTCGAGTTTGTTCGGGTGCCGTACGATGTGGAACGGGCGGCTCTGGCCGTCGAGCAGAGTGAATTGCCGGACGTCTATGCTCAGGCGTTGCGTCTGGCCAAATGAGGTTATTCATCGACCAGCACCTTGTAGTCAGGGTCTTCCAGAATATTGACCTCAATGACGCTACCCGCGTTGTGGAGCAGTTTCCGACAGTCGGGGCTTAAATGTTTCAGGTGAATCGTTTTGCCCATCCGGTGGTAGCGTTCGGTGAGCTTGTTGAGCGCTTCGATACCCGACATGTCCGTCACCCGGCTGTCTTTGAAATCAAGAATGACTTCAGTTGGATCATTCGTTACGTCGAACTTTTCATTGAACGTGGCGACTGAACCAAAGAACAGTGGCCCGTATAATTCGTAGTGTTTTACGCCCCGGTCATCCGTGTATTTTCGGGCGCGGATGCGCCGGGCATTTTCCCAGGCAAATACCAGAGCCGAAATAATGACGCCGACCAACACCGCCAATGCCAGATTATGCAGCAGAACGGTAACGGCGGCTACCAGCATTCCGACAAACACATCCTGTTTCGGCATCCGGCCAATCATCCGGAAGCTGCTCCACTCAAACGTGCCGATGGCGACCATGATCATCACCCCGGTCAAAGCGCCCATGGGCAGTTTTTCGATAATGGGCGCTCCGAACATCACAAATACCAGCAACATGATGGAGGCCACAATACCGGAAAGCCGGGCTCGGGCTCCGGATGAGATGTTGATGAGACTTTGCCCGATCATCGCACAACCGCCCATGCCCGACAGAAAACCAGTCGTTACGTTGGCCAGTCCCTGCGCCACACATTCTTTATTGCCCCGGCCCCGCGTGTCGGTAATTTCGTCGATGAGGTTCAGCGTTAACAGACTTTCGATTAAACCGACCCCGGCCACAATCAGCGCATACGGAAAGATGATTAAAAGGGTGTCGAGCGAGAAAGGTACGGCGGGAATATGAAATGGAGGAAAACCGCCCTGAATGGACGCAATATCGCCCACACTTTGGGTGTCGATTTTCAGGCCAAGGACAAGCATTGAGACCACCACGATGGCTGCTAGCGAAGCCGGGATCACCTTCGTCAGCCGGGGAAGTCCCCAGATGATCGCCATGGTGAGCAGAACCAGTCCCAGCATAATCCACAGGGACGTTCCCGTCATCCAGTGCAGCGTTCCGGAGGCATCCGCGCTTTTGAATTGATCAAGTTGAGAAAGAAAGATCACGATGGCCAATCCGTTGACAAATCCGAACATAACCGGGTGAGGAACCAACCGGATGAATTTGCCGAGCCGCATCAACCCGGCGGTGATTTGCAGTAACCCGGCCAGCACGACCGTCGCAAAGATGTATTCGACACCGTGGCTTTTCACCAGACTGACGATCACGACGGCAACCGCTCCCGTAGCACCCGAAATCATACCCGGACGTCCGCCCAGAATGGAGGTGATCAGCCCCATGGAAAAAGCGGCATACAAGCCTGTTAAGGGGGATAGACCCGCAATCAGGGCAAACGCAACGGCTTCCGGAATGAGGGCCAGCGCCACGGTTAAACCGGAAAGAATTTCGGTTTTGTAATCAACACGTTGTTTAAAATCGAATAAATTCAGATACAGTTTCATAAGGAATGCACAGACTGGACAAAATGAGAGAGGCCAACTGACCGCGGTCAGTTGGAAACCAATGAAGAGGATGACACCGGGGAAAACGGTCAGGGGGGAGTAAGCGTGTAGAAGGGGAAGCCGCAAATCATATTGGCAAAGGTATGCATTCTTAAAAACAGATGCTGAGAAGACCGCAGCAAATGCGCCGTTCCAAAGTGGTGCAATGGAAAGTTCTTCCTCAAATCCAGAACAATGTCAAAATAAGAATATGAAATCGGTGAGTCTGCTAAACGGCAGACTCACCGATCGATAATCGCTCAATACCGGTGCCGTTTCCCCTTGAGATCAAACAGAACGATCTCCTTTCCCGACCGGGCTTTGACCAGCCGGATGGTGTTGACGTCGGTCGTATCCAGCCGTTGAATGTAGTCGGCATCTTTGGGTAAGTACAAATTGGTTAACTGAGCATCCTGAACCGAATAAGGCCAATAGGTTTTTTCCACCTCATCCCGGAAGTTCAACCGGACCGAGGGGTAAAGAATCGTATCACCCGGCGTATACAACTCCTTGATCCGTTGGGCAACCAGATAATGCGGATTGGGGCCACGCGGTACGGTAAAGTAGGTATATTTCGGGTCACGATCTTCGTAAATCTGACTCAGCAGTCGGGTGATGTAATAGCCCTGAAGTACGAGCACCAGTCCCAGAGCGGCTTTGATGGCGGTGGGCATCCGGACGAGTTGCCGGAGCATCAGGGCCACCAGGATTACCGTATACGGAAATGAAAAACCCGAATACCGCTGCGTAATGCCGTAGGTATGCCCGTTGCGGAATGCCATCACGATCAGAAATAACGTCGGAATAACGGCCAGCAGAATGGTAAAAACGATCAGCGGTTTTTGTTCCCGGCTCGTATTCCGCCGGAGCGACAGCACCATCAGGTAGAACAGCGAAGGCAGCGCGGCTAATACCACCAGTTTCAGGTTGGGAACGGTGAACAGGGGCAAACCGGCCAGCAACAGCACCGGAAACAGGAGACTGACCGCCAATGGAAGCGTTTCGCTTCGGCGGTAGCGATGTACCAGCCCGGCGGCCACCAGGCCAAACAGCAGCGCAATGGCCATGTTGCGAATGCCCAGCATGTCCATCTGTCCCGCTCCGTTCGAAAAGATGAACAGATCGGCCCATACCGGCAACGCCTTTTGCGCTACATTGGCCAGTGTTGCCGGTAAAATGATCCCGAATTCATTCTGATAGGGGCTCGTCAGGGCGACGCTTCGGTAAAGCTGCGCCTGATAGGCCAGGGTCCGAAAGGTGTAGGTGCCGCCCCCGTAGATGAACCACAGCGAAACGACGGCTATACCCGCCACGGCCGTCAGCGCAAAAGGTAACCAGCGACGCGGGGGCCGGATAAACAGCAACGCATAGAGTCCATGACACAGAAAAACCGTCACGGTCAGGTAATGAGAAAGAATGGCGATGACCAGCGTTAGACCGTAGCCGACATACAACCCGGCCACCGGTTTGCCGGTTTTATGACGCTCCAGAATGAGCAGGAACAGGTGCGTGGCCAGCAAAGTGAGAAAGAAGCTCATCGAATAATTGCGGGCCATGTGGCTGTAGGCAATAAAGAAGGGTTCGATCGCGGCCAGAAACGCACTCACCAGAGCCAGCGGTTCCGAACGAAAATGCCGGCGTACAAACAGGTAGACCAACCCAACCACCAGCGTGCTGAACAGGACGGACGGAAACCGGGCCGAAAAGTCGCTCAGACCGAAGATTTCCATCCAAAGCCACAAAACCGCATAGTAGGCGGGGCTGTTTCCGATGTCGCCCCGCATGTTGGCTTCAAAAAAGTCGCCCAGCGTTTTTTCCTTCCAGAACTCGCGGGGCGTAAACGTGGTTTTGCCCGGCGTGAAAAAGACGTCTTTCTGGTTGGCACCTTCCATCACGATGCCCTGTGAAATCACCAGAGTGTATTTCTCGTCGAGGTAAAGACCGTGGGTGTCAGAATGATAGACCCGTAAACCAAAAGCCAGTATCAAAACCAAAAAGATGATGACGCCGGGGCGTCGCAGTATTTCCATAAAAACAGGTTAACGGTTAACGGCTTCTGTCAGACTTACTTCTTTTGTGAACAGGAAATGATAAACTGGGCCGAGAAGACATGCTTCAGAACCGGGATTTTTTCCATGAAGGGCTGAAAAAAGTAAATTACCTTGGCGGGGCCGGTTGGAAAAAAGAACGGCACGTAACCGACGTAGCTCCACGAATCAATTTGTCCGCCCGCATTGCGTATCCATCGTTTCAAATCCCATTCGAAGAAGGACTGTTCTTCGTGTTCGATGTGATATTTGGACGTTTTCTCGATGACTTTCAGAATGGGATTATTGCCATTCGGTTCCATGATAATCAGATGATCGGCGAGCCGGAAAGCATTGGTGATGGCTTTTTGCTGATCGGAAAGGTGGTGGAGTACACCCCGGATGACGGCTACATCGTATTTTTTGGCCGGAACAGGCAACTGGTCGTCCAGCAAATTAATCGTTTCAAACTTCACATTAGGGTATTTCTTACTGGCAATCTGAATGGCTGAGTCGGCAGGATCGAAGCCGTGAACGTCCAGATGCGGGAAATTCTCCTTGATGTTGTTGGTATACATACCGTCGCCACAGCCAATGTCTACCAGGGTTTTGTAGTGCGGTTTGATGAGCTTGAAGATCTCGTCCGAAATCCGTTTGTTGGCAACATGCGACGAAAACTGCGCATTGGTGGTGTACAGAAAGCCGCCATTTTCGTTCACATTCCGGTTGAACTCCTGGACATTTTTTTTCAGCGTCGTATTCATTATGCTAGGGGTGTAAGTGAAAAAAATAAAAATTGGTAAGAATACCGTAGGCCACCTGGAAAAGCCACAAAAGAAACACTACGGCCAATTATACATTTGTTACCTAAAGCGTTGATGATCTTTGATCGAAGGATCAGGGTGGAATAAGTTGTAGCATAGCTAAAACGAGATTTACCGCTTCTCCTCCGCAAAATGGCAGACAAGGAAAGCCGGATATACCAGCCGCAAAGCGGTTGGACACTGCTCGAAAAATTGGAAAAAAGAGGAACTCCCCGGCACTCGATGAGGCCGCGTCAACGATCTAGCCCAGGGTTGGGGCTAGCGGAAAATCGTCGTCAGGGGGGAGTAAGTTGCAGCATAATTCTGGATGTGACCAATACTAATTAATCGGTTACCGAGGCAAAGATTAAAAAGGAATTAAAAAAAACAAGGAAAAAGATTAAAATAAGATTAAGTGGCCCTGCTGGGTGTTTCTTCTTACTATTGCAGTTTATCAATTGAAAAACCGATGAAAGCAACGGTGCTGAAACACTTCCAGGAATTTTTTACATCGGGTTCAACAGGCGGTATTCTTCTGTTTCTCTGTGTCATTATCTCGCTTGGTATTGCCAATTCGCCCTTGGGGGCGTCCTTTGAAAACCTGCTGGCCACCCGGCTGGGAACGGATTGGGGCGGTCTGGATTTACAATACTCCGTTCTCATCTGGATCAATGATGGCCTGATGGCGATCTTTTTTCTGATGGTGGGCCTGGAAATCAAAAGGGAATTGGTCGAAGGTGAACTGTCGTCCGTTAAAAAGGCGGCTTTGCCCATTTTTGCGGCCATCGGTGGTGTGGCGGTTCCGGCCCTGTTTTATATGATGCTGAACCGCGGAACCGAAACCGCTGTGGGCTGGGGGATTCCGATGGCAACGGACATTGCGTTTGCCCTCGCCCTCATCACGTTGCTGGGGAAACGGGTTCCGGCGTCGCTGAAGATCTTTCTGACCGCCCTGGCCATTGTCGACGATCTGGTCGCCATCGTGGTCATTGCCATTTTCTACAGTACGGACCTGCATGTCAATTACCTGGCGTATGCGGGGGGTGTTTTCCTGGTACTGATTATTTTCAACCGGGTGGGCGTAACGAATCTGGCCTTTTACCTGATTCCCGGCCTGTTCATGTGGTATTTTATCCACCATTCGGGTGTTCATGCTACTATCGCGGGGGTGCTTACGGCCTTTACGCTGCCGACCACGCCGGATGACACCGAATCGGCACTGGAAAAGCTGGAGCACCTGCTGATCAAACCGGTCAATTTTGCCATCATGCCGCTGTTTGCGCTCGCCAACACCAACATCCGGTTTGAATCCGGCATGTTGCAAGGCTTGTCGACCCCGCTGGGACTGGGCATTCTGGTAGGGCTCGTGGTGGGCAAACCCGTGGGGATTACGCTGCTTTCCTGGTTTTCCGTCAAAGCGGGTTTGTGTACCTTACCCGAAGGCGCCCGCTGGCCCCATATTATCGGATTAGGCCTGTTGGGCGGCATCGGTTTTACCATGTCGATTTTTATCGCGCTCCTGTCGTTTGCCGGACAGCCGGTTTTTGCCGCCGGTGCCAAATTTGCCATACTCATCGCATCGGTTTTGGCGGGTGGTTTTGGCTATATTGTTTTGAGTGCCGTTGCCCGGAAAGACGATTTTCTGGTCGTTGAAGAGTAAGTTTACGAACACAACAACGGCACCCATGAACGAATCACCGGTACGGGATCTCATTATTGTCGGAGGAGGACAATCCGCTCTGGCAACGGCCTACCATTTACAGCGTAGTGCGCTCGATTTTGTTCTGGTGGATGAGCAATCGGCACCCGGTGGAGCATGGCAGCACGGCTGGGAGTCGCTACGTCTTTTTTCGCCGGCGGATGCCAGTTCCCTGCCCGGCTGGCTGATGCCCCGCACCGCGTCGCTGTATCCGTCGCGGCTGGACGTCATCGATTACCTTACGCAGTATGAGAAACGGTATTCATTTCCCGTTCACCGCCCGGTTCAGGTGCAATCCGTCGAGCGTGCGGGTTCGTTGTTTCGGCTCCTGACCAACCAGGGCGAATACCGCACCCGGACGCTCGTGTGTGCCACCGGAAGCTGGAGCAATCCCTACATTCCTGCGTATCCCGGAAGCGAAAACTTTCAAGGCCGACAACTCCATTCGGCGCATTATTTTTCCCCCGCTGAATTTGCGGGGAAACGGGTGCTGGTGGTAGGCGGGGGTAACTCGGCGGCCCAAATTCTGGCGGAGGTGTCAAAAGTGGCGAATGCGACCTGGGTTACGTTGACCGAACCCACTTTTTTGCCGGACGAAGTCGATGGACGGTATTTGTTTCAGGCGGCCACCCAGCGGTTTCAGGCGGGTGACACCAGAACCGGAGGCAGTCTGGCAGATGTGGTCATGGTCGAACCCGTGAAAGAGGCTCGCAGCCGGGGCGTTCTGCATTCCGTCCGACCCTTTACGGCACTCACCCCAACCGGGGTAATCTGGCCCGATGGAAGAACCGAAGCAGTCGATGCGGTGATCTGGTGTACCGGTTTCCGACCCGCTCTGGCGTTTTTAGAGCCGCTTGACGTTCTTACGCCGGATGGCAAGGTCGAAGTGGCCGGAACGCGCTCGGTTCGGCAGCCGGGTTTGTGGCTGGTTGGCTATGGCAGTTGGACCGGTTTTGCTTCGGCAACCCTCATTGGCGTCAACCGATCCGCCCGCCAGACGGCGCAGGAAGTCATCGGTTTTCTACAAAAAGCCACGTCTCCATAACGAAAAAAAACGGAGTGGAGCCCCGGTTTTTTGGTAGAAATCCCTGATTAACGCAAACTATGAGATTTACTACTTGATTGTGAGTTGATTACGTGCCATAGGCACGACATGTTTGTAGCAAAAAGGCGACCCGATTCCTCCCGCGTGCCTTTGGGTACGCAACAGGTGCATGAGATTGCGTGCCTATGAACTGTCAAATTTTACAAGTTTGAAACCAAATTTTCTTCGGTTGGCAGGTTTAGTCGAGAATCAAACGGCTTCCCCGATTGTAAGACGGCTAAGGCCACCCGGATCCATTTATG
>NZ_QOWE01000047.1 GCF_003334855.1 Larkinella punicea
TTGCCTTCGTAAAGGCCTTTGATAGCGGCCTGTTTGAAGGCCTCGAAATCGAAGTCGTTGTTCATGATAGTGAAAATAAGGTTTTTTCCTTTTTATTCACCCTTGACACAGTTTAGCGAGCAGTCTCCAAAAAATGATCTGGTGTAAAGTAATCAATCAGAAATTGCCTCTATTTTCCTTCTTCTTTACCGAACTATTGCTTTGAACTTAGCCCGCCACAAGCATTGAATATCTGATGATCAGTCATCTATAGCTGTTCCGCACTACGAAGTTGGCTGGTATAGCTGATTAGTTTGATCGCTGCAACCTATTTTTGTTAATTGTAAAGTAATCTAAAAGAAAATTTCGGCCCTTTCGTTGTATAAATAGTCAACCTTCCAATGTTTTATCATCATTTACGCTACTACAACTTAGGTTGCAATTACCAAAGCGGGCCAGATTTCAAATAGCCCTTCCTGACCGGCTCCGTTGCAGATTGTTTTTCTTCAACCAGTTCGCAAGATTCTGCTTCGTGGTCCCATATCGTTTGGCGATGAACTGCTGAGTGGAACCATTATTGAGCAAGGCTTCAATCTCAATTCGGTACACGTCCAATTTGCTTTTGCCTACCCCTTTGGGACGGCCCAACTGAACTCCAGACGCTTTCTTTACCGCTAAAGCCTGACGGGTACGCTTGGCAATTAAGTCTCGCTCGATCTCAGCGGCCATCGCGAAAACCATCGCCATCACTTTGCTTTGGATTGTATCGTCTAACTGCCAGGCTCCCTTGACGGTATAAATCCGAATGCCTTTCTGCACGGCGACCGAGATAATCTCCATGCACTCCAACATGCTTCGGCCCAGCCGCGAGAACTCACTTAATAAAATCGTGTCCCCGCTACTCAACTCGTCCAGTACGCCAGCAATCTTGCGTTGTCGCCAGGGGACTTTACCCGACACTTTTTCTTCCACAAAACGGACCTGTCCCAAATTGCGGTCATTAGCCAGGTACAGGATTTCCGATTTGTTCTTTTCCAGGTCCTGATCCAGTGTCGAGACCCTTAAATAGGCAACATTTTGAGCCATAAGCAGTCGGTCAAATGAAAACCCCTTGAATTGATTTATTTTTTACTTTTTGATCGTCAAATATACCCCTGTTTCGTCTTACTTTTCCGGCCTCTAAAAACCCTCCTTTTTATTTGCCTCTGTGAGCCGACTAAAACTGCTTGATCCGGCTGAAGCCCTCCGCTTTGACCAGCCACCAACCCTTACCCCCCAACAGCAACGGCACTATTTTACCTTGCCATCGGAGGGGTTGCCCCAGTTCCGTAAATCCATTACCCAAGTTGGGTTTACCCTGCAATGCGGCTATTTTCGGCTAACTCAGAAATTTTTCCGGGTGGCTCAGTTTCACCAGGCCGATATTGATTTTGTGACTAATCTGCTGGCACTTCCACAACCCGTCGATCTAACGACCTACTCCCCTCATATAACCTGGGAACATCAACAGGTTATTCTCCGATTACTTGACATTCAACCTTTTGAACAATACCGACCTGTCTTTATGGGGGTCGTGTATAGCCTTTTTGAACAACCCCTTCTCCCTCGAAAAGTACTCGAAGAATCCCGTCGGCATTTGGTTCGACAACGAGTAGAAGTGCCTGGCTATGACGTATTTCTGCGCATTATCACCGACCAATACAATGTCTACGGCCGTAAACTATCAGGCCAACTGGACCAATTCCTAACGCTCACCCATCGCCAGGTACTGGATGAGTTAGTTCAGCAGGATGAGACTTACCAACGTTCTTTAATTCAGCAGTTTAAGACAGTTGACCAAGCTCAGAAGCCGAAAGCAATCAAAGCTAGCCTGGCTTTATTCAAGAAAATCAGTAACTACTTCGAACAGGTTGAGCCAGCCGTTAGGCAGCTCGGTTTTACCGATGCCACCCTGCGTCATTATGCTCACCGGACTACCCAGGACCGAACCAGTCATATTCGCGAGCATGATTCAAAATATCTGTTCCTGCTCTGCTTTCTGATTCATCAGTACCGGGTTCGGCAGGATACGTTCGTGGATATGCTACTTTCTTGTGTCAAAACGGCTGACCATGCCACTGACCGTCAACGGGAACGGCTTTACTTTGGCACCAACCGAGCGCGACGTAGTGCTACGCTGTTGACCATTCACAGTCGCCACCAATACGCTCATCAGATCGCCCAGATTCGACAAGTGATGAACCTGGAAGAAGCCCCCGAACTGAAACTGGCACGCATTGATGCTGTTCTGGCCGAAGCTCTACCCCTTACTGCTGACCAGCAAACACTGGTTGACCAGTTGGATAACGAAATGCACCGGTCGGAGCATACCGAGAAGCAAACCCTACAAAGTGGACGTTCGGCCTGGCTGGGAAATCGGCTAACGGGTGTCCTGGGCGTACTCCGTTTTAACACCGATACGTCGGATAAAATTTTACTCAAAGCCGTTTCTCATTACGTCGAACGGGCGGGTAAGCCAACCCGCCCAGCGAAGGATTTAAGCTGGTTAAGTAACGACGACCAACAAGCCCTTTACGACTCAGAGGGTCGTTTTAATCGGCGACTTTACCGGGTCTTGCTCCTCAATACGCTGGCTCATTCAATTCAGGAAGGCAGTGTCAATCTACAGCATTCCTACCGCTACCGCTCGCTGGAGGAATATCTGGTTGATAAAGCGTATTACCAGGCTCACCGGGAAACGCTATTGGCCGAAGCAGGACTCGCTCATTTATCAGATTGCCAACAGCTTCTGCAAAACTGGCGCATTCAGTTGCCCCAACAGTTTCATCGTACCAATCAGCATTACCAGCAGGGCCAAAACCCGCATTTGAGTTTCGACAAAGAACAACGCCCCATCATTGATACCCCAAAAGTCGAAAAGCCTCAGTTAGATCGCATATCTGACTATTTCAATCCGGCCCGCTACATCTCCGTGTTACAACTGCTGGGCGAAGTAGAGTCGAATACCCATTTCCTGACCGACCTGGAACACTTATCTGGCAAGCATAGTAAAGGGAGGCCCAGCTCAGGCACTTTCTTTGCTGCCCTGGTTGCGCTGGGCTGTAACATCGGGGTTGAAAAGATGGCTGCTATTAGTAAAGGGGTTAATGCCAGCACCTTACAATTGACAGCTGATATGTTTTTGTCGTCTCAAAATCTGAAAATTGCCAACGATCGATTGGTCCGTTTGAAAGAAGAATTAGCCCTTCCCGAACTCCACCGGCGAGAAGCTACCGAACGGCACACGGCTTCAGATGGGCAAAAATATCTAGTGAGTGAAGACTCGCTCAATGCGGATTATTCCTACAAATACCCAGGGTTTGATAAGGCGGTGACGGTTAACACAGGCATTGATGATCGGTTTGCCTTGTTTCATACTTCGGTGGTCAGCGCAGCCGAGCGTGAAGCCCCCTATATGCTGGACGTGCATCTAAATAATCCGGTGGTAAAAAGCACCATTCACTCAACGGACACGCACGGTTTTTCGGAAGCCGTTTTTGGCATCATGAACCTGCTGGACGTTTTTTTTGCACCTCGTCTAAAAGGCATTGGCAAACTGCACCTATATGATTTTGCTGGGGCAAGGGCTTATGAAGAGAAAGGATATAAGCTTGTCCCAGATGGCGTAATCCGTACTGAACTTATTGAAAATCAATGGGAGGATATTCTTCGCCTGATGGTTTCGTTGCGACTCAGACAGATTACGGCGAGCCAGGTTCTTAAACGGCTTAGTGGCTATACCCGTCAACATCCCCTCTATCGTGCCCTGAAAGAGTTTGGCCGCATTATCAAAACTCACTTCATCCTGCGCTATTATGATGAACTGGCACTTCGGCAGCAGATCGAGAAACTATTAAGCCGAATTGAGTTAGTCAATCGGTTTAGCAAAGCGGTCTTTTTTGGTGGTAATCAAGTATTTGCCGTTGCTACCAAAGAAGAGCAGGAAAAGATCATTGATGCCCGTCGGCTCATTCAGAACGCGATTGTGCTGTGGAATTATTTGTACTTGTCAGAACTACTTTCCCGTCAAAAAGATCAACAGGAGTTAGCCGCCTTGCTGGATGCTGTACGACATGGGACGGCTATTGTCTGGCATCATGTGAATTTGCAAGGAGAATATGACATTGATTCGTTGGAGGTCGAGACCAAGAGTCGGTTCGATTGGACTTATCTGAGCAGTTTACAGTGGGCAGACTCGGCTTGAGCAAGAAAATTTGGCCCTATTTGAAATCTGGCCCGCTTTGGTAATTGCAACCAATGTCTTCCTCTTTCCAGTAGCCAGCCTCGTCATTAATAATTATTATATCCTTTGGGCCAAAGGTGGCTTCATCAAGTCGGTCCAAGTTTGTGAGTGGTTTTACAAGTAAACCGTGCTTACTCAATAAGTCAAAGTGAAACGAGTCGCTACAATTTCGCGGAGTCAACAATACCAGGGTATGTTTCTCTTTTACTCTTCGATCATGGTCATAATCATCCAGGAGCGCTAAAAAATCTTTTCGTCTATTTGTAAGCAGTGAAGTGATACTGCTATCAACTTCTTCTTTGACTTTGTTTTGAACGTATTTCCTTAACTTCCAAAGACCAAAAACAAAGCCAAGTAATCCGGTTATACCTAATCCGCCAAAGACCCATTTCCAGTTTTTAAGTAAAGGCTCATACTCATCAAACGCAGCTTTCAACTCACTATGCTCTTTTTGTAAGTCATCCAGTTTTGCTTCCAGACGTTTATTGGCTTGGTCGACAGTTAACACCTGTTGCTGTGTACTCGGGGGTAAAATCGATGGGGATGGTTGCTGAGCGGCAACGGTTCCCAAAACCGTCAGCCAAAACCCAAGAATAAACGCATATTTCATATCAAATTTGTTGTTTAGAGGTCTAGATTAATTCGGACTACTTTGTGGTCCGGTTTCTCCGTTAGTGTTTCGAACGTTAATATTTACTTCATTTCGAAGTTGAATATTATTATGCTGAAAGTTATTAACATTTAAACTGCGTGTAACGGAACTGTATACGTCGTGCCGTTTTAAAGGGTCACGAATTGTTACTGCTAGGCAAAATTCCTGTGAAAGTTGTTCTCCATCAGCGGCAGCAGCATTTTCAGCGGCATGTGAAAACAAACCCTTAAGTTCTAAGTACCATTTTTTGGGAGACATAAGGCCTCTTACCCGGTGCGATTCTGTCATCTCCTGTAAGTTGATACCATACTTCTTGATGGGATGATACTTGCCCATATCATCACGCAATTGCCTTTCTGGGGTAAATGGGTGATCGATAAATCGATGGAACCTCGAAGCGTAATGACTGGATAAGAGTAGATTATACGGGTTTTGCTTACCAATTGGATTGGAAACTGTTCGTTTAGTTGTATCCCGTATTCGTATACGATCATAAGTACCAAAGGACGCATCAATATTAGATTGACAATATTCTGCTCCCTGAGTACTATCGAGCCGTGGATTCGTGACGAGGGTAATGATGATCTCACCATAGTATTGTCCTTCGTCATTAACTAAGACATCGGGAAATGGGAAATCTAAAATTTCAATATAACCTCCACGCACAATATTATCCTGTAGGATTAAAGTACTTTCGTGGGGATCGTTGAAAATAATATTTTCAACTGAACCCGGTAACCCATAACCAATTTCCCGCAATCGGTCCATTGGACTCAATTTCAGACTGTGATGGTATCGGGCAGAATGGATGGCTAAAGCTTTTAACAATAAGGGATCGAAATCTCCGGCCACCCGGTGGGATAAACCCGCAAGTAGAGCCGAAACCCGGGGGGTAGAAAAACTGGTACCTACTTGCTGGACGACTTGACCTGAAGTCGAAAATGAATTTACTCCGGTGAAGGTCATCCTACCATTGGGCGCTAAACCTGCGTTACCGCCATAGTGAGCCAATTCCGGCTTCACTATTTTATTGGGGCCAAATCCCGTCCTTGAAAATGGAGAGGGATGTCCCTCTGGAACCAAATCATTCGTGCCACGAGCGTGCGCGATACTTCCGACAACCAAAGAACGAATTGAATCTGCGGAGGTTGGAATTCGAAGTTTCGGCTCTGAGGTTGCAAATTTGTTACAGTTTCCGGCTGACTTGCAAATAATTTCCCCAGTTTGGTGCTGCAAGTCATCTAAGGCTTTGCCAAAATCTGAAAAATCCCGGGCACTACATTCTAATGAGCCACCGCCTGAAAGATTCCAAAGGAGAACATCCGGATGAGCAGTAACTGCATTTCTAATATTTTCAATTAATTCATCTTCATCAATTCCAATCCGTGGCTGAGGAAATACTGTAGCATCTAACAGCTTAAATTCACTTATCCCCACCCAATTGCTTTTTTCTAACTCATCACCATAAAGCAGGATACCCGCCACAAAAGTACCATGCGATCGATCGACTTCATTTTCGGAATAAGCCGTGTAACGTCGTTTGTCTAACCACGGTGCTAAGTGGGGAATCGGGGCAATACCAGAATCAAGTACACCAATCGTAAAGTATTCCTGTCCTTCGATTGGCTCTTTAATCGGCAACGTCTCGCTTGGCGTCAGCTCATCTAACGTGATGCGATAGGATGGCATCGGATCGATGGAATATAGTGCTTCGAATTCTTGTACAGATAGTAAAGCATCCGGTTGAACATGATCCAGTTTAAATACGGTCAAACCGAATCCATATTCGGTTTTTTTGTAAATAATATCATTGATTTTAAGCGTTTGTTCAAATTCACTTTCTATCCTTTGATTTATTTGACGATTCTGAAAGTTTATCAGCTTTACTTTTAATGGTGTATCCGGATCGGCCGGTAGGTCAATACGTGGCTCAAAAAGCCGTATCTCATCGATTGCTGAAACCCCGATTGGAAATACCGTTGGGCGCTCCAAATTATGATCAATGAAAGCTAAGTGTTCCGCCGAATCCACTTTAACCAAAAAATCTAAATCCTCTGAGACACCAATGAAATTGTATTCTTCTTTACGATTAAAAATTTTAGCAACTTCACCCCGATGGGATTTGGCCATGGCATCTTCCCGTACCGTAACTTTGAGCAGTGCAGGTATAAATCTTCGATCCGCAGGTCGTTCAGCAATAGTTTGGGCGGTGGCACCCAAAGACTCCCGAAATTCCACTGATTTTAGTTCCAAGAGCTCCTCCGAAAGTACCCAGGTCGGCAGATCACCACCACCTCCCCCTTCCGTACGCCGTTCGTCTTGCGTCCCCCTTTTACTAAAAAGTTTAATGGGAAGATTCCTGGATTCCATGCTTAAGCTTTAGGGTTAAAGTAATTCCGCACTTGACGGAGTGATGTATCTAACAAATCAGCAATGGCAGCTTGGGAAACCCCATATGAGCTGAGAAAGCCCATTAATGCTTCTGAGGAAGCAGCACTATGGTGCTTATAGTAATAAAATTGTAACAATAGGTCGTCATAGGTGAGTGAGGATTTTTTGTCCAGTACACTTTGGGCTATTGCATTTTGGCAAATCGATTTAATATCTGCCGGACTATTTCCTTTTAGCAGATCAGCTAACGAATCTCCCTTTTTACTATCTAACTCAAAATTCAATTTCATTGGGCTCAGAAACAATTTCAGTAATTGTTGAACCTCTGCTTCTTGTGGCTGAGCCACTTCGATAATGCTATTGAAACGTCGCCAAATAGCTTTATCCAGCAATTCCTCATGGTTCGTAGCGGCAATGAGAATATTCGATTCTACGTATTCATCAATATTTTGCAATAAGCTATTAACCACTCTTTTTAATTCACCAAGTTCATGTTGATCGTCTCGTGCTTTAGCAATTGCATCAAACTCATCCAGAAATAGAATACAAGGCTGGCGGCTAGCAAATTCAAAGATTTTACGAATGTTTTTTGCGGTATTTCCAAGTAAGGAAGAAACCAGAGAATCAAGCCGGGCTACAACTAAAGGCAACTGCATTTGATGTGCTATATAATGAGCTAAGGTGGTTTTCCCGCATCCAGGAGGCCCATACAATAGTAAAGAGGCCTGAGGATCAATTCCTACAGCTTGCAGTTCATTCCGATGTTGAACCCGTCCGACAAATCCATCTAACTTATGACGCAGGCTCTCCGACAAAATAATGGGCACATTCTGATTAGGTTGCGGAATGACTAAATCAGCAATATTCATCCGTGTTTCCTGATCAACTGGAGCAACAAGAAGCTGATCTAAATAGATTGGTTGAGCCTGTTTGTGATGTAAGGCCCGTAAAATCCGATCGGCTGCCTTTGTATCCCCTGATTTACCCAGGTTCTCAGCCAACAGTTTTGCATAGTTGAGTACTTTATTAGGGTCTTTGTTGAGCCCTCCTTCAATTATTTTTATGATTTCCGTTATCATATCTTTCCCTTTCGTACTCAAATATAGAAATTTCGTACATATAAATAAAATTTTCGGTCCTAATTTTATTAATTTCGTTTCTATATAGCCTTATTGTCTCTATTTAGATCTTATTGCCGAAAACTCTTAAGCGCATCAACAGTACTTCTGGAATAAATTTTCAAATCATTTACTAATCATTCATACAGTTACTCCAGCCCAATGAGGATTGAAATGAAATTTTTACATGAAATAGTGACATTAGGATAGGGTATTGGTAATCGAAGAATATCAATATTTGTATAACTTAATCCAATATCAGAAACCGAGCTCCATGCAAACTGAGTACTTACCTGAGAACAACTCTTATGCTTATTCCACTCGAAATGGGGAAAGAAGAATCATCTATATTGACAATGCCGAAAGTGGAAAAAAGGGCTACGTATGTATTGGCTGCGGCCAGGAAATGATTGCTTATAACCTGGGAAAATATGAGCGTCGACATTATTTTGGACATGACCCTAAAGATGTTGACCACAAAGGCCAGTGTACATTTTCAAATGAAACCTACCGGCACTATGTAGCAAAAATGATCCTCCAACGAATTAAGAGGATACAAGTTCCAGCAGTCTTCGTTTACCCGCCGGATGGCAGTTCAGGTCGCCCACAAAAAATTCGAGGAATTGAAACGATTGAAGCCGCTACAGTGGGAATTGAATATGTTTTTTTTGAAAATGAACAAGGTGTAATACAATATTGTCCACGTTCTGAATGGTATGTACATCCTAAAAGATATCTATTAATTCAGCCCGATGTAACCTTTTTTGATAAAATGGGAATACCGATTTTATTAATTGAGGTTGTCGCTACACACAAAATTGACGATGAAAAAAAGTTTAAACTGAAATGTCTTGGTCTAAATACCGTCACCGTTAATATCCCCAAGTCACTACCTGAAGTCATTGAGCAGTCATTTTTCTCAACTCAACAAACAAAATGGGCGTACAATCATGAGCAAGCAACAACCGTCTACATACAAGTTCCCGGAAAATCTTCGATTTCAATATCATCAGTTGATGAACTCCCAGACGAATTTCATGAAGAAACTTACCGCTGCCGAACAACGCAAATTGGAGGACTTATACGCGCTCTTGAAAAAAACCTGGCGGGAGAACCTTACCGAAATATTGAAAAACACCTTAGAGAAGAGCAATCAAGAGTTTCGACAAATACAGAACGAGATAGCCAGCGATTGCGAAACCTTCAAACAAAGCACGAGGGATCAATTCGAGATGAATTTAGAGAACGACTACAACAACTTAATGCAGAACAGGAATCAGAGAATACATACTTTGAAAATTTGGAGCGACGATATCAATCAAAAAAAGCTGAACTTATTGGAGAGGAAGACGAATTGGCCCAAAGAGAAGAAAATTATATTCAACGCTGGAAAAGTCACCTTGAAGGGGTTGAGGCAGAGATTGCATCACTTGAGAAACGAATTGATGAATTTAGAAATAAAAGAGGAATTAGTTCAGAAAGAGGAAAAATTCTTAAACGACAAACAACAAATATTGAACAACAAATTGCAGATATTGAAGAGCAAATTGCAAATACTGAACGAGAAACAACTGCAATTGAATATCGAAGAGCAACCCTTCCAGAAAGTTTTAAACGATCAGAAACGGATCTTGAACGAGAATTTGAACGAAAGGAGGTTAGAAGCAGAGAAGATACTGAACGAGAAAAAAACAGTATTGAATTCGAATTTAACCAGGCTGAACAAAGAATTCGAAGCAACCACAGTGGATTTAGAGAACAAGCTAATGATGCAATTAGGGAGCAAACTAGCAGAAGAGCACCTAGATTGGCCGGAAGAATGGAAGAATTATTTAAAGCAAGCGAACTCATCAGCTTTATTAGGGAAAAAGAATGCTATTTTAGACGCCTGCAAACAGCTCGAAAATGGGCTAAAGCGAGAGCTTGGAGAGAGTGGACTAAGCATTGACGATTTTTTGATTTTAATAGATCGAAATACCTAATTTTTAAAATAAAATTTAATTGAATAAAAATGATTTAATCTTAAGTTGAAAATTACCAACGCTACAGTTAACTTTTTTCAACTAAGCCCCAATTTTTACATATTAATATAGAACTATTTTTTGGGACTAATAAATATAACTTGGTCGATTAAAATGAAAATTAAAAAAATTGAAGTTAAGAATTTTCGACTTTTAAAAGATATTTCAATTGTACTTGAAAATGACATTACGCTAATAGTTGGCAGAAATAATAGTGGAAAAACATCATTAACAGAAATTTTCTGTAAATTTTTTGAAAGCGTTAACAATAAATTCAGGTTTGAGGATTTTTCGATTTCTTGTCATAATGAATTTGTTAAATCTTATATGTTATATAAAGAATATGAAGAGTCCAAATTAAACCAAGAATCTGAAGATATTCTTTTAAAAAAAGAAAATGTCTATAAAGAAATTTTACCATCAATAATTCTTGCCATCCAAATTGAATATACCGAGGAAGATGACCTTACTTCGCTCTCGAATTTTATCATGGATTTAGATCCGGAAAGAAAAGATGTGTATATCCAATGCTCTTACAGTGTGAAAGATCCAGAAAAACTAATTAAAGTATTTGAGAAACATCAAAAGGAAAACAATATTGATATACTTAATTTTATTAAAAAGAATTACCATCATTTTTATGATCAGAAAATTTATGCTATAGATATAGAAAATATTATTAATAAATTTGAAATAGAAAAGAGGTCTGATATAGAAGATGTATTTACAAGCGGTTTTATTTTTGCGCAACGTCAATTGGACGATCAATACACCGACAATCATAAAAGGTTATCAAAAGGATTTGAAGACTTCTATAAATTAAACAAAGATTTGAAAGAAAGTGACATTAGAAAAATTGAAATATCTTTGAATGATGTATCTTTTGATATAGATACTCAGTATTTAAGTTTATTTGAGTCAATATTCGATGATTTAGCTAGTTTTGGTGTAAGAGAGGGGATAAATCTTCAAAAGTTGTCAATTAAATCAATCTTTGATTCTGATAAGGTATTAAAAGGCAATGCTCGGCTTTTTTATCAACCAACTGGAATTGACCATTTATTGCCAGAGGGATATAATGGTTTAGGATATAGCAATTTAATTTTTATAATCCTTCAATTCATAAGTTTTTATGAAGCCTATGACAAAAGAAGACCTCGGCCAGCATTTCAACTGGGAGTGCTCGCTGAACTGTGTCAGTGGGTTTAATCAAAGCGATGTGGCTGAATTCGTTCAGTAAATATAATAGAAACTTGGGCTAAGATCTCCTTCCAATTATACGTGGTGGTTTCCCACTTGAT
>NZ_QOWE01000048.1 GCF_003334855.1 Larkinella punicea
ATAAATGGATCCGGGTGGCCTTAGCCGTCTTACAATCGGGGAAGCCGTTTGATTCTCGACTAAACCTGCCAACCGAAGAAAATTTGGTTTCAAACTTGTAAAATTTGACAGTTCATAGGTACGCGACCGAAGTTGCTGCGGGTCGAGTCGTTGCGTGCCTAACGGCACTTGGGAGCGTGACCTGACCAACCGTATTGCTACCGACGCTGCGCTGTTAAATCCCTACGGGAATAGAGATTAATCTCCCCAAAGCATCCTCGCAACTCATATGGGCACATTCTCTGCTCTGCATTCCCGGTTTTTCATTTCCGGCGTTCCATTCAGTATTACAACAAGGCATTGCGCGCCAAAGACGTCTCTTTCCGGCTGGAACCGCACTGGAAGGCCACCAGTGCCGGACTCGGTTTGGTCGGACGGTTTTGACAATAAGCGATTTATCCTGATTTTTTTGAATCTTTTCCGGTTCTCTCAGCATTTATCCGTATTTTTGCACCCAATTTTTAAGACTTGTTTCACTTAATTGATTGGTACGGAAATGAAAATTGCAGTAGTAGGTGCAACCGGCCTCGTCGGTGGCGAAATCCTGAAAGTGCTCGAAGAGCGTAACTTCCCGGTAACGGAACTGATTCCTGTCGCGTCAGAACGCTCGGTGGGTAAACAGATTACGTTCAAGGGTAAACAGGTTACGATCGTGAGCTTTGAGGATGCCATCGCGGCAAAACCGGCTATTGCGATTTTTTCGGCCGGGGGCAGCACGTCGCTCAAACTGGCTCCGCTGTTTGCCGAAGCCGGTATTACGGTCGTCGATAACTCCTCGGCCTGGCGCATGGACCCGACCAAAAAACTGGTCGTTCCCGAAATCAACGCCCACACGCTGACGCCGGAAGACAAAATCATCGCCAATCCCAACTGTTCGACCATCCAGATGGTGGTGGTGCTGGACCCGCTGCATAAGAAATACGGTGTGAAACGCGTCGTGGTTTCGACTTACCAATCCGTAACCGGAACCGGGAAAGCCGCCGTCGATCAGTTGTTTTCCGAGCGTTCGGGCGATTATTCCAATCCGAAAGTCTATCCGCACCCCATCGACCTCAACGTGTTGCCGCACATCGATGTTTTTCTGGACAACGGCTATACGAAGGAAGAAATGAAGATGGTGAACGAAACCAAGAAGATCATGGGCGACGACACCATTCAGGTGACGGCTACGACCGTGCGGATTCCGACCATCGGTGGACACTCCGAAGCCGTGAACATCGAGTTTGAGAATGACTACGAAGTAAGCGATGTCGTTAAAATTCTGGAAGAAGCGGAAGGCGTCATCGTTCAGGATGATCCGAAAAACTACCTGTACCCGATGCCGTTGACGGCACACGGAAAAGATGAGGTGTTTGTGGGACGGATTCGTCGCGACGAAAGCCAGCCCAATACCCTCAATCTCTGGATTGTGGCCGATAACCTGCGGAAAGGCGCGGCCACCAACGCCGTTCAGATTGCGGAATATTTAGCGGAAAACAATTTAGTCTAACATCCCGTTATATACATACAAGCCTGTCGGCCTTAGGCTGACAGGCTTTTTTCTTTATAGCCCCATCTACTCAAGCCTATACGTCTAATTCGGTTCATTTTAGATGAATTCCGGGAATTACGCCCTGGTTTACCTGCTAAAAACCGTTCAAACCGGCCCTGTTCGGTAAAGAATGGTTGGCGTAGAAAATCCGGCGAGACCGGCCTGCTTTATTAAATAGATACAATTTATTAGAACTTTTTATGAAGATCGATTTGGTTGTTTTTTTAGTGATTTGTGCCGTTTGGCTACGGTTAGGAACCGCTCAGGCGCAACAGCCCGCACCGGTTTCCAATTCGATGGTGCAAGCCATTGGACTGGAAGCGGATACGACGCAACCCGCCCCCCCGACCCGCCCGGACACAACGCAGTATAATTCGGCCGACCGCCCCGATACGGTTCGCTCCGCACCGGCACAGCCAGTCGTGCAACCCGCCCTTCCGGTCACGAATTCGCCAACGTCGACCACCCAACCCGTTGGTACGGGAACAGCAGCGGGCCGTCGGGCTAATGCGAGTGCGCCGGAATCCGTTGTCGGCTCCGGAAAAATCAGTGGGAAACTCCTGACTCCGCAAGCCGGTAAAAATCAACCCGTCGAATTTGCCAGCATCGGCCTGTTCCGCTCGCGGGATTCGAGTTCGGTGACGGGTGCGCTGACGGACGAAAAAGGCTTTTTCCAGATGACCAATCTGGCACCGGACGCCTATTACCTGCTCATTCAAAGCCTGGGTTTTGCCGCCAAACGGGTGCCGCGCATTGTGATCAGCATGGACAAACCGATTGTCGATCTGGGGAATATTCTGATGACCGAAACCGCCAAACAACTTCAGGAAGTGGTGGTTCAGGGACAAAAGCAGGCGTATGAATACTCGCTCGACCGCAAAATTGTGAACGTCGATCAGTTGCCCATCGCACAGGGCGGTTCGGCCATCGATATTTTGCAGAATGTGCCTTCCGTAACAGTCGATGTCGACGGGACGCTGAGTTTGCGCGGTAGCAGCAATGTGATTGTGCTGGTCGATGGAAAACCGTCGGGTCTGACAGGTCTGGATCGGCAGGCGATTCTGGATCAGATTCCGGCCAGCAACATCGAACGAATCGAGATGATCACCAATCCGTCGTCGCGTTACGATGCCGACGGAGCCGCCGGGATTATCAACATTATTCTCAAAAAAGAACGGGCTGCGGGTTTCAATGGCAATGTGCAACTGAACGTCGGTACGCGGGATAAATACAACGCGTCGATCAATCTGAACACACGGTTTAAGAAACTCAACCTGTTCAGCAGCTATAATTTCCGGGCAAACCGGCGGTTTCAATACCGGATTTCGGAGCGGCAGAATATATTCGGAGACTCGATCAGTTATCTGGCGCAACGCAACGATGCCATCCGCCGAAGTGTGAACAACAACCTCCGCGTTGGTTTTGATTACGCGCTGTCGCCCCGCGACAACATTACGGCTTCGATTCTCTACCGGCCTGAATACAGCCGCGATTCGGAAGTCGAGAACTTCAACACGCTGGACGCCGGTCGCAATTCGCTGGGACAAACGTTGCGAATCACCGAAGAAACCGAACCCGAAAGAGGACTGGATTATGTTTTCGGGTATCGGCGGACGTTCGACAAACAGGGGCGAGAACTCACCTTTGATGCCACTACGTCGAGCAACAAAAGCACGGAATACCAGAACTTCAGCAACACCACGACCTTGCCCGAAAATTTGCTGACGCCCAATTTTCTGATTGGCCGGCAGCGCGCCGACAATGGCCGGGAAAACAGGGTGGCGGTGTTGCAACTGGATTTTGTGGAACCACTCAAAGACAAGAAGAAACTCGAAACCGGCTTGAAACACACCTACCGGCGGCTGGCTTCCGACTATACGTTTGAGAACCTGCTGGACGGCATCTGGACCGTGAACCCCGCCATCAGCAACAATTTTATTTATGACGAACGAACCAGCGCGGCTTATGTGAATTTTGGGAACGAGATCAGGAAGTTCAGCTATCAGGTGGGGTTGCGTACCGAGTATACCAACATTACAACGGATCAGCGGACCACCAATGTGAAAAGCCAGCGGGATTATATCTACCTGTTTCCCAGCGTTTTCCTGAACTACAACGCCAGCGAATCGCAGAAGATGCAGATCAACTACAGCCGCCGGATCAACCGGCCCTCAACCTGGTCGCTGAACCCCTTCATCGATTTGTCCGATCCGCTGAACATCCGGTTTGGAAATCCGAACCTGAATCCGGAGTTAATCAATTCGTTTGAGATAAGCCATTTGCTGTATGGCAAAAGCACAACGCTGACGTCTTCGCTGTTTTACCGCCAGACAAACAACGAAATTACCCGGTACCAGACCTTGCGGCCCGACGGTATTACCGAACAGACCTCGTTAAACCTGAACCGCTCGCAGAATTACGGGCTGGAAGTCGTGGTGACGCAGGATCTTACGCGCTGGTGGAAAATAAACGGGAATTTCTCTTTTTTTCAGCGAAACATCCAGGCCAGCGCCGATATTCCGGGCATTCTGACCCGCACCAACCGGAGCTGGACGGCTCGCATCACCTCCAATATGAACCCGAAAAAAGGAACCGATATTCAGGTGGCGATGAATTACCGGTCGCCGTTTATCGTGGCGCAGGGAACCATCAAAGGCTTCTTTAACGTCGATTTGGGGGTCAAACAGAACATTCTGAAAGGGCGCGGAACGGTGAGCCTGCGCGTCAGTGACATCTTCAATACATTGCAGTTCCAGAACGAGAGTTTCGGCTCCAACTTTGTGTCGTCTACGCGCAGCAAACGCGAAAGCCGCATCGGTTTCATTGGCTTCAGCTACCGGTTGAGCCGGCAGGTAGTTCGGGAAAAAGACCGCGATCAGGAACGTGAACGGGATGATTCGCCGGCAGAGAATGAATTTTAGTTAACTTTAGGCATGATCCTGGGACTTGTCCGGCATCCTCGAAGACATGCAGTTGCTGGTCAACGTGGGCTATCGCCTGAGCAACGAAACTCCTTTTCCCGGCTGGAAAACCGGTTCGGAATTTAAAGCCGCACGAGACAGGGAGTAAGGAAGAAAAGATAGGACGGCCCCGGTTTTGGGATAAACCGGGGCCGTTTATTTTGTTACTAAATCAAGCGTACAGCGTTTTATCGATAAGGAGATGTTAGAGGAGTGAAAAAGGCGGCTAGACACCGGAAACCATCAGTTTTTTTACAAAGCGACGCAGGGTGTCGTGACTGACGGGTTGGGGTATCCGGGTATTGACGTGTTCTAACACCCGGTAATAATTACCCTGATACATCTGAAAAGCCTGTTTTACTTTTTCCACATGATCCTGACAGGATAAACTCAATTTGGGTTTCAGACCACGGCCCGGTTTATCAATCAGCGCTTCGAGTCCGCCCTGGTTCCACCGGTTCATCCAGTTGTAGATACTCCGGCGATCCACCTGGAACATGTCTACAAGCTCATTGACCTGCATCCCCTGAAAACTGTAGAGAATGCACTGACAGCGTCGCCGGAGGATACTATTGTCAGTGGTGGCAATCAAATGGCGAAGCTGCTTCATTTCATCCGAGGTAAGTGCTTTGATGTTTTTCATTTTCTCAACATTTTGATTGATGAGACGACTGCGGTTTCGTACCCGATAATTTCAATTGAGATGGTCGGACTTTACTCCCAGTCTTCTTTCTGTTCACGTTTCAATAGAATAATGAATACAAAAATAAGCTGATAAACAGTACGTTAAAAATGACCGTTCGCGTTTATTGGAAAGATTATATCACTTTAAAAAACAGACTATTTAATTTTATTTAGAATGAATGTAATCAGTAAAGGTATTTTTATAAAATTTTAATATTGTTGCTTTTCTGTTTAAAAAAATACTGTTCGACTTAGGTACTAAAAGCACAAGTCGCTGTTTTTTAAGGGTTTGTCGTATACGATTTGGTTACTTAAACCCCGGAAAAATGGATCATAAGTAGATTCTATTTTGCGAAGCAGTAGAAAACCACATAATCACTTCTAAAAAAATTACAACAAGAATTACCGCAATTGATTCGGCCGGGAAACCGGGCTGATGTTTAAACTAATTCTGGAAAACCGGGTTGAATAGAGACGACCGGTCTCTATTCGTAGACTCGTCGTACACAGCAAAAGAACCGGCTTTTACACCCTTTTTTATCCATCCCTATTTATGATTGCAGCTAAAGGATACGCAGCTCAGAATGCGCAAACACCGCTGGCTCCGTTTCAGTTTGAACGGCGCGAGGTGAAGCCCCACGACGTTCAGTTCGACATTCTCTATTGTGGGGTTTGTCACTCCGATTTACACCAGATTCGGGACGAATGGGGTGGGTCGATTTTTCCGATGGTGCCGGGCCACGAAATCGTGGGGCGCGTGACGAAGGTCGGCGCGGAGGTCACCAAATTCAAGGTCGGCGATCTGGCCGGGGTCGGCTGCATGGTCGATTCATGCCGCACGTGCGAAAATTGCCGGGAAGGTCTGGAGCAATACTGTCTGGCGGGGAACTCCCAAACCTACAACGGCAGGGAACAGGACGGCATAACGCCAACCTACGGCGGTTATTCGAACCTGATTGTGGTCCACGAAGATTTTGCGCTCCATGTCTCCGAAAAGCTGGATTTGGCCGCCGTGGCTCCGCTGCTGTGCGCCGGCATTACCACCTATTCGCCCCTGCGGCACTGGAAAGTGGGCAAAGGACACAAGGTCGCCGTGTTGGGGCTGGGCGGTCTGGGACACATGGCCGTTAAATTTGCCGTGGCTTTTGGTGCCGAAGTGACCATGCTGAGTACGTCAGCCTCTAAGGAAGAAGATGCCAAACGGTTGGGCGCACACAAGTTTGTCCTGACCAGCGATCCGGCCCGGGTGAAGGAAGTGAAAGGTTATTTCGACTTCATCATCGACACGGTTTCGGCACCGCACGACTACAACCTGTATCTCTCTCTGCTCAGAACCAACGGCGTACACATTTGCGTGGGCGCGCCCCCAACACCGGCCGAAATCATGGGCTTTAGCCTGATCGGCGGTCGGAAAAGCATCGCTGGTTCGGGTATCGGCGGGATACCCGAAACGCAGGAGATGCTGGATTTTTGCGCCGAACACAACATCGTGTCGGATATCGAGCTGATTCCGATCAAAGACATCCAAACGGCGTATGACCGGATGCTGAAAGGCGACGTTCGCTACCGGTTTGTGATCGACATGAATACGTTGTAAAACAGGCGGTTTTTCGGCGAATGAGCGTCAGGCCGTAAAAATAGCGTCCATTTTCTCGCGAATGGTCAGCAGCCGGGTGCGGTCGCCACCGTTTACTTCGGCCGATGCCCAGCCGGAATAGCCTATTTTTACGAGTGCTTTGTTCACCGCCGACCAGTTGCAATCGCCTTCCAGGAATTCAACGTCGAACCCTTTCCAGAGACCCTCGTCCTGCTGTTTCTTCAGACTGTACTCTTTGACGTCCAGTTTCAGAATCCGCTTGCCGAGGGTTTCAATCCAGTGCGTCGGCCAGCCGTAGCGGAGGATGTTGCCCACGTCGAAATACCAGCCCACGAGCGGGTGTTTGAACTCATCGACAAACCGGGCGGCTTCCAGCGGACTGATCAGAAAACCGTTCCAGACGTTTTCGAAGGCAATCTTGACGCCGGTTTTTTCGGCCATCGGCAGCAGCTTTTTGATTTCCTTGCGGCAACGTTCGTAGGCATCTTCGTAGCTCACGTCGGCTTTCACCACGCCGGGAACCAGCAAAACCGTTGTGCCGCCGTACTGCTTCGTGTCTTGCAGCGATTTTTCCATCGCCTTCACGCACACTTCCCGAACCTTCGGGTCGGGATCCGACAGGGGCGATTTCCAGTGCGCCGAATTGACCGTGCCGGGCAGTTCCAGACCAGTTTTGTCGCGGGCGTCCAGCACCTCCTTCATGTCGAGGTTGTTGGGCGTGTCCAGTTCCACCCCGTCGAAGCCCAGGTCTTTCAGCAATTTGAACTTATCGAGTATCGACAGATCCTCTTTCACCATGCCCCATTTCAGGCTTTTCTTCACCATCGGCGTTTTAAGAACCGGGTTGGAAACCGGATTGACAAACGGGGCGGAAACCGATGCAATGACGTGGGGTACGGATTCAATAGCGGCAAAACCGCCTACAGCGGCCAGCGAGCCGTTTTTTAGAAATTCTCTGCGTTGCATGGTTTTCAGGAAAAGGAGGTAATACCGGGTCGGGCGACTTCCACAATCGGGGGCGTCATGTCAAAACTATAGGTGTCCGGGCCTAATTTTTCGGTAGAATTCATGGCTTCGTCCCAGGTGATCCGACGCCCGGTATAGGCCGCCATGCGTCCCATGATGCCCAGTAGGGTGCTGTTGGCCATGTATTCGCCCTGGTTGATCGGTTCGCCCTTCCGAATGGCCGCAAACAGCTCATCGTGTTCCGTCTGGTACATGTCGTTGGCAACTCCCGAATATTTCCATTTTTTCCGCCCGGTAATTTCGTGTACGTTCCGGGACACGTTGGCAACGGCGCGGCCTTTCGTTCCCAGGGCTTCACACATGTAACTCCCCTCGCAGTTGACCTGCTGACGGCTGAAATGGAACCCTTTGGCCCCGTCTTCGTATTCGTAGGTAATGGCAAAGTGGTCGTAAATATTGCCGTAGATCGGTTCGGTCCGAACCTGACGGCCACCGGTCCCGGCTGCCGAAAGCGGCATTTTGTCACCAAAGGCCCACGACATCATATCGACGCTGTGAATCGCCTGTTCGACCAGGTGGTCGCCCGACAGCCAGGTGTAATAATACCAGTTCCGGAACACGTATTCGGCGTCGGTCCAGCCCGGTTTTCGGGGGTGTGACCAGACGGTGCCAGTGTTGTAGGTGTTATAGACGGAGAGGACATCGCCAATCGCGCCGTCCTGAATTTTCTCGAACGTGGCTCGTTTGGGTTCATGAAACCGCCAGCAGAAGCCCGAAAGGAGTGAGATTTTCTTTTCCTTCGCGATTTTAGCCGCTTCCAGCACCTTGCGGACGCCGGGTGCATCGACGGCCATCGGTTTTTCGCAGAAAACGTGTTTCCCGGCCTGTACGGTGGCCATCAGGTGTTCGGGACGGAAATGCGGGGGCGTCGCCAGAATGACCACATCGACCCCCGACTCCAGCACTTTTTTATAGGCATCGAACCCCACGAATTTGTGTTCTTCGTCGACTTTGACTTTGTCGCCGTGGATTTTCCGCAGGTTGTTCAGCGAGTCATCCAGTTTATCCTTGAAAATATCGCCAACGGCGTGCAGCACCACATTGGGGTCGGCTTTCAGCGCTTGGGCGGCCGCGCCGGAACCCCGGCCACCACAGCCGACCAGGCCGACTTTTAGGGTGTCGCTGTTGATACCGGCAAATGAACGTTGGGGGTGTAAAATAGTGACGGCGGGTAAAACGCTGCTGGCCAACGCCATGCCAGTCATTTTTAAGACGTCTCGACGGGAAGTACTCATACGAAAGTGGTTTAGGATTTTGGGTAGAAAAATCGGTGAAGATTTTCCCTGAAAGATAGCCAGTCCAACCGGGAAAGTCAAAATTCGGGCGGTTTTCACCTTTCGAAAAGCCATTTATCCAGGGAGTTAACCATTTATCCAATACAATGCAATAAAAGGTACTTGGTTTTGCATAGTATTCGAAAAGATTTTTATATTTGAAGCCTTCACGCTAAACCAACAAATCCTGATGAAAACGTTCCTCTTCTTCTTTTCCCTGCTTTTCAGTACCATCTTCAGCTTTGGCCAATGCGACAAGGAGGTTAAGTTGACCACCTCAAAAACGGAATACCTGGATGCCGCTGGCGTGGTTCAGCGGACGGTGGACGAGCAATGCACCATTGACATTGGGAAAACCGACGTCTTAATAGTACCGGGTAATGCCGATCAAAAAATGAACGGCACCATTCAGTCGACAACCTGCATCTGGAGCGTTCCGTACAAGGAAGGGAAAACCGTGATGAAAGCGTTATTTAAAGAACCGTCTGGTGAAGAGCGCCACGTGACGCTGACCATCGAAGGCAAAGCGGGCCAACTCACGTTCCTGATGGAAATCGCCGAAATGCCGGATCGGAAGATTCGGGTGTGGGTTGAGGAGTTTGGGGAGAAGAAGTGAGGGGGATTGATGCGAAAGTCACTACTTGTATATACTGAAACTTTTGGGATCAAGAGCAAAAGTTGTGGAGCATCTTGGTTTAAGCATATAACTGCGTTAATCGATAAAGGAAAAACTCGACGTTTCTTACCCCTCTGAACTGAGCCCGGAAGGCTTTGATCTTGGCATTGAA
>NZ_QOWE01000049.1 GCF_003334855.1 Larkinella punicea
GAGCTGGGATGGTGGCAAGGGTGCGGGGGAACACCTCTTCCCATACCGAACAGAGCCGTTAAGCCCCGTTACGCCGATGGTACTGGAGTCACTTCCGGGAGAGTAGGTTGCCGCCACCACAGATTACAATGTACCCATCTCCTTAAACCGAGATGGGTATACTTTTTTCTTTTTTACAAAATAATTACCTTTGCCTATCGGGGTGTAGCGCAGCTCGGTAGCGCGCTACGTTCGGGACGTAGAGGTCGTGGGTTCGAATCCCGCCACCCCGACTTAAAAAACATTTGTAACCATGCGTTTTGGATTAACATCTTCTAATCTTTGGTGGCGTTCTTCTTCAATCGAAGTTGAACAGTCAGCGCATGCTTTGTAAAACCGATCCTATTGGTTCTTTCGAAAGCCCACTGTTCAAACCAGTGGGCTTTTTTTGTTTTCTAACCATTTCCTTTTCAATCATGATTGCACCCTTTAAAGAACAAAAACCGGCCTTCAAGGTGACCAGTTCCTACCGCAAGATGCTGGCTGACACTTTGACACCTGTCAGTATTTATCTTCGCCTGAGAGATAAGTTTGTCAACAGTATTCTGCTTGAAAGCTCAGATTACCACGGGAATGACAACAGCTATTCGTACATCTGTTTTGATCCCGTTGCAAAATTTGAATTTGATGGTAATTCTATAAAGATTGACTATCCAAACGCTACGTCAAAATCCGTCGAGATTTCTCCAAAAGATGACTTGCTGACGGAAATCGAAGACTTTAGAGCCGGATTTCAGTATCAGAAATTCCCGTTTCCGTTTATTACCAATGGCCTTTTTGGTCACATTGGCTACAATGCGGTTCAGTTTTTTGAAGATATTTCGTTGAAAGCGGATGGAGCCGAAAACGACGTGCCGCTGGTCGTTTACCAGGCATTTCGGTATGTAATTGCGATCAACCATTTTAAAGACGAACTCTATCTTTTTGAGCATTCGTATTTGGAAGAAGGTCAGGAGCCTGCTCCCCATACTCTTGATTACATTGAAACCCTTATTAAAAACCGCAATTTTCCGTCCTATTCCTTCCAAACTACGCAGGATGAACAGTCTAATTTTACGGATGAGCAATTCCTGGAAATTATTCAAAAAGGAATCGAACATTGCCACCGGGGCGACGTATTCCAGATTGTGCTTTCTCGTAAGTTTTCTACAACTTTTCGGGGGGATGAATTTAACGTCTACCGCGCTCTGCGCTCGCTGAATCCGTCGCCTTATCTCTTCTATTTTGATTATGGCAATTATAAATTGTTCGGATCGTCGCCGGAAGCTCAGATTGTTATTAAAGGACAGAACGCCATCATTTATCCCATTGCCGGCACCTTTCGCCGGACTGGCAATGATGTAGCGGATGCGGAATTGGCGCAAAAACTGCATAACGATCCGAAGGAAACCGCCGAACACGTGATGCTGGTCGATCTGGCGCGGAATGACCTGAGCCGGAATTGCAAAACCGTTAAAGTTGAAACCTTTAAAGAGGTGCAATATTACTCGCACGTCATTCACCTGGTGTCGAAAGTCGTGGGTGAACTGGATGAGAATACAAAACCGTTGCGGATTGTGGGCGAAACTTTTCCGGCCGGAACCTTGTCGGGTGCTCCCAAGCACATGGCGATGCAGTTGATTGATCGGTACGAAAAAACGAGCCGTGGGTTTTACGGCGGGTGCATTGGTTTCATGGACTTCAGTGGCGATTTCAATCAGGCGATCATGATCCGGACGTTCCTCAGCAAAAACAATACGTTACATTATCAGGCCGGCGCTGGCGTGGTTGCCAAATCGAATCCGGAAAGTGAATTGCAGGAAGTACATAACAAATTGATGGCCTTGCGGACGGCCATGAAACAGGCTGAAACAATCTAAAACAACGGTTTTTATGAAAGTGCTGGTTATCGATAACTACGATTCGTTTACGTACAACCTCGTCTATATTCTTCGCGAGTTGGGCCATACCGTTGATGTGTATCGGAATGACAAAATTTCGCTGGAAGATGTAGATACTTATGACAAGATATTGTTGTCGCCCGGTCCCGGGATTCCGTCGGAAGCTGGCATTATGCAGGAAATTATTCGCACCTATGCGCCTACCAAAAGCATTTTAGGCATTTGCCTCGGCCATCAGGGAATCAGCGAAGCGTTTGGTGCGACGCTGGAAAACATGACGGATGTCTACCACGGCGTTGCGCATCGCACCTTTGTAGAAAATACCACCGAACGGTTATTCAATGGATTGCCAAATGAATTGCTGGTGGGGCGGTATCACTCCTGGACGGTTATTCCCGAAAGTATTCCGGCCGAGTTGACGGTTACGGCGGTCGACGAAGAAGGCCGCGTAATGGGCGTGGCGCATAAAACATATGACGTGCGGGGTGTTCAGTTTCACCCCGAATCGGTGTTAACGCAGCACGGAAAACAGATGCTGGAAAACTGGTTGAACGCATGATTCTGGATTCTGTTGTTCCCTGGGGCCGTTCGCTGGCCGAATACCGGCGAATGTTCAACTTAACCGAAGCAGATTTGGCCAAAACCGTCCTCGGCGTTGGCGACGGCCCGGCCAGTTTCAACGCTGAAATGACGGAATTGGGGCACTCCGTGATTTCAATTGATCCGGTTTATGCTTTTTCAACGGATGAAATCGCTTCCCGGATTAAGAAAACGTACGGTACGGTGGTTGAGCAAACCCGATCCAATGCGTCTCAGTACAACTGGACGGATTTTCGGGATGCGGATGATTTGGGAAATCAGCGGATGAAGTCGATGAATTTATTCCTGGCTGATTACGAAACCGGGAAGCTTCAGGGACGCTATCGGACAGAATCGCTACCCAAACTTTCTTTCCCGGATCATTCCTTTGATTTGGCGCTCTGTTCGCATTTTCTGTTTCTGTATACGACGCATTTGTCAGAAGAGTTTCATAAACAGGCCATTAGCGAATTGTTGCGCGTTGCCAATGAGGTACGAATTTTTCCGTTACTGGATTTAAGTGGTCAGCTTTCGCCGTATGTAAATGCCGTTTCGGATGAGTACTGGAAGAACGGGTTTTCATTTGAATTGGTAGAAGTACCGTATCATTTTCAGAAGAATGGCAACCAAATGCTTTGCATCAAAAGATAAATAACGCATCCTATTTCTATTAACCTCATGAAAGAAATACTGAATCACCTGTTCGAATACAAGACCTTAACCAAAGAAGAAGCCCGGCGGGTGTTGATCGGAATCAGTACCGGACAATACAATACCTCGCAAATTGCCGCATTTCTAACAGTTTACATGATGCGGAGCATTACCGTCGAGGAACTCGAAGGCTTCCGCGATGCCATGCTGGAACTGTGTCTGCCTGTCGATTTGTCGGAATATGACGTCATGGATTTGTGCGGAACCGGTGGCGATGGCAAGGATACCTTCAACATTTCAACCTTGTCGGCTTTTGTTGTGGCGGGTGCCGGGCAGCGGATTACCAAACACGGCAATCACGGCGTGTCGTCGATGTGCGGGTCGTCGACGGTCATGGAATTTCTGGGTTACCGGTTTACAAATGATTATGATGTGCTGCGGAAAAAAGTCGAAACCGCCGGCATTTGTTTTCTGCATGCGCCCCTCTTCCACCCGGCGATGAAAAATGTCGGGCCGATTCGGAAAGAATTGGGTGTAAAGACATTTTTTAACGTTTTGGGGCCGATGGTGAACCCGGCTTTCCCGAAAAAACAGCTCGTTGGCGTGTTCAGTCTTGAATTAGCCAGATTGTATGCGTATCTTTATCAGCAAACGCCTAAGCGGTTTATGATCCTACACGCTCTGGATGGCTATGATGAAGTGTCGTTGACCGGCGCCTTTAAAACGATCACCGCACACGCTGAGCAAGTGCTGACTCCGCACCAAATCGGCTTGCCCCAACTTCAGCCTGAACAATTGGCCGGGGGTAAGTCCGTCGAAGATTCTGCCCGTATTTTTATGAATGTGTTGAACAACGAAGCCACCTCCGCCCAAACGGATGCGGTTATTGCCAATGCCGCTATGGCCCTGGTAGCCGCCGAACGGGCGAAAACCGTTGAGGAAGGCATTCAGCAGGCGCGGGAATCGCTGGAAAGCAAGCGGGCGTTGGACAGCCTTAAAAAATTATTGGCGGCTTAAGGCTAAAGAAGAATTGAATCGGTTGTAAAGAAAATTACAAAGTGCAATACCACCGGAATAAAGAATAGAATGGACGTACTTGAACGGATTATTGAGCGGAAGCGAACCGAAGTAGACTACCAGAAAACCGTCGTATCCCAACGGGAGCTCGAACAACGGCCGCAGTTTAAGCGACAGCCGCTGAGTGCTTACGACGCGCTTCGGCGACCCGGTTCATCGGGTATTATTGCCGAATTCAAGCGAAAATCTCCTTCCAAAGGCATCATCAACGATCAGGTTCTGGTGCCCAACACCACGGCGGGTTACGTCCGGGCCGGTGCCGCCTGTCTGTCGGTTTTAACGGACGAACCGTTTTTTGGCGGTACGTCTGAGGATTTGATCCAGGCGCGACAGGCTAATCCGTCAACCCCGATTATCCGGAAGGATTTCATCATCGATCCGTACCAGATTGTAGAAGCCAAAGCAATCGGTGCGGATTTTATTTTGCTCATTGCCGCCTGCCTGACGCCCGAACAAGTTCAACAGTACTGCCAGGTCGCGCACGATTTGGGTCTGGAAGTACTGCTTGAAGTTCACGATGAGGAGGAATTGGCCAGCCATTTGACCGAAACCGTCGATCTGGTGGGTGTCAATAACCGCAATCTGAAAACGTTTGTGACCGATCTGTCAACGTCCGTCCGGCTTTCAACGTTAATTCCCGATTCATTCGTCAAAATTTCCGAAAGCGGTTTGCAGCAGGCCGAATCCATTCTGGCGCTTCAGCAAGTCGGTTATCAGGGCTTTCTGATCGGCGAAACGTTTATGAAAACCGCTGACCCGGCACAGGCTTTGCAGCACTTACTCGATGAATTGAACCAGTTGCATCCATTATCTCAAAAACACTATATCGTATGAAAGTAAAAGTCTGTGGAATGCGGGATTCCGACAACATCCGTGATTTGCTCGCCCTGGCACCCGATTTTATGGGATTTATTTTTTACGACAAATCACTGCGGTTTGTTGGTGAAGAACTGGACGCTGAACTGTTGAAATCATTTCCGCGCAGCACGAAAAAAGTGGGTGTATTTGTCAACGCCAGCCCGGATTACATTCTGCGCAGCGTTAAAAAGTACGACCTGCAATACGTTCAGTTGCACGGAACTGAAACGCCCGACTTCTGCCGGAATCTGCGGAACCGGGGTGTCAGCGTCATCAAAGCCTTTTCGGTCGATGAAACGTTCAACTTCAGCATGCTGAACAATTACAAACCGTCCTGTGATTTCTTTTTGTTCGATGCAAAAGGCGATCAGTTTGGCGGCAACGGCATCTCGTTCGACTGGAGTTTGATGAATCGCTACGATAACGACAAACCGTTTTTTATCAGTGGCGGCATCGATGCGGAAAGTCTTGACGCTCTGGATAAACTCAAACACCTGAAGCTGTATGGCGTTGATATTAACAGCAAGGTTGAAATGAGCCCGGGTCTGAAAGACATCGAACTGGTCAAAGCGATCATTACCGGACTGAAACCTATCGAAGAAGAGGAAACCGTCGCTTAACCCGCAATCTATTGAGATATTTATACATTCAGAGACCGCATTTTGCGGTCTTACAGGCTTTTCTGCCTTATTTAAATAGATAGTAATCAAAAATTGCCCGGTAATCCTAATCGGTGCGGTTCTACAGTTACTGCATACTTGTTTTTGAGTACAATGGAAACTACAGAAGTAAAATCAGCTTTTCAGGTCGACGAACGGGGATACTACGGCACATTCGGTGGCGCATTCATTCCGGAAATGCTTTATCCAAACGTAGAGGAACTACGCCAAAATTATCTGTCTATAATTTCCGATCCGGCTTTTCAACAGGAATGGCGGGATTTACTGACCGATTATGTGGGTCGTCCAACCCCACTTTTTCATGCCCGTCGTCTGTCAGCCGCTTACAACACAACAATTTACCTGAAGCGCGAAGACCTGTGTCATACGGGTGCTCATAAAGTGAACAATACCGTCGGCCAGATTCTGGTGGCCCAGCGATTGGGCAAAAAACGGATTGTGGCCGAAACCGGTGCGGGTCAGCACGGCGTTGCCACGGCGACGGTTTGCGCCTTGATGGGTCTGGAGTGTATTGTCTATATGGGTAGCATCGACATGGAGCGCCAAAAGCCCAACGTCGACCGGATGCGAATGTTGGGGGCAACGGTCGTTCCGGCCACCAGCGGAAGTCAAACCCTGAAAGATGCTACCAACGAGGCCATGCGCCACTGGATCAATAATCCGGTCGATACCCATTACGTGATCGGTTCGGTCGTTGGGCCGCATCCCTATCCGGATATGGTAGCTCGTTTTCAGTCCATTATTTCCGAAGAAACCCGCAAGCAATTGCTGGAAAAAACTGGTCAGGCCAATCCCGATTATGTCATTGCCTGCGTGGGTGGAGGGAGTAATGCTGCCGGTGCTTTTTACCATTATCTGGACGAACCGTCGGTGAAACTGATTGCTGCCGAAGCGGCCGGTCAGGGTGTACAATCGGGCCATTCGGCTGCGACGACTGCCCTGGGGAAACCCGGTATTTTGCACGGAAGCAGTACCATCCTGATGCAAACCGAAGATGGCCAGGTCGTCGAACCCTATTCGATCTCCGCCGGTTTGGATTATCCCGGTATTGGACCCTTACACGCTCATTTGTTTTCTTCCGGTCGTGGTTGGTTTTACGCGATTACTGACGAGGAAGCATTGGAATCGGCCTTTGAATTGAGCCGTCTGGAAGGAATCATTCCGGCCCTGGAGTCATCACACGCCTTAGCCTGTTTGCCCAAACTGAAAGCCCGCCCGGACGAAACCGTCGTGATTTGCCTTTCAGGCCGTGGCGATAAAGATTTAGCCGCCTACACGACTCGTCTTCCAAAATAACCATCACACGTACTCTGTAATCTTCCGCCAGGTAAAAGCTGGCGGGAAAGCATTCCATTCCCTAAAAAACACTGCCATGAACCGCATTACCGCATTGTTTCAAAAGAAGTCCGAACAGATTCTGAACGTTTATTTCACCGCCGGTTTTCCCCAGTTGCACGATACCGCACCGATTTTGGAGACGTTGCAGGAAGCCGGTGTTGACCTGATCGAGATCGGAATGCCGTATTCGGATCCGGTTGCCGATGGCGAAACCATTCAGCAAAGCAATCAGAAAGCGTTACACAACGGGATGTCATTGCGGGTTTTGTTCGAGCAACTTGAGGGAATTCGGCAGAAGGTTCGGGTGCCAATTTTGTTGATGGGCTATCTAAATCCGGTCGTTCAGTTCGGAGTGGAAGCATTTTGCCGGCAGTGTGCCGAGGTGGGTGTAGATGGAATCATCGTGCCGGATTTGCCAATTGATGTATACGAACGGGAATACAAGGCCATTTTCGATCAGTATGGGTTGCAAAATATCTTCCTGATAACGCCCCAGACAACTGAAAACCGTATTCGACAGATTGATCAGTTAACGAATGGGTTCATCTATATGGTCTCATCGGCCAGTACGACAGGCTCACAAAAGGGAATCACGGACGAAATGAAAGCCTATTTCAGCCGGATCGAAGCAATGAAAATAAAGAATCCGCGCCTGATTGGTTTCGGAATTCAGGATTATTCGACCTTTCAAACCGCTAGTCAGTATGCCAATGGGGCCATCATTGGGAGCGCATTCGTCCGTTTGCTGGAGCAAAATCAGGAAAATAAAACCGCAGCAATTCATGATTTTATCCACTCAATCCGGTTTTCGGAGCCTCAGGAAAAAATAAATTCCGTTCTTACCGCCTAATAGTCAGCAATGTAGAAAGTATTCTACATTTATTTTGGTTAGAGGTCTTGACAAAGGTTAAAATAATGCGGTACTTTGCAGTCCCAAATCGGGGATACGACGCGGGGCAAGGGCAACTAAGCAGTTGATATACAAAGGCTTAGGGGTTAAAAAAGAAAAAGCAGCCAAAAATTATTTTTTCTTTTTTATTTTGATTTTTCAAAACCTTCTCTTACCTTTGCAGTCCCAAATCGGGGAAAGAGTAGAAAAAAAATAGCTTACCGATTGAAACGCTCGTTTTCGGGTTCTCAGTCACCGTTTTCCAAACGTGGAAAATATGTTCTTTGACGTAGTGGACAGAAGTACCAAAACAACCAATTCGACGACATAACAG
>NZ_QOWE01000005.1 GCF_003334855.1 Larkinella punicea
ATTCAAGGCTTTCAACACGGTAGCCCGTTCGATTCAGAACCATTATGATACGATCTTGAACTACTTTGACAATCGCAGCACCAACGCGTCGGCTGAATCCTTCAATGCCAAGATCAAAGCCTTCCGGGCTCAGTTCAGAGGGGTAAGAAACGTCGAGTTTTTCCTTTATCGATTAACGCAGTTATATGCTTAAACCAAGATGCTCCACAACTTTTGCTCTTGATCCCCGAAAACCACTTGACATTTGTCAAAAACCGTCTGACAAACATCAAAAAATAAAGATCGTTTTAGGAAATTATTCTTGCGTAGCGCTTAAGTTAACAGCCTAAAAACAATCAGTTACATTTTAAAGACTTCCAGCTTATCGTTTCCGTAGCAGCCGACTTAAGGTGGCCGGATCAATCCTCAGATAGGACGCAATATATTGGTTCTGAACCCGTTTCCACAACTCCGGGAATTGTTTCCGAAACTGCTCAACCCGTTTTTCAGCCTTGCTCTGCCGCAGCAAACGCAACCGGTCTTCCTGGATGATAATACGGTGCTGAAGAATCCGTCGACTGAGGTGATTAAACTCTTGAAAACGGTGGTGCAAATAGTCCAGATCCTGTCGGGTAATGTAAAACAGTTCGGCTCGCTCCAGGACTTCGATGGATTCATTGGATGGTTTGTTGAGTAGAAAACCGGAACTCGAATACACATAATAGCCTTCTTCCGCGAGCCAGGTCGTTACTTCCTTTTCTTCGTCATGGCAATAGCCCCGCACCAAGCCCCGGGCGATGTAGTAAATCCGCTCTTCGGTTTCGCCGGCCCGGAGCAAGTGCGTACCTTCCGGCAAGCGCTGGAAAACAAGCCGTATTTCCAACTCATGCAACGCTTCCGGGGATAACCGCCGGATGGCCGCAAGTTGATCAAACAGCTTTTTTTTCGCCGAAACCATAGTCTGAGGGTTTGAATAGAAGTTTCCCAGATTTGACGGACGGGCGTACAACAAGTCACTTTCTGCCTATTTAATAGTACGGAATTGAGAATTTCCATTCACGCAAAAAGCCGCTGTTTGATTTGACAAAAGGGGCGGAATACGTACCTTTAATCAGTACTTAATCAAAATGCTGATGATCAATCGTCTCACGATAGGGCTGTGGTGCTGGATGCTGGTGGCATGTATTCCCGCGATGGCCCAATTTGAGCCTTCCATCCGCCTGGAATTGCCCATTAGTCAGAATTCGGAGGAGTTTTTCGACGTGACGACGCTCGGGGATCAGGGCGTTCTGGTGAACGTCCGGCATGGCGATTACTACTCGTCAGCCCCCACCAAGTTTTCTTTCAAACGCTACGATACCGACCTCAAACTGCTCTGGTCGACGGATTATAAAATTGATGCCTTCTACGAACCGGTTCGGTCGGCCCGCACGGAACATTATCTCTACTGGCTACTGAAAGAAACCGCCAACGAGAAAATTGCCATCCTGCGAGTCAATCTCACCGACGGAACGATGGAAACCTACCGGGGCGATCTGGTGACGCCTATGGATATTTTTCATTTCAAGGTGCTGGATAACATCGCCTACCTCGGCGGCTATTACCGCTCCCGGCCGGTGGTGGTGTCATTCTCGTTTTTCGACCTGACTTCCAAAGTGTTACCCGGTTTGTATACCAACCACATTCAGCTCAACAACATCGAAGTCGATGAACAACGGCGACTGGTACACGTCATGACCGATGCCACGCACCAGCGAAACTGCGAGTTTACGGTTCGGACGTATTCGTACGAGGGCAAACTGATCCGGACGGTGAATCTGGACGGCAACAAACACAGCCTGATTTCGGGCAAACTGCTTCCCCTCAACGACGAGGAATCGCTGCTCGTCGGCAACTATTCCAACGACTGCACGCCCTATTCGCAGGGGGTTTACATCACGCGAATCCGCAATGCCGCGTCGCCCGTGGGCGAAAGCACGGTGATTACCCCGACCGAAGACACGCGTTATATCGACTTTTCGGAGCTTCAGAATTTCTTCAACTACATGAAACCCAAACGCCAGCAGAAGATGATCGAGCGGCTGGCGCGTCGGAAAGACCAGGGCAAAGACACCAAGTTCCGGTATCGACTGCTGGTGCATGACCTGGTGCCGACTGACGAAGGGCTGATGCTGATTGCGGAAGTCTACTACCCCCAATACCGGGGCAGTTCCTATCCGTATCTGGGCGCCGGGCGCTCCTTTGATCGCTATCAGGAAGGCTACCGCTATACGCACGCGTTTCTGTGCGGTTTTGACAAAAAAGGCAAACTGCTGTGGGACAATTCTTTGCCTATTCCCGATCTGAGCAGCTATGATTTGAATCAGATGGTGCAGGTTTCCCGACAGGGCAACACAACCGTTCTGGCCTATCCGCACGACGGCGAAATCCACGCGGAGGTGATTCAGGGCGGCAAGGTGGTGCGGGAACAGGAGAAGTATTCGCTGAAGAAACTGCGGGAAAACGAAAAAGTGGTTTATTCCGAAAACGAACAACTGGAAGCCTGGTATGACGGCCATTTTCTGGCCTGCGGATTTCAGAAAATTTCGACCGATCGCTCCCTCGCTCCTCCGCGTGAGGTGTTCTATATCAATAAAGTAACCCGCATTCCCGACGATCCGGACACCCGCCCGTCGAGCCGATCGGCCAGCCCGGACGATACCAACGCTACCCGAAAAACTTCCGGATCAAAACAAAAATGAGGTTCAGCAGAACGCTGACGACGATGCAGGTGACAATCGGGAAATAAAAACCGCCGTTTTTGCCTTCGATGCGAATGTCGCCCGGCAACCGACCGAGCCAGCCCAGTTTGTCGCCAAAGAAATAGACGATCAGCCCGATCAGGACTATCACCACCCCAATTCCGATCAGATATTTACCAATGCCTGCGTTCATACCCGTACCCTGTCCGTGTTCGAATCTTTCTTTGCAAGTATAGACTACCCTTCTCAAAAAGGCAATTTTCCGGTTACTCCCATTTTACATTCTCCCATTTCCCATGCATCGCCATCTCCTCTCCTTCCTCTTTTTTTACACAGTCAGCAGTCTGGTTTTAGCGCAGTCGAAGGCGCTTTTCACCGCCGATCAGCCCGGCGAAACGCCCAAAGTTTTCGCTCCCGGTTTCATTTCCGGGCCGTATCTGGAACGCGATATGGCAATTTCGGCGAAACAGGATGAGGTGTATTTCACGATCCAGGGGCAGGCCGGTGAAATCAGCGTCATTCTCTTTTCCAGAAACGTGAAAGGCGTCTGGAGCAAGCCCGAAGTGGTCTCTTTTTCGGGTCAATTCAATGACATCGAACCGTTTCTGGCTCATGATGGTACCCGCATTTTTTTCTCGTCCAACCGGCCCAAAAAACCGGGAGATCCCCCAAAAGATTACGACATCTGGTTTTCAGATCGAAAAAACGGAATCTGGCAGGAACCCATTCGGCTGGACGGGCCGATCAATACCGACAAAGACGAGTATTACCCCAGCATCGCCCAAAACGGTAATCTCTACTTTACGGCCAATTACGCCAATGGCCTGGGCGAAGAAGACCTGTACGTCAGCCGCTGGCAAAACGGGCAATACCAGAACCCGGAACGGTTGCCGGCAACCGTTAACTCGAAAAATTTCGAGTTCAATGCCTTCGTCGATCCCCGAGAACGGTTTATTATCTACACGGCGTACGGACGACCGGGAAGCCTGGGGCGGGGCGATTTGTATATCAGTTTTCGCGACCCGGCCGGCCAGTGGCAAGCCGCCAAAATGCTTCCCGAACCGTTTAATTCGAAGCAAATCGACTACTGCCCCTTCGTTTCTCCCGATGGGAAATGGTTCTTTTTTTCCAGCAAACGCACCACGCCCAAACCAGCTCAGCCCTTTACCTCCGAAACGCTCCGCCAGCGGCTAAATGGCGTCCAGAACGGTTTTGAGGACATTTACTGGGTGAGCAGCACGGTTTTGTGGATGTTGAAATAAGGGATTATTCCGACTGGTGTTTGCCAAACCGAATACTAAAACCCGATCTCTTTCCAGGAAATTATTGTATTTATTTACCCCCGCAAGTACACCTCCCAAAGTAGACTGGCTAGAACATCAGGGATAAACCGGGTTTGCCAACGTCCGATTTATCCACATTCACACCGTTCATCCAGAAAGCCATGAATCCGTTTCAATCTGTTGCCGTCCGAGACCATACCGTGCTGAAGCTGTGGGGTCAGATCGAACAAAACATCGACAATCCCGACTTAAGCGTGACGGATCTGCTCGAATCGGCCGCAATGAGCCGCACCAACCTCTACCGCCGGCTCACCGCCAAAACCGGCATGTCGGCCACCGCCTTTATCCGGTATGTCCGGCTGACGAAAGCCCGCGATCTGCTCCTCGATCAAACGGATCTGACCATTTCAGAGATTGCCTTCGCCGTTGGCTTCAACAGCCTGAGCTACTTCACCAAACGGTTTACGGAGGTCTTCGGCGTTTGCCCCCGGCGGTATCAGGAAACCCATGAACTCAAACCGCTTTCGGAACATCCGTTCAAGTTTTTGGAACATGCGTTGAAAGGTTAGGAACATCCGTAAAAGCGTAATTCTCCTGAATTAACAAACTTTACATCGGCCAATAAAATACTGTTGGTCAGTTATTTATATCGATGTAAAACTAAATCTAAACACCATGGAGAAGAGACCGCTGAAAGAGCAGATCGACGCATTGGAAAAATTGGCCAAAGACCCGAAAAGCCAGCAGGAAATCGGGAAAAGGCTGATTCAGGAAGTAGCGAAAGCGATGTACGAAGAACGAAAAGGGCTCGAAATATCGTCCCCGGACGCCGAGATTCCGATTCGGAAAGGCGAGATGGTTCCCCTGGAATTACGGAACCAGATCAAAACCGATGAAGCGGGGCTGGCGCTCCAGGACGCGCTGGTGCAGAACCTCAACCTGCGCATCTGGTTCCGGATCTGGGTTCGTTTCTGGTTCCGGATCATCGTCGATATTCCCCGGTTTGAAACCAGCCCGCTGAATTCGTTCAAGGATTTCGCTGATGCCATCGGCTTTTCGGACGAAGAGATCAAACTCGTAGACCGGCTCAAAGGCATGTCCTGAGACCGCTTGCCATCCCCCGCCGGAGAATCCTGACCAGAAGGGATTCTTCGGTTTCCCACTCCCTTTCCGAACCGCCTTACAACAACCTCTATCATGGACAACTCCCTCAGCCTGATCATCAAATCGACCCGAAAGTGCAACCTGCGCTGCTCCTACTGCCACGACTGGCGCTCGCGCGGAACGGTTATTTCCTTCGAAATTCTGGCCAACATCGTCGCGAAGGCCTTTCGCGCCAAACGCTACAAGGTCATCAATTTTATCTGGCACGGGGGCGAACCGCTGCTGCTGGGCATCGATTTTTTTCGCCGGGCGCTCAGTTTGCAGCAGTCCTTTATTCAGGAAGGGCAATACGTCCTCAACAGCGTCCAGATCAACGGCACGCTGCTCACGGAGGAATGGTGTGAATTTTTCAGAAAAAACCACTTCCAGGTGGGCGTCAGCGTGGATGGCCCCGAGGAAATTCACAACCGCAACCGGTCTTTTGCTTCGGGAAAAGGGAGTTTTCAGCAAGTGATCAAAAGCATCGATTTGCTGAAAGAATACGGAATCGGCCACGGCGTTCTGCTGGTGCTGAACGACAACACCAAGCGTTTACCGGCTCCCGAAATCTTTGATTTCATCACCCGGGATCTAAAAGTCGACAACTTCTCGTTCCTGCCCGCCGTTCCCGACAACCTCATCGGCCAGAACTCCGGCGAACGCGCAACGACCGATTACCTGTCGCTGGAAGACTACGAAGAGTTTATGATCCGGATTTTCGACCACTGGTACGCCCTCGACAACCCCGACATTCGGGTGCGCGAGATCGACGGCATTGTGCGTTCGGTGATGCGGGGCAATCCGCAGGTCTGCACCTTGGCCGGCAATTGCCTCGGCGGTTATTACCACATTGAACCCGAAGGTGACGTTTACCACTGCGATAAATACGTCGGCGATCCGATGTATAACCTCGGCAACATCCTGGAATCCGATTTCGATACGCTGTTTAAATCGCCCCAAATGCGGGAGTTGCGCCGACAGGAACGGGACAATCTCCAGCGGCTGTCGGCCTGTAAACACTACGGAATCTGCAACGGCGGCTGCCCGCACGACCGCTACATCGCTAAAAAATACCGTACGGATTTTACCGGAGACTGTTGCGGTCAAAACCGGCTGATCTCCCACATCATCCGGGCGTTGGGGCAGGACATTGGCGCGGAAAAAATGGCGGTTTTTGGCCATACAATGTAACCCGCCTTCTCCTTACTTTTTTAAGCCAAAGCCTGCAAAAGGTGCCTTCGCATCGTCCAGCACCAGCACCCAGTCCGTGGTTGGGCCGACAATCGGAGCCTTGAATTCCTGCGGCCCGGTATTCGGAAATACACCGATTTTCTGGCTCTTTCCATCGCGGGGATTATACCAGTAGGCCAGCACGTTCGGCGCAGCGGTAAGCCGGGCAAGGTCAATTTTCAGCGGACTGCCGTTGGGCGTGTAGGCAAACAGGAAGTTATCGTCTTCCGAAATGGCGGCCACCTGATGATTGCCGTCGTCGGGGTTGGTGTTCTGAATCAGCCGCTCGTCGGGCATCAGCCGCGTCCACGGATGCGACTCGTACAACCGGCGTAGAATTCCCATCTGAAACGCCCCGGCATGATCGAGTGCCCGTTTCCAGTGCGTTCGGGCAGCCGAAACCGGCAGATTCCGGTCGTTGTCGAAAAACTGCCAGATGTTGTGGTTGCCGTACGTATGCCCACAACCGCCCGACAAAACCGCCCACCAGGCCGCCTGCCGCACATCAAAATCGTCAAAATAGCCTTGCTCCGGTTTGTGTGCAATCGGATGGTCTTCGTAACGCGGTTCGCCATCGAGCGTCGGCTTGGGTGGAAACATCGCGTAATTCTGCCGCTGCATCACGTAATTCTTCTTGTTCCTGGCGCTGTGCCCCGACTGAAACAGGTTGATGTTCAACCATTTGTCACTGTGAAAAAATCCCGACGAATTGCTATCGCCCTGCGGGTGATAGGTCATGAGCTTGGTGCCGCCGTCGCCCTTCTTGATGCCTTCCGCCATCGCCCGGACGATGGCCAGCCGTTGTTCGCCCTCCGGATTGCGGTCACCGCCCAAAATCCAGATGACCGGTTTGCCCCGGTAGCGTTTGCCAATGAATTCACCGTAGGTTCGGGCATTGGCGGTGTTGAAAATTTCGGGACCTTTTCCCCACTTCTTATTGAATTTATCTCCCCAGGTCGGCAGCAGCCCGACGACCAGCCCCAACTCCGTGGCCCGGTTGACCACCCAGTCGACATGCTGGAAATACGCTTCATTCGGCTTCGTAGGGTCGTTGCCCACCAGCGGCAATTGGCCGTACTGGTTGGGCTGCGTCAGTCCGTCGAGTTCGGCCAGCACCACCGCCTGAATCACGGTAAATCCCTTGGCCGCCCGGTTTTTCAGGTACAGATCGGCTTCTTCCTTCGTCAGCCGGTGAAACAATTCCCAGGCCGTGTCTCCCAGCCAGAAAAACGGTTTCCCATCCCCCCGCATGATGTAGCGTTTGTCGGGAATGATGTAGAGTTTGGATAAGGCAACGGTTTCTTTCGAAGCCGCAGCGGGTTTCTGGGCGTATCCTAAAACGGACAGGAGCAGGTAGATAATTCCAAAAATAAACGTCTTTTTTACCCCTAAAGTCATGCGCGACCCCGACCCTGAAGGGGGCTTGGAAGCGAATTTTTCCAGATGCAAAAAGTCCCCTTCAGGGGATTTAGGGGCAGTAAGCGAAACGACTACTAAATTCATGGGTCAGGAATAAGGGGCTGTAAAAACTGACATTTGAATGAAATCTAAGACGGTTTGCTTATAATTCAAACACCTTTCCAAAAACTTGCCGTACTTTTGCGGCTTGTTACAACTATGACACCAACGCCACGCGATATTGTTGCCGAACTTCGGCAGGGACGACTCATCCGGCTGGCCGACGAAACCGGGGTTTCACTGGCCTGCGATCCCGGCCATGCGGAAGCCGTCGAACATCTGCTGGATGTCCGCAAAGACCTGGTTCCGGCCCCGCTTCCCACCATTCTCATTTCCGACAGTGGTCAGCTCAACCTCTATGTCCGGCCCGTGCCGGATGTGGCCTGGGACCTGATCGAGTTCGCCGAAATGCCCCTGACGGTTTTATTGTACAACGGCATCAACCTGCCCGACGCCTTCCGGTTGCAGGTGCCGGTGCGGAAAACCCTCAGCGAATCGGTGCGCCAGCTCATCGGCGCGTTTGGCCGGGGGCTGTTGACCTTGCCGTTTGAAGATGCTGAATGGCCGGTCGGTCTGGCAAAACCGCCCATTTCGTGGGGCGAACTGCCTGCCAAAATTCAACTGCCGCGTATTATGGAGTTAGGTCCAAAAGGGGAAGTAGCCTTTTTACGAAAATAATGAGCCGTACCGCCACTGCCGACCAGGATCGGAACGATTCGTTATTCCTGTGTTCTATGAACTTTACGGAGACCCTACATAGCAATCCCATTTTTGAAGTCATCGCCCGTCAGGCGGCTGCGCTGGACGTTCGTGCGTACGTCATCGGCGGTTTTGTGCGGGATCTGATTCTAAAGCGTCCGTCGAAAGACATCGATATTGTGTGCATCGGCAGTGGAATTGACCTGGCCGAAGCCGTGGGCCGGGAGTTGAAGGTGCCGGTGATTGTCTTTAAGAATTTCGGAACGGCCATGCTACCTGCCCACGCCGATCAAACTACGTATACCGAAGCTACCGAAACCGTTCCGGGCAGTCGTTCGCTGGGCTGGGAAGTGGAGTTTGTGGGCGCCCGAAAAGAATCCTACCGCTCCGATTCGCGAAAACCGCTGGTTGAAAACGGCACCCTCGAAGACGACCAGAACCGCCGGGATTTTACCATCAACGCGATGGGCATTAGCCTGAACGAGAGCGACTTCGGCCAGTTGCTTGACCCGTTTGGCGGTCTGGACGATTTACGCCGGAAAACCATTCGCACCCCGCTCGAACCAAAAATCACGTTTTCCGACGATCCCCTTCGCATGATGCGAGCCATCCGGTTTGCATCGCAACTGGGTTTCGACATCGAGCCGGATACGTTCGATGCCATTATTGAAATGAAAGACCGGCTGGCGATTGTTTCGCGGGAACGGATTACGGACGAACTGAACAAGATTATTCTGTCGGCCAAGCCGTCGTACGGTTTTAAACTGCTGTATCACGCCGGATTGCTGGATCTCATTTTCCCCGAACTACTGGCGTTGAAAGGCGTTGAAACCATTGAGGGCAAGGGGCATAAGGACAATTTTTACCACACGCTGCAAGTGCTGGACAACGTGGCCGAACGCTCCGACGATCTCTGGCTGCGCTGGGCGGCTTTGCTCCACGACATTGCCAAACCGGCCACCAAACGCTTCGATCCGAAAGTGGGCTGGACGTTTCACGGCCACGAGGATCTGGGTGCCAAACAGGTTCCGGGCATTTTTCGCCAGATGAAGTTACCGCTGAACGAAAAAATGCGGTTTGTTAAAAAGCTCGTTCGGCTGCACCTGCGGCCCATTGCCCTGGTAAAAGAACAGATTACCGACTCGGCACTCCGGCGGCTGCTGATCGAAGCGGGCGACGATCTGGAAGCGCTGATGAACCTTTGCCGGGCCGATATTACGTCGAAAAACTACGACCGCGTCAAGAAACACCTCGCCAATTTCGACAAGGTGGAACGCAAACTCCGCGAGCTGGACGAACGGGACAAACTGCGCAATTTTCAGCCGGTTATCACCGGAGAACTCATTATGGAAGCCTTTGGCCTGAAACCGTCGAAAGAAGTCGGACTGATCAAGGTAGCCATTCGGGAAGCCATTCTGGAAGGAACCGTCGTCAACACGCTGGAGGCCGCCATTCCTTTTATGATCGAAGAGGGCCGAAAAATGGGCCTGGAACCCGTCAAAGAGCTGCCCATTCAGGCTGACCAGTCCGTATCCCACGATTCCTCTTCCCCGGAAAGCCCGCAATAGATCCGACACGAAACCACCACAAACGCACAAAATACTATGGATAAGAACAACTTCCGGCGCTTTTTCGGCGCAACACTGACCATTCTGGGCATCATCGTCGTCTTGTTTGCCTGCGTGGCTTTCCTGTCGGATGCCAAACCGGTGTTGGGCATGAGCATCACGAAATGGGAATCTCTGGCGCCGTTTATCGTGGGCCTGGTGTTTCTGGGTTCGGGCGTTAGTCTTATCAATAATTCGTAGCGGTTTCTTACGGACTTTCCGGTTCTACGAGGAATCCCATCCGCGGAACGGGGTAATACGTCCACAGCACCTTTCTACTAACTCATTACTTTTCAGGCAATTAATTACTGGTATAGCATTTGAGTACAGCATATAAACTCAATGTTAAACCTGTTAATCGATTACCTGTATGGCTTCTTTCACGGAACAGTTAGCGAATTTTTTTGGCACGAGGGACACGGACACATCACTGCGTGAATTATTCATCAGCGAATTGAAAGGCATGTATTATGCCGAAAAGCAAATTGCTGATGCCCTGCCAAACATGGCCGAAGCGGCCACCACCGATGTGGTACGCGACGGTTTTCAAATGCATCTTGCCGAAACGGAAAATCAAATTCGCCGGATCGAGCAAATCTTCCAGCAACTGGGGATCGATGCGGACGAAAAAAACTGCAATGCCATCGATGGGCTCATCGATGATGGCGATCTGGTTATTGCCGACACCGAATCGGGTTCATTGACCCGCGACGCCGGCTTGATCATTGCCGGACAAAAAGTTGAACACCACGAAATTGCCGCCTACGGCTCACTGCATTCCCTGGCTCGTTTGCTGGGATATCACGATGCCGCTCAACTCCTGAGTGAAAGTCTGGAGGAGGAAAAAAATACAGACCGGAAACTGACCGAAATTGCGGAATCGTTCATCAATGAACGCGCCAAAATGGAGTCCGACAACGATGATGATACCGACCGGGATGGCATCCGCGACCGGATGCGGGACACCGTTCGTGATGGTGACTATGGCCAGACCACCGGCACGTATCCAGGCGGTAGCAGCTATTCGGGTGTAACCGGCAGCGGAACCGAAGAAAATGCTGATGCTGTAGCCTGGCGGAACGATCAGGCTACTCAGGAAAACCGCACCTGGAACACAGATAATGACACCCGATCCAATTCAGGCAACACGACCTACCGGCGCGATACAGATCCATTGACCGGCGGCCCCGGTGGCTTTTAAGGTTTTGTAACCGCAGAATGTAAAATGTCGAATGCCCAATGTAAAAGTGTTTTAAGAGCGCTTAGCCTCTTCACTTTAACATTGGGCATCATTAGTTTGAATTTAGGACTTTCGCCCCTAAATCCCCTAAAGGACGGTCGGCCGCTGCCGGACTTTTTGCATCCGGGTGATTCGGTGACCAAGTCCCCTTTAGGGGCGAAAGTCCTATAATTATCTTACTTCCCGCAACAAACTCACCCCAATCTGGCACGACAGACACTTTTTAGGCTGACAAAAATTCTTGTACAGTTCAATGGATGCCTGCGAATCGAATGCCGTACGAACCGAAATGTTTAAATCCTGCCAGACCCGGGTTACGCGGTTGTCTTCCGCCGGAAGTTGTTCCAGCAAGCGGATGGCGCGCTCCCGGTATTCGGGCTGATCCTTGTGGTGGGAATAGGCTACCAGCAACGGAACAACGGCGTTAATAACCAGACTCTCAGCGGCTTTCTGCCCCAGCGTAGCCAGAACGCTATCGGATGTTTTCCCAAACCGATAATGCGTTTGCCAGTAGGTGGAGGGCGTAACCTGCAAATGCCGCAGCAAAACCCGGCTGTCGTCCGTTTCGATCAAGACTGAAAACAGGCTGTTTTGGAAAGTCAGAAGTTGGGCAAACTGGGCCAGCCGTAGCGTTGGAAAGTTGGCCGGACGAAGCTTGGCCCATTTCCAGGCGTAGGCGGGTAACCTTTTGGCGGCAATCTGGTATTTGGCCGCCAGAAAACGGTATTCCCGCTGCAATTCTGCTTCATAGGCATCTGGTTTTTCGCTGTTCAGTAAACCGGCCGTCCCAAACAACATTGCTTCCAGTTGCAGAAGCGTATTACGGTGTTTTTGCAAGGTCTTCAGCGGAACCTGACGGCTCAACTGGCCAAAAGGTTCGGTATTTACCTGAAAACCAAAAGCTGCGGCCAGAAGCTGATACGTCGTTTCCTCCCAGTCCAGATCGGTGCTCTGAAACAGGGCCATCACCCCGGCGGCTTTTCGTTCCAGGCGTTGCAGCAGGGCTTTATCCAGCATGGCCGTCCGGCGCAGGGGTTCTACGCGGGCTATCTGAGCAGCACAGGGTAAGGGTCCCGATTCGGCCAGCAGGGTCTGATACCGTTGCAGGAGCGTCAAATCCGTCCGCTCGCTCAGGCACAAGGTCGGAATGACCGAACCGTCCGACCGCTTTAACTCAAGAGACTCTTTTTCCCAGACAATATGCAGAATTACGTTGTCGTAGGCCCGGTCGTGCTGGTGGCGGTGGAGCAGCCAGTCCCCAGCCCGCACGTGCGCTTCCACCGTTCCAACCCACTCGACCTCCCCCACAAAAAGGCGGGCGTGCGTAAAATCCGGCCCGGCATCCGGATTGCGATACCCCGGATGAATCACCCGCAGGCTCTCCCCCTCCTCCGTCCGCAGATTGGTAGTACGGAAATAGTGAAATTGCCAGAGAAAATAAATAAACTCTTCGGACATAAAGAGTTAAGAATTATGAGTTAAGAGTTAAAAACAGCACGACTGTTTAGCATTGGAAGGAGAAAAAGGCAAAAAGTCACACTTCTCACCAACATTCTTTCCGAATCGCCCACTCATCACTCTTAATTCATAACTCTTCACTCAAAGGTACCCCGCCATTTCCTGTTGCAACGCCCGGGCTTCATCGGCTGCTTTTTGCGCAAAATCGGTGCCGCCAGACGCGTACAGAATGCTGCGGGAGGCATTGACCAACAAACCGCACTGCTGATTCATGCCATAACGCGACACCTCAGCCAGACTACCGCCCTGCGCTCCCACACCCGGAACAAGCAGAAAATGATCGGGGATGAGCGTCCGGATGTGCGCCAGTTCGTCGGCACGGGTGGCCCCAACCACGTACATCATCCGGTCGGCCCCGGCCCAGGTCTGCGACGTCCGGATCACTTTTTCGTAGAGTTTTTCACCCCCAACGGGCAATTGCTGGAAATCCGAACTACCGGCGTTGGAAGTCAGTGCCAGCAGAATCACCCATTTATTTTCAAATTCGAGGAACGGTTCGACGGAATCCCGGCCCATGTAGGGTGCCACCGTAACGGCATCAAAATCCAGCCCCGACGAAGCCGGGTCGAAAAACGTACGGGCGTATAAACCGGAGGTGTTGCCAATGTCACCGCGTTTGGCATCGGCAATGGTAAAACAGTTTTTAGGGATAAATTCGAGGGTTTTTTGCAGGCTTTCCCAGCCGCGGGGCCCCTGGGCTTCGTAGAAAGCAATATTGGGTTTGTAGGCCACGGCATACTCCGCCGTGGCTTCAATGATCTGTCGGTTAAAGGCCGCCACCGGATCCGGTTCGCGTTGAAGATGCGTCGGTATCCGGCGAATGTCGGTGTCCAAACCCACGCACAAATAAGATTTTTTAGTTAAAATAGTCGTATACAACTCATTAGCCGTCATAGGTTGATCGTCTGCTAAAGTTAAATTAGTTGGGTGCCCGTAAAAAAGGTGAGACTCAAAATTACTGGAAGTAGACAGAGTTTCCTAAATTTGTCCGCTGATGCCGGACAAACCGGTTCTTTATGCTCAATTAGTATTTCATGCAGGTCATCAAAACGTCGATTGAAGGGTTGGTCGAATTACGCCCGAAGACATTTAAAGACTCCCGTGGTAGTTTTCTGGAGACATACAATCAACCGGTTTTCCACGAATTAGGCATTCCCGCTCATTTTGTGCAGGATAATCAATCCTTTTCAACCAAAGGAGTCTTGCGGGGGTTGCATTTTCAGAACGAACCCTTTGCACAAGGCAAACTGGTCCGGGTCATTACCGGGAAAGTGATGGACATTGCCGTGGACTTGCGCGAAGGCTCGCCAACCTTCGGAAAATACGAAGCATTTATCCTGGATTCGGAAACCAGCAACATGGCCTACATCCCGGAGGGTTTTGCTCACGGTTTTGTGGCCCTCGAAGACAGCATTTTTAGTTACAAATGCACCAATGTCTACAACAAAGCCTGCGAATCGGGAATCATCTGGAACGATCCTGATCTGAATATCGACTGGGGCATCGAAAACCCCAACGTGTCTGATAAAGACCAACAGTTGGCTCGTTTTCGTGAGTTATTTCCGCAATCTGTGTCTTAAATTTCCGGCACCTACCGATTCGTACCGAACCGCTCACCCGAGCGGTTTTTTTGTATCCGTTTAATAAACGAGTACTACCCAGATTGTTAGTTTTGGCACGATTCATGTCCATTAAAGAAGCAGATTGAGGGTGCCGTGCCAAAGTATTGTCCGGCAGATGAATCGCCTAACTTTCTAGTTACATACCCCAATGCCATTCGGATTTCTGACTCGTGCCCGTACAAAAACCGCTAAGCCCGACGCATCGGCTTCGGCTTCCGAGCTTCGTGTCGATGTTCATGCCCAACTGCTTCCGGGCAGTCAGGACGGAACCGATTCGGTCGAACACAGCATCAGTCTGCTTCGTGAACTCTCTGCGCTGGGTTTTCGGAAGGTTGTTGCAACCCTCCACATCATGGACGGTTTCTACCAGAATACCACCGACAGCATTTTTGCAGCCGCGTCGATTCTGAAATACGAATTGCAAAAATTAAAGATTAACATCGAGGTGGAAGTAGCCGCCGAGTATTTTGTAGACATCAATTTACTCAGGATGCTTTACTCCAAAGCCGAGTTGTTGACGTTTGGCCAAAGTACGACCGAACGCTATCTGCTTTTCGATACCAGCCTGGTCAAACGGCCCTACGAACTGGACAAGGTGATTACGGCTCTCCAACAGCGGAACCTGGTGCCGGTTATGGCTCATCCTGAACAATACATTTACCTGCAAAAAAATCCAGAAACGATGCGGGATCTTCACTATCAGGGTGTTAAGTTTCAGTTAAACCTTCTATCCCTCTCGGGTCAGCCATCGCGGGAAGCCCGAAATCTGGCAGAATGGATGATCGATCAACGTCTGGTCTCTTTCGTCGGAACGGATATCTACCATGAAACCCAGCTACCCGCCATCAAGCAGACCCGGAAACTTCCGTATTATCAGAAGGTTTTGGAGAGCGGATTATTGAATAACACCCTGATTTAACGGAAAAGAATCCGGACCACTCCTGCCAGTTCTCTTATTTTTCAACCATTTCTTCCATTACTTTCTTGCCGACTTTTCGGGCCGACAGCGGGTTTTGACCCGTCACCAGCCGGTCGTCTACTTCGATAAAGGGTAAAAATGGAATTAGACTTTTCCGGTAAAGCGTGTTCCGTTTCCGAAGTTCGTCTTCCAGCAAAAAAGGTACTTCATGGATCAGCCCCAGGAGCCGCTCCTCCACGTTGGCAAAGCCCGTAATCTGCCGGTCCTGAATCAGCAGACTACCATCCGACAAGCGCACATTCAACAGCCCGCTCACGCCGTGGCACACAGCCGCGACCATTCCACCCCCTTCGTAGATCTGCCGGGTGATTTGTTGAAGAAGGTCGTTCTCCGGAAAGTCCCAAAGCGTTCCGTGCCCCCCGGTAAAGTAAATCAGTTGGTAATGCGCGGCATTCACTTCCTCCGGTTTGAGTGCATTCTCCAGCTTCGCTTTCATTACCGGATTGTGGTACCATTTGTCGTTCGTGTTGTCTTTCCGCTTCAAACTCCGCGCATCAATGGGCACTCTTCCCCCCTTCGGGCTCACGATGTCATACGGAATTTCTTTGTCTGATAATTCATCATAAAAGTGAGTCAGTTCACTTAACCAAAGGCCCGTTTTCTCCAGTTTGGTTTTATAATCCGTGTGGTTGGTGCAAACAATGAGAGCCCGGATGGAAGGATTCATAGTGGGATTCGGCAAAGTGAATGGGTTACAAATATCCGCAAAATCACCGACAAGAAAGACCCGGTTTTCAAAAAACTACCGCCAACTAAAATTCTTCACTTCTTCTTCACCACCACTATATTATTTGGATTATTTCACTATTTTTGACTTAACCGTACTGAAAACTTGTAAATAACCTATTATCATGAAAACCGCATCCTACGAGTCGATCAAAGCAGATCAGGCCTGGATCACCGTAACACAACACCTTCAACGCCGAAACCAGCTTATCTCCGACGGCATCACTTTTCTGGAAAAACACCCTGCCGACCACATTCTGACCGGCCGGTTAGTCGTCATTCAATACCATTTACGCGCCACAGTCCGGCGGTTAATGGAGGAAACATCAGCCACCCGTTCTCCGGCCTCCCTCAAACAACAAATTAAACGACAGTGGCTGATGGTTCATCAACTGAATTTCCTGTTGCGGCAGATTGACGATGAACTGAGCAAAATGGGCTTCAACAGCCCGGTTTTTCGGTCGTGGATGAGCGCGAAATTAAACCGGTTTTCGTACAAAGCGCCGACCGGTCTCTCCCTGAATTAGAAACCGGTCGCCAATTTCAACGCATCCCTTCTCAGCCAACACAGGCGTTGGCCTCAAATTGCTGTAATCCCTTCCGCAGCTTTTCGATGTCTTCAACCGGCCAGTCCAGCCGTTTATTGGCCGACATCCGCCGAAGGTGCAATTGCGTAGCCTGCTCCAGAAGACGGCGTTTGGAAGGCGGCATCTGCAATGCCTGACTCATGAAGGGCGCTAACTCCTGCTCCAGGCGCACACAGGCATTGTCGGGCAAACCGAAATATTCGGCCAGCAACCGAACTTCACTAACCCGCCATAGACCCGGTTTCTGGCGCCGTAGGCGAATCGTATTCTCGGTTAACCGAACGGTTTCGCTCAATCCCCGGCTGTCGACAGCACGGTCTTTCATCCGCCACATAATGGCCCGGTACGTGTTCATGTAAGAGTCGATGAGCTGTTGCAATGGTTCCATGCTGGTGTCTTTAATGTGATTTGGGTTAATACCAGACACTGAATCAAAAAAAAAGCCATCTGATCACTCAGATGGCACAAATTGACTTTTAGCACTTACTTGATGGTTAAAAGTAACCGATCATGGAGATAGGCAAATTTGCAGTATCGTATAAACCCTCAATTGGTCACAACAAACGCCCGCAGGCAATTACTATGCCTTGTTGCTTAAAAATTTAACTAATTCGCAAATTGATTGACTTTCTGGCTCAGTGCATCGTCGGAAACCGAGCCGCTTGTAATCAGTACTTCATACCGGAAGGTTACGGACTTGCCCGCAGGCAGCACATAATTCATCGGCTTGTCTTTACCTTCGCTCATTACACTGGGAGCCAATGGATTAGCGGCATACAAACCGTATCCACGCGAATGCCAGTAGGTCGGGTAGCCGATGTTTTTCGGATTGTCCAGGAGTGCGACGGAAACATTTTCGCCGTTGATCACACCCGTCAGGTTCATCCACTTGGCGCGCGTTCCCCAGACTTTTTCGCCTTCTACCCCTTCGCTGCTTTTGTATTTTCCGGTGACACCCGTATTATCCATCTGGGATACTTTGGTTGCCACACCGCTTGCATCCGTGAACACTTCCGGCTTGTTCGACGGGTGTTCCAGTTGCCGGGCGAGCCGGATCGCTACCATGCCTTCTTTGTTGTCTTTAAACGTCACGTCTTTGCCCAGGGCTTTTAGCGTCGTTGTCCGGTCGATGATGCGTTCTTTTGGCGTACCGCGAAAAACAAACGTCGTCGTTTCCTGCAACAGGGGCTTGCCGTCTTTATCGAGCCAATCGGCGGTAACGACCAGTTCGCCCACGTCCTTCCCACTTTTCAGCGATTTAATCCCGGTGTGAACGATGGTGCCAAACGGGCCGCCGTGTCCTTTTACATCGTTGGAATTGTTCCAGAAATCGTGGCCATTCACATCGCCGTAATTGAGCCACATGCCCACGTGGTGCGGGTGGTCGACGCGCTCGCCGGGCCGGGGGTCCATCGGCCAGCCGCGCGTGATGAAATTACCGCCTGCCGTCCGGATCGGATACAGCACCGGTTTTTTCAGGATATCCGGGCCCGGGTAGATGTAGGAAGTAAACGGTTTGCCATCAACCGTAACATCCACGCGTTTCTGCGCCTGGTTATTCGTCAGTTGCACAGCCTGTTTCTGGGCCATCGCAGCGGAAGCCAGCAGACAAAAACAGAGGGTCAGTTTTTTCATATGTATGCTCTAATAGGAACGCGGCCGGGTCGCCGGTGCGATTGGGCGGATCGAACGGATCAAAAAACGGATTATTAGATTTAATCGGCGAAAATCCGTTCGATCCGCCCAATCGGCGTTCCCATCCATTAAATTAGACTTTTACAACTTTACCGCTCGCCAGCACTTCCTGTTTCGTACTGTCGAACGTTACGCGCTCGCCGGTATGTAAGGCGATGGTTGCCATGATGTTAGCGACTGAGTGATTGAAACCGGCTTTGGCGGGGGCATTGGGTTCTTTCCGGCTGCGAACGCACTCCATCCAGTTCCGCATGTGCCGCGACGTCATCGGATCCGCACCGGTATTGGCCGATGTTTCCATTTTTTCACCCGTCGTTGCCAGCGTCTGTTCGGTCAGCAAATTGGCTTTCATGCCCATTTCTTTCGCATATTTTTCTTCCAGACCACCTTCCGGCGTAATCTTGTTGGTATCGAGGTTGATCATACCGCCGTTCGAGTAATACAACTCCTTGGTTCCACCCGCTTCGTTGGTCATGCGGGAGTGGTAGGTCACCTGGAAGCCTTTGGTTTTGTCATCATCCGGGCCGTAATCAAAAACCGCCGTGAACGTATCGGCGTTGGTACGGCCATCTTTCCAGAGGTAAATACCGCCGTTGGCCACCACACTGCGCGGGTGATCATAGCCACTGAACCAGTGTACGGTATCGATCTGGTGCGACATCCACTGACCCGGAATACCGGACGAATACGGATAAAACAAACGGAATTCCAGATACTTACGCGGATCCCAGGCCGTCTGCGGACGGTTCATCTGGTAGCGTTTCCAGTCGGTGTCTTCCTGCCGGATTTCAGAAACAAGTTTCGCACGGCGCCAGCGACCGGGCTGGTTGACATTCCAGGTCATTTCAACCATCGAGATGTCCCCGAATTTCCCCGAACGAATGAAATCATTGGCGGCAAAGTAGTTCGGCGCACTCCGGCGTTGCGAGCCGATTTGAACGATTTTCTTGTTTTTTTCAACCGCTTTCAGGGCTTTCCGGGCGTCGTCAAGTGATTCGGCGAACGGTTTTTCCACATACGCATCCTTACCGGCTTCTACGGCTTCCACGCAGTGCAGTGCGTGCTGGAAGTCCGCCGTACTGACAATCACGGCATCAATGTCTTTGCGGTCGTAGAGTTCTTCGTTATTCCGACACTTCACAAAGTTATCGGTAATGTACCCTTTTCCTTTCAGGTAGGCCTGGGCTTCATCCCGCCGACGGCTCCAGATGTCGGAGACGGCCACAAACTCGAAGTTGAGTTCTTTGGCATGGTTGGCAAAACTGGGAGCCAAAGCACCCCGGAACCGGTCTGAGAACCCAACAATTCCGACCCGAACGCGGTCGGCGGAACCCAGGATTCGGGCATAACTAGCGGCAGAGAAGCTCATTCCGAGCCCCGCCAGTGCAGATTTCTTTATAAAGTCGCGACGATTTTCCATGCGGCTGGTCGTTTAAATGATAAATAGAATACGTCTGGTTACTGACAAAAGACTATTACTGAAAGACTTATTTGTGAGAAGTCTACTAGTTTTTGGTTTACGGTTTAATCTCTTCATTCTTCCGTGTTCGTTATTCGATATTCAATATTACATTTTCGACTTCTGTTAAATATCGAATATTAAATAACGAACAACGAATAACGAAGGAATTGAGACTTACAACGGTTTAATCTTCATATTCCGGAACGAAACGCGGTCGCCGTGATCCTGGAGCAGAATGTGGCCTTTGGGAGCTTCCCCAAAACGTCCGTGGGCGTTATACGAAGGGGCTTTGTACTTGCTTTGCGCAACCAGCTTCCGAAACTCTTCACCACCCCGTTCGTATTCTACGACTTTTTTGCCATTCAGCCAGTGCTCAACGTGGCTGCCTTTCGAAACCACCCGACCCTGGTTCCATTCACCAATCGGATTGGCTTTCTTGTCTTTGGCCGGAATCAGGTCGTAGAGCGATCCCACAGTTCGGTTACCGTCGCGACCCATTTTGGCATCCGGGTGTTTGTCATCGTCCAGCACCTGAAATTCCAGCCCATAGGCTGATCCTTTCGGCTTGGGGTTTTCTTCCACCACGAAATACTTCAGGCCGCTGTTGGCTCCTTCCGTCAGTTTGAACTCAAACATCAGATCGAAGTCACCATATTCACCCTCCGTCACAATGTCTCCGTAGTGCGTCGATTCCGAACCGTCTGTTTTCGAGATGGTCAGCAAACCGTCCTGAACCAACCAGCCTTTTTCCGGGAATTTATCTTTGTAGGCACCCCGCCAGCCTTTGGTGGTTTTGCCGTCGAAAAGCAGTTGCCAGCCTTCTTTTTTCTCCTTGGCCGTCAGGGTGTTGGGTGCCTGCGGTTTTTCAGCAGCTATTAGTCCTACCCATAAAACCGCTGTTATCAGTAATGCTTTCATAAGTTTCTTCTCCGCTAAACTCTGTTTTTCTCTGCTTATCTCCGCGAAACAGTTTAAAAGTTATTTCGCAGAGTTAAGCAGAGAAAAACAGAGTTTAGCAGAGGGTTAAAGTGGGAAGTTTAACGTTTTGGTAATGTAATCTTTGTTGATTTGAGCGCATTGCAAGGGCGTTTTGTTCGGGTCTGGAACGCCATCAAGTTCAACCACGCCCCAGCCTTTGAACTTGATTTTCTCCAAAGCCGCAAAAACCGCCGGAACGTCGACATTGCCCTGCCCCAGTTCAACGAATTTGTAGGCTTTCGGATCATCTGGTTTTTCAGGTACCGGGCTTTTGGTGTCTTTCAGGTGCAGCGTGTGCAGAACATCCTTGTACTGCACAACGGCCTTGGCCGGGTCGCCCCCGCCCTGTTTGTAGTGGGCAATATCGAGCAGCAGTTTGACATACTTCGGATTCATTTCCTGCACCAGAATATCCACTTCTTCGGGTGTTTCGCCCCACTGTTTCATGTGGTTGTGATACGTGGCCTGAACACCCATGTCGGCGGTTTGTTTGCCAATCTCGTTCATCACTTTGGCGAGTTTCTTGAGTTCCTCGGTAGTCGGAGCCTGCCCGCTTTTCCGAAGGCTGTTGGTCATCTGGAATGCCGACCCGCCCAGTGCTTTTACAAAGCTGGCATGGGCCACGTGCAGATCCACAGTGCTGTCGAACTTCGCCGGGTCGACCTCCACATTGCCGCTCGAAAACATCGCCAGTTTCAACTGGTGCTGGTCGAGCAGGGCTTTCAGTTCCGACGGTTTGGTCTTATACGGTGCAAAAGTGTTGGCCCGGAGCTGAATCCCTTTGTAGCCCAGGGAAGAAAGGTCTTTGATGGCCTGTTCATCTTTGCCGCCCCAGGTAATCCCGGAGTACCCGATTTTCAGTCCCGATTTTTTAGCGGCATCGGCCAGCAGATCGGTTCTGGTTGCCAGAACGAGCGCCGACAAACCGGCGGTGGTAAGAAACTGGCGTCTGTTTACAATAGCCTGCATAATAGGGTAGTATAGTCGGCAACCCTGAATGGGAGTTGCGATTTTTGTTGTAAAGAATTCTAAAGGAAGGAAGGAATTTCGCCGTAAAATCTACTCAGCCCTCCCCTAAACAACAGGCCCCGAACCGGAATTCCGGTTCGGGGCCTGTCTGTCATTCCTTAGTCATACGGATTAGTACCCCGGATTTTGCGGGTATTTTGTCACACCGTCTGCTGTCCGGTCGATCTGATCCTGTGGAATTGGACGTAAAACGTGGAAATCCTTGACGTTCGGTGCGCCATCAGGGTTATACGCTTTCACGCGTTCAACCAGGTTACCCCAACGTTTCAGGTCGAACCAGCGGTGCATTTCGCCGGCCATTTCACGCTCGCGTTCTTCCATGATGAAAGCCATCGTGGCATCGGCCACCGTAATTTCCATGTCTTTTTCCTTACCCGGCCAGGCCGCCCGCCGGCGAACGGCATTGATGAACGGCACAGCATCAGCGGCTTTCCCCTGTTTGATGAGCGCTTCAGCCGCTATCAGGTAAGTGTCTGCCAACCGAAACATGATGAAATCGCGGCTACCGGGTTCGTAGGTCCGGTCGGGACGCAGGGGATCCAGGAATTTCTGCAAAACCGGGAACAGGTTGGGCTTGTACAGGCTCGGTACCAGCACCTGGTAGGGACGTTTGGCCCGCTCGGCCAGGGGCATTTCATAGCCCGGAATAAAGATGGCCGTATCACCCGCGTTGAACTTCAGGGACGTTTTCGAATTGTCGAAAATCGGTGTCGTTTTGCTGGGGTTGTTGGCCAGCCAGGTGTCCTTAAACGTCTTTTTGTACCGCGAATCTTTCACCCGGTCTTTCTCGGCAAACACGACATTCAACATATAGTTCGTCGGCATGAACCGCTTGAAAGGGCGTCCATTCAATACGTCGCGCTGCATACCCGCCTGAACATCATATTCCATCCCGAAATATAAGTGCGTCTGGTTTCCGTTGATGGTCACGGTACTGGTTGTCGTACTGTTGTAGCCAGAACCAATGTTCGTAATGGGGTCAGAGGTATATTGGGTAGCAAAGATCACCTCGCTGTTGATTTCTCCTCCCCCCTGCGCAAACACGGCCGAAAAGTCGGGCAGCAGGCTGTACGTATAGTTTTTGATCACGTTCTGGGCATAGGTAGCGGCTTTGGCAAAATCATCGGCGGCCAGCGCGTCCTTGTCGGTCCCTTTCGTCAGATACACTTTAGCCAGCAAGTGCTCAGCGGCACCCTTGGTTACCCGGCCATAATCGCCGGTGGGAGTTGCCAAATCGGTCAAAGAAGATTCCAGATCCGCGATAATTTGGGTATATACCTCCTTCACCGGAGCGCGGGTAAATTCCTTCGTCGGAACCAGATTGCCTTTTGTCAGCAGCGAAACCGGCCCAAACATCTGCACCAGAATAAAATAATGGTGCGCCCGCAGGAATTTCAGTTCCGCAACCCGGCGTTTTTTAATGGTTGCGTCCAGCCCGGCAATACCATCAGCCGCGTCCAGCGCCACATTGATGGTATTGATACCTTTGTAAAAAGCATTCCAGATGTTGTTGGTTGGCCCCAACCGGCCGTCGATCTGCGACGTATACTGGTTGACAAATTTAAAACTACCATCGGCTCCCATCGTGTAGGTATCGGTACCAAAAACCGTCAGGGTCATGGCATCTTCCCGACCGTAGTATTCCCGCAACGACGAATAGGCTGCTTTCACCACCGATTCGAACCCGTTTGGCGTGGTGGCATACTGGCTTCCGACCTGCGAAACCGGCACTTCTTCCAGCAAATCTTTACAGCCCGTTGTGCTGAGCAACAGCGCACTCACGATCAATAGCGAATGAGTGAATGAGTGAATGAATAATTTATATGTTTTCATCTTGAAAATCTTTTTTGATCCGTTTAAGCCAGGTTAAAATTTCAGGTTTATACCAAAGGTAGTTTGCCGAACAGCCGGCGACTGGCTGGCGTTAACATCGCCGTCCGTTTCGCTGTCGATCCCTTTGTATTTGGTCCGGTATTCGGAGAAAATAAAGGGTTGCTGAACACTGGCAAACACGCGCAGGGAACCGATACCCAGTTTTTCCGTCAGTTTAGCCGGGACGTTGTACCCGAAGTTGATGTTCCGGATTTTCACGAACGAACCGTCAAAATACAACAGCGTCGAACGGAACGGCGGAAACTCCTGGTTCATGTTAGGCTGTGGAAACTCATTGGTCGGATTATTCGGGGTCCAGTAGTCAACGTCAAGGGTATTATAGCGACCCGCCAGCGTCAGGAAGTCCTGGTGGAAAATACTGCGGAACATATACCCCACGCGGGCAAATACGAAGAACGACAGATCGAACCCTTTGTATTCGAAACGGTTGGTAAGCCCCAGGCTGAATTTAGGCACTTGCGAGCCCAGAATAACGCGGTCGGCCGGATCGATTTTTCCGTCGTTGTTCGTATCCTGAATCTTGATCTGACCAACGGCACTCTGGTACCTTTTCGCTTCGTCGGCTTCGTTGGTCTGCCAGATGCCAATTTTCTTGTAGTCAAAATAGGCCGTCAGCGGCTGGCCGATGAACCGGGAGTTTCCGACATCGTCGACTTTGCCATTGAACAGTTCCAGAATCGATTCCCGGTTGCGGGTAAACTGGAAGTCCGTCGTCCAGCGGAATCCACCCGGAGCATCCACGTTGACCGTCGATAACGTCAATTCAATACCCTGATTCCGGGTTTTTCCCACGTTCCGCAGTACGCGGTCGAAACCGCTTGTCAACGGCAACTGGTCGAACAGCAGCAAGTCACGGGTATCGGCGCGGTAGTATTCCAGCGCCCCGGAAATCCGGCCGCTGAACAGGCTGAAATCCAATCCAATGTTGCTATTGGTGGTCGACTCCCATTTCAAATCCGGATTTCCGATCGTGAATGGACGGTATCCGAAAGCCCCGCCAGAACCGAACGCATAGGCCGTACGGGCCAACTGCGCCTGGGTTTGATAGGGATCGATGGCCGTGCTACCGATCGAGCCGTAGCTGGCCCGAAGTTTCAACTGGTCGATCCAGCGAACCGACTTCAGAAACTCCTCATTGCTCAGGTTCCAGCCGATGGCTGCCGATGGGAAAAAACCGTATTTCGTATTATCACCAAACCGCGATGAACCATCGTAACGGGCGGTCAATGTCAACAGGTATTTTTCTTTGTAGTCGTAATTCACCCGGGCCATATAGGAATTCAACACCCACCGGCGAACTTCTGACCCCACGGAATTGATCAGCGAAGCCTGACCCAGGTTATAGAACTCCTGCGTTTCGGCAGGCACACCCGTCACCGAGATCGTGTTGGTTTCATAATCATCCTTCTGAATAGAGTGGAGGGCCGTAACGTTCAGGTTGTGGATGTCATTGAACCTTTTGCTGTAGGTCAGGATGTTTTCCAGCGTCCAGTTAAACTGGTATTCATTGAAGGAGAAAGCAGTTGGGTCAGCACCCCGGCGGGCGTTGGTCTGGCTACCGACAAACCGGCCAATGCGACGGTTGGTCAGGTCAGGACCGAAATTAACGCGGTATTTCAAGCCATCGATGATATTCCATTCGCCGAAGATGCTGTTAAAAATCCGCATCCGCTTCGTCAGGTCGATCTGCGCGCCCGGAATTACCTCAGCAATAGGGTTCGTCCGCAAGCCATCGGAAGTGGGCAGGAAAATCAGGTTGCCATTGTCGTCATACGGTTTTCCCAGCGGGTTTTCGGCGTAGGCACCACCCAGTGGGTTGAAGTTTTCACCGTTCCGGGTGCTGTAAACGCCCAGGGTCGAAATACCAACCTTGATCTTTTTGCTGACCTGGTGATCCAGATTAACCCGAAATGTATACCGGGTAAAATCCTGGTTTTTCACGACACCTACATCCTTGAAGTAGTTACCGGAAATCGAGAACTGGGTTTTTTCATTCCCTCCCTGCACGCCAATCTGGTGGCTTTGAATGTGCCCCTGCTGCATCAGATACGACTGATAATCGGTAGACCGGTTGTTTAATATACCGTCCATCTCGATGGGTTCAAAAAGCTTTTCGTCGGTGGTATACTGGTTGGCCGCCCGGCGCGATTCGCGCTTGTATTCGGCAAACTCAGCCCCGTTGAAAACATCGATATTCCCCAACCGATCCGACAACCCGTAGTAGCCGTCGTAGCTCACAACGGTTTTACCCGGTTTTCCGCGTTTGGTCGTAATGAGCACGACCCCATTAGAACCGCGCGATCCGTAAATGGCTGTCGCCGACGCATCCTTCAACACTTCCATCGAGGCAATGTCGTACGGGTTAATGTCGTCGATCCCACCTGCCAACGGAATCCCGTCAACAACATACAGCGGATCATTGGAAGCGTTGATCGACCGGCGACCCCGAATTCGGACCACAGGCCCCGTCCCGGGCTTGCTGCTGCTCTGCACCACATCGACCCCAGCAGCCCGGCCCTGGAGTGCCTGGCGGGCGTTGGTGATGGGCAGTTCGGCAATTTCTTTGGCGCCAACCGAGGAGATCGCCCCGGTTAACTGGCTCTTCTTCTGCGTACCGTATCCGACTACAACCACTTCGTTCAGCGTGCGCTGATCAACCGCCAGTTTTAGATTGATCGTCGATTGGGCACCGACAGTAACTTCCTGAGAAAGAAATCCAACCGATGAAAAGACCAGCACGGAATTATTATCCGGAACAGCAATCCGGAATTTTCCTTCAGCATCGCTGGTGGTTCCGCGCGTCGATCCTTTCACGGCAATGTTTACCCCCGGCAGAGGGGTATTGTCTTCCGCCGTCAGAATCTGGCCCGAAACTGTCCGTTCCTGAAGAGCAGGGTCCGTAATTTCACCGGGCTTCAGATTGGCCATTGGCAGGCCCTTCAGGTTGGCAGCGTGTATGTCTGCGGGGTGTCGGTGTGGGCCGATGGCGGCCTCGACGGGCAGGCTACCGGCCAGCAGACCCGCCAACCCGCAAGCTCCCAGGCGTGTTGCAGCAGCAACCTGCCCTGCTTTAGCAGAGAGGAATGAAGTAATCATGCATTTCATAATAGAGATTGGTTAATTAAACGTATAGAAACAATAGAGATTGAATTAGATTGAATAGATGACCGACGACGATTGCAGATCGGTATCGCTAAGGATATAAGATGTTTTGTTCTGAACCGTCACCGGTGTCGGGGCCGGAATTTCAACGGACTCACCGGGTTTCATTTCGATAATCTGCGGATCGTCGTTGCGCATCAGCTTTATTTTGCCGGCCGAAAGATCAACCCGCGTTCCTTTCTTTCGTTGAGAAACCGTGAAGAGGGTTCCCTGCGCTTCCACGGTTAGGGTGGTCGTGTGAACCCGAAACTTGCTGTCTTCACCGGAACCGTAGCGTTGGGCAACGGTGAAAAAGGCTTCTCCTTCGAGCCAAACCGCCCTCGGCACTTCTTCCGACCAGACGCGGGCGTACCGAATCTGGCTGTTGCCGATCAGTTTTACCAGCGTTCCATCGGGCAGCTTCACCGTTTTGGCCACGCCAACCGGTGTCCGGACGGTTTCCATCGCATGTGACCACTGCGTCCAGAGAACCCAGCCGATAAACAGCACGATGCCGGCCGCGGCACTCACCCAGCGGAAAATATACCAGTTTGTTACCCAACTTTGGATTTCGGGCTGCAGGGGTTGCAACTCCGGCATTTCCTGAATCGATGACCGGATTCGCCCCCACAACGACATCACCTCCTCTCCTTCCATCGGCCGCGACGCCGGGCTTGAAGCCATGCGAACCAGTTCGCGGGCGAAATCGACAACTTCCGTTTTGTAAGGATGGTGAGCCAGCCAACCCTCCCAGTACGCCGAAACCTCAGCGTCATCAGGATGTTGAACCCACCGAATGAATAATTCGTCAGCGGCTAACTCCTCGGCAGTATAGGCGGAGAAGTGTTTCATTTAGTATTTTTTGTAGATAAAGTTTACTATGCCATAAAAGAAGCGCATCCAAACGTTCTACTTGCCCTGCTTTGAAATTTGACGACAAGACTTTTTTACAAGCCTGCTTTTACCATACCCCGCCCCATTAGTGGCTTAAAACCGCACAGAAAAGCGATTTCCGGGAAATATACCTAAGTACATTTCCCGGAAACGTAAAATAAATAAACCGGTGAACCGGCGATTTGGGAAGAAAATTTACGGAAGAAAATACGGACAATCGGCGGCTGGATCAACCAGATTCATAACCACAACGTGGCCAACCCGCTGGTAGCCCGGCATTTTGGAGCAGGGGCCATAGTCCGCCCGCGTCGCCAGTCCGACGCCCAGAAAACCTTCGCTGCCGACGGCCCCCCGGTTGTTCTGAAACCCTTTTCCGCCGGACGCATCTTTGTCCTGAATCAGCAACGTTTCCCGATGCCCCCAGGCCACGACGGCATCCTGGTAGAGCCAGGAGAAAATGGCTTGCTCCACGATGAAAGCCGGTAGCTCCAGAACCGGTTTATCGCTGGAATAGTAGCAAAACATGTAGATATTCTCGGCCCGCGACATAAACTCGTAGCATTTCCCGCTAAACACCGTCTGGGCGTTGATGCGTTGCAGGGCCGTCCGGCCATCCCGGCTGGTGTGCCCAAAAAAGTTGTGCGTGGTCATGTCCGCAGCGTGGGCCTGGGCCACGGCGTTCAGGTGGGTTTCCAGGGCTTCGAGCGGCAGACCGAGTGCTTTTTCGGTACCATACTTCACATCCGCCCGCGCTTTTCGCTCCCCATTCGTTAGCCACAACGCCCGTTCTGCCGGGGATAGTTTGGTGTAATTTTCCGGTAAAGACAGCGTTCCCAGGCTATTGGCGGGCAGTTTCATCTGCTTTTCCTCCTGCCGACGGGCATAGTTGAAGGCATTCACAACCTGAGCCGGTGTGTCGAAAACCGGAAAACCGTTGGGCGCACTGGTGTACGTCGGCTCCTTTGGTAATTTCACATCCGCCTTCAGGTTTTTCGGTGCCTGACCGAACGCTAAACCGGAAATCAACAGAAGGGCACTGGTAAGTTGTCGCATCAAAAGGGCGTTAGTTGCCAACCCGGGTCACCTGCACCGTTGCGAAAAATACGGAACGAACGCAAACAACCCAATAGTTTGCCGTTGTGATTTCGAAAGACCCGGTTTTTAGTGGCCCACCAGCAGCCGCAATACGTTCTGCACCCGGCCCTTTGCATCCCGCACCTTCACCCAATACAGTCCGGGTGCCAGCACCTGACGCGGTATGACCGATGTGGAAGCGTCCCCTGCCACTGCCCGAACCGGTAGTTCGATCCCTACCGTGTTGACTAGTTGAATACGGAGTTCATCCGACCCCGAAGCCACCAGCGTAAACCGCCCGTCGGCACTGGGATTGGGAAAGAGGTAAACATCCCGGTCTGTCGATTCAATGTTGACGGCTACGAGTTTCGAGAGTTCCGTGCGACCATTGGCGTCGATCTGCCGCAAGCGGTAGTAATACGTCTGGCCCGGTATCACGTCCTCATCCGTCCAACCATACGTGTTGGTTTCCGAACTCGTCCCGTTTCCGCGAACAAACCCGATTTTCTCAAACGATTGGGCATCCCGGCTTTTCAGGACATCGAACCCCAGGCTCCCCTGCTCCCAACCGGTCGACCAGCCCATCACGGCTTTTCCCTGACGGGAAGCCCCTGAAAAATAGAGCAGATGGACGGGAAGGGCATCCGTCGTGTTGAATGTACAGCTTGCATCGGCTGTCGGGTCGGCAATGTTCATCACCACGACGTGCCCGGCAAAGCTACCCGAGCAAGATGCCGAATAGGATCCAACGGGTGTCGATGCAATTCCAATACCCAGAAAACCTTCGCTGGAAGCACTTCCGTGGTCGTTAACGTAACCCTGAAGGGGTGGAGAGGTGTAAATATCCGTGTTTTGAATCAGAACGGCTTTGCGGTGTCCCCACCCGGCGGCCGTGTCGCGATAGAGCCAGTTGAAAATGGCTTGTTCTACCAAAAAAGTGGGCGTAGAGGGGCTACTGGTACAGGCAACATAAATATTTTCGGAATAGCCCATTCCTGACAGGCAGCTTGCCGGATACGTGGCCTCCACCCGATCGAAAGGGCCTGACCCGCCAGCGCCGGTGTGGGAGAACACGTTGTTAGCCACCATAAAAGCAGCGTGCGTCTGAGCCGTATTGATCAGCGCGCTTTCGGTTGCTTCCATCGGTAAGCCCAGAACCGCCGTTGTTCCGGGATACGTAACCCCGCTCCGGGCGATCCGTTCCTGATTGATGAGATACAACGCCCGATCATTGGGCGAAAAAGTGGCATAATTAGCTGGTAACGTCAAGTTCCCCAGGCTATTGGCGGGCAACCCCAACTGGGTTTCTTCGGCCCGTCGCGCCGTATTGAAAGCCGCAATAATCTGGACCGTACTTGAAAAAAAAGCCGAGGGGCCAAAATCCGTTTCGGTCGGTGCAGTTAACGTAATATTCGTCGTCAGGTTCGTCGGGGATTGGGCGTTGCCGTTCAGGAAGAAAAGCGAAAAAAGGAGGATAACACAAAGGCGATTCAGAGCGGGTAAGATTGTCGTCATAAAAGTCGGAATTTCGGCGAACACCGAAGAAATGTCTGACTTCCGGATGTTCCTTTTATTGAGACGGTTAGGGCTAAGTTTAGTAACAAATTCCGCCGAAAATTTTTACTTATTCTGCATTGGCGTCTTCATTCGAGCCTTTACCCCGTTTTTCTGATCTTTCAAAACCCATTTCGGGAAATTCTGCTGCTTTTTCGCTAAGAATTTCCACATTAACTACAATTATTTCAAAAACAAATACTATTTTACACCTTTACTACCCAGCCAATCTATACTGATATGAACACGTTACGCTCTGATTTCCAGAAAGGGCAGACGCTGCTTGACTATTTTTATTATTGGGAAAAACAACAACCCAAAAAAGTCTACCTGCGGCAACCCGAAGGCGACCGATACCGCGACTACACCTGGCGCGATGTTGGAAAACAGGCACGGACGCTGGCGACGTACCTGAATTCGCTGGGCTTACCCCCGAAGAGTAACATTGGTCTCGTATCTAAAAATTGCGCGCACTGGATTATTGCCGATCTGGCGATTCTGCTCAGCGGCCACGTTTCCGTTCCTTTCTACCCGACCCTGACGGCCAGCCAATTGCATCAAGTGCTGGAACACAGCGGTTGCGCGGTCTTGTTTGTCGGAAAACTGGATCAATGGCCGGCCATGAAACCGGGTGTCCCCGAAACCGTCCACTGCATCGATTTACCGGGTTACACCACCGATCCGGACCACGTCCAGTGGAATACAATTCTGACCCGTTATGAGCCCATGACGGACAATCCGCAGCCGCATTCCGAGGATTTATTTACGATCATTTACACCTCCGGAACAACGGGCAGCCCCAAAGGCGTCATGATGCCATATCAAGCGATGATCAGTGCCATCGACGCGACCAAACCGCTGATGTGCGTCGACGTACCGGATTCCCGTTTCTTTTCGTATTTGCCCCTTTGTCACGTAGCCGAGCGGAACCTCGTCGAAGCCCTCAGCCTCATCACGGGCGGTACGGTTTATTTTGTGGAATCGATGGCGACGTTTGCCAACAATCTGGCGGCTGCGCGCCCGACGCACTTCCTGGGTGTTCCCCGCATCTGGCTGAAATTTCAGCAGACAATCCTCGCTACGCTTCCACAGCAAAAACTCGATCGGCTGCTCAAAATTCCGGTGATTTCCGGTTTGATCAAACGCAAACTCCGCATGGCCCTCGGCCTTAATGACGTCCGGCTGATTCTGACCGGCGCGGCCCCCACGCCGGTTGCCATCATCCGGTGGTTCCGGGAATTGGGCATCACGATTCAGGAAGCCTACGGCATGACCGAAAACCTGGGCGTGGTGTCGGTGATGCCACCTGCTGCGATCAAAGACGGCACCGTGGGAATGCTCTACAACGGTATTCAGGTAAAATTCGACCCCATCACGGGCGAGCTCATGACCCGCTCCGACTGGACAATGCGCGGCTATTTCCGGGAGCCGGAGATGACCGCAGCGACCCTCGATGCCGATGGCTGGCTCCATACCGGCGACGTGGGCACACTGGACGACGACGGTTTTTTAGCCATTACGGGCCGGGTGAAGGAGATTTACAAAACCACCAAGGGCGAATACGTGGCACCGGCGCAGATTGAAACCGGTTTTGCGGAGAACAATTTCGTGGACCAAATCTGCGTTGCCGTTCAGCAATTACCGCAACCGATCGCGCTGATTGTGTTGTCGGAAACGGGTCTCAAAGCGGATAAGACACAGGTTTCACAAAGTCTGGAGGAGACGCTTAACACGCTGAATCCCAACCTGCACACCTATCAGCGCGTCAAAAAAGCCGTGATCGTGAAAGAGCCGTGGACGGTTGACAACGACCTGATGACGCCTTCCCTGAAAATAAAGCGCAAAATGATCGAATCCCGGTATGAACCCCACCTCCAACCCTGGTTTGAACGGGAGGAGACGGTGATCTGGGAGAAATAATGATGAGTTATGAATGATGAACGATGAATGTCATGCGTCAGCCCATTCATCGTTCATCATTCATAACTCATCATCAAAAAAGGGACCGGTCAGGTTTTGAAAACCTGACCGGTCCCTTTTTTGAAATGACAAAGGTGGACGAGAATTAGTGAGTGGAAGCGGACAGGCCCGAGGGCTTAGTTCCGCGCCAGAACCACACGGCTCACTTGCGTTTGAATAGCGAATGACTGAGAAACTTTCTCTTTGCCATAGGCTACTTCGATGACATATTTACCGTCCGCCAATTGCGAGAAATCGAAAACCCGACCCAGTTGTTCTTTTTTGGTCAACGTGCCGCTGTACAGCTTGTTGTTGGAGTCATCAGCAATCGACACGACGATTTTAGAATCGACCGGCTGGTTTACCGATACTTTGAATTTCAGGTTACCAACTTCCCGGATCGAAACCGGCGTTGCTTTTGTTTCGGCTTTCGGGCCGTCCAAAACACGAGCCTCTGCTGATGAAGGAGCAATGGCTACCAAAGTCGTTGCGGCCAGCATCGCCAAGCCCAACGTTACGCTATTATTGACAAAATTCGTTTTCATAATTTTCTACAGGTTGTATTCGAACTAGGTTGTATTCAGACTTGATATAGTACAATAAACTAAATGCTTACCCTACTGAACCCTTGTCAACTCCTTTGTTGATACAAATTTATACAACATTGAATACAAGTCAATTACCTAATTGTTAATAATCGAAAAGTTGTTTATAATTTGAAGGTTAAACTTAGAAAAATCTAATACTTTACGGTTGTTTACTACTAATACTTTAAATAGTGAAATGTCCATTTTCCCGGATAAATACCAGCTTTTATAAAATAGTACAATTCATTCCTGTGGTAATGAAAAAAGCCCCAAACGCGTGGTCCGGAGCTTTTTCCATTTTTTCAGTTTCAGGCCGAAAATTATCTTATTTTATCATAAACAAAGCCAATTCTACCAATTTTGGTGGTAAAATAAAGTTAGAAATCTTTATCCGGTACCTTTTCTTCAAAAACTACCATAATCTTTCGGGGTACTTTCCTTCTTCGTGCAGCCGTTTGAATGACGCCTGTACCAGCGGTTTGTCATCCGGGTAGGTAACGCCAAACCATTCCGACTGACTGCGAAATACTTGACACTGACCTTGGTTCCGCTGGATGAGATTGGTCATAATGGTCGGGATGTAAAACTCGGCTTTGGGTGCGTTGTAATTCGCGTGGGCATAATCGGCAAACTGTTCTTCAACCAAAGGAAAAACCGCCGGCTTGAAACCCCAGAAATTCATCGAAACCGGCGTGTCGGGTGCCAGCACCGTCAGGCCGTCCGCTTCTTCAAACACAATCTGACCCGCGTCGTCTCCCTCACTTTGCCGGTAGATTTTGGTCCGTTCGATTACCGACGACAGGGTTTCATCGGCATTGAGGTCGCAAACACCCCGCGAAACAGAGCCATAATCCGACAGTGTGTTCTGAACTTCATAGCCCACGAGGGCGTGCATTTTATCGTCGGTGTTGTTCACCAGAAAGTCGGCCAGAATCCGAAACGCTTCCTGCCCGTAGAAATCGTCGGCATTGATGACCGCAAACGGCGTGTCGGTTTGCTTCCAGGCGCAGAGCATGGCGTGACCCGTTCCCCACGGTTTGGTCCGCTGGATGGTGCCCAATTCTTCCGGCACGTAGGAGTCCAGAGCCTGGATCGCAAAATCCACCTCGATTTTACCGGCTAGTTTCGGCAGAAAGATCTCTTCAAAATCCTTCCGCAATTCTTCGCGAATGATGAATACGACTTTGCCAAAACCGGCCCGAATGGCATCATACAAGGAATAGTCGATGATCGTCTCACCGTTCGGACCGAATTGATCCAGTTGTTTGATTCCACCGTAGCGGCTGCCAATACCGGCGGCCAAAATCAGGAGCGTGGGTTGCATCAGGTTTATGGAGTTGAATGTTAAGCCCCCAACCGTGCGACGGTCCGACCCCTAAAAGGGGGCTATTTAAATCCGGATTTTTAGAGCCCCCTTTAGGGGGTTGGGGGTAATCGCGGGCAAAAATAAGGAAATGCTGATTGCTCCCTACACAGGTTCGTATTAAATGCACTTTATGGACTGTAAATCCATAAAATCAATTTATAAGAAAATTATTTCATGAAATTGTTCAATATATTTCAATAATAGCGTTATAATTGTAAGCAAAACAATAGTTAGTAAAACAAGTATTATTCAGTAGATTTCATCAACGCCCATGCCTTTCTATCACACGTTGGGTCAGATTCCGCCCAAGCGGCACACCCAGTTCGAAAAACCGCCGGGCCGCGACGATGCTGCCGGGCTTTATTACGAGCAGTTATTCGGCACCATCGGTTTCGAGGGCATGTCGTCGCTGCTCTACCACCTCCACCGGCCCACGATGGTTAAAGCGGTGCTGGAAAGTGTGGAAAAAACGCCGGTTGTGGCCGTTGAGAAGAACATTCTTTCGCGCAAGTTGCTCGGTTTCAACCTGGGACCCACCAACGCGGATTTTATAGAAAGCCGTATTCCCTTGTTGGTCAACAACGATGTGATCGTAGGACTGGCGGCCCCAACCCGTTCGATGACGGATTCCTTTTATAAGAATGCCGATGCGGATGAATTGATCTTTGTTCACCGGGGTTCCGGACGGCTCCGCACCCTGCTGGGCACCATCCCGTTCGAATACGGGGATTACCTGATCATTCCACGCGGCATGATTTACCAGATCGAGTTTGATCCTGACACACAACCGCGTCTGCTGTATCTCGAATCGCATTCGCCGATTTATACACCCAAACGGTATCGCAACCAGTTTGGTCAGTTGCTCGAACATTCGCCGTTTTGTGAACGCGACATCAAACGGCCGCAAAACCTCGAAACCCACGATGAAACCGGCAACTTTCTGATCAAAATCAAGAAACAGGGCGCGCTGCATTCGCTGGTCTACGCCACGCATCCGTTCGACGTGGTGGGTTGGGATGGCTACAATTATCCGTACGGTTTTTCGATTTTCAATTTTGAACCCATCACCGGACGCGTTCACCAGCCACCGCCGGTTCACCAAACGTTTCAGACCGACGCCTTTGTGGTTTGCTCGTTTTGCCCCAGGCTCTACGACTATCATCCGAAAGCGGTTCCGGCCCCGTATAACCACTCCAACATCGACTCCGACGAGGTGATCTATTACGTCGACGGCGATTTTATGAGTCGCAACGACATCGCGCCGGGCCACATCACGCTGCACCCGGGCGGCATTCCGCACGGCCCGCATCCCGGCGCGATGGAACGAAGCATCGGTAAAAAAGAAACGCACGAATATGCCGTGATGGTCGATACGTTCCGGCCGCTCATGCTGACGGACGCGGCCCTGCAACTTGACGATGGGAAGTATTATAAATCCTGGATTGACTAAATCATCAACAACCAATGGAAACCGCAGAATTGATACAAACAAAACCGGCTACCAATGCGGCAAAAGACTTTCTGCCCCTCAATGGTACCGATTATATTGAATTATACGTCGCCAACGCCCTCCAGTCGGCGCATTATTTCCAAACGGCTTTTGGCTTTCAGCCGCTGGCCCATGCCGGGTTGGAAACCGGCTGGCGCGACCGTGAATCGTACGTTGTCGTTCAGGGCAAAATCCGGCTGGTGCTGACCTCGCCCCTGCACGGCGGCACGGACATCGGTCAACACATTGATAAACACGGCGATGGCGTTCGGGTGGTGGCCTTGTGGGTCGATGACGCGACAAAAGCCTACGAAGAAACCACGCACCGGGGCGCCATTCCGTTTATGGCTCCCACGCGCGAGGAAGATGCGGACGGTTTTGTGGTTCGGTCGGGGATTCACACCTACGGCGACACGGTCCATATTTTTGTCGAACGGAGTCAGTATGGCGGGGTTTTTCTGCCTGGTTACAAATCCTGGGAACCGGAACATCACCCGGACGAAGTGGGCCTGAACTACGTGGATCACATGGTGGGCAATGTGGGCTGGAACGAGATGAACACCTGGGTCAATTTCTACGCCAACGTAATGGGATTCAACCAGTTGGTATCCTTCGATGACAAGGACATCTCGACCGATTACACGGCCCTGATGAGCAAGGTGATGAGCAATGGCAACGGTCGCATCAAATTCCCGATCAACGAACCCGCCGAAGGCAAGAAGAAGTCGCAGGTGGAAGAATACCTGGATTTCTACGGCGGCCCGGGTATTCAACACATTGCCGTGGCCACGGACGACATCGTAAAAACCGTGACGGCATTGCGCGACCGCAGCGTGGCGTTTCTGAAAGTACCGGCTACTTATTACGACGACCTACTCGACCGGGTGGGTCAGATCGATGAGGAAATCAATGCGTTACGGTCGCTCGGCATCCTGGTCGACCGCGACGACGAAGGTTATCTACTCCAGATATTCACGAAACCGGTAGGCCCCCGCCCGACCCTGTTTTTCGAAATTATCCAGCGGAAAGGCGCCAAATCGTTCGGAAAGGGCAACTTCAAAGCCCTCTTCGAAGCCATCGAACACGAGCAGGAATTGCGGGGAACGCTTTAACAATTTTGAATGAGTGAATGATAGAATGAGTGAATAGCTTCGCCATTTTCTGCTCCCTGCGGAGCTATTCACTCATTCTATCATTCACTCATTCTATCATTAATAATGGATCAGGCATACGACACCTACACCGCTGACGACCAGGTCGTCTGGCGGTTGCTCTTCGAACGGCAGATGATGCTTTTGCCGGGCAAAGCCAGTCAGGCTTATCTGGACGGCATCGATCAGGTCGGTTTTGTGGCCGATCATATTCCGCACTTTGAACGCGATTTGAACCCCCGGTTGCAACGACTCACCAACTGGCGGGTTTCGGCGGTGCCGGGTTTGATTTCCAACCGCGCGTTTTTCGAGCTGATGTCGGCCCGCAACTTCCCGGCAACCACCTGGTTACGTCGGCGCGAACAACTGGATTATTTGCAGGAACCGGATCTGTTTCACGACACGTTCGGGCACGTGCCGATGCTGTCGAACCAGGCGTTCTGCGATTTTCTGGCGGCTCTGAGCCGGATTGCGCTCGCCCACGTCGATCATCCCGAAGCCATTGAGATGATTTCGCGGCTGTACTGGTATACGGTTGAGTTTGGATTGATTCAGGAATCGGAATTGCGGATTTACGGCGGGGGGATTCTGTCCTCGACGGGCGAAACCGCCTACAGCTTATCGGATCCACGACCGAGCCGCATTCCGTATGAGGTCGGAAAACTGCTGCAAACGCCCTACGTCATCGACCGGTTTCAGGACCGGTATTTTGTCATTGAATCGTACGAGCAACTGTATCAATCCATTCCGGAAATTGAAGAGAAACTGGAAGAATTGTTAGTCACTTAGTTTGGACTACTTTTGTGGTTGGGTTTTGTCATGCTTTTTCGCGGGATGATACGGCCTGTCGCTCCGGCGAATGAACCATTGAAAACCGCTATCAGACGAATGACGCATCCCTCCGATCACCGGGCTTATTTTTTTAAGATTGACACGACCATCAAGAAAATTCGGAATGCGCTCCAGAAGCAGTTCAACGAAACCGGTTTTGACTTGACGGTCGATCAATGGGTGCTCATCGACCACCTCTACCGCAACCCCGGCATCAGCCAGAATGTGCTGGCCGATCTGACGACTAAGGACGCGCCGACCGTCACCCGGATGATCGACCTGCTCTGCAAAAAAGGATTAACCGAACGGCGCATGGCCGAGGAAGACCGCCGGAAATTTCTGATTTTTCTGACGCCTGAAGGCCAGGCCAAGTATGATGAAGTGCTGCCCACGGTTGTCGATATTCGCCGGAAAGGCTGGGGCGACCTGAGCGAAGAAGATTACCAGCATTTCGTCCGGATTATGGATTCGATTTATAGCAATATCAGTGAATAATACCCCTAAATCCCCTAAAGGCCGGGCGGCCGGTGCCGGACTTGGACACGGCTAATCCGGCACCGGCCGCCCGGCCTTTAGGGGATTTAGGGGTGAAACAGTTCTCCCATGACCCTTCCCTACGGCATATTCAGCACCGACGACTCCAGCCCCCGCGTGGGCGTCCGGCTTGACAACCAGATTCTTGATCTGGAAATGGTCGGTCGGCTCGGTTTTTTCGATGACCTTTCATTCGACCTCGCGGTATTCAAAAAACCGGTTCTGAATGATTTCATGGCGTTGGGCAAACCCCTTTGCCGGACCATTCGCCGGCGCCTGATCGACTTGCTGAACGATCCGGAAAAACCGCTCGATGCGTTTGCCGACTTCGTGTTGATCGATGCCAAAGCCACAACGCTCCACCTGCCGATTCACATTGGTGATTACACGGATTTTTACGCCAGCGAAGAACACGCCAGTAATGTGGGCCGGATGTTTCGTCCGCAGGCTGAGCCCTTGCTGCCGAACTGGAAACATTTGCCGGTGGCCTACCACGGGCGGGCGTCGTCCATTGTGGTTTCCGGAACGCCCATCAAGCGTCCCAAAGGCCCGTTTTTAGGCCTGGATCAACAGCCGGTTTTCGGTCCTTCCAACGCGCTGGATTTTGAACTGGAACTCGGAATCGTGATTGGAAAACCGTCGACTCTGGGCGAGCCGGTTTCGGTCAACGACGCTGAAGACTATGTCTTTGGACTGGTGTTGTTCAACGACTGGTCGGCCCGCGACATTCAACGCTGGGAATACCAGCCGCTGGGGCCGTTTCTGGGGAAAAATTTTGCCTCCTCGATGTCTCCCTGGGTTGTGCCGCTGGAAGCACTTGATTCCGTTCGCATCGACGGCCCAAAGCAGGAGCCGACGCCCCTGCCTTACCTGCAATCGGGCGGACGAAGGCACTTCGACCTTACGCTGGAGGTGGCTTTGCAGACGCCCGATAGCCCGGATGAGATCGTCATCAGCCAAACGAACGCGCGGCATCTTTACTGGGATGTGGCCCAACTCATTGCCCACCATACCGTCAACGGGTGTAATCTGAACGTCGGCGATTTGCTGGCGACCGGAACTATATCTGGCTCAACACCCGGTAGTTACGGTTCGTTGCTGGAACTAAGCTGGAACGGAACCCGCCCGCTGACCCTGCCCGATGGCTCCACCCGGACGTTCCTGCAAGATGGCGATACGCTGATTCTGCGCGGCTGGGCCAACGAAAAACGCATTGATTTCGGCGAGGTCCGTGGCAAAATCAATGCTTCAACCTAACGCCAGCCGATTGGTTTTCCTCCCGTTTTTTTTGGTAAAACCACAAAATCACTTTTAGATTGCTAACCGCATCAATGACTGGCTAATACGGCGTTTAAAGGGCATCAGAGCGGTTTTTTAGTAGTATATAATTATTATCGGCGCGATTATTGCACTTTTCATGGACAAACTATAGTTTTGGCCAACTAAACCCTCCCATGAAAAAACCAGTAGAAGACTTTTTAGCCGACTATAAACCGGAAGTGCGCGACCTTGCGCTGAAGATTCGGGAGTTGGTTCGGAGCGTGCTACCCGAAGCCCACGAGTCCGTTCATACCGGCTACAAAACGATTACCTACGGAACCGGTCCCCGGATGTCGGAAGAAATCTGCTACATTGCGCCACTCACTTCGAGCGTCAATCTGGGTTTCCATTACGGAACCCAACTGCCCGACCCGAACGGTCTATTGAAAGGAACCGGAAAGCTGCTGCGGCACATCAAATTTGAATCCCCCGACGAAGTCGCCACCCCCGGCCTGACCGAGCTACTGGAAATGGCCAAAAACCACGGAAAATTCTAGTGTTTCAACTGTAATGTAAAATATCAAATGATGAATACTAAATGTAAAAGTCTGGAAACGCTGACTCAACACTTTTACATTTAGTATTCATCATTTGATATTTTACATTCTACTTTATTGCTTTTTCACCCCCATTCGAGCCAGGTAAGCCGCCATCGGTTCCAGATCCATCTGCTTCCGGCGTTGATCGACATTGGCCTCATCTTCAATGGGATAGACATCTTTCTGCCCCTGGTTGTTGATGTGAATCTGGGTGCCGTAGACTTGCTTTTCTTTCTTTTGCACCTTCACCTGATCGGTCAGGAAAGCCACCCCGGCTTTATCCAGTTCATTCTTTTGGGCCGCTTCCGTTACCATCGGCAAATATTTTTCGTGAACCGAGCGGTCAATGCTGTGCTGGATGATCAAAAACGCAACCTGATCCAGCGGTTGGCCCACCACGCTCTTGCCGGGATAGCCGCCTACCTGCGCGATGATTTTTTCCACTTCGGTCAGGTGTTCTTTGTCCATGTCCTTGATTTTCTGCCGGGCGTCCTGCGATTCTTTCGCGCCCCAGCCATATTGCCGTTCAATAGCGTCATAGGCCGCGCGCTCTTTCTGGTCTTTTTCGTAAATCTGCGTCAGCCGCTTGCGAACGTCGGCCATTGCTGCGGCATTTTTGGTAGCCTGCGCCCACAAATTGGTAGTGAAAAGGCACAGAAGAATGAGAGAAAGGAATTTCGTTTTCATAATTGTCAATCAGTCGCTTACTAACAGGTGATTTGGTGAAAACCGCTTTTCGGCTCACAAGGTTTATTTTTTTAATACCCCACCGACGTATTATCCGCCCGGGGGTCCGAAGCGCCTTCGAGCGTGCCGTCGGGCCGGAGCAGAATGCAATCCATCCGGCCCAGCGAATTGGTCAGTTGTTCGAGCTTATACCCCCTCGCCTGAAGTTTCTGAATCGTTTCCTCCGAAAAAGCGCCATTTTCAAAAATGGTATGATCAGGCAACCACTGGTGGTGAAACTTCAAGGCGTTGACGGATTGCTGCATCGTCATGCCGTGTTCCAGCACATTCAGGATCGTTTGATACACCGAGGTGATGATGGTCGAGCCGCCCGGTGTGCCAACGACCATGTACAATTTCCCGTCCTGTTCCACAATTGTCGGCGTCATTGACGACAGCATCCGCTTGCCCGGCGCAATGGCATTCGCCTGATTCCCAATCAGTCCGAACATATTGGGAACGCCCGGTTTCACGCTGAAATCGTCCATTTCGTTGTTCATCAGAAAACCGGCTCCGCCCACCACCACGCGGCTGCCGTAGCCCCCGTTGAGGGTGGTCGTGATCGAAACCGCGTTGCCTTCCTGATCGACGACCGAAAAGTGGGTGGTTTCCAGACTTTCGTAGCCCGGCAGCACGCCCCCTTTCACGTTTTTGCTATCCGTTGCTCTGGCAAAGGTAAAATCGGACCATCGCGTTTTCAAATAGTCCTGATCGATGAGTTGATTCACCGGAACTTTCACAAAATCCGGATCGCCCAGAAACTTGGCCCGGTCGGCATACACCCGACGCTCAGCCTCGATCATCACCTGCACCGTCGAGTCGCTGTTCCAGCCCCAGAGACGCAGCGGATACGGCTCCACCAATCTCAACAACTGCAACAGCGCCACGCCCCCGCTGGAGGTCGGCGGCATGGTAATGATTTTGTAGTTTCGGAATGTGCCCACCAGCGGATCGCGCCAGACGGCCTGGTAACGTTTCAGATCCTTTTCCGTAATGATGCCGCCCCCCCGCTGCATTTCGGCCACCAGCAACCGGGCGGTTTCGCCTTCATAAAAACCGGCACGCCCCTCCTGTTGAATCCGGCGCAGCGTTTGGGCCAGATCCTTCTGAACCAGCACTTCACCGGTTTTCCAGTCCGTCGTGTCGGCTTTCATGAAATACCGCTTATCCGGGTTCACCTGCAAGAATGACTTTTTCGTGCGGTTCAGGCCCAGGGCTTCGCGCTCGGTGAGGGCCACGCCTTTTTCGGCCAGATCGATGGCGGGTTGCAGCACCTGCGCCCACGTCAGCTTGCCAAACCGCCGGTGTGCTTCCACCATGCCCGCAACCGAGCCCGGCACTCCGCTGGCCAGATGGCCTGTGATACTAAGCCGGGGAATGACATTGTGGGCCGAATCCAGATACATGTCTTTGTGGGCTTTTTCGGGGCCTTTTTCACGAAAATCAAGCGTGTAAGCCTGACCAGCTTTATCCCGAAAAACCATAAAACCGCCCCCGCCAATGTTGCCCGCTCCGGGATAAACAACCGCCAGCGCAAACTGGACCGCGACAGCCGCGTCGACCGCATTGCCACCCGCTTTCAGGATGTCGACACCCACCCGCGAGGCTACCGGGTGTGCCGATGCGACCATTCCATTCCTGCCGGTAACCGCCTGTCGGTCCGAATAATACGGTCCTGATTTACGCTGAACGGTTGTTTTTTTTTCGTTATCGTACTGATATACACCGGAACTCTGACGAACGCCCGGCGTCTTTGAACCCGTTCGGCAGGCGCCCAGAACAACCAAAGCCAGAATTATGGTATTATTGATAGATAGAATTTTATTTTTCATAATTCGGGAATTCGTAAACCACTAAACTACAAAAACTAACCAAACATCCGCCGAAACGACCTTCGCATTCAAATCGTTTGGTAGAGTCCGAATGGTCTGATACCTTTAATCTTCTATAAACCGTCAATCCCTTGAAATTCATCCGTCAGACGTACGAAAGCTTCCGGTTCGCGTGGCAGGCCCTGCGCTCGAACCTCCTCAGGACCACGCTCTCGCTGCTGGGCGTGACCATCGGCATTTTCGCCATCATTGCGGTTTTCACCATTGTTGATTCGCTCGAACGGAACATCAAGGATAGCCTGTCGGGCATTGGCGACAAGGTGCTATACGTTCAGAAATGGCCCTGGGTCTTCGACGGCAATTTTCAGTGGTGGAAGTATTTCCAACGCCCCGAGCCATCGATCAACGAATTCAAATTTCTGTCCGACCGGCTGGAAAACGCCCAGGCCGTGGTGGCGATGGACTTCAAAGGCCAGGTGACGGTTAAAAACGGCAACAACAGCATCCAGGCGCTGATTCAGGGAACAACGATGGATTACAACAAGATTTCGGAGGTGCCGGTTGAGCAGGGACGGTATTTTTCCCAGCAGGAAATCGATGCCGCCCGCAACGTGGCCATTGTGGGTGCCGACGTTGCCGAAACCCTGTTTCCGAATCAAATTCCCGTCGGGAAAGAATTCAAATTGAACGGATTGAAATATGTCGTCATTGGCGTTCAGGAACGGAAAGGTGAAAGCCTGGTCAACTTTGGCGGCAATCCCGACAACAAGTGCATCATTCCGATTGGCGCGTTTGCCAAGATGTACCATTCCATCAATCCGAGCATTGACATTGCCGTGAAAGGGTTCGATCAGGACGAAGGACTCCTCGAACTGGAAAGCGAAATCCGGGGTCTGATGCGCGCCCGGCGCGGACTGAAACCGTTGCAGGAAGATAACTTTTCGCTCAACCGACCCGACGCAGCCGCCAAAGCCATTTCCAGTCTGTTTGCCGTTCTGACGGTGGCCGGGTGGGTCATCGGCAGTTTTTCGATCCTGGTGGGTGGGTTCGGCATCGCCAACATCATGTTCGTGTCGGTCAAAGAACGCACCAATCTCATCGGCATCCAGAAATCGCTGGGGGCTAAAAACTACTTTATTTTGTTTCAATTCATGTTTGAAGCCGTTTTTTTAAGTTTAATTGGCGGCAGCGTCGGCATTTTGCTCGTTTATTTGTTGTCATTTATGAAGCTGGGCAGTCTGGTGATTATCCTGTCGCCGGCCAACATCATGCTGGGGCTGGGCGTATCGAGCATCATTGGTACGCTTTCCGGTATTTTGCCGGCCCTGGTGGCCGCCCGGATGGACCCCGTCATTGCCATTCGATCCAAATAACCGGATTGCAATTGCCGCCCAAAAACTATTCATTTGTATGCATAACGTACCAAACCTAAGCATTATTCAATGAGACGCATTCTGATTCCCCTGGTTTTTCTTCTGCTTATATTCGGTGTATTTTATTACCTGACCGCCTGGAGTTACAGCGACGGCGAACGGGCCGGAACCATTTCCAAATACAGCCGCCGGGGGTATGTTTTCAAGACCTGGGAAGGCGTTTTGAACGTCGGCGGTTTTTCGGGTGAAACCGGTTCGCTGACTCCACAATACTTCGATTTTTCGGTGAAAGACGATTCCGTGGCCCAGCAAATCAACCAGGCCGTCAAAACCGGTCAGCGCGTGACGTTGCATTATGAAGAAAAGCTGGTCAAACTTCCCTGGAACGGCGAAACCAAATACTTTGTAACCGGCGTTGAAATCGTGGAATCGCAATACCGATACGGCGTGCCGGGCCAACCGGCGTATCCGAATCAACCGGCTCCGTCAACACCACCCGCACCACAATCGCTGCCCGCACCGGTCGATACGTTAGGCAGGGATACTTTGTAGTACCGATGGACCTTAGTCCGTGTTTTGTTTGTTGTTCCAGGGAAAACACGGACTAAATTCCGTGGGTACTTATGCTAAAAACCGTCAGTCTTCAACGCATTTTTCCGGACGCATTACTGGATCAATACCGGCAACAGGGTGATCCGGATGCCGATGCCGTTATCAGTTCGGTGGCAGCTCAACAGGGCCGCGAAAGCGTCGGTTTGCTGATGCGCTGGCTCAGTAATACCGCCGACTTCGACGGCCTTGACCAGCCCCCGGCTGTTCAGGGCTTTATGACGACCCAGGCCCACCTCCCCGACTGGGCCGACCGCCGGAAGATGGACGTTGCCATGCGGTTTTTCAAAAAAAACGAAGTCGCCGTGGGTTTGACCCTGGGGTGTTATTCCCTGCCCTATTGCTATGCCGGAGCCGACGGCGCGCGGGTGCTATGGCTCTCGCAGCGGATTCACAACGACACCCGGAAGCGGCTGGAAGAAACCGGCGAATGGGTGTTCGGAATCATGAAGCCGCGCGACTGGGAGATAGGGAAGGCCCTTCGCCGAACCCTGAAAATCCGTCTGCTGCACGCGTCGATCCGCTGGTTTACGCTGCACAGTGGGCAGTGGGACCTCGCCTGGGGCTACCCGATCAATCAGGAAGACATGGCGGCTACCAATCTGGCGTTTTCGTACATTGTGATTCGGGGATTGCGAAAAGCCGGTATTCCGATGACGCCCGAAGAAGAAGACGCCTACCTGCACCAGATCAATGTGGCCGGTTCGCTGCTGGGCGTTGCGGACGAGCTGTTACCCCGGAACCTGCGCGAAGCCTTTCACCTCGAACGTACGATTGCCCGGCGGCAATTTCGGAATTCGGAGCAGGGAACCGGCCTGACGCGGTCGCTGCTTCAGGCCCTCGAAAATCTGGCGCCCACCGCCCTGCGGAACCTCCCGGCAGCCCAAATGCGTTTCTTCCTCGGCGACGAACTGGCCGATTTGCTGAATCTTCCGGCGGTGCCGCTGGAGAAACGGCTGGTCGGGCTGGCGACATCACTGCCCATTTTTCCCAAATTATTGAATTCCAGTCTCTGATAAATCCTGATTTCCTCTGAGAAATAACTCATTGTTAATCAGAGATTATCAGAGAACATCAGAGGTTATCAGAGATTATAAATGACTATTTTACAACAGGAACCGATTGCGGCTCTGGCGACGGCGCCGGGCATAGGTGCCATTGCCGTTATTCGGGTATCGGGCGACAACGCCATTGCGCTGACCAGCCGGATTTTTCGCGGCAAAGATCTCAACCAGCAACCTTCCCATACCGTTCATTTCGGCACCATCCGGGATCAGCAAAATGCGATCATCGACGAGGTGCTGGTCACTATTTTTCGCAGTCCGTCCTCGTTTACGAAGGAAGATGTGGTCGAAATTTCATGCCACGGTTCGGAGTATGTGATCCGGCAAATTCTGCGGCTGTTGCTGAAAGAAGGCGTTCGGATGGCTCAGCCGGGCGAATTTACGCAGCGGGCTTTTCTGAACGGTCAGTTTGATCTGGTGCAGGCCGAAGCCGTCGCCGACCTCATTGCCGCCGACTCCGAAGCCACCCACCGGGCCGCCCTGACCCAACTCCGGGGCGGTTTTTCGAAACAACTCAAGGCACTTCGCCAGCAATTGATTGAATTTGCGGCCCTGATCGAGTTGGAACTGGATTTTGGCGAAGAAGATGTAGAATTTGCCCAACGCGACGACCTGCGGAAGCTCGTGTATGCCATTCAGCGCGTGCTGAAGCCACTGATCGACTCGTTTTCGGTCGGTAATGCCATCAAAAACGGCGTGGCGACGGTGATTGCCGGCAAGCCGAATGCCGGCAAATCGACCCTGCTGAATGCGCTGCTGAACGAGGAAAAAGCCATCGTTTCCGACATTCCCGGCACCACACGGGATGTAATCGAGGATGAGTTATTTCTCGACGGCATTCGCTTCCGGCTGATCGACACCGCCGGACTCCGCGAAGCCACCGACACCATCGAGGCCATTGGCGTGGAACGCACCCGGCAGCAGTTGGACAAAGCCGCCATCATCATTTACCTCTTCGACGCGGCCGAAACCACGCTGTCCGAAATTGCCGAAATTGAAGCGGAGTTGAAAAACCGGACGGTGCCGTATCTGCTCGTCGCCAACAAGATGGATAAGTTGGCGGACACTGAAATCAGCCAGTGGCGGGATTCGTTCGGGCCGGAACTGGTGCCGATTCAGGCCAATACCGGCAAAAATCTGGGCGAAATGGCCCAGCGATTGGTCGGTTTTGTGAAAACCAACGCCATTCCCGGCAGCACCGTTGTCACGAATCTGCGCCACTACGAACACCTGACCCAAACCGACGCAGCCCTGATCCGCGTCCTCGACGGCCTGGATGCCGGAACGACCCAGGACTGGATCGCTATCGAACTCCGCGACGCCCTCCACCACCTCGGTGAGTTGACGGGTGAGATCACGACAGATGACTTGCTGGCGACGATTTTCAGTAAGTTTTGTATTGGGAAGTAACCGCATCCAGACAAAAGACGAAGAGCCTTATTTAGTCGACGTCCTACCTGACTAACCACCATAAAAGCGTAAATTTGACGGAATTCGTGATCGAAATTTGAATGCGTACGGAAAACCAACTAGAAGAGAATCTGATCAAGCAACTGACGGAACTCAAATACGTCTATCGGTCTGACATCGTTGATCGGAAAACGCTTGAACTGAATTTCAAAAACAAATTTGAAGCACTCAATCGGGTCAAGCTGACTGAGAACGAATTCTTGCGCCTGCGGGAAGAAATCATCACGACGGATGTATTTGCGGCTTCGAAACTGCTCCGGGAACGGCAATATTTTCAACGGGAGGACGGAACGCCCCTTCATTACACGCTGGTCAATAACAAAGACTGGTGCAAAAATGATTTTGAAGTGATTCGTCAGTTGCGCATCAATACGGAAAACAGCCATCAGCGGTTCGACGTCATTTTGCTGCTCAATGGCTTGCCGATGGTGCAGATCGAATTGAAGAAACTCGACATTTCGCCACGAAAAGCCATGCAGCAAATCGTGGACTACAAAACCGAACCCGGCAATGGTTACGGTAATTCTCTGCTGTGTTTTATGCAGTTGTTTATCGTCAGCAACCGGTCTAACACCTACTATTTTGCCAATAACAAAAACCAGCATTTTGCTTTCAATGCCGATGAACAGTTTTTGCCCATTTACCAGCTTGCCGATGAGGACAACCGTAAAATAACGCACCTGGAACCCTTCACTGAAAAGTTTTTGGCCAAGTGTACGCTGGGCGAGATGATCAGTAAGTATATGGTGCTGGTGGAGAGCGAACAGAAATTGCTCGTCATGCGACCGTACCAGATTTATGCGGTTAAAGCCATTGTAGACTGCATTCACCAAAACCGGGGCAACGGGTATATCTGGCACACGACGGGAAGTGGTAAAACCCTGACGTCTTTCAAAGCTTCAACCCTGCTGAAAGACAATCCGGATATTGAAAAATGCCTTTTTGTGGTCGACCGCAAGGACCTTGACCGACAAACCCGGGAAGAATTCAACAAATTCCAGGAAGGCAGTGTGGAAGAAAACACCAACACCGAAACCCTGGTAAGGCGCTTATTATCGACCGATTATGCCGACAAGGTGATCGTTACGACCATTCAAAAATTAGGACTGGCGCTGGATGGTACAAATACTAAAAACTACAAAGACCGCTTACAGCCCTTGAGCCAAAAGCGGATGGTTTTCATCTTTGACGAGTGTCACCGCTCGCAGTTTGGCGAAAATCATAAGGCGATTACGCAGTTTTTTCCGAATGCGCAATTATTTGGCTTTACGGGAACACCTATTTTTGATGAAAACGCCAGTTACAGCGTCATTGAAGGAGAAACGGCTTCCTACAAAACGACCGAGTTCATATTTCAAAAACGGCTGCACGCGTACACCATCACCCACGCCATCGAAGACCGGAATGTGCTGAGATTTCACATCGACTATTTCAGAGGAAGAGGGACTCAAGCCCCCAAACCGGGCGAACCGGTTGCCCAGCTTGCTGTAGCGGAAGCCATCCTCAGCAAGCACGATGCCGCAACCAATTCCAGGCGTTTCAATGCGGTATTGGCAACGGCTTCCATCAACAACGCCATTGACTATTATAAGCTGTTCAAAGAAAATCAAAAGAGGAAGTTAGCAGAAAACCCGGACTATGTGCCGTTGAATATCGCCTGTGTGTTTTCTCCGCCGGCCCAATTGATTGCCAAAGACGGCGACCAGCAAAGTCAACGGAACGCGGCTGATGTCAAACAGTTGCAGGATGATTTGCTACAGGAAAAACTGGATAACCAAACCAATCCCGAAGAAAAGAAAAAAGCACTTATTGAGATCATTGCCGACTACAACCGGCAGTACGGCACCAATCACAGCATCAACGAATTTGATTTGTATTATCAGGACGTGCAACGGCGCATCAAAGACCAGAAGTACAGCAACAAAGACTATCCGCACAAAAACAAAATCGACATCACCATCGTGGTGGATATGCTGCTGACGGGGTTTGATTCCAAATACCTGAACACGCTGTATGTAGACAAAAACCTGAAATACCACGGGTTGATCCAAGCCTTTTCCCGGACCAACCGCGTGCTGAATGACACCAAACCGTATGGGAATATTCTGGATTTCCGTTCGCAGCAGGACGCCGTAAACCACGCCATCGCGCTTTTTTCCGGTGAGGATAGCGGGCAAGCGAGAGAAATATGGATGGTGGACCCGGCCCCCGTCGTGATTGAAAAATACCAGAAAGCGGTGGAAGCCCTCGGCGCGTTTATGCAGGAACACCATTTGGTGCAAGAACCGCAGGAAGTCTATAACCTGAAAGGGGATGCCGCCCGCGTAGCGTTTGTGAAAAACTTTAAGGAAGTCCAACGCCTGAAAACCCAGTTAGACCAATACACCGACCTGGACCTGGATCAGCAAACCAAAGTTGAAGCCATTTTGCCGAAGGAAACCTTGCAGGAATTTAGAAGCTCGTACCTGGAAACCGCCAAACAGTTGCGGGAAATACAACAAAAAGCAGATGATCAGGTGCCGCCCGAAATTCTGCAACTGGATTTTGAATTCGTACTTTTTGCTTCGGACATTATCGACTACGACTACATTATGAAGCTGATTGCCGATAGCACGCAGAAAAAACCGGCCAAGCAGAAAATGACCAAAGCCCAGGTGATTAGTTTGCTGAGTTCCACGGCCAATCTGATGGACGAGCAGGAGGACTTAACGGACTACATTACTAACCTGGACTGGAACAGCGGACAGGATGTTTACAGCTTGCAAAAGGGCTATGAAACCTTTAAAATAGAAAAAACCGACAAAGAACTGGCGGACATTGCCCACAAACACGGATTGCAAACGGCAGACCTGAAAAGCTTTGTCGATACGATCCTGAGCCGGATGATTTTTGACGGCGAAAAACTCACCGACCTGCTGGAACCGTTGGAACTAAGCTGGAAAGCACGGCGGGTGAAAGAACTGGCCTTGATGGAAGATTTGGTGCCCCAATTGAAAAAAATCGCTGAAGGACGGGAGATAAGTGGATTGATCGCGTATGAGTGATGTCTGATTGGTCGTGTTGTAGCGGTTAGTTTATCTACCGACTCTAAAAAATCGAATTTACAAATGTATTTTTTTTGCAATTCACTATATAAGTATTGCCATAAATTACTTATTATCAATAAGATAGAAAACTGCTACAAGCTGTCGCAGTTTTTGTTTTTTGCAGACGAAAACCCGTCCATTGGCATCATTCTCTGCGCCGATAAAGACCACCTGGATGTAGAAATAGCCCTGCAAGACATCAACAAACCCATCGGTGTAGTGGAGTATCAGCTTTTGCTGCCCAAAGCCGCCTTGCAAACCCTGGTCCTGAACGAATTAAAGGCCACTCAACAAAACCATGAATAACGAAACGAATAAAATACTACCGGAGTTGCGGTTTCCTGAGTTTGAGAATGAGGGGGAGTGGCGGAAGAAGAAGTTGGAAGCAATCGGTGAACCCTTAATGTGTAAGCGCATTTTTAAAGAACAAACTACATCAAATCCTAAGAATGGAATTCCATTTTACAAAATAGGCACATTTGGTCAGGAGCCGGACTCGTATATCTCCCAAGAACTTTACGAAGAGTATAAAAGTAAATATTCATTTCCCAAGATTGGCGACATCTTAATTTCTGCATCTGGCACAATTGGTAGGCTAGTGATTTATGATGGTTCACCCGCTTTTTTTCAAGATTCAAATATAGTCTGGCTAGGAAATAATGAAGAAATTGTGCTAAACAGTTTCTTATTTTATTGTTACTCATCATTGAAATGGCAAACATCAGATGGGGGTATTATAAGTAGATTGTATAACTCCGATTTGAAAAATATGACGATTTTCTTTCCTCAAGGAAAAATCGAACAGCAAAAAATCGCCGACTGCCTTACATCCTTAGATGAAGTAATTACCGCCCACAGCCAACAATTAGAAGCCCTCAAAGAACATAAAAAAGGCTTGATGCAAAACCTTTTCCCGCAGGAAGGGGAAACAGTTCCGAAATGGCGGTTTCCGGAGTTTTTGGAGGATGGGGAGTGGGAGGAAAAAAGTTTTGAGGAGTTATTTGAAATAGGCAATGGGAGAGACTATAAACATCTGGATAAAGGTAAAATACCGGTATATGGTTCTGGTGGGTATATGCTTTCAGTGAATGATTACTTGTATGATGGGGAAAGCGTATGCATTGGAAGAAAAGGAACAATAGACAAGCCAATGTTTTTATCCGGAAAATTTTGGACTGTTGACACTCTTTTCTACACACATTCATTTAAAGACTGTTTACCGAAATATATTTATTATGTTTTTCAAAACACAAACTGGCTAAATCATAATGAAGCAGGGGGCATTCCTAGTTTATCAAAAACGAATATTTATAAAATTAAAGCCCTAATTCCTAAACCTAATGAGCAACAAAAAATAGCCAATTTCCTTTCTTCGTTAGATGAATTAATCATAGTGCAAGCAGAGAAAATAGAGCAATTGAAGTTGCATAAAAAGGGTTTGATGCAGCGGTTATTTCCAAAAGCAACTGACTAGCCTATGAGTGGTCAAACGAAATTATATAAGTACAAGACCCTAAAAAATGTGGCGGTCCGGTTAAGAGATGATTTAAATGATCATCACTTTGTCCTGCTCTATGCTTATAACGGAACCGGAAAGACGCGCCTTTCAATGGAATTTAAAGACCTCAGCAAGAAGCGCAGGAAAGAACCGGTAACAGATACCCTCTATTACAATGCCTACACCGAAGACCTTTTTCACTGGAATAATGACCTGGAAAATGACACGGAACGCCATTTAATCATCAATAAAAATTCCAGATTTTTTGAGGGGTTTAGGGAGTTGGCATTAGAAGAAAAGATTTTCGGTTTTCTCGAACGCTATGCCGATTTCAATTTTACAATCAATTATGATGATTGGAATATTGTTTTTAGGAAGCAGGTTAAAAATCCACGATTCAGACCCGATGCCGAAGAACCAGCGTATGTAATTCAGGAAAACATCAAGATATCCAGAGGAGAAGAAAATATTTTTATATGGTGCATTTTCCTGGCTATTTGTGAATTAGCCATCGATGGTGACGAGTCGTATAGTTGGGTCAAACACATTTATATCGATGATCCAATTTCTTCACTCGATGACAACAATGCCATTGCGGTGGCCAGTGATTTGGCGCAATTGCTAAAAAAAGGAAAGGACAAAGTGAGCGTTGTCATTTCTTCGCACCATGCCCTATTTTTCAACGTGATGTATAACGAACTCAGGAACATGGCTCACAAAAGCCACTTTTTGCACAAAAATGGTTTAGACGGTTACGTCCTGAGAGCAACCGATGATACGCCTTTTTTTCATCACGTTGCTTTGTTGAGCGATCTAAAAAAAGCATCGGAAACGGAAAAGATCAATACCTATCATTTTAATATGTTACGTAGCGTGTTAGAAAAGACGTCAACTTTTTTTGGTTATGATGAATTTTCAAAGTGTATCTACGGTGTTGAGGACGAAGTGCTTTTTTCTCGGGCGTTAAATTTACTTAGTCACGGAAAATACTCCGTCTATCAGCCTGTTGAAATGAATTTGGATAACAAAGAATTATTCAAAAGGATATTGAACGCGTTTTTAGAGAAACACAACTTTCAATTACCGGAAATATTTGCTTAACCACAAAGTATGACACAGAATACGATTATCAGTGTGATTCGTTATTACGCCCTGTCAGGGCTTGTGAGAGCCATTGCTTACGGGTAACACAGGGCGATTACCCTGTGTTTGGTGATCATGCCCCTTCGGGGGGGCATCAACCCGATAGCCCTGAAAGGGCGTCATATTCTAGCGATGGGTCATCCCATCCGACTAATACAAACGTAGCCCTGAAAGGGCGTACTATCCTAACGGTGGGGGCATCCCATCCGAACACCAATGACACAAAAACAACAGCAACAACTGGGTAAAACCCTTTGGGATATAGCGGACCAATTACGGGGAGCCATGAACGCGGATGATTTCCGGGATTACATGCTTTCGTTTCTTTTTCTGCGGTATTTGTCCTACAACTACGAAGAATCGGCAAAAAAAGAATTAGGCTCGGATTATCCGCAATTGGATGACAAGGACAAGCGTACGCCTTTGTCGGTTTGGTACGAAGCCAATGAAGATGATGTACCGGAATTTGAAAAGCAAATGCGCCGAAAAGTGCATTATGTCATTCAACCGCAACACTTGTGGAGTAACATTATAGAGCTGGCACGTACGCAAAATGATGAATTGCTGGTTACACTGGAAGCGGGATTTCGGTACATTGAAAACGAATCGTTTGCCAGCGCCTTTCAGGGTTTGTTTTCCGAAATCAATCTGAATTCGGAAAAGCTCGGAAAAACCAGCACGGAGAGAAATAAAAAGCTCTGCGCCATTATTCAAAAAATTGCGGAGGGCATTGCGGATTTCTCCGCCGACGCCGACACGCTGGGCGATGCGTACGAGTATCTGATCGGTCAGTTTGCTGCCGGTTCGGGCAAAAAAGCCGGTGAATTTTATACGCCCCAACAAATCTCGACCATTCTCTCAGAAATCGTAACCCTCGACAGTCAGGACCCCACAACGGGCAAAAAGAAAAAGCTGGACAAGGTGTTGGATTTCGCCTGTGGTTCGGGCTCGCTGCTGCTCAATGTGCGGAAGCGCATTAAGGACAATGGCGGTAGTATCGGTAAAATCTACGGGCAGGAAAAGAACATCACCACCTACAACCTCGCCCGGATGAACATGCTGCTGCACGGCATGAAAGACACGGAGTTTGAGATTTTTCACGGCGATACGTTGCTCAATCAGTGGGAGTTGCTCAACGAAATGAATCCCTCCAAAAAGATCGAATTTGATGCCATTGTCGCCAATCCGCCGTTTAGTTTGCGCTGGGAACCCAATGAGACGTTGGGCGATGATTTTCGTTTCAAGAGTTACGGTCTGGCGCCCAAATCGGCCGCCGACTTTGCCTTTTTGTTACACGGTTTTCACTTTTTGGGAAAGGAAGGAACGATGGCGATTATCCTGCCCCACGGCGTTCTGTTCCGGGGCGGAGCGGAAGAACGAATCCGGACCAAGCTTTTGAAAGACAATCACATCGACACCGTTATTGGTCTGCCTTCCAACTTGTTCTATTCCACCGGTATTCCCGTTTGCATTCTGGTTCTAAAAAAATGCAAAAAACAGGATGATGTGTTGTTCATCAACGCCAGTACGCAGTATGAAAAAGGCAAACGGCAAAACACACTCCGGGAAGGGGAAGACGGAGAACCCAACGACATTCACCAAATTGTCGAGACGTATCAGTACCGTCGTGACCGGGATCGCTATTCCCGCAAAGTGTCAATGGACGAAATTGAGCGGAACGGCTACAACCTGAACATTTCCAGGTATGTCAGTACCTCAGATGACGAGATCCAAATTGACTTGAAAGCGGTCAACAAAAGATTGACTGACATAAACGACAGTATCAAAATCAATACCGACAAGCACAATGCGTTTTTGAAGGAATTGGGATTGGCGCCTATATAAAAAAGACTGGATGACTTCCCGACGACGATTTTCAACAAGCCCTGAGTTAGAAAGTAACCCTTTTTACGTACACCCCAAACGTTAGCGCCTTCCCGACCATTTTCTTAATCAAAAACCGGCCCGATAAACCCATGCCATTTTTTGCGACCCGAGCCGAAAAAAAGTTTTTTTCGGCTCGGGTTCCCTCGTGAGGGCTGGGATGTGGTCAGGGTCAGCACTTCAAATCGAGCGGTTCACAATCTATTTTCCAGATTGGCTATCGTAAAAAAGCCCAAATTAGATCTCAAAATAGTTCTATCTACTACTACATCTGGGTTTCCCCAAAAAAGGCCCGGTTCAAGCTATCTTTTAGGCTACGGATTGAAGGCCAACGGGTGGAATAAGCCCGTAGTGCGGCTATTCATAACGTGCCAAATTCAGAAAATACAATTTATCCGCAAAGGGCTCCGGAATTTAATTTAGCAGGCATTATTTACAAGTACGCTAATGACGTGAATGAGCCAGTAACCTATCTTGATAAACCGAATTTTTTAAATTAATTATCAGACAAAATAATTCTACGGATAAATGTCATGGCAAAATTTTTGCTATTCATTCAATACAATTATCTGTTCATTTATTTAAACTTTTGAATCTATTTTAATTTAAATATTTTACAATATGCCGTATAATAAATAGACAACAAAAACGGTATTTAAAATTTGTGATTCGTAAAAAAACAGCTTAAAGTTGCGCACACAAATTCTCTGTCTTGCCTTTTAGTGAAGCAACCTATGAAAAAAGACAATTCAATTAAGACGAGCAACTAATCCTGGCCCAAACCTCCATAGCCAGGTATTCCCGATTGTTAATTTGCTCTACCCCCTCCAGGTGTAGCCAATTAACAATCAATCTATCAAGCATTTACCTCCAAATGCTGTTGTGATTGCAAAAAAAAAAGAGTTACCCACTTAAATGTCAGAGTTGGAAACGGCCGGATTAAGCGACCATTACTTTCGCATGCTTAATTCTGTAACTCGCATTTAATCTTCAATCACCCTACTGTCAAGAATACAAGCGCGGGCTACCTCCAGGCTCCATGCGCTATTCTGATCCGGTTTTCAGTATGATAACCAGAATTGATTTCCTCCAGGATCAATCAGGCAGGAAGCTGTGCTCATAATTTTATGTAACGCGTACTTCTTACAGGACCTTCTTTTATGAAATTCAAAAACACGAATTTCTGCCGGGGAAAGGTATGTGTAATAAGTAACATAACCAGGCCGCAACTTTTATAAAGCTAGCGGTAGACGGCGCGCATTTTCTTAAAATTTAAACAACAGTCCATCCATTTAAAACCAGTTCGCTATGACTCCACATTACTGTTTAATTGGGCGAATTAAAAACCAGCTTTCCCGACAGCGGCACCGTCTGATGAGCTTGCTGGCCGTAATGGGTATGCTAGTCAGTATACCTCCCGCGTATGCGCAGTCGTGCTATGCCCCCATTTCCGGAACGGCGGTGCAGGTGGGCGGGGTGATCAGTGCAACGGTTTGCGCAGGTCCGCTTTGCCTGGGAACGGGCACCTACAACGAATTGCAAAAAATAACCGATAACAGCCTCGAAACCTTTGCCAATATCAACACAACCATTGCGGCTCAGATTGCCCAGGGAATTTCGGTGAAAAGAACCAATGGTACCTATACCGGCGAAAATGTGGTCGGTTTTATCCTGTCGCGTAGTGCGCTGGTCGATGTGTCGGTTCAGAGCAGCGTGACCATCCGAACCTACCTGAACGGCAATCCCGTCTCGGCAGCACAACCGCTCAATGCGCTGGTATCCGGCTCCGCGCTGGGCAGTGTGGAGAAAATGTATGCGACGTTCACAACGAACCAGGAATTTGACGAAGTTCGCCTGAACACCAGTTTGCTGAGTGCTGAAGTGTTCAGCAACCTGCGGATTTTTGCCGCAGTGGCCTTCCCGACCAGTTGCTCAACGCCGGTGTCTACCACCGCCTGCAACGACTACATCAGCGGTCTGGGCACGGATGCTACTTACTACGGCTCGGTAACCTGTGCCGCCTGTTCGCTGACCGACCGGGCCAATCTAATCGATGGAAACAATGCCAATTATGCCGTTCTGACCCCCACGGCTGGTGTTGCCTCCGAAATTTCGGTCAGCGTTATCGACACGAAAAAGAAATACAAGGCCGGTGATCGGGCTGGTTTCGTCATTGCCAAAAATCAGGTCAATGCCTTGCTGGCGTTGAATGCCCTGAGCACCATTACCATTGAAACCTATTTGTTTGGAACCCTCCAGGAAGCCAAATCACCCGGCGACCCAACGAATGTGGTGGGCTTGTCGCTTCTGGCAGGGAGCAATACGATTCCGAAACAAAAGCTGGGCTTTACAACAACCCTGGATTTCAACGAGGTTCGTATCCGCATCAACTCGCTGGCGACGGCCAACGTCGGTGCAATCCGGCTCTATGGGGCTTTTGTGGAGGCCACAACCTGCACGAATTGTGAAACGCTTCTGAACAACGCCGGTACGGGCAAATACAATGGGGCCATTGTTACCGGCTTTCAATCACTTGGGTTACCCTGGACGGGTGTACACGGGCTTGGTTTACACGCGCTCACGAATAGTGGAAATGCGGTTACATCAACGCCAACCGATGACTTTGCTACGTATACATCCGTCGTAGGTGTATTAGGGGCCGGTCTGCAGTTTACCGTTGAAAATGATGGAACAGACTTTACCGCCAATACGACGTTTGCCGGGTTTCATATTTCCAAAACCGGCTCACTCATTGCGTTAGGACTGTTGGACGCTATTACCATAAAAGTCTATAATGGAACGACGCTGGTGGATGAATCTACTTCCGCTAGTTTGCTGGGGGCGTCGCTTATTTCCGGTACAACCACCCGATCCGTGGTAGGCTTTTATCCGGACGCAGCATTTGACCGGATTCAGCTAATTGTCAATGAAGGTTTGCTCAGTGCCGATCTGGCAGGTGATTATTTAATTTATGATGCCTTTGTCATCGAAGATGCCGATGGGGATGGCGTTCCTGATTGTCAGGATGTCTGCGGCACCGGAACCGGCAATGATCTCCTCGATTTCGACGGCGACGGTATTCCGGATACCTGCGATCCGGATGATGACAACGACGGAATTCCCGATACGGTAGAAAATCCGGAAGGCGATCCGAACCGGGATACGGATGGTGACAGCAGTCCGGATCTGCGGGATCTGGACAGCGATAACGACGGCATCCCGGATTCCGTTGAAAAAGGCCCGGATGGCAACAATCCCTCCAATACGGACGGTACGGACGTTCCCGACTACCGCGATCCCGACAGCGACAATGACGGCATTCCCGACTCCGTGGAAGCCGGCCCGAATGGCGATGAACCCCGCAACACAGACGGCGATGCCCTGCCCGATTACCTCGATCTGGACAGCGACAACGACGGCATTCTGGATACCGTCGAGAAAGGCTCCGACGGTAACAACCCGACCAACAGCGATACCAATACCGGCAGCAACCCCGACGGTCGGCCGGATTACATCGACCTGGATGCTGATAACGACGGCATCAACGACGTCATTGAAGCCAACCCCAACGGTTCTCCAACCAAAGACAGCAATGGTGACGGTATTGCCGATGGCACGCCGGGCGCAACGGGGATTCCAGCCTCCGCGGGCAGCGGTTTGACGCCACCCGACACCGACGGAGATACGAAGCCTGACTTCCAGGATATTGATACCGACGGCGACGGCATTCCGGATCTCTACGAAAGCGGCATTCCGAATCCGAATGCGCTCGATACCAACAAAGACGGTATTATCGACGATGCTTCCGAAACGGATAACGACGGTATTCCCACCGTGAACGCTCCCGCAGCCGTGGTCGATGGGGCCAATGGAACCTACGGCGATGCCAATAGCCCGGCCTTGCCGAACAACGACGGGGATGCTTATCCGAATTACCGCGACCTCGACAGTGATAACGACGGCATTACGGACACCGTTGAAAAAGGAATCGATGGCGCCAATCCGACCAACACCGACGGGGATTTACTACCGGACTACCTGGATCTGGATTCGGATAATGACGGTATCAACGATGTGGTGGAAGCCACCGGCTCGCCGACCAATGACTCGAACGGCGATGGAATTGCCGATGGTACACCGGGGGCAACGGGCATCCCGTCGTCCGCAGGTTCGGGAGTAACCCCGGCCGATGCCGACAATGACGGCAGCCCGAACTACCGCGATCTGGACAGTGATAACGACTCCAAGAAAGATCTCTACGAAAGCGGCATTCCCAATCCGGCATCGCTCGACACCAACGGGGATGGCGTGGTGGATGCGGCTGATGGAACGGACAATGACGGTATTCCGCAAACGGTCGATGGTGAACCCAATGCCTATGGTGACAGCGGAAACCCAACTTTGCCCAATGAAGATACGGATGAGAACCCGGATTATATCGACCCGGCCGGTGTGGATCTGTACCCAACGCTGTCGATGCCCGACCGGTTGTATGGTGCCAGTGGCGGAGCTAAAAACCTCAAGGTGCAGGTGTATAACCTCATTCCGGCCACCAATACCAACGGAACGATTACACTAACGATTTCGAGACCGTCACCCTTCTACACGATGGCGCTCTCAACCGCTGAAGCCCTTCAGGATCAATGGATACTGACCACCGAAACCTTACTGTTCAAACTGGTTTCCAAAACGGGGGTAACCATTGCAGGCAGTTCGTTCAATGAAATCGAAATGGTGCTGACGGCCAGCGGCTCGGCGGCTCCGGGACTTGCCAACCTGAACATAAACATTCTTGCCGGTTCAGGGGGAGAAACCAACACGGCCAACAACGTAGCCAGCGCACAGATAACCATTGAGTAACGCAACCAGATTTTTCCGGGCCGACTGGTCGGCCCGGAAAAAATCAACTTTTCAGACAACCGCAAACGTATAACCATTAACAAAAGCAGCTATGAACCGAATAATTGTACTCATCCTGTTATTCTCCGGGTTTTTTATGGGAAGAAAGTCGAACGCTCAGGTCGTCATCGATGCCTCGACGAACATCTTCCTCATCACTGAAAACGCCGGTGATCCGACGATTTTCGCCGGCCCCAATCACACGGGCGTTCTGACGGTCAATTTCCAGAATTTATCGGCACCCTCCATTCCCATTGGTGCGATCCGGGTGGTGGTCACGCTCAATAGTTTTGTCAATTATGTGTCGCTCCAGCCCAATACATATTTTACGGTAGAAAGTTCGAGCGGAACATCCGTCAGTCTCGTCAACACGCTGGCGGCCATTCCGACGGGTGCCGTCGCCATCGATCTCAATACAATCGCCGTTGCCCAAACCGCCGGAAATGTCATTCTACAGGCCGACATCGAAGTAGCAAATGCCTTGCTTATTCAGGAAAATACACCCGGCAACAACGCATCGAACGTCCAGACGTCCGTCGGGTCCTCGGCCCTGCCCGTCACCCTGTCGTCCTTCAACGTAAAAGCCGTCAACCAACACGCGGTTCTGGAATGGACCACGTCATCCGAGAAAAACAACGCGTTTTTTGAAGTGCAGCATTCGACCAATGCCCGCGATTTTGAGGTGCTGGGAAAGGTAAACGGCCACGGAACGACGTATCAAACCCAGAATTATCGCTTCACGCAGGAATATCCCGATCCGTCGGTGGTTCATTATTACCGATTGCGGCAGGTGGATACGGACGGGAAATACGAGTTCAGCTTCCTGCGCTCCCTGACATTTGAGGGTTACGTGGGCATCGAACTGAAACTGTCGACCAATCCGGTTACCAACGGCACCATCAAAGCGTATGTCGATTACGGCGACGAAAATCTCTCCCGGGAAGCGAACCTGGTTCTGGTCGACAACATGGGCCGAACCGTCGGTAAACAATCGATTTTGCTGGAGAAAGGACGGAATACCGTGCAATTTCAGGGCGTGTCCCTACACAGTGGCCTGTACGTGATCTCGTTGCAAAACCCGTCGCTGGTACAGCCAAAGTTCGTAAAAGTGGCTGTTCAGTAACCGGCTGAACAGACGGATCTGAAAACACGGACTTATTCGTTACCGCCGTCCTGAAAACGGCGGTACCTGGCTCTGTATTGCCAATCATCTGAGTCGATAATCCCTCATCCTAGATTATAAAGTGATGATAGAGCACTATTTAAAAATCCATTCAAACCGCATTGTCTCCAGCTATTTCGTGCTGCTGGCCGATGTTTGTCTCTCCATCGGTTCGTTCGCGATTGCCTTTTTGTTGCGGTTTAATTTCGAAGTAACCACCATTTATGCCGATTACTTCCTGTTTTGCCTGGGTCTCACGGTCGGAATCCGGTCTCTATTTTTCGTGCTGTTCCGTTCCCACCAGGGCATCATTCGCCACACCAGTCTCGAAGACATTCTGCTGCTGTTGTATGCCGTTACCGCCGGTAGCACGATTACAGCTTTTGGAACCTATTTCGGCTGGCAAGCCGGTTACCTCGTATATTACGTGCCGGTATCGATTCTGATGATCGATTATTGCTGCTCCCTCGTAGCCCTGTCGCTGAGCCGGTTTCTGGTCAAAGCGTTTTACTGGCACCTGCGCTCGATTACGCGGGGTACGCCGTTGCAGCCGATTTTGATCTACGGCGCCGGCAAAACCGGTCTGCTCACCCGCAACGCGCTGGCGCAGGACCCCACGCAACGGTATACAGTTCTGGCTTTCATCGACGACAATCCGTACAAAATCAACAAAGTCATTCAGGGCTTGCCGGTCGTTTCGCGGCAGGAAGCTTACAAACGCTATATTCGGAAACAAACGATTCCACCCCAGATTCTGCTGGCGATGGGGGCCATCAGTCCGAAGAAAAAAACGGAAATCACCGATTTTTTCCTGCAATACCACGTCCCGGTCAAAACCATTCCCACGGTTGAACAATGGATCGACGGCCGGCTGAACGCGTTCCAGATCCGCGACATCCGGATCGAGGACCTCCTTGGTCGCTCACCCATTCAACTGGAAAACCAGGCCATCCGCGAACAACTCAACGATCAGGTCGTGATGGTGACGGGGGCCGCCGGTTCGATTGGTGCCGAACTCATCCGGCAGGTGTTGCGCCACCGTCCACACACCGTCGTGCTGGTCGATCAGGCAGAATCGGCCCTGTTCGATCTGGAATTCAAACTGCGCCGGGAATACCAGGCCCTGGCGAGCGAGGTCAACGTGATCGTGAAAATTGCGGACATCTCCGACGAATTTCGGATGCGGCATATTTTCCGGGAAACCCGCCCGACGATTGTCTTTCATGCCGCAGCCTACAAGCACGTTCCGCTCATGGAAGAACATCCATACGAAGCCGTGCGGGTGAATGTGCTGGGAACGCAGATTGTCGCGGATCTGTCGCTGAAATTTGGCGTTCGCACGTTCGTCATGATTTCGACCGACAAGGCCGTCAACCCCACCAACGTCATGGGAGCCACCAAACGGCTGGCCGAAATGTATGTTCAGAGCCTGAATCATCCTGACAAAGCCTTGCGCCGAACCCGGTTTATTGCCACCCGGTTTGGCAACGTGCTGGGTTCCAACGGCTCGGTGGTGACGGTTTTCCAACAGCAAATCCAGTCGGGCGGCCCCGTAACGGTCACCCACCCCGACATCATCCGCTATTTCATGACCATTCCGGAAGCCTGCCAGTTGGTGCTCGAAGCGGGCGGTATGGGCAAAGGCGGGGAAGTGTTCGTGTTCGACATGGGCGATCCGGTGAAGATCGTGGAACTGGCCCGCAAGATGATTCACCTGTCCGGTTATGCCGTAGACAAGGACATCAAAATCGTTTTTACGGGTTTGCGACCGGGCGAAAAGCTGTTTGAAGAACTCCTCAACGACAACGAAAGCACGCTGCCCACCCATCACCCCAAAATTATGATTGCGCAGGTGGTCATTCCCGACGCAGACGAAATGAAAGCGACACTCGACCAATTGCGGCATCTGATGCTCAACGGCAGTGATCACCAGTTGGTAGGAACCCTTAAACGTCTGATTCCAGAGTACATCAGTAACAACTCCGTTTTTACGGCCCTGGATTATTGAAAACCGGGCCTAGTGCAGTGATGAAATACTATTTAACGCTAAAACCAGGAAAGTTATGTACAAGATCTTATTAGTAGACGACCACTCCATTGTCCGTTCAGGCATCCGTTTGTTGTTGAAAGAACAATACGGCACCATCCAGATTGACGAAGCCAAAAACGGCAGTTCGGCTTTCGGCAAGATTATGGATACCACCTATCATCTGGTGATTATGGACATCAACATGCCTAACACCGACACATTCAGTTTGCTCCAGAATATTCGGGCGATGGCACCGGACTTACCGATTATGATCTTTACCATCATGACCGAATACGCGTTCGCCAAGCGGTATCTGCAACTGGGCGTCAAGGGGTACGTCAGCAAGCAGGCCGAGGACCCGGAAATCCGGAAAGCCGTTCACGCCATCCTGTGTGGAAAACCGTGCGTATGCCCCGACTTATTGGAAAAAATGCAGGATGATAATCACTTTAGGAAAGAACTGGACCCGTTCGATGCCTTGTCGAACCGGGAACTGGAAATTGCTTTTCACCTGGTGAGGGGCAAATCCGTCAGCCACATTGCCGATACGCTCAACATTCACACATCGACCGTTGGCACGCACAAAGCCCGGATATTCGACAAGCTCAAGGTCGACAATGTACTGGTTATGAAAGACCTGGCAACGTATTACCGACTTATTTAATCCTAGCGTTGAATCAATAGCCGATTGGGAGTGGACACCGTGTGAAACGTTCCCGTTTCCCGGCCACTTCCAATTTCTTCAACTGTTGCTCCAGGCAATCTTTTATCGCACGATCCGGTATCGCTGCTGGATTCGCTGGCGAATACAGGTGCCGACGGCATACGAGAAGCTGAGCAGCCCAACGGTCCAGACCAGCCCCCAAACACTCAGATACGCCCATTTTCCGGTACTCACGGTGGTGAGTAGAGCCATCATCATCAGAACCATTCCGACAGTCATCAACAGGGCTGTGCGCAGGGAATTCCGGTATTCCTGCCGCAAATCATACGCGCCATATGCCTTGTTGCGAAACTGAAACACAATATCGTCCAGATCCGCTTTCCGAAGCTGTTCCTCGTTCATGGTTAGCTCGATCTGGTAGGTTTTGCGCAGGTGCTTCACGGCTTTGGCGTTTGCTTCGAGCTGCACTTTTTCCAGGGCGGTTTCGAATGGCAGACCAATCCACATGTAATGCTCGACCTCACAAGCCAGGTGATCGAGGAGTTCTTCAAACAGCGCTTCGTCGGTGCCGTTCCAGACCAGATGGCGGTATAGGATTTCTACTTGTTGCGGGTTGAGCTTTTCCATAGGACTATCGGGTTTAGCGGCTGATCGGTTCGGATTTTAGTGGCCCAGCGACAAGGCTGGCACCGGTTGTAAAAGGGCTTTCATTACTTCAACAAATCGCTCGAAATCAGAGACTTTCTGGTGGGCCATTTCGTTGCCACTGGGGGTGAGTGTGTAGTATTTGCGCAACCGCCCGTCCACTTCCACCGACTCCGTAATCAATAAACCTTCCTGTTGCAATTTGTGCAAAACCGGGTACAACGCCCCGAACGTCAGAATAACCTCTCCCTGCGTCCGCTCTTTGACCGACTGCGTGATTTCGTATCCGTACATCCGGCCCCGTTCGGTCAGCAGTTTCAACACGATTGTCTTCAGGGTTCCCCGCAAAAATTCATTGCCTGATGGTTCCATGCTGTGCAGAAATAGAATGTTAATTTATTTGTATGAAGTAAATATATAAAAGATTCCAATATATAAACAAAATCTTTCCCGGATTTTTTTCAAATCCCCACGCCCAGTCACCCCGCCCCAAAGGGGCCTCATCATTAACCCCGGACATCGTCCGGGGAATACGGGGAGGTCGCCCATCACCCCGCCCTAAAGGGGCACCATCATTAGCCCCGGACATCGTCCGGGGAATACGGAGAGGTCGCCCATCACCCCGCGCCAAAGGGGCATCATCATTAACCCCTGACATCGTCCGGGGAATACGGGGAGGTCGCCCATCACCCCGCCCTAAAGGGGCACCATCATTAGCCCCGGACATCGTCCGGGGAATACGGGGAGGTCGCCCATCACCCCGCCCTAAAGGGGCACCATCATTAGCCCCGGACATCGTCCGGGGAATACGGAGAGGGGCCAATTGGTCATAACCCTGAAAGGGTTGGATAATTAGATCGATATTCAACCCTTTCAGGGTTGGCGAGGACGCGGATATCATCATTAACCCCGGATATCGTCCGGGGTTAATGATGATGCCCCTTTGGGGCGGGGTGATGGGCGACCTCCCCGTGTTCCCCGGACGATGTCCGGGGCTAATGATGAGGCCCCTTCGGGGCGAGGGTGACTGGGCGTGGGGGGGGGGCGGTTCCCTACGCGTCGTACGACAGAACCGGAGACAACCAGCGTTCGACCTCATCAAGGGGCATGTTCTTCCGCTGCGCATAATCGAGCACCTGATCCTTGTTGATTTTTCCGACCGCAAAATACCGCGACGACGGGTGCGAGAAGTAAAAACCGCTCACCGACGACGCCGGATACATGGCAAAACTCTCGGTCAGTTGGATGTCGATCTGTCCGGCATCCAGCAGTTCAAACAGCGTTGCTTTTTCGGTATGGTCGGGGCAGGCGGGGTAGCCCGGTGCCGGCCGAATGCCCTGGTACTCTTCCTTGATTAAATCTTCGTTCGACAATTTTTCGTTGGTTGCATACGGCCAGAACTCCGTCCGAACCCGTTTGTGCATCAATTCAGCGAAAGCTTCGGCCAGACGGTCGGCGATGGCCTTGATCATGATGCTGTTGTAATCGTCGTGATCGCGCTCAAATTCCTCCACCAGTTTTTCAATACCAATCCCCGCCGTAACGGCAAAACCGCCAATGTAATCCGTGTGGCCCGTCTCCATCGGAGCTACAAAATCCGCCAGACAGAAGTTGGGTAAACCGGGTGCTTTCTGGTTTTGCTGACGCAGGAAATGGAGCACGGTTTTGGTATCGTAAATCAGTTCTCCTGCCGATTTGTGTTCGCTACGCTCGGCAATGTGGCTGAGTTTATATTCAATATGCGCGTGCGAACCGTGCCGTTCACAGGGAATCTCGCGGACAATTTCCTCAAAGTCGTGCAGCAGCACATCGTCTTCGGTGGCGTTGGCGGGATAAAAACCAACCACGGCTCTGGCCGTCAGCAGTTTTTCATCGATCACTTTCTGCAAAAGCCGTTTGGCATCTTCAAAGACCTTTTTTGCTTCAACGCCAACAACCTCATCGGTCAGAATCGCGGGGTATTTTCCGTGCAATTCCCAGGTCTGGAAAAACGGCGTCCAGTCGATAAACTCCGCAATTTCTTTCAAGGAATAGTCCTGAAAATAGCGGTTTCCGAGAAACTGCGGTTTGGTCGGTTCAAATTCCGACCAGTCGATGACGGTTTTGTTTTTCCGGGCTACGTCAATCGTCAGGGTCTTTTTGTCCTGTTTCCGCTTGGCGTGATCGGCGCGGAGTTTGGTGTACTCGTCCTTGAATTCGTGGAAAACCAGATCGCGCGTGCTTTCCTGCTCGCTGATGAGCCGACCGGCCACCGGCACACTCCGGCTGGCATCCAGCACGTGCACCACCGGCCCCGAATAATGCGGATCGATTTTGACGGCGGTGTGAATCCGCGAGGTCGTAGCCCCGCCGATCAGCAGCGGCATCGTAAAACCCTGACGCTCCATTTCTTTCGCCACGCCCACCATTTCATCCAGCGAGGGCGTAATCAAACCGCTTAAACCGATGATATCGACGTTATGCTTTTTGGCTTCTTCCAGAATTTTCTGGGTTGGCACCATCACGCCCAAATCAATGATTTCGTAGTTGTTACAGCCCAAAACCACGCCAACGATGTTTTTTCCAATGTCGTGAACGTCGCCTTTGACGGTGGCCATCAGGATTTTTCCGGCCGCCCGCGCGCCCACGGCCTTGCTGGCTTCGATGAACGGGAACAGATAGGCAACGGCCTTTTTCATCACCCGCGCCGACTTCACCACCTGCGGCAGGAACATTTTCCCTTCGCCAAACAGGTCGCCCACCACGTTCATGCCATCCATCAACGGCCCTTCGATCACCTCGATGGGTCGCTCATACAGCAGCCGGGCTTCTTCCGTGTCCTGGTCGATGTAATCCGTGATGCCGCGCACCAGCGCGTGTTTCAGGCGTTCCTGAACCGGTTCCAGCCGCCAGCTTTCATCCTGAACAACGACTTTTCCTTTGGCTTTAACGGTTTCGGCAAAATCGACCAGCCGCTCCGTCGCATCCGGACGGCGGTTGAGCAGCACATCTTCGCAGCGTTCGAGGAGGTCTTTCGGAATATCGTCATAAACACCCAGATTACCGGCGTTGACAATCCCCATGTCCATCCCGGCTTTAATAGCGTAGTACAGAAAAACCGAGTGCATCGCTTCCCGCACCACCTCGTTGCCCCGGAAAGAGAACGAAATATTGGACACCCCGCCACTCACCTTCGCTAACGGCAGATTTTCCTTGATCCAGCGCGTCGCATTGATGAAGTCGACGGCGTAATTATTGTGTTCTTCGATTCCCGTGGCAACGGTCAGGATGTTCGGGTCAAAAATGATGTCCTGCGCCGAAAAACCGACTTTATCCACCAGAATCCGGTACGCGCGTTCGCAAATTTCAATCCGCCGTTCGAAGTTATCGGCCTGACCGGTTTCGTCGAACGCCATCACCACGGCCGCAGCACCGTAGCGTTTCACCAGATTGGCGCGTTCGATAAACGCTTCTTCTCCTTCTTTCAGCGAAATTGAGTTCACGATGGCTTTGCCCTGCACGCATTTCAAACCGGCTTCGATCACTTCCCACTTCGAGGAGTCGATCATGATCGGCACGCGGGCAATGTCGGGTTCGGCGGCAATCAGGTTCAGGAAGGTTGTCATGACTTCCACCGAATCCAGCATGCCTTCGTCCATGTTCACGTCGATTACCTGCGCACCGTTTTCGACCTGCTGACGCGCCACGGACAAGGCAGCATCGTAATCCCCGGCTTTGATCAAACGCGCAAATGCCTTGGAACCCGTCACGTTGGTGCGTTCCCCGACGTTGACAAAGTTGGTCAACTCCGTGATTTTCAACGGCTCCAGACCGCTCAGTTTCTGATACGATTCGGCCTGTGGTCTCGGACGGGGCGGATATTTCGCAATCGCCTGGGCAATCGCCCGAATGTGATCCGGCGTCGAACCGCAGCAACCGCCGACGATGTTGACAAAACCGTCCTGCACAAAGCCTTCGATCTGGGCCGCCATTTCGTCGGGCGACTGATCGTATTCCCCCATTTCGTTGGGCAATCCGGCATTCGGATAGGCCGACGTAAAAAACGGCGCTTCTTTCGCCAGCGTCTGTACATACGGCCGCAGCAGTTCGGCCCCCATCGCGCAGTTCAACCCAATGCTGAGCAATGGCAGGTGCGACACCGAATACAGAAACGCTTCCGTCGTCTGGCCCGACAGCGTCCGGCCCGAAGCGTCGGTAATGGTTCCCGAAACCATGATCGGCAGCGGTTCCAGTCCTTTATCCGCAAAATATTTATCCACGGCAAACAACGCGGCTTTGGCGTTGAGCGTATCCGTGATGGTTTCAATCAATAGCAAATCCGATCCGCCCTCGACCAACCCGGAAACCTGGGTGTAAAATGCTTCGACCAGTTGATCGAACGTAATGGCGCGGTAGCCGGGATTGTTCACATCGGGCGACATGGAGGCCAGCCGCGTGGTCGGCCCCATCGCACCGGCCACAAACCGGGGCTTGTCGGGATTCTGGCGGGTTACTTCCTCCGCCACTTCCTTCGCAATTCTCGCCGACTCGTAATTCAGTTCGTACACCAGTTCTTCCATGTGGTAATCGGCCATTGCCACCCACGTTCCGCTGAAGGTGTTGGTTTCGATGATGTCCGATCCGGCTTCGAGATACTGGCGGTGGATTTCCTTGATGATGTCCGGTCTTGTGAGCGACAGCAAATCGTTGTTGCCCTTCAAATCGTGTGGCCAGTCGGCAAAACGCGTTCCGCGATAATCTTCTTCTTCCAGTTTATACCGTTGAATCATAGTACCCATCGCTCCATCGAGAATCAGGATACGCTGTTGAAGAAGGTCAGTTATTTTTTCCAAGTTCTTGTATTGATTAGGACTATTTACCATGCAAACCACCGTCTGTAGCAGAACGGCGCCAATACGGGTACACGGCTTATCGAAGAAAGGAAGCAGGGTGCAAGCTTTCAACTTATCTGTCCCCGTTGCCGGGGCGGAATTTGGCACCTTTTTCAGGGAGTATGACTGGTTGCCAAGACATCATCGGGTCCAATCCCTCCGTCTTTCTCGATAAGCGTTTTACAAAAATAGAAAAAGAGCCGGTTTTTGCCAAAACTATTCGCTCAGGTCAAAAACAGGCTCTCTCTCTACGAAAAAGATTTACCTACCAGGTTTGTTCCAGGTCTTCCTTCGTGTACGTATGGTTTCGTTCATGGTATAACGACGCTTTTCCGGTTCGTTTTACCGCCAACGGATTTTTGGAGAACAGCCGGTAAAGCAGGGCAATCGGAACTAAAAACACCCAGAACAGAACGGTCAGAACGATTTTGCCGTTGATGTTGCCCAGAATTTCGGCAATCTTAAACCACACCCAGACAATACCGTTACCCGCCACCGGAATAAACACGCTCAACAACCCAATGGCTGCTGCGGCATACAGCCAGTATACCGATATAAAAATGAAATAGAGGACAACCAGACCGGTAACAATAACCAACTGGGCCTTCACACGGTCTAATTGACTCATCGACTGCGGCACTACCGGTTAAAATAAGGTATAAATAAACGGCGCCACCGCCGAACCGCCACCCACCACCAGAACAACGCCAATTAATAACAACAACATGACGATGGGGGCCAGCCACCATTTTTTGCGCTGGCTCAGAAATCCAAAAATGTCTCGAAGAAAGTCCATGATAGAAATGATTTATGTGTTTCCGTTACGAATAATGTTAGGACTTTCGCCCCTAAATGTATTGAGTCGATTTAGTTTGAAATCTGATTCTGCCGTTGTCGATCGCGTTTCGCGAGTAATTCCTATCGAAGAGCCTTTGCCCCGAAGTTTGATTTTCAGAAAGATTAGGTGCGGGCCGGAGGCCCTTTGGATAGAAGTCACTCTCGAAACGCGAGCGACAACGATGATTTCTCCGGGCATTAATCCAGGACGAATTCTTCCTGCCAGTTGTCCTTTTCCTGCCACTCTGGTTGTTTTTTCTTGTCGAATACATAATTTCCCACCACCAGGTAATCCATTTCGGTCCGCATAAAACACCGGTAGGCATCATCCGGCGTGTTCACGATAGGTTCTCCGCGTACGTTGAAACTGGTGTTGACAATTACGCCGTAGCCCGTCCGCTTTTTGAAAGCGTTGATCAACTGCCAGTACCGCGGGTTCGTATTCTGGTGAACGGTTTGAATCCGGGCGGAGAAATCAATGTGTGTAATCGACGGCAAATCGGAGCGCAAATGATACAATTTATCCCGCAACGAAAGGCTGTCATAATTGGCGGGCAACGGCATCCGGCGGCTTTCCAGCACCGGGTGCACCAGCAACATATAGGGCGAAATACCGTCGTAGTCAAAGTATTCGTGACAATCTTCGGCCAGAACCGAGGGCGCAAAAGGTCGAAACGATTCTCGGTATTTGATTTTCAGGTTTAATTTTTTCTGCATTTCCGCGCTGCGCGGATCACCCAGAATGCTGCGTCCACCCAAGGCCCTCGGTCCGAATTCCATCCGTCCCTGAACCCAGCCGACGACGTTTTCATTGGCCAGCAAGCGGGCAGTCTCTTCGCTCAATTTGCCAAAATCGTCGTAGCGTGTGTAAACACTTTTGTACTTTTTGGCCATCAATTCAACGTCGAGGTCCGAGAAGGTGGGACCGAGATAGGAACCCAGCATGGCATCGTCTTTGTAGTCTACAATCCGTTCTTTACCGAAATAAATGTGGTAAGCGGCCAGGGCAGCCCCGAGGGCACCACCGGCATCACCGGCTGCGGGTTGAATGAAAATATTCCTGAAAACGCCCGATTTCTGCAATTTCCCGTTGGCCACGCAGTTGAGCGCCACCCCACCGGCCAACACCAGATTGTCGGCCCCGGTCAACTGTCGGGCCTCGCGGGCCATGTTGACAACGATATCTTCCGTGACGCGCTGGATGGCCAGGCCCAGATTACAATGTTCTGGCTTCAGCTCATCCTCTGCGTTGCGTTTGGGAATTCTGAACAGGGCTTCCCACTTCTTTTCGTGAACCATCCGCAAACCGGTCGCATAATCGAAATAATCCTGATCGAGCCAAACCGATCCGTCGGCTTTCAGCTCAATCAATTTATCTTTTATCAAACCAACGTACCGGTCAACATCCGGCGAACGGGGATCACCATACGGAGCCAGGCCCATCAGTTTGTATTCTCCGGAGTTGACCCGAAATCCCAGAAAATAGGTAAAAGCCGAATACAGCAGTCCCAACGAATGCGGGAAATGCAACTCTTTCAGAATCGTGATGGATGCCCCTTCACCCAGCCCGATCGATGCCGTCGCCCACTCACCCACGCCATCGATCGTCAGAATAGCGGCTTTATCAAACGCGGATGGGTAATACGCACTGGCAGCATGGGATAAGTGGTGTTCAGGAAAGAGTAGTTTTACCGGTTTTTTGGGGTCATATCCCAGCTTTTTCAATTCGTCCCGGATGAGCCGTTTCAGGAATAATTTATCTTTCATCCAAACCGGCATGGCCGTCAGAAATGATCGCAATCCGCGGGGAGCAAAGGTGTAATAGGTTTCCAGCAATCGCTCGAATTTCAGCAGGGGTTTGTCGTAGAACACAATGGCATCCAGCTTATTAAGGGCCGTTCCACCATATTCCAGACAATAGCGAATCGCATTCGAAGGAAAACCGGGATCGTGTTTTTTGCGGGTAAACCGTTCTTCCTGCGCTGCCGCTACAATTCGTCCGTCTTCAATCAAAGCCGCAGCGGAATCGTGGTAAAAAGCTGATATTCCTAAAATGGTCATGGTGTGGGGAAATCCGGAAAAATCTTATTGAAACACCTTGGTATTGTTAAAGTTTTTCTGGCTATATCCTTATTTTAATTGTGTGAATATACTAGATTTTACTTATTACGTATAGCTGTCTCATCATTTTTCCAGGGTTCCCTGAAGTATATACGTTTTCTCCAAACTAACTACTGACAAAAGCAGGTTTTTAGCAGCATCACCTTATACCGTTTCTGGTGAAGCGTAGTATTTAGTGATCATTCGTAACCCATTTTCTGCGACTTCGAGGGCAGACCAACAGCCGAACGATACACCGGATGGTTCATGATCACCTCTGCCGCAAGTGCTTCTCCCTGAACCGTCCAATGCCCGTCGCAAGAAACGTACAACTGTTCAGGGTCGCCTTTGTATTTCAGAAATGAAGGCGCCAACGGAATAAATCCGATGCCATTTTGCTGGCAGAATTGGCTCAGCAACGGGTCAACCCGGTTGGATTTGCCTTGTTTCAGGGCTTTGAGATCCGGCAAAATAGGAATCGAGAGTAGGATAACCTTCTTTCCCCCGGCCTCTTCCTTCAATTTTTTCAACGAGTACCGTACACGGTTCCATTCCTCCTCCGTAAACTGTTCATACCGGCTAAATTTCCCTTCCCTGTAGCTTTTCGAATTCAATTCACGTAATAATCGGAATAGACTGGAATGGGCGAGTAAGTCGGCTTTCAGTTTGCCGGATAGTGGTAAATGACTATAGACCGAATCGACTACTTTTAACAACGACGCCGGGGTATGATCGCCATGCTGAATGGATTGGGCAACGTTTGCCAGACTATACCGTAGAGTATAGTCTGGATACGATCCCTGCCAATAAGGCATAAAGGAGGGCCATTCAACAAGTCGATAAGCTTCCTTTTCAGTGTAGGTCTCAAAATCATTGGCCGGTAAAAATCCGATCATCAGAACGTCAGCCTCATAGGCCTTGCCTATGGTTTTGTAGATCAAATAATAGTCCAATGGGCCCGCTCCGCTAATCGCAAAATTGAGGTGTTCGAGACGAGTTTGTTTTTCCAGAACCGCCGACCAGCGATTGGAGTTGCTCACCATGAACCCTTCGCTATACGAATCGCCGAAAACGGCCACCCGTTTTCGGGTCGAATCCGGATTTTTGATGGACCGCTGCCGGTCATTTGCTCCAACGGAATTATAATTCCAGTGAATGGAATCGCCCGCGCAATTGATAAAGTGATAGGATTTATTATGAATGCGCCACCGGCCTACGTGTGGCTCGATTTCACAAACCGGAAAAGGATTACCTTTGGCTTCGGCCGAAGAAATGTAAAACCGCCGAAAAATAAACGAATAAGAATTTACCAGCTTCAGTCCTAATACCAAATGGCCGATCCCTTCGAGAAAAACGATGAAAAACAGCCCTGAAAAAGTTAATAACGCATAATTCTGAATGGTTTTTTGCCGGGCTGTCAACCCCCAACTAAGCCCGACTCCCAGCCCAACCAGAATAAAAACCGCTATAAAAACATTGTTATAAGCTACGTTGCCAATTAACCCGTCCGCATTTCCTCTGTTTTTATCATACACATAACAGCTCAGCCATAAACCTACCAAACCAAGTGTTACGACACTCCAAAGCCTTACTATACCCTTCCTGAACATTTCCTTCGAATAAGATCGACAAAAGTAATTATATTGTACATGCAATCAATATGTTTTTACTTAATATTTCGACAAGCGGCCAAAACTGGGCAATTTAGTAAGATAAGAACGTGTAATTTATTCGCACCAATTTGAGTATACTCCTACAGGACCACTTTGTAAAGTAAATGGTTGCAATCATTTTACAAATAAAAAATAATATTAATTATAGGAATAGAAATATATCCCGAAGAGCTTCTGATCCCTGATCGATGGGAAAATATTCCGTACCCGACCGTTCTATAGAAAAGCCGCTGTATTTCGTCTGGGGATGTAAATTGACTATATTTGGGCGTTTCAGTACCACTTTTCCCGACTTCATTTTGAAAATTGCTGCCATCGATATCGGCTCCAACGCGGCCCGTCTCCAGATTTCTACGGTTCTGCACGTGGACGACGTGATTAGTTTCAAGAAGGTTGAATACGTCCGGTTTCCGCTTCGGCTGGGTCACGATGTGTTCAACTTCGGCGAAATTACGCCCGAAAGCGAAGTTCGTACCAATAAACTGATGCAGGTGTATAAGTTGTTGATGGAACTCCACGAAGTGGAAGACTACATGGCCTGCGCCACCTCGGCCATGCGGGAAGCCGTCAACGGCCACAAAGTGGCGACCCGAATCAAGGAGTTGACCGGCATCGAAATCAACATCATCGACGGCCAAAAAGAAGCCGAACTGATCAATAATGTGGTGGTGCAGGCCCTCGACGAACGGCAGTTTCTGCACATCGACGTGGGCGGTGGCAGCACCGAACTGAACCTGTATTTGAACCGGAAAAAGGTCAATTCGAAGTCGTTCAAAATCGGCTCCGTGCGCTCATTGGAAGGAAAAGAAACCAAAGGGGCCTGGAACAAAATGAAAGACTGGGTGGATGAAAACGTGCTGATGACGCAGGATATGGTCGCCGTTGGTACGGGCGGAAACATCAACAAGATCTTCAACCTCGTGGCGAAAGTCAATGACACAACGACCCTGGCGGAAATTGAACGGATGCGGAATTACATTTCGGGCTATAGCCTGGAAGACCGGATCAACAAACTGCGGCTGAATGCCGACCGGGCCGACGTCATCATTCCGGCGGCAGACATCTACATTTCGGTTATGAAATGGGCCGGAGCCGACACCATTGTGGTTCCTGATTTGGGCCTGAAAGACGGTATTCTTCAGTTGGTCTATGAACGCTGGGGCAAAAAGCAGCCGAAAAAAAAGCCTTAGTTCCCGAAAATTTCAAGCAGTGAACCGGCTGTGTACGAACTTCTTCAGGTAGAAAACCCGCTCCCGGAACAGATTCCGCCGTTCTGCCAGGACGGTTTTCTGTTCCTTCAGGCCCGTCACCTGCTCAACCAGCCGGATCGACCGCTCCACTATTTTGCCCTCCTCAACCCAAAAACTGGCCAGTCCGAGGCCCGTTGTGCGGTTTTTATCCGCGACGACTGGGCTATAAGCCCATCGGCTGCCTCGTTTGGTTCCATTGAATTTTCGGATGAGTTGCCGGACGAAGAAATAGTCCGCCTGGTAGACGCCGTAGTAACAAGTAGTAAAAAATTACTAGTCCAGGGAATTCGAATAGTCAATTATCCGGATTGCTATTTGCCGTTTCATTCCCAGCGACTTCGTGCGGTATTGCTGGACGCCGGTTTTGCGGTGAAATATGAAGAACTCAATCAGCATTTGCCGGTCAGCCCCCGTTCCTTTACCGAACACCTGCATACTGCCGAACGGCGACGGCTTCGGAAATGCCAGCAGGCGGGTTTTACGACTCAAATCCGGGAAAATCCGGATGTGGAGACCTTGTTTGCCTTCATCCGGAAAGCCCGGCTGCGGAAAAACCTGCCTCTGTCAATGAGCAGCAAAGAGCTTGCCAATCTTCTCACCAATTTTGGGGATGTCTGCCCGGTTTTTACGGTGTGCGATGGCGACCAACTCATTGCCACCTGCCTGGGCATTCGCGTTGCGCCCGGTATTCTCTATTACTTTTTACCCGCCGATCATGAAGATTATCAACAGTTTAGCTCGTCGGTGCTGTTGATCGAAAGCCTGTACACCTATTGTCAGCAACACCAGATTCCATTGCTCGATCTGGGTATTTCGACCAGCCGGGGCATTCGAAACGAGGGATTGATCCGTTTTAAAAGTCAACTGGGCGCGGTGGAGTCGGCGAAGTTGGTGTTTGAAATGCGGTTTTGATCCCAGCATATGCCTGGATAGTGAAATTATTCACTTATATTAGTGACACAATTCACTAAACCAACCATGAGTCAGCCCAAATACCAAAGTGCTTCCTGGCAAAAAGTGGCCTCTACCCCTTTCGAAGTTGTAAAAACTTCCCGACAAGGCGTGTTGCGTGCTCAAGTGGATGAAATTGCCGCTTTGGTTGGGCTTACCGATAAAGAGATGGCTTATGTGTTGGGCATGACTCCCCGCAATCTGCACCGTCTTTTATCTCAGCAACCCTTAAATATTGAAGCGTCTGAACGGCTATTGCTGTTGAAAAACGTTTTAGTACATGCATTAGATACGTTTGATGGGCGCACCACCACCGTGTTAAGCTGGCTAAAAACACCGATTCGGGAACTGGATGATCAGGCTCCGCTTCAATTGATGGATACAGTGACCGGTTTTACGTTGGTCGATGATGTTTTAGGACGGCTTGATTACGGTCTGCCTGCCTGACCAAACCGACTTGCTCAAATGCCCACCGTTTACCGCATCATTCGTGAGAAATTTACCGATCAACCACTGTCCGTTGAAGGCAGTCGTCTCTTTGGTGCCCGCTGGAACCCCAAAGGAACTGGCGTTCTGTATACGACTTCGACACCGGAACTAGGTCTGGTAGAAACTTTAGCGCATGCACCGAAGATTCGCTATGAGGATTTACCTACCTATTGGCTGTTTTCGATTGAAGCGCCTGATGATATCCAGTACTATCAGCGAGATGCTATGCCGGACTTCTGGCAGGATAAAACCTACGAACGAACCCAACTGTGGCTGAAGGACTGGTTGCAAAAGCCGGACCATTTGGCGGTCGCGGTTCCTTCGGTTATTGTGCCTTTTTCTTTTAATATCATTTTTCATCCATACCATCCGCAATTCGACCAATTACGAATCACCAATCAGGAGATCATTCCGATCGACCGTCGGCTGTGGATGTCCTGATCACCGCCGTCGAAAGCCCCGCACACGCCCCAGCACTGACCCCATCAAGCCATTCATATCTTCCGACACCCGGAACCACAGAATCAGCCCGGCAAACAGGCCCATCAGCACCAGCGAGCGTCCGATAATGCTGAACAATACCAGCCACAACGAACCGTTCCACGCGGGAAGAAGGAGAGAAACGCAATAGACCAGCACCAGAACCGCAAGGGCTTTGACGCCCGAAAACGTGAACGGCAGGATTCGGAAAAACACCCAGACCAAACCGACTTTGCTCAGGGCAAAAATCAGCGTAGTGAGCGTGGTAGCAAAAGCGGCTCCGTCGATGCCGTAGCGCGGAATCAGGTAGGCGTTGGCGCCAATGGCCAGACAGGCCATCACAATCATCAGCAACGTGGCGTAGCGGTAGTATTTGGAATAATTGATGATTTCACCGTTCACACCCGTAGCCATCTCAAACAGCTTCGCCGACGCCAGCAGCAACACCACGTGTTTGCCTTGTCGATAGATGTCGGCTTTCGGCAACAGGCTGAAAATACCGTCGATGTTGGTCCAGATCAGTAGAAAAACCAACCCACCCGCCAGCAACTGATTCAGCGACGATTTGTGGTATAGCTCCTGAACGTGCGCCATATCGTTCTGTCGCAACGAATTGGAAACCAGTGGCGTCGAAATCTGCGTGATGGTTTTTCGGGGAATTTCAATAATGCCGGCAATGTAGGTCGCGATGATAAAAATAGCGGCATTGGTCAGTCCTTCGCCACCGGAAAGCATCGTGCGGTCGATGAAATACACCACCTGCGTGCCGACGCCCCCCATGACGACAAACAGACCGAAATACATCATCTGCCGAAACATGCCGTCTTTCAACCGCGTCACATCGAACCGCAGCGAAAACTTGCCCAACTGATAAATATAGACCAGCAGAATGACCACCGCCAGACCGTACGACCCAATCATCAGGTACAGCATCCAGTCGAAATTATACCAGCCCAGCCCAAACAGCAGAATCACCAGCACATTCGCCAGTTTCAGATACACTTCGCGAATGAAGGTCGGGATGGCAATGCGGGCGTTGTTACGGCAGTAGGCTTCCAGCACGGAGATGTAAATCCAGAAAATCGTGAGCGGCACCACCAGCACATGATACGGAATCAGACCCGCCGATTTTTCAGCAAAGTAATCCTGAATGGGTTGTTCGAACAGAAAATAAGCCGCCGTAAACAGGCTGATGCCAATCAGGGGAAAAGCCAGCAGGAAACCCAGAAAACCGTTATTCTGCGTTTTGTCATCGCGGAAATAGCCAAAAAACCGGTCGGTGATAAACGGCGCGCCGAGGTGCGCAAACGCGGCAAAAAGCAGGCTATTTTCCAGCAACAAACGCGAAATCGCCAGTTGGTCGGTCGACAGAAAGTGCAGCGAAACGTACAACTGGTTAATAATCCCGATGCCGACTCCAATGTAGGAACCGATGCTGGCTTTCAGGCTTTGACGAATGACAATTCCCATGTGATTTGGTTACGCTCCCTTTCGATAAATGGCGACCACCGTGGCCCCATCGGACATAATCGGCAGGCGTTTGGCCACAAACCGGGTCGATTTATAGACGAGCGACGCGAACAGATTCCGGCCCAGGTGTTTTTCCAGCCACAGGCGATAGCCGAGGCTCCGGTGCGTCACTGAAGCGGGTTCGTTCTTAATTTCCACCACGGTCAGACCCATCAACTCACCGGCATATTTCAACGAAACCGGGTCCCAGAGCAAGGTGTGGTGGGGCGGCAGGTTCAGCGTATGATACGGATCTTCCCGGAAATAATACGAGGCATTATTCGGAACGCCAATGGCCAGCAAACCACCCGGTTTGACGCACTGAGCCGCCTGCCGAAAGAAATCGCCGACGTTGTTGACGTGTTCGAAAACCTGAAACGCACAGACGACATCATACTGGCCTTCATGCTGTTGCGCATGGATTTTTAGATCCTCGTTGATGATATTAACCCCGATTTTCCTGCCGTACGCAATCGCGTCGTCGTTCAGTTCCAGCCCCAAACCGTTCGCTCCTTTTTCGGGAAGCCGTTTCAGGAAGTAGCCATTACCGCTGCCAATTTCCAGCACCCGGTCGCCCGACTTCAGGTGTTGAAACACCAGCTCATGCTCCCATTTCCACGGGCTGTAATAGCCTTTGTAATGCTTGCCCAGATCGGCGTAAAAATCCGCATCACCCGCCAGCGAAAACGGGTAATAAAACCGCAGTTTCGACTGGTTGCATTCATAAATCATCACCTCGTCCATCCCGGCAAAATACCGGCTGACATCCATCCCGAACTGATCGCGATACCGTTCTTCGATGGTGCGGGCGTTCAGGCTCCGAACGGGCGAAACCGCGGGCGAGTTGGTGAGCGGTGAGCGTACGGTCATAGTTCCAATAGGCGGTTTAATTCCTTGATGCGGTCACGCATTTCGTATTCATTGATCATTTTTTGCCGGGCATTCCGACCCAGTTCACCGGCCAGTTTCGGCTCATCCAGCAACTGAACCATGTACTTCGCCATGCCCTGCACATCACCCTCTTCGACCAGAAAACCGGTCACGCCGTGTTCGACGGCTTCCTTGATGCCGGCGTGGCGGGTGCTGACAATCGGCAAACCGGCGGCCGAGGCTTCCAGCACCGTATTAGGCGTTCCTTCCGAATCACCATTCACCGGATTGACCATCGAATGCTGGGCAAAAAGACGGGCTTTTTTGTGCCATTCCGCAATTTCCGCAGCGGTTTTGACACCGACCAGTTGAACGGCGTATTTCAACTGCAACTCGTCCACCAGCTTCTTACACGATTCCAACAATTCACCCCCGCCGATCATCACCAGCCTGGCATCCGGATGCCGGTCCAGTACTTTATCAAACGCCCGAATGGTCAATTGTGGCGCTTTTTTGGCCGTAAACCGTCCGACGGTTACAATCAGTTTTTCTGCTTTTTCCGGCTCGGCCCCGGCAAACAATTTCGTTTCAACGCCGTATGGATTTCGATGAACTTTCTGAGGATCAGCACCCAGCCGGACGAGTTGTTCCATCATATCGTTGGAAACCGCCACAATCGCCTTGGCCTGCGCAAAAAGCTGGCGGTATGGCGTTTCGAGTTTTCTAAGCGTCTCTTTCTCAACCGCATCGAAGCCGTGAAAATGCACGACCAGCGACACATTTGCCTTTCGGCAAGCGGCCATCACATGGCAAGCCGTCGGGCCGTATTCCGCCAGCAAAACGTCAGGGCGGTTTTCCTTTAAATACCGGGTTAGAAAATGGGTGTAAAAAGCCGGGTAGAGCGCCGACACCATCCGCTTGATACCCACCCGAACCGGTTCGGCCAACGGCATCCGGATGATCGTGTCGCCATCCAGCGTGCGATACGGTCGCCAACCACCGGAGAGCGTCAATTCGGGCTTCAAATACGCGATATGGTTGTGAATAAAGGTCTCCGAATAGCTGTTTTTGTTCGGATAGGCAATGCAGATTTTCATAGCTTCCGGCCGACGACCAAATACGTACACGCGTCCTTGTCCTTCGTTTCCTGAGATGTCGTTTTGTCAAACAGGCTGATCGACGCCTGCATGATGAGCGCAAACGGTGGCCACAGCCAGCGCGGTATTTTGAACAGAAAACCGTCCTGAAACAGTTGCAAACCCATCGCCGACCTTCCGATAATGCCCCGAAACGAGACGATTTCAAAACCGTTGCGGGCCACAATTTTCTGCAATCCGGCCGAGGTCCAGCGCCAGTAATCCGTGGGGTCAGGATGATACATCCAGTAACCGTGTGTCGTCAGCAACAGCAAGCCGCCGGGTTTCAGAATCCGGCAGGCTTCCTGCAAATAACCTTCAGGATCTTCGACGTGTTCCAGCACCTGCGTCGACAACACCACGTCCACCTGCGCGTCGTCCATGCCAATGCGGCTGTCGGAGCCGATGTAGACATCGGCGTGCGGGTTCCAGTCGAGGTCGATGCCGATGTATTGCACCTGTTCGGGCGGGAAAAGCGAGACATAGGGTTTGGTTCCGCATCCGTAGTCGGCCAGTTTGATCCGCCCGGTTTTCGTCAGCGGATCGATAAACGTGGTTCTGGCATACTGCACCAACTCCCTGAGTTTGATCAGATAATACCGCCGGGGATTGGTCAGTGGAGGTTTAATCCGGTAATGCTCAGACGGATCGTCCGGCATCGCTTCAGCGCGGATTGTTGTCATAATGAAATAGAAACGTCGTGGTGCGGCCCGGTTTGAACGGGAATCGGCTGATTTCCAGAAATACCAAACGAATCAGCCCTGACACGCGTACGATTTGTGGTGCGTATTGGCATTGTAAACACAAAGAAAGCAGAGACGATGCAAATAATTAAGTAATCTTGTAATTAGTTTGGGGTTTACGGTATTCGGTTTTCTGTTTACGGTAGCTGGCGCGTTACACTTCATGCGCCGGTTAGCATGCGTCAACCACCGTAAACCGAATACCGTAAACCGTAAACCGTAATGCCCCTCGCTCCCATCGTTTTATTCTGTTATAACCGCGTCGATCACCTGCGGGAAACGATTAACTATCTGGCTAAAAACCCATTAGCCAAAGAAAGTATCCTTTATATTTTTTCAGACGGGCCAAAAACGAATCCGGCGGTTGGGAAAGAAGATGCGGAAAAGGTGCAAAAAGTCCGTTCCTATTTGCCGACGATTGAAGGCTTTGCGGATGTTCGCATCAAGGAAGCCGTCACGAATCAGGGCCTGGCCAACTCCGTAATCCGGGGCGTGACGGAGGTGATCGAGCAACACGGCCGCGTGATTGTCATGGAAGATGACATCATCTGTACGACCGATTTCCTCGATTTTCAGAATGCGGCTCTGGATTTTTACGAACACCATCCGCTGGTTTTTTCGATTTCCGGGTATTTGTATCCGTTTTCCATTCCGTCCACTTATTCCGAGGACGTTTTACTGTTGCCGCGCGCATCGTCGCTCGGCTGGTCGACCTGGAAAAACCGCTGGGAATTGGCCGATTGGTCGGTGGCGGATTACGCCCATTTCATTCAGGATTCGAAAGCCCGGCAGGCTTTTTCGGCCAGTGGCAGCGACCTGATTCCGATGTTTGCCAAGCAGCAGAAAGGCCTGATTAGTTCCTGGGCCATCCGCTGGAGTTACACGCATTTCAGGCAGAAGCGGTATTGTCTGTATCCGATCCGGTCGAAAGTCGAACACATTGGCTACGACGCCGGCACCAACTTTGGCCGGTTCAGCCGGTTTCAGAACACGGCGCTTCACGAAGGCAAAATCAAACTAACAGCAGATATTCAGGTTGATCCGGAGGTGGTTCAAAACCTCAAACGACATTTCAAACCAAGTTTGCTGCGGCAGATGATCAACCGGTATAAATACGGTATCTGATGATTTAATGCCGCCAAAAAAGTTGAAAAATCATCGTATCCATCCGTTCCAGCTTCCGTAGCGACACATGCAACCAACGTCTACTCCGCACCCGCACAGCCCGAACCGGGACACCCACCGGTCCGTGAGCACCTCCCGGCTCCTCTCCCTCGACACCTTCCGGGGCATCACCGTTGCGGCCATGATTCTGGTCAATAATCCCGGCGACTGGGGCCATATCTACGCCCCGCTGGGCCACGCTCACTGGCACGGCTGGACGCCCACCGACCTAATTTTTCCGTTTTTCCTCTTCATTGTCGGCGTATCGATTTCGTATGCGTTGCAGAATAAGGACCGGGCGGGACTGGCGGGTAAGATTATGAAGCGAAGTCTGATCCTGTTTAGCCTGGGATTGTTTCTGAACCTGTTTTCGAAATTTGATTTCACGACCGTCCGGATTCCGGGCGTTTTGCAGCGGATTGCGCTGGTGTATCTGGCCTGCTCGCTGATTTACATCAAAACCGACACCCGGACACAGGGCTGGCTGGTTGGCGTTCTGCTCGTCGGCTACTGGCTGTTGATGTCGTTCATTCCCGTGCCGGATTTTGGCCCGGCCAATCTGGAAGCCGAAACCAACCTCGGCGCGTGGCTCGACCGGACCTTGCTGGGCGGCCATTTGTGGAAAACCTCGAAAATCTGGGACCCCGAAGGACTCCTGAGCACCCTGCCCGCCATTGCCACCGGCCTGTCCGGAATTCTGGCCGGAACACTCCTGAAATCCAGCCGCCCGGAAGCAGAAAAAGCCGTCTGGCTGTTTGTGGCGGGTTGTTTCTCCTTGCTGGGAGCCTACATCTGGAACGGTTTTTTCCCGATCAACAAATCCCTCTGGACCAGCTCGTTCGTGTTGCTCACCTCCGGTTTGGCGTTGCAGGGACTGGCCTTGTGCTACTGGCTAATCGACGTGCAAGGGTATAAAAAATGGACCAAACCGTTCGTGGCTTTTGGCGTCAATGCCATCACGGTTTTCTTTCTCTCCGGTCTGATTCCGCGCATTTTGAACATGATAAAGGTTCAGCAACCCGACGGCTCGGAAATTGGCGCGAAGGAGTGGCTGTACCAGACGTTTTTTGTGCCGTATTTCGAAAGTCCGTACAATGCGTCGCTGGCCGGGGCGCTGACCTTTGTGCTGATCTGGTTCGTGATTTTGGGGTGGATGTATCAACAAAAAATCATTATTAAAGTATAAATAATGCCGCTAATTTTGAGTTAACACAGCAGACACGTGATCCGCCGTGTTTTCAAAACCGACCTAATGAACAAGATTCTTGCGACCGGCCTTGCCATTTCTCTGTTGGTAACCGGTGCGAATGCCCAGCAACCTGCCAAAACCGGTGCTAAAAAAGCCGCCGTTCCTTCCAAATCAGCCGTCTCGGCAGGAATCCCCGCCGAACTAAAACAGCCCATTCCGTTCGATCCGGGCGTTAAAGTGGGGAAACTACCGAACGGGATTACGTATTACATCCGCAAAAATGCCGAGCCCAAAAACCGGGCCGAACTGCGGTTAGCCATCAATGCCGGGTCGATTCTGGAAACGGAAGACCAGCAGGGGCTCGCCCACTTCATGGAACACATGGCGTTCAACGGCACGAAAAATTTTCCAAAAAACGAGCTGGTGAGCTTCCTGCAATCGTCGGGCGTCCGGTTTGGGGCCGACCTGAACGCGTCGACCGGTTTTGACGAGACGGTTTACCAACTGCCCGTTCCAACCGACTCGGTGCGGCTTTTTGAGCGGGCGTTTCAGATTATGGAAGACTGGGCGCACAACGTGACGATGGACCCGGCTGAAATCGAGAAGGAACGCGGGGTGATTCTGGAAGAAGCGCGGTCGGGGCGCGGGGCGGGTCAGCGGATGCGCGAGAAGTATTTCCCGCTGATTCTCAACAACTCCCGCTACGCCAGCCGTCTGCCCATCGGAAAAGACGACATCATCAAAACCTTCAAACCCGAAGTGCTGCAACGGTTTTATAAAGACTGGTACCGCCCGGATCTGATGGCCGTCGTAGCCGTGGGCGACTTCGATGTGGCGCAGGTTGAAGGCATCATCAAGGAAAAGTTCGGACGGATTCCGGCGGCAACGAACCCAAAACCGCGCCCGGAATACCCGATTCCGCCCCACAAAGACACCAAAATTGCCATCGTGACCGATCCCGAACAACCGAACACGATGGTGCAGATTATGTATAAACGACCCGAAATCAAGGAGAAAACCCTGTATGACATCCGCGAAGCGGTGAAACGGGTGTTGTTCAACTCCATGATCGGAAACCGGATCAATGAACTCACGCAACAGGCCGACCCACCGTTTCTGGCCGGCTACAGCAATTACGGCGGTTTTCTGGGCGATCAGGACGCTTTTAGTTCGTACGTCATTGCCAAAGATGGAAACGTGGCACGGGCCGTCACGGCCATTCTGGACGAAAACGCCCGCGTCGATCGCTTCGGCTTCACGGAAACGGAACTGGATCGGGCCAAAAAACAGTATCTGAAAGCCGTCGACCGCATTTACCGCGAACGCGACAAAACCCGTTCCACGAGCTACGTCGGCGAATACGTAGAGAACTTCCTGAAAGGCGATATTCCGGTCAGCATCTCGTTTTACAATGATTTTCTGAAAAAATACCTCGGCGGAATCACCGTTGGCGACGTCAACAACCTGGCAAAACAGTTCATTACGACTGAAAACCGGGCCGTGGTCATCATGGCACCCGAAAAGGATAAAGCCAAACTCCCGACCGAAAAGCAGGTGCTGGCCCTGATCGACAATGCCGGTAAAAACCTGACGGCGTATGTCGATAAAACGATGGACAAACCGCTGTTGCCGACGCTGCCCGTTGGCGGTCCGGTAACGAGTGAAAAAGAAATCAAGGACATCAACGTCACGGAATGGACGCTCCGCAACGGCGTGAAGGTGGTGTTGAAACCGACGGATTTTAAAAACGATCAGATCATTTTTTCGGCCAACAGTCCGGGCGGAACGTCTCTCTACCCCGACAAGGATTTTGAATCGGCGCGGTTTGCCTCCACGCTCACGCATATGAGCGGTATTGGCGAATATAACCAGATTCAGTTGGGTAAATACCTGACCGGAAAAACCGTTAGCGTGTCGCCCTATATCGGTGAAACGACCGAAGGCATCAGCGGCAGCACCACACCCGACGACCTGGAAACCGCCCTGCAACTGGTTTATGCCTACTTTACGGCTCCGCGTCAGGACCCCGATGTGATCAAGGGTTTTCTGTCGAACCAGCGGAGCTTTCTGCAAAACCAGTTGGCCACCCCAACGCCCCAGAAGGTTTTTCAGGATACGGTTCAGTCATTGCTGGGGGCCTACAACTACCGCCGGTTGCCGCTGACGCCCGAACGGCTGGACAAAGTGGACGTTAACCGGGCCGGGGCGATTTATAAAGAACGGTTTGCCGACGCCAGTGACTTCACGTTCTTCTTCGTCGGAAATTTTAAAGAAAAAGATATTAAACCGCTGATTGAGAAATATTTGGGTGGGTTACCGTCTACAAACCGCAAGGAAACCTACCGCGACCTGGGCATCCGGATTCCGGCCGGAAAGATCGAAAAATCCGTCACCAAGGGCCTGGAACCCCGAAGTACCGTGCAGTTGATTTTCAGCGGTGATTTTGTCTGGAATGCCGAAAACGCCACCCAGGTCGATGCGCTGGCTGAAGTACTGGAGATCAAACTGACCGAAACGCTGCGGGAGGAAGAAAGCGGGGTCTACGGCGTGGGCGTCAGCGGAGCTTATGCCAAAATTCCGGCCCAGCGGTATACGTTCCGCGTCGGCTTCAGTTGCGCCCCCGAAAACGTCGATAAACTGATTGCGCGAACCCTGGCCGAGATCGAAAAACTGAAGCAGAACGGTGCCGATTCCAAAGACATCGACAAATTCAAAGCCGAAACCCGGCGCGAAACGGAAGTTCAACTGAAGCAGAACAATTTCTGGCTGGGGTATTTGTCCAACCAGTATTTCAACCAGGACGACCCGAACGAAATCCTGCGGGAAGCGGAATTTCTGAAACAGGTGACGCCCGAAAGCACGAAACAGGCTGCCAATCAGTATTTTGGCAAGAATTTCATCAAGCTGTTGCTGGTGCCGGAGCGAAAATAAGACACCACCTACCTTTCGCTAAATCGTTGGGCCGGTTTGCAGGAAAAAAAGCATAACTTGCTTTAACTCCCTGCACGTCTCATGCTGTACCAGAAGTATCAACCGGCTCCCCATCTGCGCCCGTTTGTCGAGTGCTACTACGTTTGGGAAAACGCAGCGTTGCCGACTCAGCCCATGACGGTCGAGTCGCCACCGAACGGTTACGGCTCGCTGGTGTTCAATTATGGTGATCCGTACCGGCTTCAAACGCAGAAAAACGGAACGAAAGTGGTGCCCGCATCCTTCCTGAGCGGGCAGTCGACCCGCAGTTACCAATTGCAGTTGCAGGGACAAATCGGCATGATCGGGGCGGTTTTTCGTCCGGCAGGCCTGAACAGTCTTTTTGGGTTACCGATGTATGAATTTGTCGATGAACGCATTGATCTGGCTGCCGTTCTGGGCGACGGCATCCGAAACGTTCAGGAACGCATCGTAGAACCTAACGGTGCCATCGGTCGGATCCGGCTGCTGGAAGCCTTCCTGAGCAACCAGATGACCCGCACCAATGCCGTAACCGACCGCACGGATTATGTTGCCAACCTGATCGTAGACCAGCGGGGCATCATCAATATCAATGAGTTGATGGACGAACTGTACGTTTGTCGGCGGCAGTTTGAACGAAAATTCCTGACCAAAGTCGGGGTGAGTCCGAAATATTACGCCCGCATCCGGCGCATCGGATATTTATGCGCCCAATTGGCCAACAAACACTGGAATGTGGACGACTGGCACGACGTCATTTACCGGGCGGGATATTACGACCAGTCGCACTTTATTCGTGAGTTTACCGGTTTTACGGGCCGGATTCCATCACTTTACGTACGGAACAACGTCGAGCTGGCGAATTTTCTCCAATCATGAGTGCTGATTGTGCGCCTTTTGCAAAATGTCGCATTTATACAATTAAGCCGCCCGGTGGTCAGGTACTTTTGGTTTATCATATAACCACGATTTTTCATGAAAACGACACAAACGGATTCACTGACCGACCTGACCCGCAAAGGCACCAGCATTGAATTTTTCTCGGCCTACCAGGAACGCGATATCGAACGGATGATGGCCCTCTTCGACCCCACCGGCGAATTCTGGCTCATGCCGCTCGGCCCCGATCCGCAGGGAACCATCGGCGACTTAGGCCGGAATTTCTGGACGGGCGTCATTGGCGCTTTCCCGGACATCGACAATACCGTCGATAAAGTGACGACCGACGGCGACAGAATCATTTGCAACGTGACGCTGTTCGGAACCCAAACCGCTGATTTTGCCGGTATTACGAACAAAGGGCTACATTTCAACAGCGACCATATTTTCATTTTCCGCTTCAACGAAGACGACAAGATCGTTGCGGTGGCCATCGACTGGGATCATGCCAGCTTCCAGCAGCAATTGGGTGTTTAAAGAGACAAGAGAGGATAGACAAGAGAGTAAAGACTAGTGCTGAGAAAACAGTCTTTACTCTCTTGTCTATCCTCTCTTGTCTAAATCGCTCCTCACTTCAGCGTTTCCAGATTGAACAGAAACTCCGACGAATTGACGAGCGTGTGAACCAGGGCTGCGTAAAAGACATTTTTCGTCTTCATGTACGTGTAGCCGTAGCCCCAGCCCGCGATGCTGGCCAGGCCCACAAAGACCAGCGATCCCGCGTGAAAATGAACCAGGCCAAAGAAAATACTCGTGATGGCCAGTGACGTATAGGGACCGTGTAGATCGATCGATTTCTTCTCAATCCAGTAAGCTGCCAGGAATAAGAGAACCGTGATCAGAACCGGAACCCACAGCAGGGCCGCGTGCATCAGGTACCCGGTGAGCAGCGAGAGCAGTAGAAAAACCGCAAATCCCCATTTCCAATACGTCCTCCAGACCCCGGATTCCGTTATTTTCCGGGCCAGCATGTTTTGCAAAATGCCCCGCAGAAAGAGTTCTTCGAACAAAGCCGTACCAAAAAAAATCCGCACCATCTCGCCAACGGCCAGGGGAATCAACGCCATCGAAAGCGGTTCGTAGCCGCTGGTTTTCAGAAAACCGCTGACGTACGCAATCAAGGCTGTTAAGGCAATGAAAGCCAGCCAAACCCACACGGCGGTTTTAAGATAACGCCAGTTGAAAGTCGGAAAAAAACCGATATCGGGCAGCTTTCGGATGGTGCCGAAACCGTAGACCGCCGTCAGAATCAGCACAAACCGTAACACGTTGCTGAAGCCCGCACCATTGAAAGGCAGATGTGTTTTTACCCCGAAAGAAATGGAAGTAGCCGGAATCAGAAAGAGAAAATAAATCGCAAAATCCGTCCATTTAATGGGTTGAGGATCTCTTTTATAGGCTAAAAAACCGAGGACCGGAAACAGCAGATAAAATGGAAATAACGCGGCCGACCCCTTGAACGGCGAATGCCCGTGAAATCCCAAATAGGAATACAGAACAATAATCAGCAACACCGGAAACACAACGGCCCGCTCCAGGCCGGTGTCTACGCGCCGTTCAAGTCGCTCAGAAATGCCCGGCTGGCCCAGGGTGAACGTCAGGAAATACAAGACGATGAAATACGGACTCGCCAGCAGGAGTTCGGCGGGTGGAAGTTGCCCATTGAAATAGAGGAAAAGCGCAAAGAAGGCCGCTGTCAGCAGCACACCCGTCCGTATTTCGCCCGCATAACCCGTCGTCTTTTTCATCTTCAGTCGATTTGTTCCAGATAACTACGAAAAGAAAATCAGATGGGCTATTGGCCGAAGCAAAAAAAACGCAAAAATGGCCTATTCTCTTCAAAACATCATTTCCAAGACAAAATCTGGCAATATTCTTCGATGTTCGACCAATTAATAAATAACCCACCCGTTTCAAAACCGTCTTTTGTAAATTATACCGAACAAGCTGATACACAATACGATAAACTTCACACAAATGACCCCACTTCTAAAATCGAGCCTTTTGACGCTGGCTCTGGTTCTGACGTTTGTCGTCGGCTGGGAACTGTACTGGCGCAGTCAAAACCTCGGGCTTTCCTACAACGACGATGAAAGCCTGTGGGCGCACACCCGGAAAGAGATTTATCGGAGCAGTCCGTCGAGGCCGGTGATCATTGGCTCGTCGCGCGTCAAGTTCGACCTCGATCTGGCGACCTGGGAAGCCACAACCGGCGAAAAACCGATCCAACTGGCGCTGGCCGGTACGGCGCCCCGGCCTTTGCTGACGGATCTGGCCAATGATCCAAAGTTCAAAGGGACGCTCATCATTGGCGTTACCGAAGTCCTTTTCTTCGCCCCCGACGGTTCTTTTCCCGAACGGGAGGCCACGAAACGGGTTAACTTTTACCCCAAGTGGTCGCTCTCCCAGCAGATCAGTTTCCACATCAACCGGGTGCTGGAACCCTGGCTGTATTTTCTGGATGAAGAACGGCTGGCCCTGCGCCCCCTGCTGACCGACCTACCGATTCCGCCCCGCCCCGGCACCTGGGGTGGCCCGAAATTTCCAAAAGAATTTTCGATCATCCAGTCCGACCGGCAGGAAGTCATGACGGATGCGATGGTGGCCGACACCGCCATTCAGCATCAAGTGCAGGCGGTTTGGGTGGACATTGGCGCCCACAGCCCAAAGCAAACCATGCCGGATGCGATGGTTACGGGCATTATGAACTCCGTCAAGAAGTCGGTAGACCAGATTCGGGCGCGGGGTGGTCAAGTGGTTTTTGTCCGGATGCCTTCGGACGGCCCCTTCTACGAAGCCGAAAAAATGAGCCACCCGCGGGAAAAATACTGGGATCGGCTGCTGGCGCATACCCGGACGCCCGGTATCTATTTTGCGGATTACCCGGCATTGTCCAAATACCGCTGCCCGGAATGGTCGCACCTGGCGCCAAAAGATGCGGTCACCTTTACGCAGGATTTCATCCCGATTCTGAAGCAGAAAACCGGCTGGCCCATCACAATCCGGTCCACTCCAAAGCCCGCCCTTACGGCTTCCCTTCCTCCCCACCCATAGCTCAAAACGATCATGGTTTTCAACTCCTACAGTTTCGCCCTCTTCTTCGTTCTGCTCCTGGTGCTGCACAACCTGCCCTTGCCCTGGAAGGCGAAAAAGATCAATTTACTGCTGGCCAGTTACTTATTTTACGCCCTCTGGAATCCGCCGTTCATTCTGCTGCTCTGGATTTCGACGGTGGTGGATTTCTACATGGCCCGGCTGATTGCCCGTGAGCAACGGTCTGCACCCCGTAAACTCCTCCTGACCGTCAGCCTGCTGCTGAATCTGGGCATGTTGAGCTACTTTAAATACGGCGGTTTTTTGCTGGAAAACTTTACGGCTTTACTATCGGCGATGGGCATTGCCTTCCACGCGGCCCAACCCGATATAATCCTACCGGTCGGTATTTCGTTTTACACCTTCGTAACGCTTTCGTACACGCTGGATGTCTACCGTCGGAAAGCCGAACCCGAACCGTCTTTTCTGAATTTTGCGCTGTTCGTTACGTTTTTTCCGCACCTGGTTGCGGGGCCGATTGTCCGGCCCGAAGACCTGATTCCGCAGTTTAAGGAACCCCACCGCGCCACCACCCAACAGATGACCTGGGGGCTTTTTCTGCTGTCGCTCGGCCTGTTCATGAAAGTGGTCGTTGCCGATACGCTGCTGGCCGACTCGGCCGATACGGTTTTTGGGGTGCCCTTTCCGGTGCAGCCACTGGATGCCTGGATGGGTGTGATGGCGTTTTCGGGGCAGATTTTCTGTGATTTTGCGGGCTATTCGACCTGCGCCATCGGCATTTCGCTGTGTCTGGGCTTCGTGCTGCCCGACAATTTCCGGTATCCCTACGCGTCCATCGGATTTTCGGATTTCTGGCGCCGGTGGCACATCACGCTCTCAACCTGGCTGCGCGACTACCTCTACATTCCGCTGGGCGGAAACCGCAAAGGGGCTGCCCGGACCTATATCAACCTGATGATCACGATGTTGCTGGGTGGCTTGTGGCACGGAGCATCCTGGAACTTCGTGATTTGGGGCGGTTTGCACGGTATTTTTCTGTGCGCCGAACGACTGATCCGGGATTGGTCCGGCAAGCGGCAGCGGAATTTTGCCGAACAAAACCGCTCCGGCCAGGTGTTGACCGGAACCGTTGCGCAGGCATCAATGCTGCCGGTTTCGTGGAACGGAAAGCTTGGCAATTTCGGTCTGGCGTTGCTCACGCTGTTTCTGGTCGACATCACCTGGGTGTTTTTCCGCGCCCCCGATTTCGGCAGTGCGATGCGAATTCTGCTGTCTATGTTTGGCGTCATCCCCAACGGAGCGGCCCTGCTCACGTCCCTCGACATTCTGAAAGTCAGTTCGGTCACGGTAATTCTGATGGCCTGTCACTGGGCGATGCGAAATTCGTCGCTGGTGAAACTCGGGGCGCGACTGCCGTGGTGGCTGCTTAGCCTGGTCTGGGCGGGCATGCTGATTTTACTGATTCTGACTCAGAAAAGCAGCAACTCATTCATTTACTTTCAGTTCTGATGACTCGCCCCTAAAGGGCAGGGCTGTTAGGTTCTGCGCTAATTTGCCCCCTAAAGGGGGAGCTTTCTCGCGCTCCCTCTTTAGGGGGCTGGGGGGCAAAAGCGGGGCAAAATGGTCGGCTTGAGTCGACTCTAATTCAAGAACCTAACAGCCCTGCCCTTTAGGGGAACGGGGCAAAATGGGCTTTCATCACCGGGACTGAATACGCGCCCGGTGTTGGATTCCCCATTCCGCCATCGCCTGGATGATGCCGTCCAGCGAACTGCTGTACTCCGTCAATTCATATTCGACCAAAACCGGGGTTTGGGGGTAAACCTGGCGCACGACAAACTCGTTTTGCTCCAGTTCCTTCAGCTCTTTCGAGAGCAATTTAGGCGTGATGCCTTCCACCCGCCGTTGCAGGTCCTTGAACCGCGACGGGCCTTCGGACAAGGCAATGATGATGGGCAATTTCCATTTGCCGTTGAGCACATAGAGCGCATCCCGCACCCCGGCTAAACTGCGCGTGCAGGCACTTTTGGTATGAATGACCTTCTCTTTTTGCTTGACCATAACCGCCAGGACTGTTTAGAAATACCGGTATCCGTCTGGAGTCTGGTATCTTTTCGATAGCAAAAATAGGGATTTAACAGGAAGTTTCTACTCCGCAAATTGCAACAACTCGATGCGGTTATCAAACGGATCATGGAAGAAAAACCGCTGCCGCCCGTCGATCTCGGACGAGTAGGTGATCCCGATGCCGTGGTTTTCCAACTGCTGTTTGGCTTCATCCAGATTCGCGATTTCAAAAGCCGGGTGCCGCTTGGAATAGGGCCCGGCGGTTTCTTCGCGAAAATGCAGTTCAATGCCGGCAATCGAAAACCAGAGCGCACCACCGGGATGCTCGCCCGGAACCTCTTTCAGGCCCAGCACATCGCCATAAAATGTTCTCGCTTCTTCTTTTTTTCCTTCCGGAATGGAAATCAGAATGTGGTCTAACCGCTTGAAATGAATCATCGTAATCGCTGTGATTTATGCCCGGCGCAAATCTAGCAATTCACTACGGGATGACACAAATCGTGGTAGGTTTCTTCGTCCTTACCGGGGTTCGTTCCCAATCAAGCCAAAAATGTTGGAATTTTTCAGCCACTTTCCCTACTTTTAACGATCCCGGTTTTTTGAAAATCCATTCCAACGCGCCCATGTCGTCAGAAAAGTCTGCTGCTTTTGTTGAATTCAGACGAGAACTTCACCGTTTTCCGGAGCTTTCCGGGCGGGAATTTGAAACCCAGCGACGGATTAAGGAATTTGTCAGCCGGTTCAATCCGGTTAGCCTGATCGAAGTAGGAAAAACCGGGCTGCTGCTGCAATACGGAGCGGATTCGACCGGGCCGGTAACCCTGATCCGGGCGGACATCGACGCGTTACCGATTCAGGAAGTCAACGAATTTGAACATCAATCCCGCACCGAAGGGATTTCTCATAAGTGCGGACACGACGGCCACGCGGCCATTCTGGCCCGGCTGGCGGCTCATTTGGCCGAAAAACCGTTGCTGAAAGGCCGGGTTTATTTGCTTTTTCAACCCGCTGAAGAAACCGGCGAAGGCGCCAAAGCCGTCCTGGACGACCCCGCCTTTGCCGCAATTCGCCCCGACCGGGTGTTTGCCCTGCATAATTTGCCCGGTTTCGGTTCAGGAACCATCGTGTGCAAACCCGGCCCGTTTACATCAGCCGTTCAAAGCCTGATCGTGACGTTTACGGGCAAAGTATCGCACTCGGCCGAACCCGAAAAAGGCATCAATCCGGCGTATCTGATGGCTGATTTTATCCTAAAAACCAGGCAATTGACGCACCCCGACAGCCGATCCGACGACTTTGCGCTGATCACACCGATTTATACCACACTGGGCGAAAAATCGTATGGCGTGTCGGCGGGTTATGGCGAAGTGCATCTGACGCTTCGCACCCGAACGAGCCAGAACATGGAGCGGCTGACCAAGCAATTGCTCAGCGTTTTGTCGATCCTCAGCGTAGGAACCGGTGTTGAAATAGAAACCGCCATCACGGAGGTCTTTTTTGCCAGTCAGAACGATGCCGATGCGTTTGAGCAGGTCAAAACGAGCGCGTTGAAACTCGGGTATGCGTTCGTGAAAAAACAGGAACCGTTTAAATGGGGAGAAGATTTTGGCCTGTTTACACAGCATTACCAGGGTGCCATGTTCGGGATCGGCGCGGGCGAAAACACCCCGGCTCTGCACAACGACGACTACGATTTTAACGACGACCTGATCGAACCGGCGGCCCGGATGTTCCTGGAATTGATTGACCTTCAGCACAAATAGGTTTACTATAAACTGGAACCGAATAATCAATTAAAAAGCCTCTTTTTACCACTTGCTCAATACTTGTGAGCACCAAACCCATTTGCTTTTAACTTATTGTCAGTTAACTCTTTTCGGGCAGCACAGAAAGGCCGGTTTTCGAAAACCGGGGTTATGGATTACACTACTCACTCCCTTTTAACGTACCATTGATCATGTTCAGGAAAGTATTGAAATGGCTCGGCATTGTCCTTGGCACTGTGTTGGTTTTGCTCCTGGTTTTTTATGCATTCGTCTATTTCCAGACCGAGTCGCGCGCCAACAAGGTATATGAGGTCAAATTGCAGACACTCACCCTTCCAAACGACTCGGCTTCGTATGCGCTGGGCAAACACATTGCCGGCATCCGGGGCTGCGCGGAATGCCACGGTGCCGATTTCAGTGGCAAAGCGTTTTTCGACGCCAGCACCCCGATCGGTATTTTGTATACGTCCAACCTGACCACCGGAAAAGGCGGGATTTCCTATACCGATCAGGACTGGATTCGCGCCTTGCGGCATGGTTTGGGAAAAGACAACAAAACGTTGTGGTTCATGCCGGCACCGGAAGTCAGTGCTCCGCTGTCGAACCGGGATATGGGGGCGTTGATTTATTTCCTGAAGCGTCAGCCACCCGTCGATAAAACCCATCCGGCCAAAGAAGTAAAACCATTGGGGCGGTTTTTAGCGTTTACCGGCGACCTGCCGCTTTTTCCGGCTGAAGTGATCGACCACGAGGCCCAACCCACCGAAAACGTACCGGCCGCGGTGGATGCCGTCTATGGAAAATACCTGGCCGTTACCTGCTCGGGATGCCACGGCCCCAGTTTCAAAGGTGGCCCCGGCCACGGTCCCGGCGAACCGCATATTGCGGACCTGACCCAAACGGGTAAAGTCGGAAAATGGACGTCGGATCATTTTGTTACCGCCATCCGGACGGGTAAAACACCGGATGGGCGCGTGATCAACGATTTTATGCCCTGGAAGTATTTCGCCACCGTGTATACCGACGACGAACTGAAAGCGATTTATTTATACCTGCACGACTTGAAGTAACGGGCAAGAAATAGATTTTGAGTCCTTTGCAGGGAAATAGACCGCTTCGCCGTATTTTAGCGGCCAAACTGCTAAACCCCGCTCATGAACTTCCAGATTTTCGACGATTACGAAACGCTTTCCCGTCATACCGCCCAACACATTGCCGACTTACTGAACCGCAAACCCGATGCCCTGATTTGTGCCGCTTCCGGCGACACGCCCGTGGGTACGTACCGGGCGCTGGTTCAACTGGTGAAAGAAGGAAAAACCAGCGTCGACCGCTGCACGTTTGTGGGTCTGGATGAATGGGTCGGTTTAGGGCCGGAAAGTGAAGGAAGTTGCGCAAATTATCTCCAGCGCGAACTCTTCGGCCCGCTCAACATTCAGTCTAACCAATACCGCCTGTTCGACGCCAAAGCCGATGATCTGGAAGCCGAATGTGAGTCGATGACGCAATTTGTCGATGACCGGGGCGGTTTTGACCTCATTCTGGTGGGCGTTGGTCTGAATGGTCACATCGCATTGAACGAACCGGGAACACCCTTTACCCTGAAAGCCCACGTTTCCGAACTGGCCGAAACGACCATTACGGTCGGGCAAAAATACTTCTCTACCCCCACTCCCCTGACGCTGGGCGTCACCACCGGCCTGCAGCAATTGATGGACGCCCGGGAAGCCATTCTGATTGCCAGCGGCAGCAAAAAAGCACCGGTGATCAAAACCGCTATGGAAGGCCCGGTGACGGAAGACTTTCCCGCCAGCATCATGCAAACGCATCCGAAGGGCTATGTTTGGGTGGATCGGGACGCGGCTGGGGTCTGAAACTGGTAAAAGATGAAGATTGAAAAATACCCACTGAAATCAGAAAGTAGTCTCACTGTATTTGAGTTTGTTAGTGAAGGACCAAATGGCTTGATCCGTAAGTTGATTCAGTTTCAAGAGACCAATCAACAAAATATCTATAATCTGGCCTTTGGTGATAAAAATACAGAGACAGGGGATATTGACGATTTAATTGTTTCAAATAATGGAGATACTGACAAGGTTTTGGCTACAGTTGTTGCCGCATTATATGCTTTTTTCGACAAATACCCTGATGCATTCGTGTATGCGACCGGTAGTACCAATGCCCGAACAAGGCTCTACAGAATGGGAATTACCAGGTTTTACGACGAAATGATTCAGGATTTTGAACTTTATGGTTTGTCAGGAGACGATTTTTTTCATTTTGAAGTTGGTAAAGAGTATTCTGGTTTTTTAGCCCAACGAAAATTTGATTAACTTTCAGTATTATGAAAAATGTTCAGGAAATTAACAGCAGCAAAGCGCCGATTGTGCGGATTGATCCTTCACTAGAGAAGTACCGTGGTAAAGTGCTTTTTCCAGAAAAACTGGAAAAAGCCAATGAAATGCTTAAAACCGCTAAGCTGCCAAATAAGAAACGTGGTAATTAACACGCATTGGTATCTCTTTCAAGATGACCAGAACTCCCCTTCTTTCCAATAATACCGTGGTGGTACCTGGTTTGGGAGTGCTACAAGTTAAGCAGACCCTAACTTTAGATGGGATAGCAATGCCAAAGTACGAACGAACGTCATACCCCGTACATCAAGGCATTACAAATTCTCCTCAATCAGTTTCGCCACGTTTTCCCGCTTGAACTCACCGGAATACAGCACGTTTCCGGTTTTATCGAGCAAGACGACCATCGGAAACATACCGACCCCGTAGCGTTTTGCCACGTCCTGCGCACCGTATAAAAGCGGGTATTCTGGCTGGATTTTCTGTTTAAAAACCGCTATTACTTCTTTCGAATCGTGTGGATTGATGCCCAGTAGCTCGAAACCGTTGGCTTTGTACTGGTTATATAGGGCATTTAAGTCGGGGACAGACGCCACACAATAGCCGCAATTCCGAATCCAGAATTCCAGCAAAACCACTTTCCCTTTCAACTGGTTCAGCGTAATTCCGGTCGTGCGGTCAAAAACCGGCAACGTCCAATCCGGGGCGGTTCGGCCGCGTGGAATGATTTGTAGCTTTTCATCTTCCGGGTTTACCAGCTTGTACTCATTCCGGTAACTGGAAAAATACCAGGACGAATCAGTTGGCAAAACCGTCGCATCGAGGTATTGAAAGCGGGTTTTCGTAAAATCCTGGTTGCGGTTGTTGGACTGCATCACTTCAACGGGCAAATACGTCGCCTTGTCGATCAGCAAACGGTAGCGGATCGATCGGTCTGCCGTAATGGGACGGTAAGCGCCCAGATAATCGATCACTTTCTGTTGCAGGGTGAAGGTTACCGCATAAAAAGGTTTCGCGTCCACCACGGTATCCTGCACGGTTTTAGGAACCGACGCATCCGAAAGAAGCATCGGCAACGCGTTTCGAAAGGTAACCGGGGAATCGTAGAAAAACGAGAGCGACTCAAAATTCCGGCGGGCCGGTTGTCCGGTAACCCGCAACGTCTTGCTTTTCCGGTCGCAGACAAACTGTTCGGTGCCATTAAAAACCGCCAGCATATCCGAACTGTTGAATTGGTATCTGAAACCCAAAACCGGGTTTTCACTGCTAAAATCCAGAAAGCACGCTCCGCTCATCTCGTGGAGGATGCCTTCCGAGACGTAATTCAGTTCCCGGTGATAGTGGTACCGGAGCGTTTTCCGGCCGCTGAGTGCTTGCGAAGTTTTACGAAGTACGTCCTCCGCAGAAACGGTTTCGGACTGTGCCAAACCGGGCGTTTGGGTTGTCATTACCAGAAAAAAGGGCATAAGAATGCCACTGAAAATCAATGATTTCATCGCAGTAGGGAGGAAGGAAGATTATGGAGAAATTTAGAAGTGTTGGAAAAGGTTACTTCAAGCTAGCCAGCGGTTTTTTGGAGGAGTTGTTTGCGGAAAAATGGGGAGAAGCCAGCGCCAGAATTTTTATCTCCTCAATCTGATCGTCCTTTATTTTCACGTAGACATCCATGCCTCTTCCTTCGCTGTTTTTCGAAAAAAGAATCAGTTCAGTTGGCGGTTCCGACCCGGCTTTTCGGTGTTTAAGCTGGATGTTACGGATCAGATTCAGCGTTCCATTGGGCGTATCAATTACCGCAAATGCGTTTTTCGGATCGATTGAAAAGTTTCCGGCATCTGTTGTTATTCCTCGCTCCCAGTTCACTGATGCTCCCGGCATTTTTGACAGAATCAGCGTGATCAAAATCATCAACAGAAGGCTATAACTGGCCATTAATCGTCGCGAAGACGGTTTACGGTTCATCATCCCAATCCGTTTTTTGATGGTCAGTTCGGTGAAATTAGTGGCTAAACTCACCCGCAAACCGCCGATGCGCACCAGCATGTATTGATAGTTTTTAGCATCCAAACCGCTCCGCAGCATTTGCCGATCAACGCCGAATTCCAGATTTTCTTTGATCGCCCGTTTCAGAAACCAGCTCGCCGGATTAAACCAGAAAAAAACCGTACCCAACTCTGCCAGCAAAACATCCAGCGTGTGCCACTCCCGAACGTGAACCCGCTCGTGTTGCAGAATCGGTCCGAGTTCTTCCGCTGAATGTCGGGACGGATTCAGGTAGATGGTTTGCCCGAACGAAAACGGGTTGAAATTTTCGCTGACCGCCCGAAAACGGAAACCCTTGTACGTTGCCGGTTGCGAACACCGGTGAATGCGATAGAGCGACAGCAACTGCACTGCCAGCCGGACTGTCATTATGCCAACGCCGAACCAGAACACGGCCACCAGCCAGATCCAGCTACTTCCGCCGTCGGTTTGCTGCGGAATGGCTTCCCATATTTGCCAATCAATCGTCCGCTGAATCGGTCTAAACAGCGTCTCATTTCTCCGGGCGAGTTCGGCAAAATCGATCAATGGATAGACAACGGAAAAAACCATTCCGAACAGCAGAAACAGGCGATTCAGACCATAAAAGGTCAGCCGACGAAGAACCAGGGAATAGGCCAGAAAAAACAGCAGTAAAGCCGTGTTGGCCTGAAGCAGGTAGGTCAAAACCGGTAGCATCTCAGTCGGATTTGCGCTTTTCAATCATCTCGATAATCTCCTTCAGCTCATCGGCGCTGATCTTCTGGTCTTCAGCAAAAAACGCGACCAGTTCTTTGAAGGAATTCCTGAAATAATCACTCACAAAACCGCTCATGAAACGCTTTTTGTACTCTTCTTCGCTGATCAGTGGCTCGTAGCGATACGTATTGCCCCATTTTTTGCTCTCCAGAAACCCTTTCCGCTCCAGATTCCGAATCGTGGACGCCAGGGTCGTATAGGGCGGACGCGGTTCGGGCAGTTGATCCAGAAAATCTTTGACAAAACCACCCTGGCTTTTCCAGATCACCAGCATGGCTTCTTCTTCCTGTACGCTCAGCTTATTCACATCTACGATTTTTTCGTAAACCTACGAATATTTCGTAAATGTAAAATAAAATGCTAAAAATAAAATTCAGAATTTCCGGAATGATTAGACTAGCCAACGGTTTCCAGTGCTCAAAACCGTTAAAACGGTTTCAATACCGCAACCATCAAACTGTCTGGCGAACCCACGGTTAAAACTGGGGGCTACTATTAACTCCGCACGGATGCAAACATTCATTCCTAATTCCGCTCCACGGTTACCCGGGCACTTCCCGTCGGAATCCCCGTTCCACACGAGCTTTTTAAGGACGTAATCGTGTACTCCGTCGAACTGGTGGGCGCCACCGTCAGCGTATACGGATTGAGAAACGTGCCGTTCACTTGGGTGCCGTCGGAGAGCACAAACGACCAGGGCGGCAATCCATTTTTGAAAGCCACGCGAACTTTAGACGTCTGGCCGGGCCGGATCGTGCCTTCACCCGCCACAACAGCCTGACTCACGTTGGGTGCCAGGATTTTAACCGTCGTTTCGGAACCGGCCACCGCCGGGCTGGTGGAGGCCACCCGCAGCCGAACGGTGTTGAGCGTATCCTTCAGATAGGCCGGACTGATGGCCGCTTTCAAAACTCCGTCTTTGTAGGTGGTCGCCAGATTGACAAACCGCCCGCTGGTGTCGGCCACCTGCACGATGTATTTGTTGTTGGCATAAAATCGCCCCGCCGTCGTGAACGGAACCGTAATTTCGGCACCGTGGCAAATCGTCCGGGCCGACAGGTTGCCGGTGGTGATGGTCGAGGGCGGAATGTTTACCTTCACAAACGCCCGCCCGCTGTATTCGCCAACGCCACAGGCCCCACCCGCTGAGGTAATGGCGTAGGGCGTTGGATTGTTCGGCGTCACGCGGATGGTATGCGGGCTTTTGGCAATGTTGTTTTCGTAGGTGCCATCCGTCAACAGAACAAACCACGGCCCACCTCCGCCAAAATCCACGGTCAGTTCGGCGGTTTTTCCTTCTTCGATCTTCACCGTATCGTTCCGCAAAACCGCCACGGCCTGAGCCGCCACGATCAGATTTTCGGCGTTACTGCTGATCGCGGGTTGCGTGGCCACCACCCGGATTTTGTAGGCTCCTTTGGGCGAAATACCGTAGGGCAGCCGCGCCATCAGCGGACTGGCGGTGCCGGAAGCGGAAATGGTGGTCCAATTGTCGGTAGAATCGGCGAGTTGGGCCACAAAACCGTTCCCGGTCTGGTATTTCCCGGTAGCCGTGAAAGCGACCTGAAAAGGGGTTCCGGTACAAATCCGAAAACCGCCGTTCGGGGCTTTGATGGCAATTTCCGGGTTCGGATTCTCGTTCACATTGACGATAATTTCCCCCGAAACCGTTCCGCTCCCGCAGGGGCCACTGACGTTCACTACTTTGTAAATCGTTGGTTTTTCAGGCGTTACGGTCACTTCATAAGGCGTCGTCATGGTGTTTTGCACTTTCGTTCCGTCCGAGAGCACAAACGACCACGGCCCGTGTCCGCTCAGGGCGATGCGGAATGTAGCGGGTTGGCCCGGCAAAACCGTTACGGCATTGCTGCCGTCGGCCAGTTCGATGCGGGCACCTGGAGCGGGTAACACCCGAAGCGCCTGCGCCGTGCCGTTGACCACCGGATTGGTGGAAGCGACCCGCAGCGTATACCGGCTTCCAGCCTCCGTTGTGACCGGAATCACGCCCGCCAGCGTTCCGTTGCCAAACGGCCCGGCTTTGGCGGGTTCGCTCAGATTGGTCACTTTTCCGGTTGCATCGACCAGTTGGAGAACAAATTGATTATCCGGCGAAAACCGCCCGCCCGACGAGGTATACGGCACCGAAACCGGCGATCCGGCACAAACCGCCAGGCCGTTCAGGTCACCCGTTAGCACTTCCGGCAGCGCCACTTTATGGCTGTCGGCCTGGGCGCGCATAGCCGCCGAGTCGATGCGCATGGTGGTATCGCGCTGAAAAATGGCTTTGTAGAGACTGTCTTTCAGGTACTTTTCAATCAGCGTGTCCTTCCGGATTTCAATCAACGTATCGGCAACGGCACGGGGTTGACGGGTTCGTTGTTCCACTCCCGACGCGCCAAGGGTCAAAAACCCAACGACCCCCAAAACGATACTCAGCAACGTAAATTTATTCATGCATGTGTGGTTCAGCTTCAAAACTTGGTGTTCTTTCCGATTGGGTTGACGAACTTTGCATTTTACCCTTAAATCTCCTGAAAGAGACTTGGACGCAAAACCTCCGGGTCCGGAAGTCCCCTTCAGGGGATTTAGGGGTAAAACGATAACCGTTTTCGAAATGCAAAGTTCGTTAACTATAACGGAAAGTTTGCAGACCCTGGTACAAAGTTAACACGCTCGCATGAACGAGGAATTGATTCACCTTCAGGTATCCGAAATAATTCAGGAAACGCCTGACACGAAAACGCTTCTTTTACAACCCACCGACGGGCAACCTGTTCCGTATCGGGCGGGGCAGTTTCTAACGCTTCTCTTCCACCACCTCGGCCACGAAGTCCGGCGGTCCTATTCATTGAGTTCAACGCCCGGTGGTGATCCGGCAGAACCGTTGAGCCTGACGATCAAACGCGTAGAAAACGGCGAAATTTCCCGGTATCTGCTTGATCATCTGCGGGTCGGCGATACGCTCAGCAGTTTGCCACCAACGGGCCGGTTTACGCTGGAAACCGATCCCAATCAGCAACGGGACCTGGTGCTGATTGGGGCCGGAAGCGGCATTTCGCCCCTGTACGGTATTTTGAAACAGGCCCTGCGTGATGAACCGAAAAGCCACATTACGCTGCTGTATTGCAATACCAGCGAACGGAATATCATTTTCTACCATCAACTGGAAGCCTTACGGAAACAGTACCCGGACCGGTTTCAGTTGATCCACCTGCTCAGCCAGCCGGAGGACGATTGGCGAAAAGCGGGTAACATCCGGCGGGGTCGATTGAACAACTGGCTGCTGGAAACCATGCTGCCCGAGTTGGTTCGTTTTGAACGCGACAAAGCCCATTGGTACGTTTGCGGACCGTTTGGATTCATGCGGATGGTGCAGTTTACGCTGGTGTATGCGGGCATTCGGCTCGATCACATCAAGAAAGAAAATTTTGTAATCGAACCCGTTACGAGAACGCCACCGCCCGAGCTGGCGCGCGACCACCGGATGTTGCTGCGGTATCGCGGAACAGACTACGACATCGACGTACCAGCTTACAAATCCATTCTGCAAGCGGCTCTGGATCACGGCATTCCGTTGCCGTATAGCTGTAAAGGCGGCCGGTGTTCAAGCTGTGCGGCCCGGCTGAAAGCGGGAGAAGTTCACATGACCATCAACGATGTGCTGACGGAACGCGACCTGGCCAACGGCTGGGTGCTAACCTGCACGGGCTATCCGGCGTCGGAAGGTTTGGTGCTGGATGCCTAACCGCTGTCAGGGTCTTCGACCGCTGACAGGGTTAGACTTCCAGCACCAAACCACTCCTTTTACTTTTACCGGTTAGAAACTTCATCCCTGAATTTTCTGTTAGATTTAAGAATAGGCCTTTCGCTTGCCGCCCCTAAATCCCCTAAAGGGGACTTTTGGAATCCGGATTGATCGCGTCCAAGTCCCCTTTAGGGGATTTAGGGGCGGCAAGCGAAAGGCTAGAAGAATAAGGCTATCACAACGTGACAGAAAACAACGCTTCCGCCCCAAACACCGGGCTTACAGACATTGACCTGACGGGCTACGAACAGATTGAGGTATTGGGTGCCCGCGAACACAACCTGAAAAACATTGATGTTACCATTCCCCGCAACAAACTGGTGGTGGTAACTGGTATCAGCGGCAGCGGCAAATCGTCGCTGGCCTTCGATACCATTTATGCCGAGGGACAACGCCGGTACATGGAGAGTTTCTCCGCCTATGCCCGCTCGTTTCTTGGTAATATGGAGCGGCCCGACGTCGATAAAATCAACGGGTTGAGCCCGGTTATTTCCATCGAGCAAAAAACAACCTCCAAAAACCCCCGTTCCACCGTTGGCACGACCACCGAAATCTACGACTTTCTGCGGCTGCTATATGCCCGCGCCGGTGAAGCCTTTTCGTATGTCACGGGCCGAAAAATGGAGCGGCAATCGCAGGATCAGATCATCGACACCATTCTGACGCATTATGCCAATAAAAAGCTGACCCTGCTGGCACCCATCGTGCGGGGTCGGAAAGGGCATTACCGCGAACTATTCGTACAGATTGCCAAGTTGGGTTACGCCAAAGTGCGCGTCGATGGCGAGGTGCAGGACATCGTGCCGAAGATGCAGCTCGACCGGTATAAAGTCCACGATGTCGAGATCGTGATCGACCGGATTGTTCCGAAACCGGAAGACCGGTACCGGCTCAGTCAGTCGGTGCAAACGGCTTTGAAACAGGGCAAAGGGGCCATGCAGATTCTGGATGAGAAAAACCACCTGACGTATTTTTCCCAAAACCTGATGGACCCGGAATCGGGCATTAGCTACGACGAGCCGTCGCCCAATACGTTTTCGTTCAATTCTCCCTACGGAGCCTGCCCGGTTTGTAACGGATTGGGGGTTATTGAAGAAATTACGGAAGAATCAGTGATTCCCAACAAAGCATTGAGTATCAGCCGGGGCGCCATTGCTCCCCTCGGTGAATACCGGGAACTCTGGTTTTTTCGGGAGATCGAAGTCATCCTGAAAAAATACAAACTGAGCCTAACGACACCGGTTGAAAAATACCCGGCGGATTTGCTACATGCGCTGCTCTACGGAACGGAAGACGAATCGACCATGCCGTCGAAAAAACATCCGGGAGAAGACTACTATAATTTCAAATTCGAGGGCGTCATCACCTTCCTGAAACGCCAGCAGGAAAGCGCTGATTCGGCGGGTCGTTCCGACAAAATTCAGGAATGGCTGAAGGATTTCACGGTGATCAAAACCTGCCCGGAATGCGAAGGCGCGCGCTTGAAAAAAGAATCGCTGTACTTTCGGCTGGATACCAAAAACATCTCCGAACTGGCCCGGATGGACATTTCGGAACTGGCCGTCTGGATGACGGATCTGGAAAGCCGCCTTTCCAATCGCCAGAATGTGATTGCCAAAGAGATTCTGAAAGAAATCCGCAAACGGATCGGCTTTTTGCTGGACATCGGTTTGGATTACCTGATGCTCGACCGACCGCTGCGCACGCTCTCGGGCGGAGAAGCCCAACGCATTCGGCTGGCCACGCAGATTGGCACCCAATTGGTTGGTGTTCTGTACATTATGGACGAACCCAGCATCGGTTTGCACCAGCGTGACAACGTCAAATTGATCGACTCGCTGAAAAACCTGCGCGATCTGGGCAATACGGTTTTGGTGGTGGAACACGACAAGGACATGATGCTGGAGTCGGACTACATCCTGGACATTGGCCCGGGAGCCGGTCGGCACGGCGGTCAGGTCGTCGGAGCCGGAACACCGGAACAATTCCTGAAAAACGGCAGCACGACGGCGGCTTACCTGAGCGGGCGCCGGGCGATTGAAGTGCCGAAGGAACGCCGGAAAGGGAATGGAAATCAGTTAGTAATCAAGGGTGCCACGGGGCATAACCTGAAAAATGTAACCATGAAATTGCCGCTCGGGCAGATGGTTTGCATCACGGGCGTGTCGGGCAGCGGTAAATCGTCGCTGATTCACGAAACGCTGTTTCCAGTCTTGAACAAGCATTTTTACAAGTCGAAACGCGAGGCTCTGCCCTTCAAATCGGTCGAAGGCCTGGAGCAGTTGGATAAGGTAATCGAGGTGGACCAGTCGCCGATTGGCCGGACACCCCGTTCCAATCCCGCGACCTATACAGGCATGTTTTCCGACATCCGCAGCCTGTTTGCCGAACTGCCTGAAGCCAAAATCCGGGGGTATAAGCCGGGGCGGTTTTCGTTCAACGTCAAAGGCGGTCGGTGTGAAGAGTGCGAGGGCGCGGGGATGAAGAAAATCGAAATGGAATTTTTGCCGGATGTCCACGTCATGTGCGAAACCTGCAAAGGCAAACGCTTCAACCGCGAAACGCTGGAGGTACGGTTCAAGGGCAAATCCATCGCCGACGTGCTGGATATGACCGTTGAGCAGTCGCTGGAGTTTTTTGCCAGCCAGCCGAAGATCCTGCGAAAAGTACAAACGTTGAACGATGTCGGATTGGGCTATATTACCCTTGGCCAACACGCCACGACGCTGTCGGGCGGGGAAGCGCAACGGGTGAAACTGGCGGAAGAACTCTCGAAGAAGGATACCGGCAAAACCATGTACATCCTCGACGAGCCCACCACCGGCCTTCATTTTCAGGACATTTCCCACCTGCTCGACGTGCTGAACAAACTGGCGGACAAAGGCAACACGGTTTTGATCATCGAACACAACCTGGATGTGATCAAAGTCTCCGACCACGTCATCGATTTGGGTCCGGAAGGGGGCAACAAAGGCGGTTACATCATCGCAGAAGGAACGCCGGAGAAAGTCGCTAAAACGAAAGGAAGCTATACCGGGAAGTTTTTGGCTGCGGAGTTGGGAATGTTAAAGTAAAAGGTCTAAATTCAATTCTATGCTGCTCAAAGCAGATTTGAAGCGTATCGCGCAGGCCCGGCTTCACGACGCGAAAGTGCTACTGGATGCGGGGAGATATGATGGCGCAACTTATTTGTGCGGTTATGCAATTGAGCTGGGTTTGAAACTTAGAATTTGTAAAACATTGAAATGAAACGAGTTCCCTGAGAAGAATAAGGAATTCGATGGATTACTGAGTTTCAAAACCCACAATCTAGATACGTTGCTACGTCTTTCTGGCATTGAAGAGAAAGTCAAGCGGTTGCATTTTGCCGAATGGTCAGCCATTAAAATTTGGACTCCTGAAGATCGTTACAAACCTGTAGGAACAATGTCCAAACAAAAAGCGTTCGATCTGATTAATGCTGCGAATATCCTTTTCAAAATGCTATGAAACAGATGATTAAAAAGATTGGAAGCTTGGTTGATACCATTGCTTTTGAGAAAGGAGAACTAAGTTTCTTTGCTCTCGCTCTACGGGAGGACTCTATCGTCTGGGACTTATTAATTGCCGCTGACTGGATCGATAAAGATCGAAAAAATAGTTTGGATTATTTGGTAAGAAAAGTACAAGGTGTGTTGACTACACATGAATTACTAGACTTATCGGGTATTATCTTGCTGGATAATGATTATTTCTCGGGGGTTTCTCAGTTCAAAAGTGAGTCAGGTTGGGAAGAAAATAATATTGATCTTTATGGAGTAGCGGTAAAAAAAGCTTATGTGTTTGTTGCATCTGATGTGGAAGTTTATTTAGAAACAGAGCAAACCAAAAAAAAGAACTTTAAATAGTAGACTTGGCTATCTTGGTAGGTGATCGTTATGAGTAATAGTGGTTTCTGGGGATGCCGTTTGGGTATTTGCTAGACCAGCCATAGCCTGCACACTCCGTAACTCGCCGATCTTCTTCAACTCCAGTCCTTCGTCGGTTTCGATTCCGATGCCCAATTCCTGCCGCATCTCGTCGGCGGTTTGGCTCCGGCCATCGTGGCTCCAGCCGGGAGGAGCCAGCAAATATTTGATTTTCTGGCCGAACGGCCCCGGTATACGAAGATCATCAATAAGCTTTTTCCACTCGTGAAAAACCAAATTCCCCAACGAGTGATCGGTGATGTTGGTCGTAAGACCGTAGCGAACGGGATCTTCCGGGGTTTCTTCGGCAAAGGTGCCAAACAGACGATCCCAAATGATGAGCATCATGCCCATGTTCCGATCCAGGTAGCGAACATTAGACGCATGGTGAACGCGGTGGTGCGACGGCGTAACCAGAAACCATTCCAGAAAACCGAGACGGCCAACGTACTGAGTATGAACAATAATGCCGTAAATCTGGGTTGCGGAATACATAAACACAATGTCCTCGGCCCGGAACCCCAGCAACGCAATCGGAACAAAATAGATAAACCGGTAAAGCGGTTGCAGCACGGAAGACCGGAAACCAACGGTCAGGTTAAATTCCTCCGAAGAGTGGTGCGTGACGTGAATGGCCCAGAACAGACGGCAGAAATGATCGACGCGGTGCAGCCAGTAGAAGGCAAAATCTTCCAGAATCAGAAGCGTCAGCCAATACAGCCAGGGCGTCGTTATTTCCGTAATGCGATACTGATACACCCAAACCAGAACGCCGATATAGAACCCCCGAACCAGCAAATCGAGGCCCATGTTGAGCAGGGTCAGGTAACAATTCTGAAGGACGCCTTTGATGGAATAATAAGGCCGATGCTGAAAATAGCTCATCACCACCTCTGCGCCAATGATGAGCACATACAGCGGTGTGGAGAGCATGAATAGCAACGACTCCCGAAATCCAATCATTTTTCAGCGTTACGACGAATACGTCGCAAGTTACGGCATTGAACTACATTTGTAATTGTACTCTGATTAGAAATTCATTAAAAATGAACCTCCTCATTTTGAACTAAAAAAGGCGGTTTTTTCCTACCAGCGCACCTGACCATCGCCAACCACCACCCACTTTTCCGTCACGAGTTTTTCGAGGGCAAACGGCCCCCGGGCGTGTAATTTTTGCGTCGAAATCCCGATTTCGGCTCCCAGACCAAACACCCCGCCGTCAGTGAAACGAGTCGACGCATTGGCATATACGGCAGCCGCGTCCACTTCATTCAGAAACCGGTCGATAGCCGCCGGATCGCGGGACACAATCGCTTCGGAATGGCGCGACGAATAGGTCTGAATGTGCGACAAAGCCTCTTCCAAACCGCCGACCACTTTAATGGCACATTTATAATCCAGAAACTCCCGGCCAAAATCGCTCAGTTGAGCCGGTTGAAGCTGGGGATAACCGGCTGACGCTAAAATACGATAAGCCTCCTCATCCGCAAAAACCTCCACGTTCCATTTCGTAAAATCCGCCACCAGCATCGGCAAAAATACGTCGGCAACAGCCTGATCAACCAGCACGCAATCCAGCGAGTTGCAAACCGACGGGCGCGACACCTTGGCATTCACGACCATATCACGCGCTTTTTCCAGATCAGCCGTTCGTTCAACGTAGGTATGACAAACGCCCGCGCCAGTTTCGATGGTGGGCACGAGCGAATTTTGCCGGACATACTGAATCAGCGAATCAGACCCACGCGGAATTATAATATCGACATACCGCGTAGCCGTCAGCAATTCGTTCACCACCGCCCGGTCAGGAGGCATCAGCGAAACGGCGGCTTCCGGCACACCAAATTCCGTCAGAACCTGGTGAATCAGCCCCACAATGGCCAGGTTGGAATGATGCGCTTCCTTCCCGCCTTTCAGTACGCAGGCATTTCCCGACCGCAGGCAGAGCGACGCCACATCCAGCGTCACGTTGGGCCGCGACTCATAAATAACGCCCACCACGCCCAGCGGAACCGCCAGCTTCCGGAGTTGAAGCCCCTGTTCAATGGTTTTTTCCAATAAAACCTTTCCGCTCGGATCGGGCAGCACCGCCACCACGCGCAGACTTTCCACCAGATCGCAGATGCGCTTTTCGTTCAGCAACAACCGGTCTTTCTTCGGATCGGCATCCGGCATGGCGTCCAGATCTTTCTGATTTTCAGTCAGAATGGTTTCTTTGTTTTCAAAAACCACATCCGCCAGCCGGTTGAGCAAGGCGGTTTTCTGCTCGTCGGACAGGCGCCGAACCGCGGCCGAAGCAAACTTCGTTTCCTGAAGCAGGGGAGTTACTGTATTCATACAATCTGGTATTTTCACAAAAGTACAATATCATTGGCATTTGCCACCTCCACATTTTGCTGGTTCAACTGCGCCAATAAGTCTGCCGACGACAGACGGGCGCGGGCTACAGCCACCGTGGTGCCTGCTTCGTCACAAATCTCAACGACTTCGCCAGCCGCAAATTCACCTTCTACCGTCCGAACACCGACAGCCAGCAAACTGTTCCGCCGGCCCAAAGCCGCCACCGCGCCGGCATCGACCCGCAGAATGCCCGCTGTCAGGCTGCCACTGCCGAGCCAGCGTTGCCGCGCCGAGGGCGTGCTCACCTGCGGTTTAAACGTCGTGCCGGTTTCGCCCCGCAACGCCCGCAAAATGCCGTCGGGTTGTTTCAGTCCAAAAATCGTGACCCGAATGCCCATGCGGGTCGCCAGTTTGGCAAAGGTCAGCTTGGACGCCATTCCGCCTAAGCCCAGAGCCGATTTCTCATCCCGAACAATTCCAAAAACGGATTCATCAACCCGATCAACCGCCGGAATGATGTGGTTGTCTTCGTCCAGCAAACCGCCGACCGAGGTACATAGCATGAGTGTCGAAGCCCCAAAACCGACGGCCATGAGCGTGGCGAGTTCGTCGTTGTCCGAAAACTTCAGTTCCCGGTCGCTCACGACGTCGTTTTCATTCGCAATGGGAATAATGCCGTTTTTCCACAATTCCTGCACGGTTTCCTTGAGCTGGAGAAACTGCTGCCGGTCGGCAAAGTGATGGCGTTCGCAGAGGGTTTGGGCAATGGGAATATTATAGTCGGAAAAATAGCGGTTATACACATTGAGCAACAGCAGATTACCCACGGCGGCCGCAGCTTTGCGCTGGGCCATTTCGCCCCGGTAGCCTTCGATCAGGCCTTTTCCGGCACCCACCGCGCCCGATGATACCAGAACAATGTGGTACGACTGACGCAATTCGGCCACCTGCCGGGCAATATCGGCAATTACGGCTTCATTGAGTGAACCGTCCGGCTGGGTGATCGATGCCGTACCGAATTTAATGACTAAAACTGACACGCTTGAACTGGATTAAAAGACTAAACTAAAGTGACGTTATGGGCGATGAAGCGAAAGAAGGTGCGAAAATACGAAAGATTCCGCCAGACCGCGCGAATCGGCCGAAAACCAGCGTCAGAAAACCGTAGGGTTGGAAGAGGGTCGAATTAATCCGGCTGATTTTTGAAAAGATGCGCCAGCACCGGCTCCGTAAAAGTGGCTTTTTTTTGCAGCGTTTGCTTCAGCCGTTTCATGTATTCCGGTCGCGGAATTTCAATGGCACCAAACCGCCGGACATTATCGTTGATAAATTGAGTGTCCAGCAGCTCAAATTGTTGTTTTCTCAAGATTTCAATCAGGTAATGGAAGGCTACTTTTGAGGCATTGGGCACCTGATAAAACATCGATTCACCAAAAAAAGCGGCTCCCAGCGCAACGCCGTAGAGCCCGCCGACCAGACAGTTATCAATATACGTTTCCACGCTGTGGGCCATTCCCATCTGGTGTAAATCCATATAGGCTTCGATAATTTCTTCGGAAATCCAGGTGCCGTCATTCTCCGAGCGGGGCAACGCACACTTTCGCATAACTTGCTCAAAATCAGCATTAATACGAACCTCGAACACCTTTTTATTCAGGACAGGCCGCAGCGATTTAGCAGGTTGGTACGTGTCCAGGGGAATGATGGCACGGGGGTCGGGGGAATACCAATACAGCGTATTGTCCGTGTCGGCCATCGGAAAGATACCATTGATGTAGCCATAAATCAGGTCATCAGAAGACAGACGATACATGGAGATTCGCGAAGGTTCTCCAACAAATATATAAAAATAATGGTTTGTAAAAAATGGCACGATTACTGAACGTTTCTTCAAAATTATCGTTATTTTATTGCACAAGCGGAACAATTCCTTTATCATTGTCCCGCTTTTTGGCAAACACAAAAATGGCAACACGCGTCTATCTACCGACATTCTACCACACAACGCCATTTCGGTTCAGGTCCGAAAGGACCCGACCTAATTGCTTGCCTATGCGGTGAGCATCCGCTCCTGCGGTTCAGCCCTTTCTTATTTTCATTTATCAACAAACTTTTTTGATCACACGATCCAACCGGTTATTCGCCGGACGAGGGTGCCTTCATTCGATCAAACGACGATGATTTCAGAAGTAAACAACGATACGTATGTAGTTCAGGTGGCCGATGAAAACCACCTTCAACTAGCCGAAGCGATCTGCCAGGAAATGGAGGAGAGCGCCAAGGCACGGGGAACGGGCATTGCCAAGCGCTCGCCTTTGTACCTGATGGAGAAAATGCTGGAAGGCAAGGCGATTGTGGCAACCACGAAAACCGGCGAATGGGTGGGTTTTTGTTACATCGAAACCTGGCAGCACGGCAAGTTCGTCGCCAACTCGGGCCTCATCGTTCATTCTTCTTTTCGGAAGAGCGGCATTGCCACGCGCATCAAAAACGAAGCCTTCAAGCTTTCGCGCAAGAAATATCCCGACGCCAAAATCATCGGCTTAACGACAAGCCTGGCGGTGATGAAGATCAACTCGGATCTGGGCTACGAACCCGTGACGTTCAGCGAATTACCGGCGGATGATGCGTTCTGGAAAGGCTGCTCAAGCTGCGTTAACTACGATATTCTGACCCGAACCAACCGGAAACACTGCCTCTGTACGGGCATGTTGTATGATCCCGAGCAGCACAAAAAGACGGAAGAGAAAACCGAGAAATGGAATTTTCTGAAGGAATCGAAGCTGTATGAACGCTGGATGCGCATCAAACAACGCATTCTGATGCGTTTTCAGGATCGCCCCCGGGCGAGGAAACCCGAACGTGAGTTGGAAACCGTCGGGTAATAAAGTCATTGTAAAGGTATTCAAGTGATTTTAAGTCCCTTTCGGCGGTTGGCTGGAAGGGATTTTTTAGTTTTGTGTCTTAAATACAATCTGAGCTGTCCCCAATCCGGTCAGATCAATCCTTTTCGTTCCATACGTCCCACAGTTCACCGTGATGTCTCAACAGAAAAAAGTAGTTCTTGCGTTTAGCGGAGGTCTCGACACCTCGTTTTGTGTTAAATACTTATCCGAAGATCTGGGGTACGAAATCTACTCCGTGCTGGTCGATACCGGTGGTTTTTCGGAAGCCGATTTGAAAACCATCGAAGACCGGGCCTATTCGCTGGGCGTGAAGCACCATACCGCCATCGCCAAAACCGACGATTACTACCAGCAATGTTTAAAATATCTGGTGTATGGTAACGTACTGAAAAATAACACCTACCCCCTGAGTGTCAGTGCCGAGCGGATTTTTCAGGCCATTGCTGTCGCTGAATACGCCAAATCCATTGGTGCCAATGCCATTGCGCACGGCAGCACGGGCGCAGGCAACGACCAGGTACGGTTCGATATGGCGTTTCGGATCATTGCCCCCGACGCCGAAATCATCACGCCCATCCGCGATCTGCGGCTGTCGCGCGAAGCCGAAATCGACTATTTGAAAGCCAAGGGCGTGGAGCAGGAATGGCACAAAGCCGCCTATTCCATCAACAAAGGCTTGTGGGGTACGTCAGTGGGCGGTCGCGAAACGCTGACGTCCAACGGTTTTCTGCCCGAATCGGCCTGGCCAACGCAGGTGACCAAAACCGAACCGGAGCAAATCACGCTGCATTTTGAAGCGGGTGAACTGAAAGGCATTGGTGACGAACCGGTCGGTGATCCCGTTCAAGCCATTCAGCAACTGACGGCGCTGGCCGGGCCGTTTGGCATTGGCCGCGATATTCACGTCGGCGATACCATCATCGGCATCAAAGGCCGGGTCGGTTTTGAGGCTCCGGCTCCGCTGATTATTCTGAAAGCACACCACGCTATCGAAAAGCACGTTTTGACCAAATGGCAGCAATACTGGAAAGATCAACTGGCGAACTGGTATGGCACGATGCTGCACGAAGGCCAGTTTCTGGACCCCGTCATGCGGAACATCGAGACCTTCCTGACCGATACCCAAACCCACGTAACGGGCAAAGTTCACGTTCTGCTGGCTCCGTATCGCTTCCAGGTGCTGGGCATCGAATCGCCGTTCGACCTGATGTCGTCGGCATTTGGTAGCTACGGCGAAATGAACAACGCCTGGACCGGCGAGGATGTCCGCGGCTTCTCGAAAGTGATGTCGAATCAGTTGATGATTTATGGAAAAGTGAAAGAGAACGCAACTAAATGATGAATGATGAACGATGAACGATGAATTAAAAGGCTTTGCACACGATCGTAATGCTTTACCTTCATCGTTCATCGTTCATCATTCATCGTTCATCATTCAAAGCGATTGAACGTAATCATCGACGCCAGCCTTCCGGGTATTGGCTTTTACCACCGTCAGGCCAAAACGGGCGTGAGTCGCGTCGCCGAGCAATTGGTGAAGGGACTGCTTGCCTCGGAGCAGGTGCAGCTTTCGCTGGCTGCGCCGACCAACCAGGCCGAAACGTTGCGGTATGCGCGGGAAACCTTCGGAACACAGGCTCCGCCCTTGGTCAACCGCCCGGCCGAACAGCGGTGGGCGAAGCTGGAAAACGCCTTGCTCGGTCCGTTTGCACCCCAAAGCCTGCCGTCGAAGTTGATTCGGCAGGTTTTTTACCAATCCCGAAAAGCGTTGAAGGGCGAACAGGCCCGGTTTTCGGCGGAACTGCTGCCGAACGGTGCCATTTATCACTCGCCGTTTTTTGCCATTCCGGACGACATTGGGCGAATGCCGCACGTTCGCAAGGTGCTGACGGTGCATGATTTGATTCCTATTCATCACCCCGAATGGTTTCCGGCGGGTGAGCGGGCGGTCAAAGAAGCAATCCAAACCCTGCCCAAAGACGCGCACGTCATCACGGTTTCGGAAGCGACCAAAGTGGATTTTTGCCAGTTTACCGGTTTCGATCCGGCCCGCGTAACCGCCATTCACCTGGCGGCTTCACTGGCCTTGTTTTATCCGGTAACGGATGCTGCACGAATCAAAGCCACGCAGCAACGTTTCGGGTTGGGCGACGAGCCGTATCTGCTCAGTCTGGCGACGCTCGAACCACGCAAAAACCTCGATCACCTCATCCGCTGTTTCGTCCAACTGGCCGAAAGCGGGGAGCTACCGACGGAAGTAAAGCTGGTATTGGTCGGTACGAAAGGCTGGAAAATGGATCAGGTTTTGAGCGAAATCGCGAAGAACGAAAGCATTCGGTCGCGGCTGATTTTCACCGGTTTTGTGCCCGACGAAGACCTGGCCGCTATGTATTCCGGTGCGCTGGCCTTCGTGTATCCATCCCTGTTCGAAGGCTTTGGGCTGCCGCCTTTAGAAGCCATGCAATGCGGTTTACCGGTGATTACCTCCAACGTTTCGTCCTTGCCCGAAGTGGTGGGCGATGCGGCCATTCAGGTGTCGCCCACCGACGCCGACGCGCTCGCCCAGGCCATGCTGACGGTGGTTCAGTCGGCGGATTTACGCAACGAATTAGCAACCAAAGCGCTCCGGCGGGCACAATTGTTCTCGTGGGAACGTTTCACCAGTGAGCACATCAGGCTCTATCAAAAATTATGACTAAACTACGTATCGGGATTATCGGCGGAGCGGGCTACACGGGTGGCGAGTTGCTGCGTATTCTCATCAACCACCCCAACGCAGAAATTGCCTTTGTCCACAGCAAAAGCCAGGCAGGAAAACCGGTTTACAACACCCACACGGATTTACTCGGCGACACGGATCTGACCTTTTCCGGAGACGACACCCGCGACCTGGTCAACCAGGCTGGTCTTTCGGTGATTTTTCTCTGCTCCGGCCACGGGGAATCCGCGAAGTTTCTGGCGGAAAATCCGATTCCGGAAACGCTCAGCGTGATTGATTTGAGCACCGATTTCCGCGATCAGTCGAACGGCTTTGTATACGGTTTGCCCGAACTGCAACGCGAACGCATCCAATCCGCGACCAAAATCGCCAACCCCGGCTGTTTTGCCACCAGCATCCAACTCGCTTTGCTCCCACTGGCGCAGGCCGGGCTGCTCACGGAAGCCGTTCAGGTGAGTGCCATTACCGGTTCCACCGGCGCGGGACAGTCGTTAAGCCCAACGACACATTTCACCTGGCGGAACAACAACGTTTCGATTTACAAAGCCTTTACGCACCAGCATCTGACAGAAATTCGCCAGAGTCTGAATGCCTTGCAACCCGGTTTCGATCAACCGATCCACTTTGTTCCGTACCGGGGCGACTTCACCCGCGGCATCATGGCCAACGTCTATACGCCCTTTGCCGGGAGCCTCGACGAAGCCCGTCAGCTTTTTGACACCTACTACCACGGCCATCCGTTTACGCACGTCAGCAACATGCCGGTGGATGTGAAGCAGGTTGTCAACACCAATAAATGCCTGATCCATCTGGAAAAACACGACGGTCAGTTGCTCATCAGCAGCGTGATCGATAACCTGACCAAAGGCGCATCGGGCCACGCCGTTCAAAATATGAATCTCCTGTTCGGGTTGCCGGAAGATACGGGACTGCGACTGAAAGCCGTTGCGTTTTAACATTCTCAGGGGGCCGCATCACAAAATCCGGCCCTTTTTTGTGAGTTATCGGCTCTACACCGCCAGTTATCGACTCCCGCTGGCCGACGGTTTCGAAGTCAGTATCTTTGTGTTCATACGTAGCCGACGCAACAAAGAACCCTGACCGTCGTTGATCTTCATTTAAACGCGGACGAAAGTCCGTGGGTACGTAGGTGGTTTGAAGTTTTGTCTTATTTTTACAAAAAACATTCTAATCCCATGGAAAAACCGTTCACGGCGAAACCGTACCCCTGGCTCAAGCATTATCCGGAGGGTATTCCTGCCGACATAAATCCCGATGCCTACTCATCCCTGGTCGATCTGATCGATGAAGGCTGCCAGCGGTTTGCCAGTTTACCGGCTTACGCGAACATGGATAAGCAACTGACGTTCCGGGAAATTTATACGCTTTCCGGACACTTTGCTTCTTACCTGCAAAACAACCTGAAACTGCAAAAAGGCGACCGCGTTGCCATTCAAATGCCGAACCTGCTACAGTATCCGGTGGCTATTTTTGGCATTCTGCGGGCTGGTCTGGTGGTTGTCAACACAAACCCGCTGTATACGCCCCGGGAAATGCAGCACCAGTTCAAGGATTCGGGTGCGAAAGCCATCGTTATCCTGGCCAATTTTGCCGCGAATCTGGAGAAAATCATCGACCAAACGGACATCAAACACGTCATCATTACCAATGTGGGTGATTTGCTCGGCTTTCCGAAGAAGCTCATTGTCAATGCCGTCGTGAAATATGTCAAGAAACTGATTCCACCGTATCACCTGCCCCAGGCGGTTTCGCTGGCCGATGCGCTGAGCCACGGGAGCCGTCAGCCGTTGCAGAAAGTTCAGATTGCCAACACCGACATGGCCTTCGTTCAGTATACGGGTGGCACCACGGGTGTTTCGAAAGGAGCCATATTGACGCACCGCAACATCATTGCCAACACGGAAGCCGGTTGTTACTGGATGCAGATCGACCGCATGAAAACGGACCAGTGCGTCATCATTACGCCCCTGCCCCTCTACCACATTTATGCCCTGACCGTGAACGCCATGCTGGCGCTCAAAAGCGGTTGTCTGAATGTGCTCATCACCAATCCGCGCGACATGAATGCATTCATCGATGAGATGAAGAAATACAAATTCAACATGTTTGTCGGATTGAATACGCTCTACAACGGTCTGGTCAATCACCCCCGGATCAATGAAGTCGATTTCAGCCACCTCAAGATTTCGTCGGCGGGCGGTATGGCGCTGCAAACGGCCGTGGCCGAACGCTGGAAGAAACTAAGCGGGAATGTGATTTCGGAAGGGTATGGTTTGTCAGAAACCTCGCCGATTCTATCATCGAACCCCTGCGATGGCACGGCCCGGCTGGGAACGATCGGTCTGCCGCTGCCGAGTACGGAGCTGAAAATCATGCAGGAAGACGGCACCGAAGCGCCGATGGGCATGCCGGGTGAAGTATGGGCGAAAGGGCCGCAGGTTTTTCCGGGTTACTACAACCGCCCCGACGAAACCGCCAAAGTGATGGAGGGAGACTGGTTCAAAACCGGCGACATCGGGGTGATGGACGAAGACGGTTTTTTCCGGATTGTCGACCGCAAGAAAGACATGATTCTGGTTTCGGGCTTCAACGTATACCCCAACGAAATCGAGGATGTGATTGCCCAGTGTCCGGGCGTTCTGGAAGTGGCTTGCATCGGTGTGCCTGACGACAAATCGACGGAAGCCGTCAAAATCTTTGTGGTCAAAAAAGACCCCAACCTCACGGCCGAAGACATTCTCAAGTACAGCAAAGACCAACTGACCAATTATAAACGACCGCGCCACATCGAGTTCCGGACCGAGTTACCGAAAAGTAATGTCGGCAAGATTCTTCGACGGCCACTGCGCGACGAAGAACTCGCTAAACTCCCCAAGAAGTAAAAGACAAGCGGTTGAAAAACCGCTTTTTTTATGCTTCAGGCCCTGGCATACTGCGTCGTGAGCGGAAGAAACTCCTGCTGAAAGGCGACCACCAGCCGCATGAAATGCGTAGTTTTCCGACGCGAAACTTCAATTTCACAGCCATTTGTCAGACAGATGGTTGTACTTTTCCCCGGGCGGATTTCCTGCAGGTACAGCAGGTTGATGATGCTTTTCTTGTGGGGCCTCACAAAGATTTCCGTCGGCAAACGACCTTCCAGTTTTTTCAACGTCAGCGATACGATCATCTCGGAACCGTCGCTAAAATGCACTACCGTGTAGTTGCCCTGTCCTTCAAGCCAGGTGATTCGGTACGCCGGGATTTTCCGGCGCTGGCCCCAAAAAGGCAGGACAATGTCTGATAGGTTCAGATGACGGGTGACGGCTTGCAACTGGTACTCGGAGTAACTATTTCTGGGGGTGGAATGGATTTGTAATTTCATATACGTAGCCGTTGTATATTGATCTTTTACAAAAATGGCTCATATTATTTGATAAACGCAATGTTTTTTCAACATTTCACCCACAAACAGCAAAAATATTTTCAACTTATTTGCCCTGATGCCCTTTTACTGCACTACAACGCCTTTTTTAGTAACCTTTGGGCAGTTTGCAACTTTGAAAACCGCCTTCGTGTTTGTTTCAGATAGGATTTCATTCTTCGTAAACTCTTCATGGCTACTTTATTAGATTTTGTTGGGAACACCCCATTGGTTGAATTAAAGCATATTAACTCAAAGTCAGGCGTTAAGCTGTTCGGAAAGATGGAAGGACACAATCCGGGCGGCAGCGTGAAGGATCGTCCGGCCTACAGCATGATCAAAGGAGCTATCGATCGTGGTGATCTTAAACCGGGTATGAAATTGATCGAAGCCACGAGTGGAAACACCGGCATTGCACTGGCTATGATTGCCCGGCTCTACAACGTTGAAATCGAGCTGGTTTTGCCCCAGAACTCGACCCGCGAACGGATTCTGACCATGCAGGCATTCGGCGCAAAAGTGACGTTGCTGGAAACCATGGAGAGCGCCCGCGATTATGCCGAGGAACAGGCCACAAAAGGCCATTATTTTCTGCTTAATCAATTTGCCAATCCTGACAACTACTTAGCCCATTACCGCACCACAGGCCCCGAAATCTGGAAAGATACTCAGAGTAAAATTACTCATTTTGTTTCAGCCATGGGAACCACCGGCACCATCATGGGAACGTCCCGGTATCTGAAGGAACAGAATCCGGCGGTTCAGGTGGTGGGCTGCCAGCCTTCCGAAGGGTCACAGATTCCGGGAATTCGGAAATGGCCCCAGGAATACCTGCCCAAGATTTTTGAACCCAGCCGCGTCGATCGCGTCATTGAAATGTCGCAGGACGACGCCACCCGGATGACCCGCCGGCTGGCCCGCGAAGAAGGGATTTTTGCCGGGATGAGCAGCGGAGGTTCCGTTTATGCCGCCCTCAAGCTCATCGAGGAACTGGAACAAGGCGTCGTGGTCTGCATCATCTGCGACCGGGGCGACCGCTATTTGTCGTCCGATCTGTTTGGGAGTTAACCGAACAGCACAACGGACCATCAGCGGCCGGGGAATGACTGCCGGGAAATTAATTTTTCCGGCAGTTAATTATCCATCTGGCGGCTTGCACCACATCCCGACAGTTCTGTACATTTGTGTTATGTACAAGCGCGTCGTCCTGCCTCTCCTCTTTCGTTTTGATGCTGAACAAATTCACCATTTTGTTACTTCTTTCCTGAAAATTTCGCTGGCCATCCCCGGTTTTCGCTGGCTGGCCCGTCAGTTGTTTACCGTCGACGATCCACGCCTGAGACGGGAAGTTTTCGGCATTCAGTTTGCCAATCCCGTCGGCCTGGCCGCTGGGTTCGACAAAAATGCAGAATGGGTAGACGAACTCGCCTGCCTGGGTTTTGGCTTTATTGAAATCGGCACCGTAACACCCCGCCCCCAGGCCGGCAACGACCGCCCCCGGCTTTTTCGTCTGAAAGCCGACAAAGGGCTGATCAACCGCATGGGTTTCAACAACGAAGGTGCCAAAGCGGCTGCCAGCCGGCTGCGCAAACGGCGTTCGGGCCAGCAACTGATCATTGGCGGAAACATCGGCAAGAACAAAATGACGCCGAACGAAAACGCGCTGGACGATTACCTGGCCTGCTTTCACGACCTGTTCGATACCGTCGATTATTTCGTCGTCAACGTCAGTTCGCCCAACACGCCGGGGTTGCGGGCCTTGCAGGAAAAAGAACCGCTCATGGCCCTGTTGCAACGCTTGCAGGATGAAAACCGCCGGAAACCAGTTGCGAAACCCATTCTGCTCAAAATTGCCCCCGATCTGACCGACAGTCAGTTGGATGATATTATCGAAATTGTTACCACCACCCGCATTGCCGGTATTATTGCAACCAACACGACGATTAGCCGCGACGGTTTACAAACCGATGCCCAGACTGTTGAAAAAATAGGCATGGGTGGCGTCAGCGGAGCGCCGTTAAAACAACGTTCGACGGAGGTGATTCGTTATCTTTGTCAACAATCGGGTCATGCGTTCCCGGTTATTGGGGTAGGTGGTATTGCAACGGCGGAAGACGCGCTCGAAAAACTGCGGGCTGGGGCCAGTTTGGTGCAGGTGTACACGGGGTTCATTTATGAAGGCCCTACGTTGGCGAAAGAGATTTGCAAAGTATTGGCAGAAGAGGTAGATTATAGCAGTTTACAAAAAAATGAGTCAACCCATTAACCGACAAAACTCCGTTCGGAATGAGCGGCCGAAACCGCGGCCATCGTCGGTTTCGATGAAATGGCCGGCCTGGCAAGCCGACCGCCGGTCGCAATTAGCCTTTGGCGGGTTGCTGATGCTGCTGGCCATTGGGCTCACCGTAGCCTTCTGCTCGTACTTGCTCACCGGTCAGGCCGACCAGAGCGTGCTGAGCAAAGTGTCCGATGCGCCCCTGCGGGAATCGGGCACCGAAATGCGGAATTTCCTGGGTATTCTGGGGGCTTACATCGCCCACGTATTCATTTTCCGCTGGTTCGGAATTGCCGCCCTCGGCATTCCCATCATCCTGTTTTTAGCCGGGTGTAAACTGGCTTTCAATTTCGAACTGTTGCCGTTGAGCCGCACGACCAAAGCCGTGCTGTTTTACATGACCTGGATCAGTGCGCTGGCCGGTTACATCGTTCTGTCCACCGACTCCGTCGGGCAGGGCAGCGTCTGGTGCGGTGGCATTGGCTACGAAGTGAACGTCTGGCTCTATAACCTCATTGGCTGGGGTGGTCTTGCCATCATCGGGTTTGCCTTGTTCGTCTTTCTCGTTTTTTTCTACGGAATCACCAAATTACCGTCAATCTCGTTACCCCAAAGACCGGTTTCGACCGCCAAATCTGCTTATGATGGCGAAGAGGACGATCCGGAAGAGGAGGATGAAGACGATGTAAAAGACTTTATCGACGTCAAACCGGCAACCAACGGCGTTCCAAAACCGGTCCCCACACCGACGCCGGCCCCGGTTGCTGAAGTCCCGGCGGAACCCGAATCCCTGAATGGGCATACGACCGAACTGAAGCCCGGAAAGGTGAATGGATCGGGGCCACCCGCTAAAAAACCGCTGACGTTCACCATTGCCGATACCACGCCGGTCGAACCGGCATCTGAATCGCCCCAACCCGTTGCAGAAGTGTTTGCCGGACCAACGGACGAGTTGGACGAGGATGCGTTGAAATTGCACGGTCTGTATGACCCGACGCTCGATCTGCCCCGGTATCAGTTTCCGACCATCGACTTACTGACCGAATATCCGGAAAATAAAAAGGCCCAGGTTTCGGCGGAAGAACTGGAAGCCAACAAAGACCGGATTGTGGAAACGCTCCAGAATTACGGCATCACGATCGACAGCATCAAGGCGACCATCGGGCCAACCGTCACGCTGTACGAGATCATTCCGGCGGCTGGGGTCCGGATCTCAAAAATCAAGAGTCTGGAAGATGACATTGCCCTGAGTTTGGCCGCCCTCGGTATTCGGATCATTGCGCCGATGCCCGGCCAGGGAACCATCGGTATCGAGGTGCCGAACAAAAACCGGGAAATGGTGGCGATGCGCTCGGTGATGTCGACCGAGAAGTTTACCAAAAGTAATTTTGAGTTGCCGGTGGTGATGGGCAAAACCATTTCCAACGAAATTTACGTGGCCGATCTGGCCAAAATGCCCCACCTGCTCATGGCGGGTGCCACAGGACAGGGGAAATCTGTCGGGTTGAATGTGTTGCTGACGTCGCTGATTTACAAGAAACACCCCTCGCAGCTCAAGCTCATTCTGGTCGATCCGAAAAAGGTGGAGTTGACGCTGTTCAACAAGCTCGAACGGCATTTTCTGGCCCAGTTGCCCGACAGCGACGAGCCGATTATTACCGACACGAAAAAGGTGGTCAACACGCTCAACTCGCTTTGTATCGAGATGGACAACCGGTATAACCTGCTCAAAGACGCACAGTGCCGGAACCTGAAAGAATACAACGCCAAGTTCATCCAGCGCCGGTTGAACCCGGAAAAGGGCCATAAGTTCCTGCCATACATTGTGCTCGTCATCGATGAGTTAGCCGACCTGATGATGACGGCGGGCAAGGAAGTCGAACAACCCATTGCCCGCCTGGCGCAGTTGGCGAGGGCCATCGGGATTCACCTGGTGGTGGCCACCCAACGGCCGTCCGTAAACGTCATTACGGGTTTGATCAAAGCCAACTTCCCGGCGCGCCTGTCGTTCAAGGTGACGTCTAAAATCGACTCCCGGACCATTCTCGATACGGGTGGCGCCGAGCAATTGGTCGGGATGGGAGACATGCTGTTCTCGTCCAATTCCGACATTGTCCGGCTGCAATGTCCGTTTGTCGATACCAACGAAATTGAAGATATCTGCGAATTTGTCGGCAGCCAGCGCGGGTATGATTCGGCGTATAACCTGCCCGAATTTGCCGGTGATGAATCGGGAAGCAGTGAAGAGAAAGAAATTGATCTCGAAAACCGCGATCCGATGTTCGACGAAGCGGCTCGTCTGGTGGTCAATCACCAGCAGGGCAGTACGTCGCTCATTCAGCGTCGGTTGAAGTTAGGCTACAACCGGGCCGGGCGGCTCATCGACCAGTTGGAAGCCGCCGGTATTGTGGGGGCCTTTGAAGGCAGCAAAGCCCGCGAGGTGCTGATTCAGGACATCCATACGCTGGAGGAAGTTCTGAAAAATATGAATTGATAAAAGGGAGAAAAGGATGAAGGGAAGAGCGGTAAACCGGAACCCTCTTCCCTTCATCCTTTTCTCCCTTTTATCAATTCATTAAACTTTTTCCCATAAATCTTGTCTACCTACGAAACGGTCAGCAACTTTGCGGGCGGTTTTAGCGAATTACCCAAAATTACGTAAAAGACGATACACATGAAAAAATTAGCCTTATTGTGGGCATTGGTTATTGGATTTTCGCTGCCATCGGTGGCGCAAAAAGATAAAAAAGCATCGGAGGTTTTAGATGCCATGAGTGCCAAATACAAAGCGCTGAATTCCTACAAAGCCGCCTTCACTTACACGGGCGAAGGAAGCAATTACAAAGGCGATTTAACGGTGAAAAAGAACGCGTTCCGGTTGAAGCTGGCCGGTCAGGAAGTTTTCACCGACGGCAAAACGATGTCTACCTACATCAAGGAAACCAACGAAGTGAACGTTCAGGACTACGACGCCGGTGCTGCCGGGGATTTCAATCCGACGAAGATCTATTCCATCTACAAGCAAGGGTACAACTACAAATACATCGGTGAGCAGAAACAGGGTGGTCAACCCGTCGAAGTGGTGGAACTGACACCCGAAAAGAAAAGTACCCAGATTGTTAAAGTACAAATTTCGGTCAACAAGAAAGACAAGCAGGTGAAAGGCTGGAAACTGACCGACAAAACCGGTAAAGTAACCAGTTATACGATCGACAAATTCACGCCAAACGTGGCCGTAGCCGATGCATATTTTGTGTTTGATAAAACCAAGTATCCCGGCGTTGAAGTGGTGGATTTGCGGTAAGGACGACTCACCCGGCCTGTGCAGGAGAAATGACGTTTTCCGGAAGGATTTGATTCATATCCAATTGCGGATTGGGGGATTTTAGGATTCGGTAAGGGGCCTATTCGCTGTTCCATCCAGGATCGTGTTACGTTTCGGCAGAACCCCGGTCGGGTAGTTCGTTTACGGTTCCGGGTCAAAATGCGGATTACGCTCACCGGGCTGCTCAGTTGCGTTCGCGTTCTTCGATTCGGCTGCAAGCCACACCCTAAACAGAGAAGCCAGGGATTCTTCCACAATGGGTTTGGTAAGAAAATCGTCCATCCCGGCCACCAGACACTTCTCCCGCTCCCCTTTCACGGTTCCCGCCGTCAGGGCAATAACCGGAATGCGCCGGTCTTTCTCCAATTCCCGAATCCGCTGCGTGGCTTCGTACCCATTCATCAACGGCATCTGAACATCCATCAGAATCAGATCGGGAGATTCCTGGATGTAACACTGAACCGCTTCCACGCCGTTAGCCGCTTCAAAAATATGCGCGTTCGGGGCAATCCGCCCGATGATGACTTTCGCCAGCAGCAGGTTGATCTTATTATCCTCCACGATCAACACCTTCACAGCTTGGCTATCAACCGCGGTTGGGCGGGCGGGCAATGCCGGCACGGGTTTTTCGTCCTGCTGAACCAGCCGGTACAGGGCCTGGTACAGCTCCTGCATTTTGATGGGTTTCACCAACCGTTGGTTAACATCCAGCGACTCACAGGCTTTGATGATTTTTTCGTCATCCGATGAACTATGCAGAAAGATGATGGGTTGCTCGCCGGGCGACGGCGGAAAGGTAGTCCTTATTTTCTGAATCGTTTCCAGCCCATCCATGTAGGGCATGTGGTAATCCATCAGAATGACATCGTATTTTTTATGGCGGCCCAGCAACTGAAGCGCTTCAAAACCGTTACTAACTTCCTCTACTTCAATGTTTTTCAACAAAAACATTTGCCGCAAAATAAGGCGGTTGTGTGCATTGTCATCCACGATCAGCACGGTATTGATCGGGAGGTTATCGCGCCAGACGATTGCATCCCCCGGTTCCGCCTTAAGCCTGATTTCGAAGAAAAAGCAACTACCTTCACCGGGATTGCTCGTCAACTGAAGCTGGCCTCCCATCAAGCCCAGCAGCTTGTTGGAGATGGTCAACCCCAGACCGGTTCCGCCGTATTTTTTCGTCGTGGAAGGGTCTTCCTGGGAAAAAGCGTCAAATATGCGTTCCTGCATTTCCGGTTTGATGCCAATACCGGTATCCCGCACTTCAAACCGAAACGTAACATGGTCTTCTGCAACATCGCTCAATGCCGTAATTTTCAGTTCAATTTCACCCTTCTCGGTGAATTTTACGGCATTCCCCAGCAAATTGACCAGCACCTGTTTCAACCGCACCGAATCGACAAAGACAAACCGGGGGAGGTCAACGGAAAGATTTAATAACACCTCCAGCCCTTTGTTCTGAGCCTGGTACGTGATGGTGTCGGCCACCTGGCTACTGATCTCGTAAATATCCGTTTTTTCAATCGCCAGCTCCAGTTTTCCGGCTTCGATCTTCGAAAAATCCAGGATGTCGTTGATGATGCTCAGCAAGGTATTGGCTGATTGGTTGACGATGGACAAATACTGCTGCTGCGTGGTATTCAGGGCAGTTTTCAGCACCAGATCCGTGAACCCGATGACGCCATTGAGCGGGGTTCTGATCTCATGGCTCATGTTGGCCAGAAATTCCGATTTCGCCAGACTGGCCTGCTCGGCCAGAATCTTCGCTTTTTTCAGCTCATCACGCTGTAGACAAATTTCGGTGATGTCCTGGGTGAACATCATGATTCCGCCGATGGAGCCATCGAACTGGTACCACGGCCGGACTTCCCAGCGCAGATACTGGTCATGATCCCATCCCTCGGGCCGCCAGATGTCCTCCTCATTCTTTTCCACCGCCCCCTCGACGCAACGGCTGTGAATGGCCTTCCACTCGTCCGACACATTGGGAAATACGTCATAATGGGACCGGCCGAGCACACTTCCCCCCAGGTGATATTCCTCCATCCAGCGGCTGCTGACGGCGATGTAACGAATTTCCCGGTCAAACATCGCGACAGCCGCCGGGGCGTGTTCGACAAAAGCGGCCAGTCTGAGTTTTTCGTTGAGCAATGCCTGCTCTGCTTTCTTTCGTTCATCAATATCCTGAAACGTGCCGTATAAGCGAACACACTTTCCGTTCTGGTATTCGGGGGTTCCCAGCGCCCGAATCCATACAGTCCGTCCTTTCGCCGTAACGATTTGTAATTCTACATCATAGGCTATACCTTCCTGAACGGAGCGGTTTACGGCTTCCATAATCTGCTCGTAATTCTTCCCTTTGAAGAAAGATACAGCCGCATGAAAATCCGGGACATAGTCTTTTGGCACTTCATGAATGGCTTTGGTTACCGCTGACCAGTATACGGTTTCCTGAACAACATTCACTTCCCAGGTTCCGATCCGGGCCACCTCATTCGTTTGTTCCAGTATTTGTTTGGTCCGGTTCAAATCCGCTTCCAACTGGTGTCTGCGGGTAATGTCGATAGCATTACCGATCACATACGTATGGCCGTTCAGTTCTTTTTCCAGGATGTTGTTGAACAACCAGATCAACAACGACCCGTCTTTGGTGAGCGTGTGCATCAGCCCGCTGGCCCGACCGGTTTTATTGATGGTTTGCAGGTACGCGGAAAGTGCCGCCTGGTGAACTTCGGGAACAATATCTGACAAGCGCAGGCCAACTAACTCTGCCGGTTCATAGCCCAGAGCGTGGGAACCGGCACTGTTGACGGTAAGCAGTTTCCCCTCCAGATCATGAATACACATGAGACCCTGGGAGTTTTCAAAAAACGAGCGGAATTTGTTTTCCGACTGAAACAACAGACGCTCTTTCTCCTTCTCGTCGGTAATGTCCCGGGCAATGGCAAACAGATATCCGGTGTCAGGTTCGGGGGTCGCTACCCATTGCAGGTTCCGGTAGGTGCCATTTTGGCAACAAAACCGGTGGGCAAAATTAATGGTCGACTTGCCCGATGCCAATTCGGCAATTTCGTTCTGCGTGGCCTGCAAATCGTCCGGGTGAACCAAATCAAAAAAAGAAGTCCGCAACAGATAGGATTCATCCCAGCCGAGCACATCCTGAAAAGCCGGGTTGAGTTTTTTAAAATAACCGTCGGTACCCGCCACACAGATCAGGTCATTTGACAGCGTAAAAAGGTTGCCGAGGTATTTCAGTTCCTGGTTATGGCGATGTTTGACAATCAGTTCCAGAGCGGCATCACCCAGCAGACGCAATGATTGTTTTTGATTTTCAGTAAGTTGCCGGGGAATCCGGTCCAATACACAAAGCGTTCCCAACGCATAGCCATCGGAATCGGTCAACGGGTAGCCCGCGTAAAAGCGGATGTGGGGATCCAAAGTAACCAGCGGGTTTTCTTTGAAGCGCGTATCCCGTGCGGCATCTTCCACTTCGAAGAGGTCACTGTTCAGAATGGCATACCGGCAAAACGCAATATCCCGGCTGGTTTCTTTCAGGTCGAGGCCAACCCGCGATTTAAACCATTGCCGGTGGTCGTCGATGAGCGATACCAATGAAATTGGAACCTGACAAATCAGGGATGCCAGTTCGGTCAGCCGGTCAAATTCCTTCTCGGGAACCGTGTCCAGAATCTGGTACCGGTGCAAGGCTCTTACTCTTTCAGGCTCATTAATTGGAATTGGCATGGCATTCAATGCGTACAATGGCAGTGTATAAAATTACCGTAATTAACAGCATTTTCCAGGCCAAGTTACTAATATACGCAATTTGCACACTTAAATAAATCCGAATGAATGGCTTGTAGACTCCTTCTTTGGCTTTACTCCCGGTCTACGAATACACTTTTGTAAATTCTGTGAATCGCATTGCGATCCCGTGGCAAAATAGAACGGAATACATACCCGACAGCAAGCACCAGACCCAGGCAGAGGACGAAGGTCGTCACTACGGTTTTCAGCGCCAGACCAATCCCGATCAGTAAAAGAAAATTGATAAAAATACTCCAGCCACTTACATTACTTTTTACCTGACCAAAACTCAGGCTGTTGTGTACCCGAAACGCTTTATACTGCGAAAAAAGAAGGCCATTCAAGCTGAAACAAGCCGTACTGATGAGGTAAAAAGAGAGGAGGTGCCCACTGAGCAGGTTTAAGAAGGCAAGGACGCTGATGGTTACGATCAGATCAATTAGAACAGGAATGATAAAAAGCTGAAAATAAATCAAATACACCTCCGAGCGACTCCCTAACGAACCGTTGATCCACAAGGCCGGAAAGAAACCCCAGCTATTATTGGCCACATAATTGAATAAAATCATTGGGGAAACGTATAAGAAAAGCACAAAGTTGGCCGATGAAAAATCACTCGCCAACATTTTTGATGAAAACAACAGCAATAGTGCTTTCATCAAGATTCCGAACGCGAAGGCTTTTCGCGCCTGGGCATTGTTGATGAAGGCCGTATAAACCGGTGACAGGTAGTTTGTCTTTACGAGCAGAACCGTTGATTCCGTTCTCGCCAGAGCAGCCCGATCCAGTAAATACAAGAGTATACTTTGGCTGGCTAAAGCAACACTCAAAACAAGAAGCAATCCGGTCGGGTCGAACCGCCAATGCCAGGCCGAAAAACCGATCAGGACACTCAGCATTCCCCAACCCAACAGGAATACCGCTTGCCGCCGTGCGTCGATTCCAGGAACGCTTTCAGCAGTTGAACAAAAATTACGGCGTTGCCCAGCAGCAGGAGTGAAGACACCAGATGCGCGTTGGTATACGTTTCCGAAAATGCGTTCAGGATGACGAAAAGCAATCCCGAACCAACCACCGAAACCGTAAACGCATCATACAACAGCGTCCCGATCCACTGAGCGCGATATGGAATCGGAAAGGTTTTTGAAAATAGCGTTGACCGTGGTGTGTAGGTCGGAAAGAATTCCATCCACATCCACTGCCCACAGACGACACCGTTGCTGATCAGGATGAGATTGTTGGGATTAGCTCCCATTTTGTCAGAAGTGGCAGCCAAATCGATCAACCAGCCCATTGCACCCGCGCTCAACGCCAGAGCGGCCATGAAAACAAGCCGCAGGATCAGTCCGAGGATCGACTCTGCACTCCGGAAGAAGCCAAAAAACCGCCTACGCAAGGCGAAAACAAGGATGGGAAACATCATTCGGAGAAGTTAGAGCCAGTCGAAAGTGGTTTGTTTGGTCTTTGGTACTAATATCTCGAACAGAGCCTCACTGATGACTTTGGTGCCTTGTTCGGTAAAGTCCGCCAGTTTGCCGTCAAATTTGATCTGGGTCTCATCCAACACCAGAATGCGCGTGGCGATTTCTTCCAAATAACTCAGGTCGTGGGACGCAACCAGGATGATGCGGTCGGCCCGCCGATACGTTTGGAGGAATGAAATCAACTGCCGGACGGCTATGGGGTCGAGACCGGCAAACGGTTCGTCCAGGATGACGACCGATGGGATGTGAAGAATCGCTGCACAGAAACTAATCTTTTTGATCATTCCCGTCGAATACTGGCTAATCTTCTTTTTCAGGACGCCGGGTTCGTCAAAAAAGAAATTGGTCAAGTCGGTCGAGCGTTTTTGAAACGTCGCGTCATCAAGCTTGTGGATCAAGCCCATAAAGCGCAGGTAGTCCGCGCCGGTAAATTCAGGCACGGGCGGAATGACGTCGGACACGATGCCCAGCACCCGTTTTAACGGCAAGCGATCTCCCGTTAACTCCTCGCCTTTGAAATAGAATTCCCCGCTATCGGGTGCAATCAGGTCGATCAGGCAATTGAGAAAGGTGGTTTTCCCCGATCCGTTTTTGCCCAGCAGCCCAATCACATCACCACCCCGAAAGGTCAGATTGAGGGCATCGAGCACGGTTTTTCCCGAATAGGATTTGCGGAGTTCTTTAATGACCAGTTCCATGGTGAAAGAAAGTAGTTGTGTGGGTCAACGACTGGGTTTGACAACGTTAGGATTAGTTGTCAGACGTGATTAATCCGAAAAAGTCACATCTACCCTGTTGAATAGCATCCTTTCACCCGACATTCAGGAAAACATAGCTACTGCTTTCTGCTCTTCCAGACAGCCTGTGGCCAAGCCATAGACACGATCTGTCAGTTGTACCGACTGGCTGCGGTGTGTTACCAATACCGTAGCCAATTGGGGGCGTAGCCGGTCTAGGAGGTCCAACACAAACTGCTCGGTCTGGCGGTCGAGTGCCGAAGTTGCTTCATCCAGCAACAGCAGTTGTGGACGCCGGTACAACGCCCGAGCCAGCCCCACCAGTTGCTGTTGTCCGCCGGAGAGATTAATACCTTCTTCACCAACCAAGGTAAGGTAGCTTTGCGGAAGGGATTCAAAATACCGGTCAAAACCGTGTTTCTGGCAAAATTGAACGACTGCTTCGCCTTCTTCCAGCACATTGCCCAGGCAAATGTTATCCAGCAAAGTCCCGTTGAAAATTTTGATCGATTGCGGAAAAACTCCCGCATTCGATCAAAGGCTACACGGGCTTCCTGTAACTGAATATTGGTGGTTGAAAGCTTCGAAACCGAAGAAATCAGCGTGCTGGCCATACTAATAATCGCCATCATTTCGCCGAGTAACAGGTGCTTTTGCAACACCATAAAAGCCGTTACGCTGATCAGGGCCATCAACAAACCGACGCCGACTACCTCACTGAGAATGCCGTACCGGTTTCCCAGCAAACCCAGATCATAGAGTTTATGCTGGAACAATTGATAAACGCTTTGGGTAATCCGGGCAAAAAACTCCTCCCGCCGACCGGCTTTGATCGCGCCAATACCGCTCATGCTGTCGATAAAGTGAGATTCTGTGCGGGCATAGGACGCCATCACCTCGCGTTGCCCGGTGATAATCCGACCATTAAACCGCCAGACCAACCAGCCGTATAACGGAAAACTGAGCAGCGACAGCAACCCAATCTGCCAGGAATAACGAAAAAGTACCCCGGCCGTAATCAGAACGACCAGGGTGTCGATGACCACGCTACCGGTCAGAAAACTGATGGTGCTTTGAATTCGGCGGGTGTCGTTCAACCGGGCGACCAGATCGCCGGTTTTGCGGGTGTCAAAAAACGCTTTGGGTAATCGAAGTAAATCCCGAAAAAAGCTATCGGCAATCCGGATGTTGAATTCACGGCTTTGGCGCAGGAGAAAGAAACTCCGCAGGTAATTCAATCCGGACCGGGCCAGCAACAACACCGCCAGCAAGACTAGTCCCAGTGTAAGTTTTTCGGCATTCTGCTTCGGCAGGATGTCGTCAATCAATCGTTGGGAAAACAAGGCCATCGACAACCCAAGGACGGCAATCAGAATTCCCAAACCAGCCGCTATGCCCAGCAGCGGCACGTCGTCCCGGATCAATGCCCGAAACCACTGCCATTGGCCTTTTTGCTGCTGACCGGTTTGTACGAAAGACTCGGTTGGCGTGACCTGCAGCAGTGCTCTTGATTGCTAGATGGTTTCCAGTTCTTCCGCCGTCATCTCGACCACGCCCTTGCCGGGATCACCGATGCGGTATTTTACCCCGGAAGAGGGATTCGTCTGTCCTTTTGGAAGACTGGCGGGTATGATTCCATAAAATACCACATAATGCTGCAACCGCTCCTCCAGAACCACATGCAGAACGACCGGCATGGTCAGATCGTGCAGATTTTGAACACTATCCGCTTCAAAACCATCGGCCTCCAAACCCAGTCCCGTTGCCGCCTGGCACAACCCCAGCATCGTGGTGCCCTGAATGCTGGTGCCGCTCAGTTCGCGCAGCCGCTCACGCGAGACGTCTCCGCCGTGGTAGCGAACCAGCGACAGCAGACAGGCCACTCCGCAGTCGGTTTGGTCGAGCTGCCGGGTAAAGGTTTTGGTAATGCGTTGGGGTGTGGTCATAAGTATTTCAGAATGGCTTCTAGTTTCGTTTCGCCTTTGTATTCTTTGCGCAGGTTGCCGTCAGGGCCGTAAATGAACAAATGCGGCACGGCGGTTGGGCCGAAGGTTTTATACAGTTCGTCCGGGGTGAGTGTGCCCACGCAAACATTGGCGAGCGTGTCCAGCCCAAACTGTTTCGTAAAGGCACGCACCCGGGCCGGTTTTTCGGTGGTCAGCATCCAGACGTCGGCCTGTTTGAACGCATCGCCGTTTTTGCTGATTTCGGCGGCTTCGTACTGACAATGTTCGCAATCGGGATTGAAAAGGATAATGACATTGGTACGGCCTTTCAACATGGTTTTCGGTACGGTTTTCGACGGCATTTGAATCGCCAGTTGGCTAAAATCCGGTACGGTTTGACGTTTGGTTTTCAGTTCATTCGTGTTGCTAACGGCACTGACTGTACGGCTGAGAAAATAACCGATCAGCAACAGAACACCGATCACGACACTGTATTTCAGGCCGGTTTTCATATCAGGATGCGTAGGTGACGGTGATAAAAACAACCACGGTGATCCAGAGCAGTAAGCCGATGCCGTAGGAGGATAAAACCAGACTAAACGCTTTGGAGAACGACATTTCCAGAGTCTGCGTAACGCCATACGCCAGCAAAAACCAGTAGGCCACTTCAAATACATTCAGCGCCTGTAAGGGATACAGATAGTAAGGTGGTAATTCGCTGGCGTTGAATAAGGTAAGGGCGGAAAGCGGATAAAACTGGCTGATCGTGGTTAGATCAAAATCGGTTTACACAAACAAAAACCAGAGTAATTTAAAAAGAATGGGAATCAGAAAAACCAACTCGGCCTGAATCGCTACGCCGAAAAACCGCCTGAAGGCAAATTGGCTGGTTGCAAAAAAATAGCCGATGCCCAGACAACCCGCAACCAGCCCAAATTTTACGAGGTACAAGACCGGCACCAGGGCATAGCCCAACCATTGCCATTTTTTGCCCTGATCGATCAACTCCTGAATGCGCTCGTAAGTGAGTTGATTGGATAACGAATTGAAATACAACTGATCGGAAATCAGAAAATATTGAAACGCCCATTGGGCGAGCATTGCCAGGGCGCACAAAAAAGCAAACCGAAAGACGTTTACCTGACGTAGTGCCATGACTTATTTTTTATGAAATAAAACATAGAATAGAAAACTGATGGCGATTGCATCGGCAATGATCGTGAGCAAATGGCCCCAGGTAAATTTTTCACTTTTCTTCATTCATTTAAAAACATCTCAATAATGTTTTTATTCACTTACCTGTTCTTTTAGAAAATTTCATAAAAAACACGAAACAAGCCATTGCTGTTATAAAACCTGCTATCGTATCCACTATATCATCAGTAAGTATGGTAGCGTCAGATCTGACTAACATTAGCAGTAGCAGACAACCTGCACAAAGACCCGCCAGAGCACGAATCAGCATTAAATTGTTAGTATTCATAGGAACAATCATTAAATATTTTCGGCTTTCTTTTTACGGTAAAAATAAACTACATTAAGAACTAAGATCACTAAAGAAGAGATTAACAACCACTCTGTCTCTTCTTTTTTAGGGCCTTCATTGGAGCCAAATTTTACTAAATAGTAGGCATAGTAAGCCAGATAGGCGATCTGTATAGCTTTAATCAAGCTACTCATTTTCTCTACTACAATTTTATTTAAAAAGTTTTGGTAACTTCCAAATTGCTAATATAGCTAATACTGATAAAAGGATTAATACCACCAATAGTAACTCATGCCTATAAATAATATACAAATTAAAGGCTGTCATTATTGAAACAAAAAAAGCCATATATATAAATATTTGGTTTTTATAAAAAGGTTTTTTCATAAGAATTAAATTATTGATATACCACAAATGCAATATCCTTCATTTTTCATCCAGAATTTATCCAAATCTAAGCAAAGACTTGGTAAATTCTGGATGAGAGGCATTTTGTAATATTAAAAAAATAATCCCTTCTTTTTAAATAATTACAAAAAACCATTAAATACTATCTCTTATTATCTAAAGCCCGTACCGTAACAGGTTGCAGCACTCCATAATGTCGCAACCCCTGCTGCCACTACAAGACTAGTACCCATAGATAATGGAGCAAAGAATATTCCAGCTCCTGCAATAACTGTTGCACCAATACTGGCACCCAAAGCACCAGAGCAAGCGGAACCGCCGATTAAAAGTTGCTGCTGCGTTAAGCTAATTTTTTTCATTTTGATCTGAGTTTAAGTAAATTAATATTGAGGGCAAATGAATGTGCCGAAGAATGAATATACTCGTTCACAATCAACACATTGTCAAATTTTTAGTGTGGTTTACCGTAGCCGCAATTTGTAGCTGTCATCAAAGCTCCTATCCCTAGGCCTAGTACAGCAATTACCTGGAAGCCTGGAATAAACATAGCCCCTGTTCCAACTGAATACATAAAGCCCGCAGCCATGTCACAATCTCCGCCATGAAGGTTTTCCATTTGGCAAATTTCAATCTTTTGCATAAAAGTTTATGTTTACCGCCATTCCCCGTTGAATGACTTTCCAAACATCGCACTTCCCACTGCACTGAGAATGCAGTGACGAAAAAATGTAGAAAAATTTTAAGATTTTTTTTCACCCAATAGCGCAAATAAAGCCCTAGTCCCGTCAAATTCCTGCAATTGCTCCCGAAATGCCAATAGGTTTTGCCTGAATTTTGGCTCCATCAGCAGTTGCAGGATCTTTTGCTCCATATCTACCGGACGGTCTTTTCGCAGGTTACCCGTCAGTCCACAGCCGAAATAGGCCAGTCGGGCGGTGTAACCATTCTGATCCCAGGTGTCGTTGAGCGGATAAGCCAGCATGGGAACCCCGCAAAGAACACCTTCCAGCACCGAATTGGGGCCGCCGTGTGTCACAAAAACATCACAATGCCGGAGCATATCCACCTGCGGGACCCGCTCGTGAATCCAGCCGTTCGGAAGACGGGTCGGAAAGGCGTCTTTCAATTCCGGCCCAACCGACACAATTAAGCGCCAATTGGGTTGCCGGGCTGCGGCTGCGATCAGCCGCTGATAAAACCGCTTGAGCAAAAGCGGTTTGGCATGGGCGTTCGAGACGGTTCCCAAGGAAGCATACATCACTTTTACGTTCGGATTCGTCTGCCGCTCCTGTGAAAGCTGCTTCAACATGGTTTGATAAGCCGATGAAGGGTTTTCTACCCGCCCGGTATCGATCATCAACCCCAGATGCTGTTGAAAGGGATGAAGCGTTCGCTGCGGAAATTCAAAGGCCCGTGGGTAAAGAATCCATTCCGGCAGATTATCGAAACCGGTATAAAACGTTTTATCATTGCGAATCCGGTGGTAATCGGGCAAACCGTTCTGCCGGAACTTTTGCCGGATGATCCGGTGGTTGCTCCGGCCCAAATACAATAGGGTTTGCCCCAGTTGTTTGAAAGCCCGGTTTCGGTAATAGGCCCGCCACGCCCGACGGATTGCACCGACAGAATCCTGACCGGGAATACGTTGGCTGTTTAAAGGCGGAATAGCCGCATCTTCATAGGTCGACAACATGGTTTGCAGCAGAACCACCTCGATTCCTTTGTCTTTAATGAAAGGATACAACACGATAAAGTCGGTGCTGTAATATGAATCGATGAAAATCAGGGCCGGTTTTAGGGCGTCGACCGTGCGTTGCAAATCGGCCGAGCGGGCGCGAAACGTTTTGTCCGTAAAACGATCCAGTAACGATTCCAGATACGACTCACTTTTCTCTTTGTGCGTAGCTTCCTCTACCCCTATTCCAAACGGCAGACTCTGCAACCAATGCACCGCGAATCCCTGCCGGTGAATTTGCTGGGCCAGTTCAGGTTTCCCCAAATACCCGTAAACGATCTGATACCCATCGGATTGCAACTGCCTCGCCAGTTTGAACGTCAGATTCAAATGGCCATAAGCCGGAACCATCAAAAAAAGGGCCGTCATACCCATAGCCGGATCAGACTTTCAAAGCTTCCGTGGGCAACGGCAGTATGCGCACCAAAACCGCCCGACAACCCCTCCATCTGCTCATCTTCTAACTTGCGCCGAAACCGAAATACCAATTCCCCTTCTTCAGCATAGTAGTACGTCCGCCGGACCGGGCAATAGGCCAGCGGAACGCCCAGTTCATTGACCAACTCGTCGCGGAGTTTATACCAGGCCCGTTCGCTGATGCCTAATTTTTGGGCCAATTCTTTGGGAGAACCGGTGGCTCGTTTCCGGACAAGACAATTCAGGGATTCGTACCGATTACAAAGTTTCTGAAGCATGGTCTCAACGAATGGTTAGGATTAGTTGTCAGACGTTGCCACGAGCCTGAAGTCACACTTGATCTCCCTTATTTTGGAGAACGTTTGAGCAAACGGTCAATAAAGTAACTCGAATGCATAGACCGGTATCCAGAAGTTCATAAACGCGAAAAGTCGGCCACATGAGCCGACTTTTCCAATGTATTAAACGAACAGGATCGCTATACCAAAACCGTATTCAGCAACTGCTCCAGAATCAGCCGTCCGTCGGTATTGCCCAACAGCGAATCGGCCGCCCGTTCGGGGTGAGGCATCAGGCCGAACACGTTTTTGCGTTCGTTCGCGACGCCCGCAATGTTGTCCAGACTGCCGTTCGGATTGGCTTCGTCGGTGATGTTTCCCGCTTCGTCGCAATACCGGAAAATGATCTGATCGTTGTCGTTCAGTTCATTCAACGTATCGGCATCGATGAAATACCGGCCTTCGCCGTGGGCAATGGGGATTTTATAGGCCCGATCGTCCAAACCGGCGGTCAGCAGAACGCTCTTCGATTGCGGACGGAGGTAGATATTTTTACAAACGTATTTCTGGTTGGTATTCCGCAGCAGAACGCCGGGAACCAGCCGCGCTTCGGCCAGAATCTGGAAACCATTGCAGATGCCCATCAGGTAACCACCCCGCTCGGCGTGTTTGATCACTTCGTTCATGATGGGCGAAAACCGGGCAACGGCCCCCGTCCGAAGGTAGTCCCCGTAGGAAAAACCGCCGGGCAGAATGATGAAATCACAGCCTTGCAAATCGTGGTCTTTGTGCCAGAGCTTGACGACATCCTGTTTCAGTTGATCACGCAGCGCGTCGACCGCATCGTCGTCGCAATTGGAGCCGGGGAATACTACTACACCGAATTTCATACGTTCTTGGTTTGTGGCAAAGTTAACACTTGTCGGGCAAAAAGTTGCTAAAAACCGTTATTTCAGATCAGCGCCCGGCTTTCCATCACCACCTTTTCGTAATAGGCTTCGTAGTGCGGCAGAATGCGCGAAATTTCAAACTCCTTCGCCCGCTCCAGCGCGTTGTGTTTGAAGGTCGGCAGGTTATTGTCATCCAGGATGTACAGGGCATTTTTTACCATGTCGTCCACATCACCGACGTTGCTCAGAAATCCGGTCACGCCCTGAAGGTTCAATTCGGGCAGACCACCGGCGTTCGACGTGATCAGCGGCACTTCGCAGGCCAGCGCTTCCAACGCGGCCAGGCCGAAACTTTCGTTTTCGGACGGCATCAGGAACAAATCGGCCACCGACAAAACCTCCTCGACCGCATCCAGTTTGCCCAAAAACCGCACGTCCTGGTAAATGCCCATATCGCGACACAGTTTTTCAATCCGCGCCCGCTCCGGACCGTCGCCTGAAAGTAATAATTTACTGGGAATCTGCTGATTGATTTTATGGAAGATCTGCACCACATCGTCGATGCGCTTCACCCGCCGGAAATTCGAGGTGTGGACGATCAGCTTCTCGCCATTCGGGCAAATCGCCATTTTGAAATGGTCTTTCTTCTGCCGTTTGAACCGGTCGAGGTCGATGAAATTCGGAATCACTTCAATATCCCGGCGAATGGCAAACTGATCGAGCGTTTCCTGCCGCAGGTGTTCCGAAACCGCCGTTACGCCGTCCGACTCGTTGATACTGAACGTCACCACCGGTTCGTAAGATGCATCTTTGCCCACCAGCGTAATGTCGGTTCCGTGTAGTGTGGTGACAAAAGGAATGTGCCGCCCCTGCGCCCGCAGAATCATTTTGGCCATATAAGCCGCCGATGCGTGTGGAATGGCGTAATGAACGTGCAATAAATCCAGCTTTTCGTATTGAACGACGTTCACCATCGCGCTGGCCAGCGCCGTTTCGTAAGGCGGGAACTGAAAGAGCGGATACGTCGGTATATTTACTTCGTGGTAAAAAACGTTTTCGTTAAAAAAGTCCAACCGGTGCGGTTGCTGGTAGGTAATAAAGTGGACTTTGTGACCGGCTTTGGCCAGGGCCTTGCCCAGTTCCGTTGCCACCACACCGCTTCCCCCGAACGTCGGGTAACACACTATGCCAATTTTCATATAGTCGTAAGATGATGGAAGGACTGAGGGAGGGAGGGTATAACCGAGTGACAGACACCCGTTCACACCTTCGCTCTTCCAATCAGTTCCCATAACATCAATTCCGGTCGTTTGTGTTCACAAATTTGGTTGGACAGAGAAAGATTTTAGCGGAGCCGGTGATTCGGCCCGGAAACCGTATCTTTGGTTCACTGATTTTCCCTTTCGGTTATGACCCCAAAAGTCCGGAGCCATTCGCCCCGCGCGGGTACTCCGCCATTTTACGTATACATTCTGGGGTTCCTGCGGTTGATCCGGGTACAAAACCTGCTCATCATCGTCGGCACGCAATATTTTGCCCGTATTACGCTCATTGGCCCGCGCGACAACTGGATCGGTTTGCTCCTGGACCCGAAGCTCTTTCTGCTCTCATTGTCAACGGTTTTGATTGCCGCGGCCGGCTACATCATCAACGATTATTTCGACATCAAGATCGATATTATCAACAAACCGGATCGGGTCATCATTGGGCGGTATTTGAAACGGCAGATTGCCATGGGATTACACCAGGGGCTGAATTTTCTGGGCGTCGTGATCGGTTTTTACCTCAGCAAATGGGTTTTCGTCGTCAATGTCCTGTCGGTCACATTGCTGTGGTTTTATTCGTCAACTTTTAAACGCCAGCCTTTCATCGGGAATTTTATCGTGGCGCTTCTAACGGCTCTGTCACTGATTGTGCTGGCGGTTTTCTACCGGCAACAGGTTGATCTGCTGCTTATTTACGCGTTGTTCTCCTTCGTCATCACACTCGTTCGGGAAATCATCAAAGACATGGAAGACGTGAAGGGCGACGCCCGCTTCGGTTGCCGGACGCTCCCGATCGTCTGGGGACTCCGCCGAACCAAACAATTGCTGTACAGCATCATTGCCGCCTTCATCATTTCGCTGTTCACCATCGCCCATTCGCTGCAAAACGAGCAACTATTCTGGATGTTTGTCATCCTGCTGGTGCCCATTGCGTGGCTCGTCTACCGGCTGGTCCGGGCCGATACCAAGCGGGATTTCGCCTACCTGAGTTCGCTCTGTAAACTGATCATGCTCATCGGGGTCGTCAGCATGGCGTGGGTCTGACGTCCGTTTACTCAATCCTTTGCTCCGGTTTGGCAAATTTTCCGTAGGTTACCGGTTTCGTACCGAACCCTATTTCTATGAAAACGCTACTTCTCTTCTTTGCCCTCGGTTTAACCACCCTCTTTACGTACGCCCAGGATTGTCTGGGAATCAAATTTAAACCGGGAACCAGCTACGAAATGCTGTCCTACAGCGCCAAAGACAAGCCGACCGGCCGGGTTGTGTATACCATCAAGGAGGTCACGAGTGAAGGCGGTTCCACGCTGATCAATATCGTCATGCAGTCGTTCGACGACAAGGGCAAACCGGCCCCTGAAATGGCGGTGAAGTATACCTGTACGGGAGATGAACTCATCGCCGATCTGTCGGGCGTAGTGCTGGCCACCAACGACGCGATGAAAGACATGGAAGTGCGGATCAAAACCAACAAACTGGTTTATCCCAAACAATTGAGCGCAGGCAGCACCCTGGCCGACGGCGAACTGGAAGCCGAAACCTACAACAAAGACACCAAAATGATGGATATGTCCATCAAGGTTGTCAACCGGAAAGTTGAAAGCAAAGAAAGCCTGACAACACCCGCCGGCACGTTCGACGTCTATAAAATCGGTTCCGACATTAACCTGGCCAATCGGATGATGGGAATTCCCGTCCGGGTTTCCTTCCGCTCCGTCAGCTACCGGGCAGCCGATGTGCTGTTCGACATCAAAACCGAAACCTACAACAAAAACGGGAAACTGAAAGGCTATACGGTATTGAGCAAGCTGAGTGATAAATGAGGATGTCTTTATCACTCAGCCAGAACTTACGTGTGATAATTCTCTTATACTTACGCTTTCTGCCCCTAAATCCCCTAAAGGGGACTTGGACACAGCTCGAGCCGGATGCTAAAAGTCCCCTTTAGGGGATTTAGGGGCAGAAAGCGTAAGTCGCTCGTTAATTCAATTCAAGATCTGACGGTTCGCTTACTGAACCGTCAGATCGAAATCCAGATTCACATCGTCGCTACCCGGTGTTGGCGTGCCGTCTTTCGCATTGGGTTGGTGACGGAGTTGAACTTTTAGTTTTCCGGTTCCGGCGGCATTCGTTTTGAACGTGCCTTTCAAGCCAATGGGCAGGTTGTTGGCGTCCTTGTCGCCGTAGGTGTACGTCGCGAGGGTTGTCGGAGAAACCGTAAAGACGAACAAATGCTCATCGCTTTCTTCGGCTACTTCTTTTGAAATATCATCCGTGGGCGTTTTGCTCTCGTCCAGTAATTCCACCGCCAGTTCGTAGGTTTTGCTGGGTTTCAGCACAATTTTATCGAATTGCGTAGCCGCCTGTCCCCCATCACCGTCGGTATCCCGGTATGTAAACGTCTGGGTGCTGGTTGTCCCCGACTCCGTAAATTTCAGGTTGACGGTTGTAATCAATTCGTTCTCATCGGCCGGTTCGGGCTCATCGGCTTTGTCATTACAACCCGCTACCAACACCAGCGACGCTGCCAGCGACAGCATCCACACCCATTGACGTGTTCGTTTTGCCTTCATTCTTCAATGCTATTTAGTTTGTTTTAGCCGACGATCGGTCGGCAATCCGGCAGCAAAAGTAAATACTCGCAACAAGGTTGCAAAAATAAATGCAACTTTATTGCAAATAATCTTGATCGGTACAAAACCATCTATTTATTTTGCAATGATTACTGAGCAAACGGACGACTATGAAATTGGGAGCACTAGGCAGCAAGGCGGATTACATCGGAATTAGCGGATCGGTATTGTGCATCATTCACTGCCTGATCACGCCCATTCTGCTCGTATCGTCGTCTTTTCTGACCAACGACACGGTTCGGGTCGGCTACCTCAGTCTTGATTATGTCTTCATCGGTGTCAACATCGTAGCGGTTTATTTTGCCACCCGGCATTTCACCACGCCCGCCATCAAAGCCTGCCTGTGGTTTTTCCTGAGCGTTTTTGCCGTGGCCATTGTGCTGGAAGATGTCAACGAAACCTTCGAATACCTCGGCTACGCAGCCTCTTTAGGCCTGGTTTTAACCCACCTCACCAACATCCGGCTTCATCGCCTGCGCCACGCGCATTAAGCAAACGATTCCGTTTTTTGACCCACGGTGAATGGTCTTTTGACCCCAAATTTGCTAACTTCCATTCTTTCCCCCAAGCGTTTATCCCGTAGGGATCGAACAGCGTAGCGTCGGTAGCCCAAAGGATCAACCGTTCTCCCCGCGTACCGTGAGGTACGCGACAATTTATAGCACCCGGAAGGTCGCGTACCTCACGGCACGCGGGTGGGAGAACGACTCTGGTTTATCTACCGACGCTACGCTGTTCGATCCCTGCGGGATAAACGCCTGGGGGAAAGAATGCCTGTACCCACACGGAAACGAATTCTATACTTTCTTATACGCCTGATAATAATCCGGATGACTTGAAATTCGGTGAATGGCCCCTTCCAAAACCTAATTTTAATACAACTATTTATACCATAAATGGTATTTAACCAATAAAAGCAAAATTTATTTGTTTTATTAAATTTTGAATCCCACCTTTCGGGTACGTACACGTTTTTACAAACCCATACCCTTGTAAAATATTATATGGCAAATACACTTAATCGTAGAAAATTCTCAATGCTGGCAGCATCCGCTGGTTTGGGGTCCTACCTGCTTCCGTTCGCAGCCGCCGGATCGGCATCCGCCCGGCCACTCCAGGGGAAAAAAGTGGGCATCATCGGGCTGGACACCTCCCACAGCATTGCCTTCACCAAAGAACTCAACAGCTCAACCCCCAATCCCGACTGGGCCGGCTACCGGGTGGTGGCGGCCTATCCTAAAGGCAGCAACGACATCGAAACCAGTGTCAAACGAATTCCCGGCTACATTGAAGAGGTCAAAAAACTGGGTGTCGAAATCGCGGATTCGATCGATGATTTGCTGCGTAAAGTAGACGTCGTGATGCTGGAAACCAACGACGGTCGGCTGCACCGGGAACAGGTTGCCAAGGTTTTTGCCGCCGGAAAACGCGTTTTCATCGACAAACCCATTGCCGCTTCGCTCACCGACGCCATTGCCATTTTTGACCTGGCAAAGAAGAAAAACATCCCGGTTTTCTCGGCGTCTTCGCTCCGCTACATCAAAGGCATGGACAGCATCGACAAAAGCCTGGTCGTGGGTGCCGACACCTACAGCCCGGCGGTTTTGGAAAAAACACACCCTGATCTGTTCTGGTACGGCATTCACGGCGTCGAAACGCTGTTTACGGCCATGGGAACGGGCTGTCAGAGCGTGACGCGGGTTCATACGCCCGACACCGACATCGTGATCGGCACCTGGAGCGACGGACGCGTGGGAACCTTTCGCGGCACCCGCACCGGCAAGCACGAATACGGCGGCACGGTGTATACCAAAAACGGCAACGTAACCCTGGGGCCCTACGCCGGTTACAACCCGCTACTGAAAGACATCATCCACTTTTTCGAAACCGGTGAAACGCCCGTTAAGCCCGAAGAAACCATCGAAATCTTTGCCTTTATGGAAGCCGCCGACGAAAGCAAACGCCAGGGTGGCGTCGCCGTGAGCCTCGCCAGCGTCCTGAAAAAAGCGCAAAAATCGTAGTATCCCTTTTTTGTTCCGGTTCCGGGTACGTACCCGACATGTATTTTCTGCTCAATTAACCCCCTCCATGAATTGGTTTATTTCCAGTTTTTCTCATGCTCAACTCCTTTACACTATGACAACTGCTCCCCAACGCCTGCGACGGCTCGTCTGGCAGGTAACCTGCCTCTGGTTGCTGGTTCTGCTGGCCAACCGGTCGGCAATGGCCCAAACTTCTACCCCAATTAAAGGCGTTATCCGGGATAACCTGGCTCAATCACCGCTGCCGGGTGCCAACGTGGCCATCAAAGGCACAACCCGGGGTGTTTCGACGGACGGCGACGGCAAGTACAGCATCGACGCCAAACCGAATGACGTGCTGGTATTTTCGTACATTGGCTACACCACGCAGGAGGTAAAAATCGAAGGGCAGACGACCATCGACGTGCTGCTGCAACAGGCGGCTTCTTCCCTCAACGAAGTAGTCGTAGTCGGTTACGGAACCCAGCTCAAGCGCGAACTGACCGGATCGGTTTCGTCCGTTAAAGCGGAAGAATTGCAAAAAGTAGCGACCAACAGCGTTACCTCGTCGCTACAGGGGCGTGTTCCGGGTGTTTTCATCAGCCAAACCAGCGGTGCCCCCGGCGGTGGCGCGTCTGTTCGGATTCGGGGCGTCGGGACAACGGGCGGCAACCAGCCGCTGTATGTGGTCGACGGTTTTCCGCTCGGTGGTGGTAATATGGGCATCAGCGGCAGTTCGGATCAGGTCGACGGTTTATCGATCATCAACCCGAACGACATCGAATCCGTTGAAATCCTGAAAGATGCTGCGGCTGCGGCCATTTACGGAGCGCGGGCCGCCAACGGCGTTATTCTGATCACGACCAAACGCGGAAAAGAAGGCCAGGCCAAAGTGAGCCTGAACGCGTATACCGGGATTCAGCAACTGTGGAAAAAGCCCGAATTTTTGAACGGGCAGGAATTTGCAACCTTAGCCAACGAACTGTATACCAACTCCGGCATGGCACCCAATCCGGAATGGGCCAACCCGGCTTCCTTCGGTCAGGGAACCGACTGGATCGGCGAAGTTTTCAGCAGTGCGCCGGTGCAAAACGTGGATCTCAGCATTTCGGGCGGCAGCCAGAAACTGAAAGGAGCACTGACCCTCGGCTACCGGGATCAGCAGGGAACGCTCATCGAAACCTGGTATAAACGCTACACCGCCCGGGCCACCGCCGACCTGATCGTGACGAACAAACTGAAGTTTGGCGGAACGATGGCCCTCACCTACTCACAGGCCAAGGGGCAGCAAAACCAGGATCTGCGGATCGGTATTTTCAACCTCGCCCAGCAGTTTTATCCGACCCTGGGCCCCAGCGCCGTGGTCAACGGATCGTCTGCCTATTACACGACCCAGGGCGACAACCCGCTGCTCCGGGCCAATTCCATCGAGAATTACCTCTACAACCTGCGCATCTACGGCAACATGTTCGGTGAATATGAGGTCATTAAGGGACTCAAATGGCGAACCAGCGTGGGCATCGACGCCAGCAACAACCGGTCGACCACCTGGGAACCGAAAGCCGAACGCGGTCACTACCGCAACCTGCAGGCCCGGTTGGGCAACACGTTTACGCAGGGACTGAACTGGCTGGTTGAAAACACGCTCTCCTATTCCACGGATGTGGGAGCGCACCGCATCAGCGCCGTCGTGGGGCAAACCGCCCAGAAAAACGTCTCGGACTGGGTTTCCGTAACGGCGCTGGACTTCCAGAATGAGCAATTGCAGGTCATCAACGGCAGCAACGATACGCAGCGCCGGGCGAGCGGCACCGGGTCGCTTTATTCGCTGGCATCCTATCTGGGTCGGGTCAATTATTCGTACAAAGAGCGGTATTTGCTCTCGGTCAGCATGCGACGCGACGGTTCGTCCAACTTCGGGCCGAAGCACAAGTGGGGGAATTTCCCATCGGTTTCCGCCGGCTGGAACCTGTCGGACGAAGCGTTTATGAAAGGCATTCAGGCCATTAACTCGCTGAAACTGCGCGGAAGCTGGGGGCAGTTGGGGAACGACGCCATCGGCTCTTTCGGCTATCTGAGCACGATCCAGATCGGAACCGTCAACGACAACTACGTGCTGGGCACCAATCAGGGGCTGGTCATCGGAGCCAGCATGTCGCGGCCCGGCAACCCCAACCTGAAGTGGGAAATCAGCGAACAAACCAACTTCGGGATCGATGCATCGTTCTTCAACGACCGGCTGTATCTGACGACGGATTATTACGTCAAAAACACCAAAGACATGCTGGTGAGTCTGCCGGTTTCGGTGGAAGCCGGTTTCCAGAATGCGCCCTCCGTCAACGGCGGCAAGGTTCAAAACCGGGGCTGGGAGTTTTTGCTCGGCTACCGGGGTAAGGTCGGCCAGTTCCGGTATGACGTCAATACGAACATCTCGACGCTCAAAAACGAAGTCAAAAGCCTGGGCGTCGGCCAGCCGATCACGGGAGCGACGGTATCCAGCTATTTCGACATGCGGGCGACCTACACCGAAGTGGGGCAACCAATCGGGTATTACCGTGGCTACCAGGTCGATGGCATTTATCAAACCAACGAGGAGGTCAACAAAGTCCTGCAACCCAACGCCAAAGCGGGTGACTTCCGGTTTCGGGATATCAACGGCGACAACCAGTTGACGGATCAGGATCAGGTGCGGATCGGAAGTCCGTGGCCAACGCTGATGTATGGCGCCAACGCCGATCTGTCGTACAAAGGCTTTGATCTGAACATCATCGTGCAGGGCATCGGCGGCAGCCAGATTTACAACGCCAACCGCCGGTCGGTGTATCCGCTGAAGTATTTTGGGGGATCGGGCGTCATCAACGGTGTGAAGGACGTACTGAACCGCTGGACACCCGGCAGTGGCCGCAATGACGTACCCCGGTTGCAGTATACCGATGCCAACGGAAATTTCGGAAACAGCTCGACGTTTTACGTCGAAGACGGCGATTACCTCCGGATTCGGAACGTCACGCTGGGCTACCGGATTCCGGCATCGCTGCTGTCCAGAACCCGGGCGTTCCAGGGTGCGCGCGTGTACGTATCGGCCCAGAACCTGTTCACGTTCACGAAATATTCGGGTTTTGATCCCGAAATCGGCAGCCTGAATCCGTTGCAGGCCGGGATCGACGATGGCGTTTATCCGCAACCCCGGACGTTCATGGCGGGTATCAATCTGAACTTTTAATCCAACCGAACTCATGCGCAAGTATATCAACTACCTGGCCCTCACCGGTTTTTTGCTGACGGCCACCGCGTGCAGTGATTCGTTTCTGACACTGACGCCCAAGGATGTTTTGACCGATGCCAATTTCTTCCTGACCGAATCGGACGCCCAGGCGGCTCTGATTGGCACCTATGCGGTTTTGCAACGCGAGGAAACGTTTACGAACGTCCGCGATGCCGCCGATATTGAGTGGGCGATGTCGGGCGATATGTACGAAATGGACGGCAGTGCCAACCGGATCGAACTGCACTCGCTAAACCTGCCGTCGAGCAACACCATCATCCGGGACGTTTATCAGGCGGCTTATCAGGGCATTGGCCGGGCCAACCTGGTAATCGACGGAGCGACCAAAATGAGTGGCATCAACCCGGCCAATCAGGCCCTCATTCTGGGTCAGGCGCGGTTTCTGCGGGCGTTGTTCTATTACCGGCTCGTCAATTACTTCGGCGGAGTACCGCTGATTACCGAAAAACTGGATGCGTCTTCCAACCTCGCCATTCCGCGGGCCACGGCGGCCGAAACCTGGAAACAGATCGAAACCGACTTGCTGGAAGCCGCCAAGGCGCTGCCAACGGCCTGGACCGGAACCGCCGATGTGGGCCGGGCCACCAAAGGAGCCGCTCTGGGCTATCTGGTGAAAGCCAGCCTGTGGCAGCAAAAATGGGCTGATGCCGTCAAATACAGCGAAGAGCTAATCGCCACCGGCGCCTACGACCTGATTCCCAACTTCCGGGATGTATTTCGCGAAAGCAACGAAAACAACAAGGAGATTCTGTTCTCGACCCAATTCCGGGTTTCCCCGGATGCGGAAGGCAACAACCTCGTGAAGCGGACGGCCCCGCGCGGATCGCCGTCGCAATACAGCGGAAGTGCCGCCTGGAGTAACTTCGTTCCGCAACCGCAATGGGTGAATGCTTTTGAAAAAGAGGCCGGTGGCAAAATCAAGGACAAACGCTACTGGAGCGTCATCATAGGGCCGGGCGAAGCGCATCAGGACATGCCCGCGTTTGTGATGCCGAAAGACGTACCGGCGGGTTGGTCCCGAACGGGCTACATCGTCACCAAATACTGGGAAGGCCCCGCGCTGACCAACTCAGGCATCAACCCGCCCATTCTGCGGTTTGCCGAAGCCCTGCTCAATTACGCCGAAGCCCTCAACGAAGTGGGTCGCTCGCAGGACGCCATGCAGCAGGTCAACCGCATCCGGGTGCGGGCCGGTCTGGCGGCCAAACCGGCAACGCTGAACAAAGCGGAGGTGCTGGATGCCATTTTCTACGAACGACGCATGGAATTCATCTGGGAACCGGCGGGGGCGTTCTCGGATCTCAACCGTCGCGGTCGCTTCATTGACTTTATCAAGGCCAACCGCCCCAACATCAAGGACCTGGAAATTGACAAAAAACCGTGGCTGAGCACCGTCCCCATTCTGTTCCCCATCCCGCGCGATGCCTGGAACCGGAACAAGGCCCTGGAGCAAAATCCACATTATACCTTTTAAGTGGGTAAAGCCCGTTCGTCAAACCCTTTCTCAACCATGCGGTATTTGCTTCGCCTGATTTTGATCCTTCTGTTAACCGGCCCGCTGGCAACCTCGCTTTGGGCGCAGGCTGACCTGGCCCGGCGGAAACAGTATCTGGAAGAATCTCTGCGGCTGAATGTGCAGCAGGATCACCGGCATCCGATCAGCCGGCGGGTGACGTTTCAGGACAGCACCTGGCTGGATTGGCAACGGCGAACGGGCGAATTACCCCCCGATTTTTCAACACTCCCGTCCGTGCCGTTTCTGCCCGACCCGCTGATTTCGGGTACGACCGGCAAACGCATCCAAACCGCAGCCGACTGGTCGCAGGAACGGAACCGGATCAGGCGGGAATTTCAGCACTGGATCAGCGGAACCGTCCCCCCGGCTCCTGCTTCCGTGAACCCCCGGATTCTTTCCGACCGCTACGAAGGGGCCGTTCGGATTCAATGGATCGAGTTGTCGTTTGGTCCCGAAAACCGCGCCCGCATGACGCTGGAACTGATGATTCCGCCGGGAAAAGGATCGCTACCAGTTTACATGACGCCCGTAACGCACCGGGGCTGGGCGCAACTGGCTGTCAAGCGCGGCTACATCGGCTGCGTGTATGCCGGGGCGGATACGCAGGACGACACCCAGGCCTATCAGGCTCTTTACCCCGACTATGACTTCACCGGTTTGATGCGCCGGGCCTGGGGCGCTTCGCGGGTAGTGGATTATCTGGTTACGCGAGACGAAGTCAATCCGGCCCAGATCGCCATTACGGGTCATTCGCGCAATGGCAAGCAGGCGTTGTGGGCGGCTGCGTTCGACGAGCGGTTTGCGGCTGTCATTTCCAGCAGTTGCGGAACGGGCGGCATCACGCCCTGGCGGTTTAGCGACCCGCAATACGGCAACCAGACCATCGACGACATTTGCGCCAACGCAGCCCACTGGTTTCACCCGCGTCTGCGGTTTTTCTTCGGGCGGGAAGACCGGCTACCCATCGACCAAAACCAGCTTCTGGCCCTGATCGCCCCGCGCAGTTTGCTACTCACCTACTCGACGGTGGAACGGCAGTTGAATCCCTGGGCAAATGAGCAATGTTACCAGTCTGCAAAAACCGTCTATGATTTTCTGGGTTCACCGGCGAAGATTGGCCTGCTTCCCCGCATGGGCGAACATGCCGTGACGACCCGGGATGTGGAACGTTGCCTGGATTTTCTGGACAACCAGTTCAAACGAAAAACCGCCCGCTGGGAAAACGTCCGGTATTGCGATTTTTCCTATGTAAACTGGCTCCGGACGACTAAAACTGTACGTCCCTCCTGGCCCGCGATCCGCCTGAACGAAGCCAAAGATACCCTTGCGCTGGGTCGCCGGAAGCAAGCCATTCGGGCGCGTCTCAACTGGTTGCTGGGGGATGAACCCGCTGGCGTGAAACCCAATCCCGTAGCCCCCACCACCATCGACCGCGTCGACTGGATCGACGGCATCACGGGGCGGCCCAAACCCAAACGGGCAACGATTACCTATCTGGGGCCGTATACCGCCATGGGCGATCACCTGAGCGGCACCCTGTACCAGCCGGATGGCCCGTTGAATCCAGGCAAAAAAAGACCCGTTGTCATTTACCTCCATTCCTACAATTACAATACCGGCTACGCCGTTGGCTACAAACCCGAGGGCGGGCGGGGTAATGAAGTGCTGTTTCAGGAGATCCTGGATCAGGGCTTTGCGGTTTTGGCCATCGACTTACTGGGATTCGGAAACCGCCTGGAAGAAGGCACCTACTTTTACGAGCGTTTCCCGGGCTGGTCCAAAATGGGCAAAATGGTGAGCGATGTCCGCGCGTGCGTCGATGCACTTGAGCAATACGAAGGCCTTGACAACCAGCAGATTTATGTACTGGGTGAAACCATCGGCGGCCGCGTTGCCCTGATGGCTGCTGCGCTCGATCAACGGATCGCCGGAGTAGCCGTTGTGGCTGCGTTTTCGCCCTGGCGGACGAGTACGAAGCAGTATGAAAGCCTGAAAAATGACGCTTACCAGCACGGTTTTTTGCCCCGGCTGGGCTTATTTGCCGAAAACCCGCAACAGGCACCGGTCGATTATGACGAAATCATGGCCTGCATTGCCCCGCGTCCGCTGCTGGTGATCGCGCCCAGCCTGAACCGTCATGCCGATCCGTCGGCGGTGCAGTCGGCAATGGATCGGGTCAAAACCGTCTACGGTATTTACCAGAAGACCAGTGCCTTGCAGTTTCAGGCCCCGCCGGAAATCAACCGGATCACCGCGCCCATGCGGGCGGACCTTACACGGTTTTTGATACAATCCGACAAGCAGTAAAATCAATACAGGCAACCCTTTTTCAACTTAATAGTGAGTATAATGAGCCAATCGAAACTAAAAACAGAAAACACAGCCGGTTCGCCGTCGCGGAGGACCTTTCTGGGTCAGACGCTGGCGGGAACCGCGGCTTTATCGCTGGGCGGTATGCTCCCCGGTTTTAGTCCCAAAAGTTACGCCCGGATTCTGGGGGCCAACGAACGCATTCAGGTGGGCATGATGGGCGTCAACAGTCGCGGACTGGCGCTGGCGACCAATTTTGCCCTGCAACCCAACTGCGAAATCCGGTCGGTTTCGGACGTGGACACCCGCGCGGCCGACAAGTGCATCACCACCGTGGAAGGCATTCAGAAATCCAAACCCAAAGCCGTTCCTGATTTTCGGAAAGCACTGGAAGACAAGGACCTGGATGCGCTGGTGGTGGCCGCGCCGGATCACTGGCACGCGCCAGCCGCCATTCTGGCGTCGAAAGCCGGAAAACACGTGTATCTGGAAAAACCGTGTAGCCACAATCCCAACGAGGGCGAGATTCTGGTAGCGGCTGCTAAAAAGTACAAAAACGTGATTCAGATGGGCAACCAGCGCCGGTCGTGGCCCAACGTGGCCGCCGGGGTCAAGGCGGTTCGGGATGGCGTGATCGGTCGGGCGTATTTTGCCAAAGGCTGGTATACCAACAACCGTCCGTCCATCGGTGTCGGGAAAGAAGCGGCCGTTCCGTCGTGGCTGAACTACGATCTGTGGCAGGGACCCGCGCCCCGTATGGCGTTCAAAGACAATCTGTTGCACTACAACTGGCACTGGTTCTGGCACTGGGGAACGGGCGAAGCCCTCAACAACGGCACGCACATGCTGGACCTGATGCGCTGGGGCCTCGACGTTGAATACCCCAACCGGGTGACCTCCTCGGGCGGGCGGTATCGTTACAAAGACGACTGGGAAACGCCGGACACGCAGGTGATCAACCTCGAATTTCCGAACAATACCGGCATGACGTGGGAAGGCCGGAGTTGCAACGGACGCACCATCGAAGGCAGCAGCGTCGGCGTTATTTTCTACGGCGATACCGGCTCGTTGCAGATCGACGGGGGCAATGCCTACCGGATTTACGATCTGGAAAACAAGCTGGTGAAGGAGGTCAAGAACGACGTCGTCATCAACGCCCGCGACCGCATGAACCCCTCGCAGGTGCTGGACGCGATTCACATCCAGAATTTCTTTGATGGCATCAAAAAAGGAACGGCTTTGAATGCCGATATTTTGAGTGGTCACCAGAGTACGCTGCTTTGTCAGTTGGGCAACATTGCCCTGCGGTCGGGCGGAACGCTGGAAATTGACCCGACTAACGGCCACATCAAAAATAACCGCCAGGCGCAGCAGTACTGGAAGCGCGACTACCAGCGGGGCTGGGAACCCACCGTTTAGACCACAATCGCATGAAAAACCAAACCAAGACGGTTGACGTAGGGTCGCTGAGCCAGCGGGATACGCGGATTTCCATTGCCCTGATCGGGTTGCTTTTCTTTGTTTTCGGGTTTGTGACCTGGGTCAACGCCATCCTGATTCCGTATTTCAAGATTGCCTGCGAACTCACGAACTTCCAGTCGTATCTGGTCACCTTCGCGTTTTACATCTCCTATTTCGTGATGTCGGTGCCGTCGTCGTATCTGCTCAAAGCCACCGGTTTTAAGAAGGGCATGATGATCGGTTTCTGGATCATGGCGCTGGGCGCGTTCATTTTCGTCCCCGCAGCCCTGACGCGAACCTACGAGATTTTCCTGCTGGGGCTGTTCATGATCGGCGTCGGGCTGGCGGTTTTGCAAACGGCGGCCAATCCCTACATCACGGTTTTGGGACCGAAAGAACGGGCCGCCCAGCGCATCAGCATCATGGGCATCGGTAACAAGGGCGCCGGTATTTTGGCCCCGATTCTGTTTGCCGCGGTGATTCTGCGGGCCACCGATACCGACCTGTTCAGCCAGTTGCCGGGCATGTCGCCCATCGAAAAAGCCCAGGCTTTGGACGAGTTGGTTCGGCGCGTGATTGTTCCGTATACGGTGATGGGCTTCGTGTTGATCGGACTGGGCATTCTGGTTCGCTACTCGCCCTTGCCCGAAATCAATACCGAACAGGAAACCACCGAAGTAGCGGCTGCTAATTCCGGGAAAACGTCGGTTCTTCAGTTTCCGCACCTGGTGCTGGGCGCGATCGCCATTTTTCTGCACGTCGGCACACAGGTCATTTCCATCGACACCATCATCGGTTACGCCAGTTCGATGGGCATTTCGCTGCTGGAAGCCAAAACGTTTCCGTCGTATACGCTCTTTGCCGCCATCTGCGGGTATCTGCTGGGCATCATCCTGATTCCCAAACGCATTAGTCAGGTCAACGTATTCAGAATCTGCACGTTGCTGGGGCTGGCGTTCACGCTATTGATTATCTTCGCGAAAAGCAGCGTCGTGTTTCTGGGTCATCAGGCCGACGTTTCCATCTGGTTTATCGTGTTGCTGGGGCTGGCCAACTCGCTGGTCTGGGCCAGCATCTGGCCCCTGGCGCTCGACGGTTTGGGGCGGTTTACGAAAGTGGGGGCAGCGTTGCTGATCATGGGTCTGAGCGGCAATGCCATTCTGCCGTTGGTTTACGGGTATCTCGCTGATCAATACGGACTGCGGGAAGCCTATTGGGTTCTGTTTCCCTGCTACTTATATTTGGCTTATTATGCCTTTTACGGTCACCGCATTCGCCGGTGGCGGATTTCGGGGGCGGCTAAAACACCTGTTCATGAACAACACTGGCAACGCACCACAACGGATTAAGGTTACCAACGCCCGGATTCTGACCCCCTACCGGATCATTCCCCACGGAACGATCCTGATTACGGGAAAAACCATCACGGAAATCAGCGAACGCGACATCGACGTCCCCGACGCGCTGGAACTGGACGCCGGGGGAGCGTATGTGTCGCCCGGTTTTATCGACCTGCACGTCCACGGCGGGGGTGGGCACGACTTTATGGACGGCAGCGAGGAAGCCTTTCTGCGCATCGCCGAACTCCACGCCCAATACGGCACCACCGCGATGGTGCCGACGACCCTGACCAGTACGCGCGAGGAGTTGTTCAACACGCTGGAGATTTACGAAAAAGCCAACGCCCGCAACACGTCGGGCGCCCGGTTTCTGGGTATGCACCTCGAAGGCCCGTATTTTGCTATGAGCCAGCGGGGTGCGCAGGACCCGCGCTACATTCGCGATCCCGACCCGGACGAATATGAGGAAGTGCTGGCGCGTTCGTCGTCCGTGACCCGCTGGAGTGCCGCGCCCGAACTCAAGGGAGCGCTGAAATTTGGGCAATTCCTGCGCTCGAAAGGCGTTCTGGCGGCTGTTGCGCATACCGATGCGGTGTATGAGGAAGTGCTGGCGGCCGTCGAAAACGGTTATTCCTTAGCCACGCACCTGTACAGCGCGATGTCGGGTGTTACCCGCCGGAACAGCTTTCGGTATGCCGGGGTGATCGAAAGTGCGTATTTGCTGGATCAGATGGACGTGGAACTTATTGCCGATGGTGTTCATTTACCGGCTCCACTGCTCAAACTGGCCTACAAAATCAAGGGGGCAGAACGAACCGCCCTGATCACGGACGCCATGCGGGCCGCGGGGATGCCGCCCGGCAACAGCATTCTGGGCAGCCTCCACAACGGAACCGAGGTGATTGTGGAGGACGGCGTGGCCAAAATGCCGGATCGTCAGGCTTTTGCGGGAAGCGTCGCCACCGCCGACCGGCTGGTGCGCACGATGATCAATCTGGCGGAAATTCCGCTGCTCGACACCATCCGCATGATCAGCAGCACCCCGGCCCGGATCATGGGCGTTGCCGATCGGAAAGGCATTCTGGCACCGGGGAAGGACGCGGATCTGGTGTTTTTTGATGCCGATATTTCAATACAACTGACGATGGTTGAAGGGCGGATTGTCTACCAGCGTGAAAGCATCCCCGTCTTTTAAACCCTATACGAAGAAAATACCATCATCCGAATGATTAGCCAATCGAATACCAACCAACTTGATTTTCGCCGGTTCGACAACCGGAACCAACTGGGCGACAGTGCCGCACAAGCCGTGGGCAACTGCCTGCGAAGCCTGCTTGCCCAACAGGATACGGTTTCCGTGATTTTTGCCGCAGCCCCGTCGCAGGAAGAATTTCTGGCGGCTTTGTGCCAGGAAGAAGCCATCGACTGGAGCCGGATTCACGCCTTTCACATGGACGAATACGTCCAGTTGGCCGATGAGGCTCCGCAGCGTTTCGGCAACTTTCTGAAAGAACGGATTTTCGACCGGGTGCCTTTCCAAACCGTCAACTACCTGAACGGCAACGCCCCGGACCTGGTGGCTGAATGCCAGCGATACAGCGATCTCCTGAAGCAACAGGCCGTCGATGTGGTTTGCATGGGCATTGGTGAAAACTGCCACATCGCCTTCAACGACCCCCACGTCGCCGATTTCAACGACCCGGTTTTGGTCAAAGTCGTCGATCTGGACCAGGCCTGCCGCCAGCAACAGGTGAATGATGACTGCTTTACGGTTTTTGAAGATGTTCCGACGCACGCCCTGACGCTGACGGTTCCGGCGCTGATGCAGGCCCCCCACGTTTTTTGCATGGTTCCGGGCGTCAACAAAGCGCAGGCCGTCTACCACACGCTGCATTCGCCGGTCAGCGAGCAGTATCCTTCTACCATTCTGCGGCTGCACGAAGACGCGATTTTGTTTGTCGACACCGACAGTGCCTCCCGCTTACCCCAATGAATTTGATCGTTGTCGCCCCTATCTCACGGGATGCGGGCGACAACTTCTACGCGAATGCTCCTGCTGCTTGTCAGAAAAAACCGCTTATTTCCCCTGACTTATGATCCTATTTGTTGTGGCATAAAGCAAAAAAAGTATCTTTCGGTGAAAGAGTGAGAGAAAGGAAAGAGAAACGTATTCCGGCCCGCTGGCGGTTTGCGACTTTTTGCCTGTTCGGAGAGCCAATACATGAAAAAGAAAGAACTTCAGGGTGTTAAGGAAATTGCCCGCCGGGCCAACGTCACCATTGCTACGGTAGACCGCGTTATTCACAACCGAACCGGTGTTTCGGACAAAACACGCGAGAAAATCAACAAAATCATCGAGGAACTGAATTACCAGCCCAACATGCTGGCCCGCCGTCTGGCGTCCGGCAAAATCATCAAGCTGGCGGTTTTGATTCCTTCGGCCACCGAAGAAACCGAATTCTGGGATGCGCCTTTGCGGGGCATTCAGCGGGCCAACACCGAAATCAGTCAGTACGGATTACAGGTCGACCTGTTCTTTTTTGACCTCAGCGACCAGCAATCGTTCGTTAAACAGGCCAACGCCATCCTGGAATCCTCGGCCGACGGCATTGTGTTGGCGCCGATGTTCATCAACGAAGCCCGGGAATTTACCGCGACCTGCGACACCAAAGGCATTCCGTATGTCTTCATCGACTCAACCATTCCCGATCAGAAAAACCTTTCGTATATTGGCCCGCCCCTCTTTCAGAGCGGTTATCTGGCCGGCAAATTAAGCACGTACGCGCTCCGGGAAAATAGTCAATTGCTGGTGGTCAACATTGCTACGGCCATTGATAGTTACACCTACAAAGAGACCGAAGAAGGTTTCAGGGCGTATTTTGCCGAACACCACAAGTCGTATCCCATCCTGCGGGTCGATAGTCACCAGACCGACGAGCAATCCGTTTTCCGGAACCTCCAGCCGCTGTTCGAGGCCAATCCGGCCATCGACGTGCTGTTCGTAACCAACTCCCGGTCTTTTCTGGTGGCGCGTTTTCTGGAAAAATTAAATCTGAAGCAAAAACCGCTGCTGATCGGATATGACCTGATCAAGGAGAACGCCAAATACCTCGACAATGGCCTGATCGACTTCCTGATCTGCCACCAACCCGAGGACCAGGGCTACCGGAGCATCATGACGTTGTATCAGCTTCTGATTTTTTCAAAATCCATCGAGAAGGAGCAATACATGCCGATCGACATTGTGATGCGGGAAAACCAGGCGTTTTACCGAAATTAACCGCGCCTTTCAATCCGGCTGAAAACGGCGGTCGCGGATGTATTCGTCATCGGTCAGCGTTCGCAGGAATGCCAGCAGGTCCGCCTTGTCGGTGGTGGTCAGGGCAATACCGGGTTTGCCACTTTTTTTCAGCAACGGATCAAGTTGGGGCGTATCCTGCACATCGTTGATGTAGTGTTCCAGCACCTGTTCCAGCGTCTGAAAACGTCCGTCGTGCATGTAGGGCGAGGTACGCTCGACATTCCGCAAACTCGGCACCCGGAATTTGTTATAGTCATCCAGGTTTAACGTGATCTGATACCGGCCTAGATCGAAGTCTTTACTATTGGCGAGTTGCATCCGCAAACCGTTGTTGCGGAAACTCTGGTCGGTGAACAATTCACCAGTGTGGCAACCCGAGCAATTCGCTTTGAACAACGCCAAGCCCCGCAGCTCCGATTCGGTCAGTGAAGCGCCGGTTTCTTTCCGGGAATACTTGTCGTATTTGGAGTTGGCCGAAACCATTGTCAGCATAAACTGCGACAGGGCTTTCAAAAACCGCTCCGTCGTTACCTCCTCCGTTCCGAAAGCCGCTTTGAACAGGGCCGGATACTGGCCGCTGGCCCGGATTTTCTTCAGCACATTGGCCAGTGAATCGCCCATTTCGACGGGATTTTGAATGGGGGCGATGGGCAGCAAATCCAGATCGACAATACCGCCATCCCAGAAAAAAGCCCGCGTCCAGGCCACGTTCTGAATACCGGGAACGTTGCGGGTGCCAATTTTATCACCGATACCGTGGCTCAGGGCGTGATCGTTATGCGCAAAACCCGAAAACGACTGGTGGCAAAACGCACACGTAATGGCCCCGTCGCGCGACAGGATTCCGTCGTAGAACAATGTTTTTCCCAACGCAACGCCTTCGACCGTCAGCGGATTTTTGGTAAAATCATAGTGCGGATCGTCAAAATTGGCCGGTTTTTTCCAGTTGTACGGCGTCGCCTTGAACTCGACGGGTTTGGGTTCCGGCTCAACCGGGCCGTCCTTTCCCGAGTCGTTCTGACAGCCGACCGCGAAACCGTAAAAAACGATTGCCGCCAGGATTCCAACATGTTGCCAACGCGTCATTTCTATCTACTTCAGCTTTACTTGCTTGTCTGAATACAAATTAGGACTTACGCTTTTGCCCCGTTCCCCTAAAGGCCGGGCGGCCGGTGCCGGACTTGTACGCAAAATTATCCGGATGCTAAAAGTCCGGCACCGGCCGCCCGGCCTTTAGGGGAACGGGGCAAAAAAGTGTAAGCTCTGACAAATTTACTACAATAAAACGTACGGAAGAATGTAAACGTATGGCGGGTGATGATTAACCCGCCATCCATTTACGATTGAAAAACCGGCAGACTTAATCGGTTTTTATGGTTGCAATCTGAAACATCCGGGCGTAGTTGTCGGCCACACCGGACGACAGCGAAGACACCATAATATCCGCATTCACGGCAATACGGAGCTTCATCGACCCTTCGAACACCTTGAGCACATCCGCCTGAATCGTCACCTTCGGAACGACTCCGTTTTCGGTCACCCGGACGGTTGTTGCTCCAAAGGGTAAAGCGATTGTCCTTAAATTATTGATGGTTTTAGTCCGATAACCGCCGAAAAGGCCGATGTGATACAGGAAAACCTTGCCACTGGCTGTCACCGGAGCCTGTGGGGAAGTCCCTTCCATTTTGAAATGAATGTAACCGGAATTCCAGTCCCAGTACATGCCGCCGGTCATGCCACCGGACGGGTCCAGAACCCCCGTTCGTTTGCTGACGTCCATCGTGTTGCGCAGGCTATCCACGCCAATCAGGTACGAAACTTCCGTATAATTGCCGACTGGAATATTTTTCAGCATAATGCGCTGCGAAGCCGGTTCGGCCTCTTTCACCAGAAAATAACTACTGTCCTGCGGAATCACATACGCCGACCCATCCGCCCGTTTCAGCCGGATGTTCGTAACGTAATAATTCAGGGTTGTTACTTTGAACAATTCGCCACCGGCGTTGGTGTAGTTTTCCGTATTGAGTTGTAAATCAGTGTTCCCCACCACATTGTCGAAGGCGAGTTGGAGCGATCCTGTCGGCCCCGGCTGAGGGTCCGGATTGTCGTGATGGCATGACCAGAAAATGCCGGTAAACAGACCTAGCCATCCAACGGCTGTCAGGGTGATTTTTCGGATTTTTCTCATTCTTTCAGGTAGTTTTCGGCATCGGTGAGACTCCGGCGCATCAGGCGGTTCAGGTTGCTTACTTTCCCTTGCTGGATTTTCAGGTAGTCGAGCGCCTTTTCCTGATCCAGTTGTTTGAGCGTGTCGCCTTTGTACTGGTGCATCCAGTCCATCATCACCTCATCAGCCTCTTTAAGCTGCCGCAGAACCTGCTCCCCTTTTTCCCTGGATGGCGTAACGCTCTTCTCCACTTTAACGGATACTTCTTCCTGCATACGCATCAAGTCATTCATTTGGAGCATCAGGCTGTCGTGTACGGCCAGAACCTGTTTCTCCAGCTCCGCAACAGGGCCTGTCGTCTGTCCGGAGTCCGAAACCATGTGGTGATGATGGTCGTCAGGTTGCTTTTTGGATTGACAGGATCCGAGAAGCCCAACCAGAAAACACAAAATTGAAAGTTTGATTTTACAAATCATTGATAATCAGATTTTAGATAATAAAAAAATCATCAAAACGTTCTCGCCAGATGAACCCCAACCCGGCTGTGGGCCTGTACCAATCCTTCGGAAATCCGCTGACTGACTGGTATCTGGGCATTCACTCCCATCATCCAGTTCCCCCGGTAAATATCCAGTCCAACGGTTCCGGCCAGCATATACCCGCCCGTTTCCGCTACGATGCCGGCGTAATCCCGGTCTTTGTGCGCCAGTTCGCCGTAGAAACCCGCACTCGGCATGATCGCAACATCCAGCTTTTCCCATTGCTGCACATAAAAACCGGTGATGGAGCTATTGAGCCGGTTGCCAAACCGGTAGTCGTTGGCATTCGTGCCGGTCAGACGGCCCGTTGCATCCGCATTCATCCCCCATTTGTCGATGCGCAGCGTATAAATGGCGTTGAAAACCGCATCGTAAGCGCCGGTCCCTGCCTGAAAATTCGGATTAGCCACCTGCGCACCATCGTACTGGTTGTAGCGGTATTCGCCCGTCGCGAGCTTGGTGCCGCCACCCACCAGCAGCGTTTGTTTCACCACCCGGCCACTGTCGCTCATCCGGGTTTTGTCGAGCAGTTTGTAATTGACCAAAACCGTCGCGTCGCCAATTCCCTGGTGTCGCCGGACGTCCGGCCCCTGAGTTTGCTTGTTGATCTGGTAAGGTAACATCGCCAGCACCTGAATCCGGGGATGGGGATAAAACCGTCCCCAGAGGTCGATGGCCCGGAATTCCTCCCGCGAATCGTAGATCGTTCCGGCGTGGTGAAGCGTCAGCCGGGTGTCGTAGCTTTGGGTGCGGTAGCGCAGACCCACGAAGTGCTTTTGAAATTGGGGCAATACGCCCAGATAAAAGCTGGAGCCGGAACACCCGCACACTTCACAGGCCGAGGCCAGAGTCGGACTAAGCAGGAAAATCAGTAAAAAAAGCTTTTTCATAAAGTGGATTGTTAGAATACATTGACTAATCATCACAAGCCTTTCGTTATTGCCCCTAATCCCCTGAAGGGGACTTTTAGCATCCGGAGTAGCGCGCTTCCAAGTCCCCTTCAGGGGATTAGGGGCAATAACGAAAGGCCTATAATCAATTCGGAATAAACTGCCGATCGGTGATAAACTGCTGATCGGTAAGTGTTTTGAGGAAAGCAATGATCTGCTTTTTCTCCGGTTCGGTGAGAGCAACTCCCAGAACACCACCGGTTTTCAGGCGCGAATCGAGCGTCGGGCTATCTTTCACACCCTGGCTGTAGTGATCCAGCACCTGCTCCAGCGACCAGAACCGCCCGTCGTGCATGTACGGCAACGAGCGTTCAATGTTGCGCAGACTGGGTACCAGAAACTTCAGCCGGTCGGTTTCTTTTTTAGTCCCCTCAAAACGCCCCTGATCGTTGATTTCACTGACCGGCAAACCGTTGTTGTGATACCTCTGATCCGTGAACAACTCGCCCTGGTGACAACCCGAACACTGCTTTTTGAACAGTGCAAGCCCCGCCAGTTCATCCGCCGATAAGTCACCGCCCGGTTCTTTCCGGACGTATTTGTCATACCGGGAATTGGCCGAAACCATCGTCAGCATAAACTGCGACAAGGCTTTGAGAAAGTTCTCCTGCGTAATCTGCCCGGTTCCGAACGCTTCTTTAAAACGCGCCGGATAGCTCGAACTCCGGCGCACCTTGTCCAGCACATTGCCCAGATGCTCGCCCATTTCCAGCGGATTCTGAATCGGGCTGATGGCCAATGTATCCAGATCCGTGATGCTGCCATCCCAGAAAAAAGCCGTGCTCCAGGCCACATTTTGCAGATTCCGCACGTTGCGGGTGCCAATTTTATCGTCGATGCCGTGGCTGAGCGAATGGTCGGCATGGGCAAAAGCCGAATACTGCTGGTGGCAAAACCCGCAGGCAATCCGGCCATCGCGCGAGAGCGCGCCATCGAAGAACAGCATCTTCCCCAATGCCACGCCTTTTTGGGTCATCGGATTTTTCGAGAAATCGTAAACCGGTTCGGGAAAATTCGCCGGTTTTCGCCAGTCATATGGCGTTGGGTCATACACGCCGGTGGCTTCCGGACCGGGATCTTTGCCCGATTGGCAGGCCATCACGATTCCCAAAAAGAGTATACTGCTAATTAGTCCAAAAAATCGGTTTTCTATCATCTTGCGAAAGCGAATCGGGTGCGTTTTCGTTAGGGCCGGTAAGCCCGGTTGGTGACAAATTGCGGGTCTGTCAACGTGTTCAGAAACGCCAGAAGCGCTTTTTTATCAGTGGTTGCCAACCTGAAACCGCCCGCTGGTAATCGGGCGTCCAGGGTCGGCGATGTTTTAATTCGGTCTGAATAATGATCCAGCACATCCTCCAGCGTGTCCATGCGCCCATCGTGCATATACGGAGCCGTCAGGGCCACATTGCGCAGCGTGGGGGTGCGGTATTTTCCCCGGTCAGCCGGATCGAACTTCACCCGCTCCCGACCCAGTCCTTCGCCGTCGCCCTCGTCCGAAAAAACCAGGTCCAGGCCGTTGTTGTGGTATTGGTTATCCGTAAACAAGTCCGTTGCATGACAGCCCGCGCAGTGTTGCTGATATAGTTGATGCCCCCGTTGTTCTTCATCGCTGAGAACACCGCCCTCCTTGCGAACCCACTGATCATACCGGGAATCGGCCGAAACCAGCGTCCGCTGAAACTGCGCCAGTGCCTTTGCAATCGTTGCGTAATGGATGGCTTCGCCGGGGAAAGCCTGCTCGAACTGGGTTTTGTAGGCCGGGACGGTTTTTAGGTAATTGGCTAAAACGACCAGATCGTGGCCCATTTCGTCGCGGTTTGTCAGTGGCCCCAACACCTGGGATTCCAGATTTTTAGAACCGCCATCCCAAAACAGGCCATTGGTTGCCCAGGCCAGATTCATCAAAACCGGGCTGTGCCGAAGCAAAGGCCGACCCGAAACGCCCAGCGCCGAAACCCGAACACCGTCGGAAAAAGCTTTGGCTGGATCGTGGCAGGAGGCACAGGACACTTTTCCGTTGGCAGAAAGTTGCGGATCGTAGAACAGTTGCCGACCCAGTTTCACCCCCGCCGTCGTCGCTGGATTATCCGACGACGACGGCAGTGGCGGAAAATTGGCGGGTTCCCGCACCAGCAGTGGCGTCTCGGGTGTCGGCACAGGATCGTCCGGCGGAGAACAGGCGACCATTCCCAGCGTTATCAATCCCGCAAAAATTCCCCGTCGATTCATTATTGACTAATGCGGGCGGTTTTGGCATTTACGAACGAAACCGGGTAGTTTCCGGCGAGTTTGCTCATCATGCTGGCCGTTCCGGCATTGATGTGGTAAGTTTTGTCGGTCGTGTTCAGTTTGGCATCCCGGGCAATCACAATACCGTCCAGAACCTTGGCAACATCAGCCTGCAACGTCATCTGCCCTTTCATCGAACCGTCGACAACCAGTGGCGTGGCAAACGTCTGCGAGATAGTTTTGTAATTGACGTTCGTACCGGTTTCCAGCAGGAAAGGGCTGGCGGCTCCGGCCACGTCAACGGTTCCGCCCAGTTTGGTGAAGATGTAGCTGGTGTGCCACATCCAGCTCACATTCGTCATGTTTTGCAGGATATTCAGCTCGCCAGCGGCCAGGGTCAGGTTGTCGTTGTATTTGGGATCGACGCCGATGCCAAACTTGACACCGGTATATTCCCCCGCCGGAACACCCGTCAGGTTCACCACCTCCCGTTTGCCGGCTGTCAGGGTAAACGTACCATCCTGAATGGCTTCATCCTTCCCCAGATACTGCATGAGGTAATAGGAATTCGGCACTTCATACACGGAACCGTCTTTTTTGGTCAGTTCCACTTTGCTAACCCAAAACCGGAGCTGATCGAAGGTTACTTTTTCGTTTCCGGCCGTAGTGTAGGCCTTGCCCAATTCAAACGCTGCGGAGCCATACAGGGCTTCGATTTTCAAATCGACCGCCCCGGAGCCAGCCGGTTCCGGGGTCGTGGTGGACGAATCATTGGTGCAGGCCATAAAAAGCACAGCCACACTGACTATCAGAGATAAAGAACGGAAGTTCATACGAAATTCGAATAAGGATTAAAAAGTGCTGATTTGGAGTAAACGAAAGGAATTGAAGCAAAACCGGCGGGTCATCATCTTCCCGGCAACGTAAAAAAGTTGCTGGAAGAGCAGGCAGACTCTTTCTGAGTAACCGAAAGAAAACGATTAGCTGGTTTGTGAAAATATGCCGGTTTGCTTCGGAATGTTACAGACGGGGCGGCTGTAGTAAATCAGCGAGGGGAGCCGAATAGGCTGGTAATTGATAACTAAACGTAACTTTTGTGGGCAAAACCGTCAACTCCGGCAGGAAATCGAACCGGAGGAAAGGGGGCGTGTATAGCTGAAGGACAGGTATATTCTGTACCCGTTCGGTGGTCTGTTGATCCTGTTTTTCCTGTTGTGCCTTCAACCGCCGGGCCAGATAGCATTGTCCGTCGCAATGAAGCTCCGGCCGATCCCGGTTTTCGCACAGCACCCGGGCAATGTACTCCTTGTTGAGCTGGAAATACGCAATCGTTCCCCACTGACTGAATGTCGGCAGCAGAACGGCGCATAACCAGCTATACAAAAGGAGATTTCGGATCATACTTGTACCAAATACTTAATCAACCTGAACCGTACCGATGCTGAACATCGTGGCGTAATTATTCGCAACATTTTTCGAAGAATCCGATACCATAATCGTCGGTAAAGCCGCAATGCTGAGCGGCTTTACCCCGTCGAACACCTTCAGCACATCCGCCTTTATCTGAATACCGGTTTTTCCATTGACAATCACGTGGGCGGGCTGCGTACCCAGGGCTAACTGAATGGTTTTGAGATTATTGACGGTTTTGGTTTGGTACCCACCGAACAAGCCGATGTGGTAGACAAAATTCCGTTTTCCCGTCGCATCGACCGGCGCTTTGGCCGACGTTCCTTCCAGTTTCAGGAAAATATAACCCGAATTCCAGTCCCAATACATCCCGGCAGCCGCACCACCGGGGTCGAGTGCGCCGGTTCGTTTCCCGATATCCATCGTATTCCGCAGACTATCCACGCCCACCACAAAGTTGATGCTGGTGTAGTCGCCCACCGGAACGTTGCGGAGCAGAACCGTCCGGGAGGCCGGGTTGCTCTGCGACGTCAAAAAATAACTGCTGTCCTGCGGAACGACGTATTCCGACCCATCGGCTTTTTTTAGCTTGATGTTGCTGATGAAATACGTAAACCGGGACACGGTAAACGGTTCTCCGCTGCCGTTGATGTAGGTCGTTGAATCCAGTTTCAATTCCTGCGCACCGACTACGTTATCAAATCTCAGTTGAACCGTTCCGTATTCCGGTTCCAGGGGGTCATTGTGGCAGGCAACCAGAACGGTCAAAAAGAGAAATAAACTCATACCGGAAGCGAGAAAGGTGTTTTTCATACTGAACGTTGCATTACATTGATTCAATCCATCTACTTACGATAACGCTGTTTTGCTGGTCTTTCTTCTGTTCATAGGCGACTAAAAGACCTTTTTTTGTGGCCAGAACCACCGGAAAAGCCGCATTGACATCGGTTGGCGTAAGGTAGGTGATGGGGGAAGCCGTGCCGCCGGACACCTTCCGCATCCCGATTCGGGAGATAAACCGACTTTCGCCAGCCGCATTTTTCACCTCCATCGACTCGTCCCAAACCCAGATCAGTTGCCCGTTGAGCGACGCGATCTGCGGATGTTTCGTTCGCACGGAGACGATCCCCGAAACCAGTTGCGTTGCTCCCAGCCGGGCCAGCTTGATACCAGGTGTTTTTTCTCCCCCCGAAAACCAGGTCACGAACAGCTCATTGCCAACCTGTGCCACATCGGGGCCGGTATGCGGGCAGGCGTTCACTTTCCACTGATCATCATACACCACTTTCGGGCTGGTAAAGGTACGGCCGCCATCGGTCGAAACCGCGTGGCTGATGTCGCGCGCACCGTTGTCCAACAAATCCCGGTAGGCGATGTGAATCTGGTTTTTCGTGTCGATAAAGACGTTGGTGCGGCAGCACTGGCAGGCATTGTCGTCCACCAGCACCTCTTTCCCAAAACCGCCACCCGGCACCGTTTGGGCGAATTTTACGGTTCGGCCTTCCTTGTTGGCGGTTTTTTCGTCGAGCCACGCAATTCCGATTTCGCCGTTGGGCAGGCGGTTCAGGTTGCTGAACGAATGGCCTTTCCCCGGCGTGGTATCGCGGTGAACGGCTTTGGGTTCGGTCCAGGTTTGGCCGCCGTCTGCCGAGGTAACGTACAGCACATCACCGGCGCGGGGAGCTTCGGCGGTTGGTCGGGACACTTCGAAGGTCGCCAGCACGGTTCCGTCTTTTTTAAACGCCACTTTGGGCATTCCTTCGGCGTGGGTCGAAAAAACCGCCGGCGACTTGATCCGGATTTTCTCACCGAACGTCCGCCCGCCGTCGTCCGACACGGAATAGTAAAAAGCGACTTTTTCGCCTTCTTTTTCCGTCCAGCTCAACACCGGGTGATTCCGGTGGTCGGTGGTCAGCCGGGGCGTCGATCCCACAAACTGGGGATTCGAAAGCCGGATTTCTTTGGCGGGTCGCTCGGCAAATCCAAACAGTAGAATTGCGGCAATCAGGATGCTGTTTTTCATGGTCAATACGGTATGCAGTTTAGGTCACTTTGAAAAATTATACTGAATCCCGCCCACCAGCGTCCGGGGTGCTGCGGGCGTATAGGTAGTTCGGTCGGTGGCGTTGTTGCCGCGCGTGGCCGAGGTCGCGTAAAGTTCGTCAGTGGCATTCATCAGATTGGCAAATACCTCAAACCGCCGGAAGGCATACCCCGCCCGCAGGTTGATGACGCTGACACCCCGACCACCGAACGCGCCCCGGTCGTCATACGAAACCGTGTTGATCTGGTTCTGGTACCAGGAACTGATGCGTTGCCATTCCGCCGACATCCGCAACCCTTTGGCCCAGCGTGGTTTATACGTCAGTTCGGTGTTGGCCACCCAGCGCGGGGCCTGCGGCATATCGAAGCCGTTCACGTTTTTTACAGCATCGGAAGCCCGCGTACTCAAGGCAAAATCGACAAACCGGTGGACGGCATTGGTCCCGCCAAACCGGAAAAACCACTCGCCCGACGGACGATACGTGAGGCTGTATTCAATGCCCCGGTGCAGCGTTTTTCCCGCCGACTGGTAGTCCGTGCTGTTGTCGGGCTGGCGAATGTTGAGCAGTTCGTTGCGGCCCTCCATCTGGTAAACCGCCACGTCGATGTACATTTTCCGGTTGAGCAGCGACGCCCAGCCGCCGACTTCGTAGTTGTTGAAATACGCCGGTTGGAGGTTGTAATAAAAGGGAGAATCACCCGGCTGGACGTTGACACGTTTGGTAAAAATCGACGTCAGACCCGGCGGTGAAAAGCCTTTGCTGTAGTTGGCATACAAACCCCGGTCGCGGCCCAGGTCGTAGGTCAACCCCACTTTGGGCGTAAACTGGCGGTAGGCTTTTCGCCCGGTACTCTGGTCGAGGTAATTGTCATAATCGAACGCCATCTGGTCAAACCGCCCACCGAGCGAAATCCGCAGGGCAGACCAGGGATTCAGGTCGAGTTGGGCGTAAATGGCCGAGTTGTGCATGTCGGCTGCGTAATCGGCCAGCAGCAAATCGGGCCGTTCTTTCACCAGTTTATACTGTTCCACCGATTTTTTGTCGGGTCGAAGCTGGACTTCCAGTTCAATCTGGTAGGCGTTATAGGTCGTTGGCGACGCATCGTAGGTCAGCCCGGCCATCACCCGTCCGTTCCAGAACGGCAGCTTCTGGCTGTGCTGGGCAATGAAGCCATAACTGCGAAAGGCATTGACGTTGATCTGGCCTGTCGCTTTGGTTGCGCCACTCGTCCAGCGAATGCCGTAACTCGGGTTCTGGCCAATCGAATTGTCGCGGTAAAAAGCCGTCAGGTAACTATCGGAGCCGTTTTTCCACTGGTGATCGAGCGTCAGCCGCGAGCGGATTGCCTTCACTTTCCGGTACGTAAAATCCGAGGTCGAGGTGTATTGCCGGTTGTAAAAAGCAACGCTGTCGACGCTGCCACCCGTTTGCGAATTGTAGTCGTTGTACGAAAAAGTACCCGTCAGTTTGGTCCGACCCGTAAACGCGTATTCGGCGCGGCCATTGAACGACACTTTGTCGTAGTCGGAGCGGGATTGCCAGCTATTCCGCTGCCGGGCAAAAAAACCGCCCGCATAGACGCCCAGTTTTTTGGTCAACATCCCGCCCCCGCCATACTGCACCCGGCCATAGCCCCACTGATCGCCCTGAATGCCCACCCGAAACGTCGGGACGGCGGTGGGTCGTTGCGTGATAAAATTGATGGCGCCCCCCACGGCTTCCGGTCCGTAGAGCGACGAAGCCGGACCTTTTACAATTTCTACCGAGCTGACGGTGAAGACGTTCATTTCAATCAGCGCATTGTGGTTGAAAACACCCATCGGCCGGATCGGAACACCGTCTTCGAGGTAGAGAAAGTAGGCGCTGGTGCCAAACGGCTGACGAATGCCCATGCCGTGTTGTTCGTTGTTGTAATTCAGCATCACCACACCCGGCGTTTTGTTGATGAGTTCGGCCAGCAAAGTCGGCTTGGTTTCGGCGATCAACGTGGGCGAAAGCCGGGAAATGGCGACCGGCGCTTCGGTCCGTTTCTGGGCTTCGCGGTTGGCGGTCACGACAATCGTTTGCAGATTTTCGACGGCGGGCGCCAGGGCAATACGCAGCGGTTTTTCGGAGGTCGTTACCTCCTGCGATTGAAAGCCAATGGCCGAAATCAGCAGCTTTTCCGTGGCAGAATGGAAAGAAAACTGACCGTTGGCATTCGTCAGCGTGCCGGTTTTGCGGTCTTCCGAAGAGATGGAGACGCCCGCCAGGGGCTCTTTGGTTTGGGCATCGAAAATGGTGCCCTGAATAAGGGATTGGGCGTATAGCCCGAATGGCGCCAAAGTCACGAAAACCGTGACCACGAGCCGGTATAAAAAAGTCATGAAGTTGCTTCGGTTTGATGAAATTGACGAGCAAACCGATGGAAGCCTTCCATCGGTTAAACCGGGAACCTGTCAGGTTTTTGAAACCTGACAGGTCTGACAATAAACCATCAAACCTGCGGAGGCTGGAACAACGAATCCTGTGGGGAGGAATACGATCCCGGCAGATAAGCCGGCAAAACCGTCGTCTGAGCAATGACAACCGGCTGAAATAAAAACGGCAAATTCGACTGATAGAATAATTGAAAATCAGGCGTTTTCTGCACCTGTTCCGTGGTTGCTTTATCCTGCTGCTCCTGTTGAGCGGTCAGTTTTTTGGCGAGAAAACATTGTCCGTCGCAATGCAGCTCCGGTTTGGCGCGGTTTTCGCACAGGACTTTTGCAATATAATCCCTATTGGCATGGTAATACGCAATGGTCCCCCACTGACTGAACAGAGGCAGCAGGGTCGCAATGAGCAGGATGTAAGCCAGTGCAGCGCGCATACGATTTTAAAATCCGCACAATAGTACAAAAAAATGTTGAATCCACCCCGAGGTTACCTATTGACTAAATTGATACTATTTTGTTAATTCGCAAAGCCACCCGTAGATTCTATCGTAACTGTTTTAACCGAAATGAGATTATTGTGCAATGCACTTGTTTTTAGTGTATTTTATTTCTTCTTGCTCCCTGGTTATTCGCAGTTGGCACCTGTTGAGACCAGCGGGGATGCATTGGCGCATGTTTCTTCTTCTCCCGCCACGGCGTGGGGAAACCGGCAGCGGATATCGGTGGTGGTGGGCATGGAACAACAGCTTTTCCCTTCCTATCTGCTGGCGCGCGCGGCTCTGTCCGAAAAGAGTAAAAATTATCGATTAGGCGATGGCGACGGGAACGTGGCGGTTTCTTTTCACAATCCCGGCCTGAACACCTCGGTTCGGGTGGAAGTCGGCGCAACGCCCTTTAGTGAAGCGGCTGTTTATGAGGGCATTTTGCAGGAGCCCGATAAAAACTACGAAATAACGCCCCGCATTCCCTGGAATTTTGAAAAACTGCGCGGTTTGCTGCAACCCACCCCGGTTAATTTCACAGTCACAACCTACATCAACAACGAAAAAGTCGGCCATCGGACGGTGGTGGCCACGATGCGTTCCGTCAACGACTGCCCGTATTATTGGGAAGACGACGAAACCGGTACGGGCGACCTGGATTTGAATTACATGTATGTGGCCTACATCAACGAAGATGATCCGGTTGTGGACGAAGTCTTGAGTCAGGCATTGCAAACCGACATTGTGGATGGCTTCGATGGCTACCAGACCGGCGACAAAAAGCGGGTTGACGATCAGGTTTTTTCCATCTGGTATGCGCTCCAGAAACGGGGTATTCGCTACAGTTCGATCTCCACCAATTCAAGTACCGGCATTTCGCAAAACCTCTACAGCCAGCGCATTCGGACGATCGACCAGACCTGGAACAACCGGCAGGCCAACTGCGTCGATGGCATGGTGTTGATGGCGTCGGTGCTGCGCTCCATTCACATCGACCCGGTTCTGGTGTTGCTGGCCGACCACTGCGTGCTGGGTTACTACCGCGACGCCGAACACAAGGACCTGGCCTGTCTGGAAACCTCGATGATAGGCGATGTCGATTTACGGAAAATCATGTCAGTCCGCCGTCGGAAAGCCTCCCGAAAACTCTTCACCGAAGCCCGTCAACGCGCCCAGCGGCATTACCGTTCCTCCAAAGACTCGTTCGACAAAGACCCCCGCTACCGGTTTATCGTCGTCGCCGACGTTCGGAAATCGGGAATCCGGCCAATTGGGCGGTAACGTCAGCTATGAATAAACCTCTTCAGTAACGGCTAGCAGTTCTTTTAGTAATGGGTCAGCTTGGCTTTGCATAATAGTTTAGTCAATCTTATGATCATTTAACTCTAAGCCCACTGTTTGATTTCTGTTATTAGATAATCCATCAACTCTAAAAAAGAACGCCTTGCAAAATTATAATTGAGCCGACGATAGCTAATTATTTGGGCGTCACTAACAAGTGCTTGCTCTTTGACTCTTTCTAGCTGGCTAACAAGTACCTCTATATCAAGATATTTTACTACCTCAACAATCTCCTCCGGCCAAAGTACAAAAGCATTGATTCCACAGCAGCCAGCTACACACGCTATTTCTGTCTTATTCCAGAATTCACTCAAAGGATCTCTAACATTGCTATATTTAAAAGTAATATCACTAGAGAATGGGCCCAAACGTTCATTTATTTCCAGTATAGAATCGGTGTCATAGTTAAAATCAAGCAGGATTATTTCTTTTTCCGGTCCTACTGAGATAGTATCTAAAGTGGCCATTTTAGTTGTATGCTATTGTACAAGTAAATATGTTTTCCTTTCACCGATAAATGAATCCGTTTATCTTCCCGAAAAACCTAATGTTATACTATATATACAGGTCTATGATTTTCAGTTACCCATCGCTACGGTGCGGTTCTACATCAGGAATGCCGCGTTTATTGTCAACTTATACTAATTCATATTTGAGATAGCGTATTTTTCAGGTATGGAAAACAAGTCAGTGAAACGATTTTTCCATCCTGCTCGAAAAGCTGTTCAACAATAATTTGAATGCGCTCCTGGGCTTGCTGTAAGGAATCAAACACTCGATTTTTCAACTGTTTGCGAACTTCCTTGAAAAAGCGTTCGACCGGGTTTAGCCGCGGTGGCGGACCACTCGGGACAGGCTGCAGGTAATCGCTCGAACACCAGTTTCTCCTTATCAAACAATTCGGGTTTGTGAGCCGTAGCTCCATCGGCGATAAAGAGCGTTTTTTGACCTACACATGCTTGCACTTTAGCGATAAACCAGGCGAATGATGCGCTGTTCAATTGCGGTAAAAAAGCCGCAAAACCTTCCCCACTGAAGGGGCAAAGGGTCAGATAAAGATAGGTGTTTTCGTACCCAATGCGTACTGGAGCCTTTGGGCGATAGCCCATCGGAGTCCATTTGTGACCCAGTTCGGTGCGGGTTCCCGCCCGCAGTTCATCATGAAACAAAATGGCTTCGTCTCTATAATCAGCCCGTAGTTGGCTAAACTTTTTTAAAAAATTCAAGGGCTCCGGGTTCTTGGCGGACATTGACAGGACGACCGATTTTTCGTTTGATTTTGAGTCGTTTACACAAATCACTCACTCCGCCGATGGTGTAGGATACCCCTAAACTGCCCGCTAAATACGCTTGAATATCGGCCAGCGTTTGAGCCTGGTTGTCTACCAGAAATTGGCGTAATCGACTTATTTGCACGCTACTGAGCTTGCCCCAACCTCGGCGGGAAGGCCCAATCATCAAAGCTTCAAAACCACCTTGCTGGTAGGTTTGCCAGAGTCGTTGCGAATGGCGTTGGCACAGGCCAATGACGGCTCCGGCAGCGGCTTGCGAATTGCACTCGCCTGATTTCAGTAAGCGTAAAAATCGGGCTCGATCCCTATTCAAAGCATTACCCCGCCGTTTTTCGGCATCAAGCAGGAAATCAACCTCTTCTTTTATTTTGTCGGTATATTTCATAGCCTAAATATACGCTACATCTATTCTGAATTAGTATTAAGTGCTCACATTGTAATTCCTTCAACAGGCTTTATGAAGTAAACCCTACTCTTATTCGATTACTTATTCCTTACAATAGTAGTCTTAAAACCACTATCATACTTTAAAAACGAAGCCAGACTTTTACTAATTATCTGTTCATTATCATCATAGAAAACTCACTTTTTTAAGTATTTAAAATGAGTTAATAGTTGAGCAATAGTACCCCATAATATTGCATTTGATAACAAGCAGACCAAAACGCCTGCGACGGATTCGGGCCAGGGCAGCCCAACTAAAGGAAAAACAATATGCCACAACACTTTTTGCCAAAGAGCGGTTTCACTAGCCAAAACACCAAACAGTAGCCAGAAAGGAAATAGAGCAGCACACAAAACCAGGTAACAAATAGTATTTAGAGTCACTCCTCCGAGTTGCTTTTGCCAAGTGCGATTAAGCATATATTTTTTCTTGAATCAGTGTACATCATGAGATATAAAGCCTTATCTGGCCTCAATATCCCGGGTATCTCCAGGCAAAATTGATTTCCGAAGGATGCTGTTTAGTGGCATTCCTTGTTGAGTTTGCACGATCAACCGCTTTATTTCGGAACGGTTGATGCCGGGCCACAGTACATAAAAACCACTACCGATATCCTCTTCTAACCCTAATCTATTTTTGTCCTTAAAATACCACATGGCTTCGCGTTTATACGCGCCGTTTTCAAGGTACGAATACTCTATTTTATACATATCTGTAGTGATCCAGTAATACCAGAAATGTAAATGCTCTAATGCTTTTGCATGAGCACCAGCCCTGCTTGGGAATCCGCCAACAGAATGATAGCCAAACTGACTGCATTGCCAAACAAGCAGTACAAGCGGCAAGAATATCACGAAGAAACGCATCAACTTTGTTTTAAAAGCAGCAATCATGTGGCATCGTTATCAAATACCTCACCCAGAACCGACCAAAACCGCCGTTTCCCGAAAACCGTATGCGGGATGCCAATTGAAGAATACTACTTCCTCTTACCAGTCAAGAAAGGAAAAAATATTGTAAAAATTTTCGGTGGCTAACGCACAAAAAGCACGCGCCAGCCACCGAAAACCGTATACCATAAACCGCACTTACTGCACCACAAACTCCTTGTCATCCAGCCCGGTATTCACCACCAGCGACTGGGTTTCCATTTTCATCGTCATGGGGCCCAGATTCTGGGTCAGGGTGTGCGGGAACTTCACGCCGTTCACCTCTTTGTAATTACTCAGGCCAGTATTGATGGCCATTTCACCCTGCGGAGTCTGCTCAATGGCCGTGTGCTGCACTTTCAGGCCGGTTTCGGTATCATAAAATTCCGAAATGGTCTTTTTGCCCAGCGTCACGTCAATTTTGAAGGCGTCTTTTCCATTCACTTTTTCCGTGCCGACAAGGGTGGTTTTGGCTCCCAGCGTCGGATACAGCAATTCAGCGAAAGAAGCATTCTTCAGAATTTCCATCTTGGCTTCTTCGTCCGTCACGTTTTTCGACTGACCAGCGCCTTCCATTTTCACTTTCGTGCCATCGGAAGTCACTTTCTGCACCACCTGCCCCTGTGCCGTTACGGCCAGCGAAAACTTGTTCAGCCCTTTCTGCTTGCTTTCAATGTCTATTTTCGTGCCCTGAATCTCGGTCGTCAGCTTTTGGGTGACATCCTTAATTTTCGCAATGGCGTCTTTCCCGCCGATCGCAGTCACGTATTTTTCGATCACCTGATCCGCCGTCACACCCACCGGCGTGGTCGTCAGTTTGCCGGGAGCGGGCGCTTCCACTTTCGTGCCGTTGACATCGTAATAAACAATGTCGCCAAACCGTCTCAATTTGTCGGCCACTTCGGCGGCTTTCCCCACCACCACAATATAAGCGTGTTCCGGATCGATCAGCTTGGCGGCTGAAGCTTCAACCTGGTCTTCCGTGACGGCATCGACGTTTTTCAGGTAATTGGCAAAAAAGTCTTCCGGCAAATTATAGCGAGCAGTATTGATCGCAAAATTGGCAATCGTCTCGGGGTCTTCCAGCGTGAAAATGAAATTCCCGGCAAACGTGTTTTTCGTACTTTTCAGTTCTTCAGCCGTCGGTTTCGAACTCCGGATCGCTTTCAGTTCCGTCATAAATTCCGCTACGGCACTGTCTGTCACCGCATTCCGCACATTGGCGTTGGCCCGGAAACGGCCCACCAGCCGGTCGCTCGTCAGCGACGAATACGCGCCGTAGGTATAACCGTGTTTTTCGCGCAGGTTGTTATACAAACGGGCGTTGCCACCGCCACCGCCCAGGATGTCGTTGGTCAGGCTGGCCTGAATCGACTCGGGCGTATACGGTTTCAGCACAACCGGATGCGTGATATATACCACCGACTGCACTGAACTCGGCCGGTCGATGAGCGCAATGGTCGTTTTGGCGGGCGGTTTTGGCGTGTCATAATTCGGTTTCGGAACCTCGCCCGGCTGCCATTTGCCAAAGTATTTCTCCACCATCGGGCGCGCTTCTTCGGGGGTAATGTCGCCTACCACGGCCAGATACCCGATGTTGGGCCGGTAATAGGTTTCGTAGAATTTACGGCAATCGTCGAGCGTAATCCGGTCGACGGTTTCTTCCGAATCCGGCTCGCCATACGGGTGGTCTTTGCCGTAAACCAGCATGCTGCTCACCCGCGTGGCAATGGCCGCCGGATTGTCTTTCTGCGACGCCAGCCCGGATTTGGTCTGCTTTTTCAGCTTGTCCAGTTCTTCCTGCGTAAACTTCGGGTTCAGCACCACGTCCGACATCACTTCCAGCATTTTGGGCGTGTGCTTTTTCAGCGACATCGCATAAACGCCGGTTGGTGAGGTGTTCAGACTACCGCCGATGAAATCAACCGCTTCGTCAATCTGGTCTTTCGTGCGGGTTTTGGTCCCCGTTTTGATCAACTGGCTCGCAATGCTGACGTAGCCCGCCTTGTCGCCTTCGCGGATAGGCAGGTAGTCGAACAGCAGACTGAAACCGACGCGCGGCAGTTTATTATTTTGTACCACGAACACTTTCAGGCCGTTGGCGAGCGTAAACGACACGGGTTTGCCCACTTTAATGACCGGTGCCGGGGCATCGGCAGGCAGTTTTGACCGGTCAAGCGTTTGCGCCTGAACCGATAGACCAAGAGCCATCAAGCCCGCAGCCAGAATATAGTTTGCTTTCATCATTCGATATTCAAAATTCGATATTCAGTGTTCGATATTCCTTATTTGCTTATTCCCCCTTGCCCTCTTTTTTAGGCTCCATCGCCTTGGGCAGATAATACAACACCACGCGGTTTTCTTTCGTGAGGTATTTGTTGGCCACCCGGCGCAGGTCTTCCTTCGTCACTTTGTTATACCTTTCCAGTTCCGTGTTGATCAGGTTGGCATCACCCAGATACATTTTGTAGTTGGCCAGGCTTTCGGCAATACCGGCTACACCCGCGTTCTGGTTTACGAAATTGGTTTCAATCTGGTTTTTCACCTTCTGGAATTCGGCATCGGTAACCAGGGTTTTCTTCAATTTTTCGATCTCGGCGTTCATCCCCGCTTCCAGGTCTTCGGCTTTGACGCCCATGTTGGCAATCCCGATGGAAATAAACAAACCAGGATCTTCGGTGGAGAGGGGAAACACCCCAGTTTGAACGGCTTTCTGCTGTTTGTCAACGAGTTCCTTGTTCATCCGGGAGCTTTCACCGGCTGCGAGCAGCGTTTGCAACACATCCAGCGCGTAATAATCCGGATCACCCTGGGCGGGCATGTGATAGGCCTGGAAGACGCCCGGCAGCGAGACGTTGTCGTATACGATGTCGCGCACCTCGGCTTTTTGAACCGGCTCTTTTACAGTCGGGCGATACGGTGTTTTCGTTCCTTTCGGAATTTCGGCGAAATATTTCTCAATCAGCTTTTTCGTATCCTCGGGATTGATGTCACCGGCGATGGACAGAATGGCATTGCCCGGAATATAAAATTCCTTGTAGAAATCCCGGAACTCATCGATTTTGGCCGCATTCAGGTCTTCCATCGAGCCGATGGGCGCCCATTTGTAGGGGTGAACTTTGAACGCATGGCTCAAAACCTGCGGAAAGAACGTGCCGTACGGCTGGTTTTCATACCGTTGCCGCCGTTCTTCCTTCACCACTTCGCGCTGGGTTTCAACGCCTTTTTCGTCGACTTTGGCGTGCAAAAGCCGCTCCGATTCCATGTACAAGCCCAGTTCCAGTTTGTTGGATGGCAGGATTTCGTAATAGAACGTCCGGTCGGTGGATGTGTTGGCGTTCAACTGCCCCCCGGCGCCTTTTACTATTTTCATGTATTCACCGCGCTTGATGTTATCGGAGCCTTCAAACATCAGGTGTTCGAAAAAGTGGGCAAACCCCGAGCGACCCGGTTGCTCGTTTTTCGAGCCGACGTGGTACATCATCGTGACGGCCACCAAGGGCGTTGTATTGTCCTGATGCAGAATCACATGCAAGCCGTTTGGTAAATCGTATTCAGTAAATTTGATGCGTGCCGCCGACTCGGTCGATGGGGCTTTCGGAGCGGTCGAAACCGTGGCGGCCGGTTTGGGAGCAGGCCGTCCGGGAGTCGATTTCTTGGGCGTTTGCGCCACCGCCGACCAGAGCAGGCACTGGCTTAACGCAACGTAAAGCACGGTTTTTTTCATAGAGTAAGAACACTAAAATGTAGGTTATGACAACGCCGGGAATCCGGTCTTTCTCAAATATACAATGTTTTTTTCGGAGGGAAACAGATCGGAAATAACCGGGTCGTAAAGTTTGTCAAAAGGTGAAAAAGGAATGGTGAGCGGTTTTATTTTGTTACCTGAACAACTTACCTTGGGTATTAGCAGACAACGGATGGGGCGTGGGAAAGCCCTTCTGCTCTCTTTTTAAAATTGCTCTATGATTATCGTTCGCATACCGTTTTTGTGGGTCAGTGGCATGGCATTATTTCCGTTCGTATTGGTACGGACAAAACGCCCGGATGCGGTTTTGCTCCACCACGAACGCATACACCTCCGCCAGCAACTGGAACTGGGCATCCTCCCCTTCTATGTCTGGTATTTGCTGGAATACCTGATCCGGCGCTGGCAATACAACCATCATTATGATGCGTACCGCAACATCAGCTTCGAACGTGAAGCCTTTGATAATGAGCACAATCTGACGTACTGGAAAACGCGGAAGTGGTACGGTTTTCTGGCATATCGTACCGGCAACCCTTCGGGAGGTGCCGTTTAGTCCGCAGGGGTGTCATCCCGATAACTGATGACGCCCACCATCATGACCAACGCCGTCAGCAACACCACGGCCATCAGAATACCGTCGCGGAAACCCACCAGTTTGAGATTATCCGGAATGCTGAGGTACAGCAAAACCGTAATCAGCCCGCGCGGGGCGATAAAAACCACCGGGTTGATACTGCCCGGTAATGACAACCGCAACACGCCCGTCCGGACGGAATAGAGAATCAACAGGAGTAAAAAACTCACAATCAGCGCGTCAGGTTCAATCAGGGTATAAAAATCGGAGGCATAGCCAAACAGCAGGAAGAAAAATGTCCGGACAATAAAAGCTCCCTCGGCCGTCAGGTTTTTGAACTGATCCAGTTCTTTTTCAAACAGCTCATTTTTAAAGATTCGGTCGAGCCGGCCCCGGATGAACAGTTCAGTGTTGTTGAGGAATAACCCAAAAACCAAAATTAGCAAAAGCGGGGAAAGCTGGTAAATCCGACTGACGGCGTAAACGAGAAAAAGAACGGAAATGATCGGCAGGAATTTGATCCGGTGGCTGATTTTACTGATCAGATACAGCAGGAAAAAGCAACAGATCAGGGAGATAATCACCATGATGATGGTGTCTTTGGCAAACGACAAAATCGACAGAATACCACCGGAAGCGTTGTAAACCAGAAAATTAAAAATCATGACGCCCAAAATATCGGACAGCGACGATTCGTAGACGACAAACTCCCGGCTCGTTGGGTTCAGGTTGTTGCTGCCCGGAACGGCCACGGCACTACTGATGACGGCAAACGGCGTGGCGGCTACCAGACACTTGAAAAACGACGCTTCCATCAGCACATAAAACAGCGAGGCCATGAGCAGCGACGTGACCAGAATGGACGACAGCGATGCCCAGAAGGCCCGGCGGATCATTCCCAGCTTCTCCCCCGTCAACTCCAACTCCAGTGCGCCTTCCAATACGATCAAAATCAGCCCCAGGGTCCCCAAAGTCGGCAAAATGGTGTCGACATACGGCAGTTGAAACGCAAAATAATTCGTCACCTGCCGCATCAACATGCCCGACGCCAGCAGCAAAATCACCGACGGCGTTTTGTAACGGCTGCTGAGCAAGTCGAACACGTACGAAAGGAGAACCGATAAACTGAAAATGATAATCAGGTACGAGGTATCCATGCCGTCGAGTTTCAGTGCAAAGCTTGCAATATACGGTTTTCAGCCTTTCGGAGGTTAGCTGAAGGGATTACCAGACAACTTATAGCAAGTCCGTCGCAATTTTAGCCGACAGCAAACAGAGCGGAATGCCGCCCCCCGGATGCACACTGCCGCCAACAAAATATAGGTTTCGGAACTGGTGCGAGAAGTTAGCGTGGCGCAGAAAAGCCGCAAACCGGTTGTTGGAACTGTTGCCGTATAACGCGCCCTGCGAACTTGAGGTGCGGTTTTCGATCTGGATGGGGTCTAAAATGGCTTCGCAGGCAATCAGGGGCGCGATGTCGACACCGAGGTTCTGGCTCAGTTTTCGAATGACGTTCTGCCGGGTTTTGGCAATCAGAGCCTCCCAATCCTGGCCCGTATTGTTCGGCGCATTGATCAGAATAAACCAGTTTTCGCAACCCGGTGGCGCATCGTCCGGTTTGTGTTTAGAGGTGATGTTGAGGTAAACCGTGGGGTCGTCCGACAGCGTTTTCTGATTGAAAATGTGGTCAAATTCGGCGCGGTAATCAGAACTAAAAATGATGTTGTGCAGGCCCAGTTCCGGAAATTTCCGCTTGATTCCCCAGTAAAAAATCAATCCGGAACTGGATTTCGGCTGCCGTAAAATCCGCTCCGGCTGCCGGGCGTTGGGCAACAGCCGCCGGAACGTGCTGACGACGTCCATGTTGGAAATGACGACATCGTAGGGTTTTGGTTCGCTTCGCATACCGTCTCCATTCCCGGTTCTGACGCCCACAATCCGTTCTCCTTCCGTCACCAATTCCGTCACCCGCGTGTTGAAGTGAAACCGTACGCCCAGTTCTTCCGCCAGCCGGACCAGGCTGTTGGTGATGCCGATCATGCCTTCTTTCGGAAAAAATGCCCCGATGTTGTATTCCAGGTGCGGAATGATGTTCATCGTAGCGGGCGTCTGATAGGGGTCGGAGCCGTTGTAGGTCGCGTAGCGGTTGAAAAGCTGAACGAGTTTGGGGTTTTGAAACCGCTGTTCATTAGCCCGGTTCATGGTTTTGAACACCTCCAGCTTCGGCAAATTCAGGTAGCCGTACAGCGCGTCGCGGTTGAACCAGGTCGATAGCTTGTGCAGCGAGCGGTGCAGAAACAGTTTTTCGGTGATGCGGTATTTGGCCGCGCTGTCGGCCAGATGCGCCAGCAGGTGATCGGCGGGCTCGCCCAGTTGGGTTTCTACTTCGTGGGCAAAACCGTCGCGATCAGCCCAGGCGGTCAGGTGCGTGTGGTCATCCCAGAAATACCGGCAAGTCTCGTCCAGCCGACTGTACTTAAAATAATCGTCAGGATTTCGGCCCGCCAGCCGGAACAGGTCTTCGACCAACTGCGGCATGGTGAAGAGCGACGGCCCGGCATCGAACCGAAAACCGTCGAGCGAAAAACCGGACAATTTACCGCCAGGATAGGCATTGGCTTCGAACACATCGACGCGGTAGCCTTTGACGGCCAACCGAATAGCAGCGGCAATGCCGGCAATGCCGGCTCCAACGATGGCAGCGGTTTTAGACAAGACGATGGGGTTTTAAGCGTTTCGAACCGGGGAGTCTCCCCTGCATCAACGTCCTATAACCGTTTGTAGTAGTTTAAGGTTACCGACGCCTGGCTTCCTTTTTCGGGCAGGGTGTAGTAGCCATTGCTGTTTTTATCGAAACAGATGGTTTCGCTCTGGATGCCGAGCGGGTCAGTCGCCAGGGTTTTAAAGCTGTTTTTTTGCATCGCATCCGCCAGCGATTGCCCGCTTTTGCGACGCCAGTGATACGCACCCAGGTAGGAGATCAACGCAATTTCGTTGCCATCCGCCGAAACGCTGCCACCCGTAATCAGCGTCAGGGGTAGTTCGCCGTAATAGTCCGCCTTCATCTCAACGCTCGTGCTTTGGGGGTATGGCAGCCGGTAGATGCGTACTTTTTCTTCGGCTTTGCTCACGATCCAGAGATCGCGGGTTTGGGGGTCGAGCAGGATCGCTTCGGCATCGCGGGCACCGTCGGCATACCGAAAGCTGATTCGTTCAACGCCGTTGACGGATTCGTTGGCATTTTTCGGTTCCGGAAACCGGTAGATATAATTGAGATCGTTTTGCTTGAGGTTATCGCCGATGTCGGCCAGATAGAGGTATGAAACCCCGTCCTGCGGCCCCGGCCCGATGGCCAGATCTTCCCAGTCACGGTTGGAGGCACCCGGTATCGAAAACTGCTTTTCCACCTTGCCATCGGTGGTCATGAGGTTGATTTCGGCGGGATTTCCACCGTCCTCCTGCACCCACAACCGACCATCCATCGAGCGACTGGCAACCATGCCCGATGCTTCATCGACCTGCCCCGGCTGAACAGCAAATTTCTCCGGACTGGTCGAAAACCGGTCGGAACTGGACGAGTTGGGCGAAATAATTCCGCAGGAGCCAAGGGTCAAAAGCAGGCTGACGGCCAGATAACGAAGATACATGCGTTTTTTACAAGGTTGTATGCTACAAATAACGCGAAATCGGACGCATAAAGGTGTAGAACCCCGAGAATTTTGAGTAAGCGTGTCGGCGCACTCAAGTCTGGGGCTAGGCTAGTGAGCGGTTTTGTAGCTAAAGTTTTCGCGGTAGAGTTCCATGAAGGTGAGTGTATAAATAAGAAGAACACAAGCTAAACCCGTTGAAATAGATGGATGCATTAGAAGAAACGGTGTTGGCTTATCCTCATTATTTAGAAAAAATGGTAACATATTATTAAACTGTAAAAAAGCCGTTGGTATATTAGCACGGCTATTCATGTATTGCCATGCAAGCTTTCGAGTATCGGTATGACGATGCTCCTTTCGGACAAGGGCATAGATCAAAATTAATCCTGGAGATAAAAAGAGGAATTGTGTTACAATATAAATAGTCTTTGGGCCTAATACAGTCGATAATTGATAAACCAACCCGCAAATAAACAGGGTTCCAATAACCGTCGGCCAGCGGAAATAACTCTTCAAAATTTCCAGATGCCGACTTGAAATCTGTTTGCGAATATTTTTGATAAATTCTTCCTGAATCTGTTGCAATCCAATACCTTCGCCCAGTTCTTTCCAGGCATTCGCACTAGCATACTCGAAGACTTGCCCTGTCTCCATCTTCTGCTCCGTCAGCATCGCATAGTGGTCCAGAAGTTCATTTTCGACTTCCTGGTACTCAATATGAGCCAGCGTGCGGAGGTCCTGACGAAGTAGGGTGAGGTGGTGTGGCGTGAGCATGGTTCTTCAATAGATTAGTAAGCAATTTTGTAGCTAAAATTTTCGCGGTAGAGTTGAATGAAACTCATCGAATAAATAATAGCGATGGAGCAGAGAATGGCACCAATACCCGCATTTATTTGCAAGGGGCCTTGCACTCCAAAAATCACACCTGTGGAACGCATATTCAGAAAGAAGCTAGCACTGTTTAATAAAATCCCCGCTCGATAACTCAATGAGTCCCAAATAATCTTTTTAGAAGTACCGGCCAGTTCTTTCTTTTTATAGTAGCAATACTGAACGACAGCCATTTGGATAAATACGGAGAGTAAGAGAATTAAGAGAAGTACATCGTCAGCTAAAATAGGTATAACGATATACACCAGAACCCCAATCAACAAGGTTGTCAAAACCGTCGGCCAGTGGAAATAACTCTTCAGAATTTCCAGATGACGGCTTGAAATCTGTTTGCGAATATTCTTCTCGTAATCCCGCTGAATGGCATTCAAACCGGGTCCGGCCCCCAACTCTGCCCAGGCATTCGCGCTGGCATACTCGAAGAATTGCCCTTTCTCCATCTTTTGCTCCGTCAATGTCGCATAGTGGTCCAGAAGCTCGTTTTCGACCTCTTCGTACTCGATGTGAGCCAGCGTGCGGAGGTCCTGACGAAGAAGGGTGAGGTGGTGTGGAGAGAGCATAATCTAAGATTGTACGCTTTTCAATCGTTTGCTTTTGTACTGCATTAAGAGTTCAAGGGTGCTGACTTCGTACAAAAAGAATACGATACAGATTAACGTAGTCACGGCTGGATGTAAGTTCAACAAGATTTTATCCGGCAGAAATAACCGCAGGTAAAAAAAGCTTAAAAACAAAGCATTAAATCCCTGCAAGACGAGATTAACCTGCTCATTTCGACCAAATCCGGATTTGTGCCAGGACATCAATCGCCTGAACGCAAAGAAATAAGTGATCAATGCGACAGTGGCGAGGGCAAATCCCACATAATCCGATTTCAATGAAAGCGGAAACATCACATTTAAACCATACAGAACCAGGCTGGAAAGAACGGTAATACCCAGTCGTGGCATTTTAAAATAGCTGATCAGTATGGATCGAAGCAACCGGATGTGTCCTTTCGCCTGATTAGCGTGATAGTCTTCCTCCATCTTCAACAAACCCTTCCGTCCACCGAAACCTTTATGGATATCGCTCATCGCCAGTTCAAACGGAACGCCCGTTGTCAGCTGCTCCTCGATGCCGTTGGCGTAATGATCGGTTAGCTCATCAATCAGGTCTTCGTTGAGAAGCCAGTTTTCTTTCCGCAGATGGCGGTCAATTGCCGTGAGTTGTTCGTTTGTCAGTGCCATATCAAATAGCCGGTTTTAAGGTCAAAAGCCGTTGCAGATTCTCCAGCATGATGCCTAGTTCCGAAATCCGGCTGACGGCTTCGGTATGGCCGTCTTTCGTCAGGGAATAGTATTTTCGCGCGCGCCCTTCCACCACCTGCGTTTCGGTCGTCAGCAAGCCCTCGGCTTCGAGTTTGTGCAAAGCGGGATAAAGTGCGCCCTCCGTAATCGCCATCTGCCCCGCCGTCAACGCTTTCACCTTCTGCGTGATTTCATAGCCGTACATGCGTTCCTGTTCTTCCAGTAGTTTCAGGATTATGACGGACAAACTGCCTTTAAGTAACTGCTGATTGCTGTTCATGAGGGCAAGTATACAAAAAACATCGGTATACCTACAAATCTTAGGTATCATTTTTCAAACTGGGTAATCCCGGTTTCAGCCGCTATCTTTGCAGGCAATGAAAACCTATTTTCGCTTACTTTCTTACGCCAGACCGCTGGGTCGTTTTCTGACGCCCTTTTTGCTAACCTCCATGTTAGCCAGCGTATTTGGTGTGCTGAACTTTACGCTGCTGATCCCGCTGCTGGATGTTCTTTTCGATAAAGTCGACCCGGCCAAGTTACAGGCCCTGCTCAGCCAACCCGCTCCGAGGCTGTCGTTCGAAACCTCGCCGACCGAGGTTTTTCAATATTACTTCGCGCTTTTTTTCCGGCAATACGGCAAACTCGGTGCCTTGCAGTTCGTCTGCGGCATTGTGGTGACAACGGTCCTGCTCAACAACTTATTCAAGTATCTGTCGGTCCGGCAACTGGAGAGCTTCAAAGCCCGGATGGTGGCGCGGCTGCGGGAGACGGTTTTTACAAAAGCCATTCAGTTGCACCTCGGCTTCTTCTCGAACGAACGCAAGGGCAACCTCATCGCCCGCACCATCACCGACGTTCAGGAAGTCGAAAACTCCATCGCTAACAGCCTTTCGGCGGCTTCCAAAGAGTTTTTTCTGCTGATTGCCTACATCATTGCCCTGTTCAACATTTCGGCCAACCTGACGTTTTTTGCGCTGCTGGTCATCCCGGTTTCGGGCGGTTTTATCGCCATGCTCGTCCGGCGAATGAAGCAGGACGCCCAGGCCGGCCAACAGCGGCTGAGCGGCATTCTGAGCCTACTCGATGAAACCTTTGGCGGGATGCGTGTCGTGAAAGGGTTCAACGCCGAGGGCTTCGTGACCGAGAAATTCCAAACCGAAAACGATGGTTACCGCCGGGCCGTCCGCTCGCTGGCCAACCGGCGCGAACTGGCGTCGCCCTTCTCCGAATTCATGGGCATTCTGGTCGTCGCCATCATTCTGCTCTACGGCGGTTCGCTGATTCTGACCCAGCAGTCGGAATTATCGGCTTCGGATTTCATTACCTTCATTCTGATTTTTTCGCAGGTAACGCGCCCGGCCAAGGAGATTTCCAATGCTTTCAGCGGTTCGCAGCGCGGGATTGCGTCGGGCGAACGGGTGCTGGAACTGATTGATACTGTGCCGCTTATTCAGGACAAACCCAACGCCCTTACGCTGCCCGGTTTTCGACAGAACATCGAAGTCCAGAACGTGTCCTTTGCCTACCAGCCCGACCGGCCGGTTTTGAAGGGAATCAGTTTTACGCTGGAAAAAGGCAAAACCATTGCCCTCGTCGGGTCGTCGGGGGGCGGAAAATCGACCATCGCCGACCTCATTCCGCGTTTCTACGACCCCACTGCCGGGCGGATTCTGATCGACGGCGTGGACCTGCGCGATTGTACGATGCACTCCCTGCGCAACCTGATGGGAATTGTGACCCAGGAGAGCATTCTGTTCAACGACACCATTTTCAACAACATTGCCTTTGGCAGCGAAGCCACGGAAACCGACGTGATGCGGGCGGCCGAGATTGCCAATGCCCACGATTTCATCCTGGCCCAGGCCGATGGCTACCAAACCGTTATCGGCGACCGGGGTGGGCGGTTGTCGGGCGGACAGCGGCAACGCATCAGCATTGCCCGGGCGGTGTTGAAAAATCCGCCGATTCTGATTCTGGATGAAGCGACGTCAGCCCTGGATACCGAATCGGAGAAACTGGTTCAGGAAGCCCTCACGCGCCTGATGGCTAACCGCACGACGCTGGTGATTGCCCACCGGCTCAGCACGATTCAGCACGCAGATGAGATTCTGGTGGTGCAAAACGGGGAGATTGTCGAGCGCGGCACGCACCGGGATTTACTGGAACTGGAAGAAGGATTTTACCGGCGGCTCACGGTGTAAAACCGCCTGCCGGCCTTACTGGCGGGCCTGGTAACAAATCTGATGGATAAAACTCAGCTTTTCCAAAACGCCCGGCGGAATGATAAACGGATAAAGATCCTGGTGGCCCATGCTGCGGTTCAGATTGTTCATGGCAAATGACAGCGGCCCCCACAGATCCATCAGCGTTTTGAAATCTTCCGGATCATAGGGGTCGATTTTTTCTTCCTGCGCCATGCTCATCGAATCCATAACCGGCTGGAATTGAACGCTTAGCCCAAAGGCATAAGCGGTTTCGAGCGTATCCAGAATGTGCAGGTAATGCGCCCAGGTTTCGGCCCAGTCTTCCCAGGGGTGGGCGCTGGCGTAGGCGCTGATGTAGTTCAGATTCCAGCCCGCCGGAGGGCCCTGCTGGTAATGGTCCCGCAAGGCATCTTTGTAGATCTCCCGTTCGTCGCCAAACAGCTCCCGGAACTGGTCGATCCGGTCGGTGTTGCGGATCAGACGATCCCAGTAATAATGCCCGATTTCGTGCCGGAAATGACCCAACACCGTGCGGTACGGTTCGTCCATTTTCTGGCGGGTCATTTCCCGTTCAATGTCATCGGCTTCCACGATATTGATGGTAATCAGGCCCCGCATGTGACCGGTTCGGATTCGTTTCTGGGTTCCGTCGGCCAGAAAATCGAAGGAAAGACCCCGTTCCGGATCAGCCGACCGGCCAATAACGGGAAGTTTCATGCGCCGGAGCGAATAAATAAGCCGGTGCTTGGCGGTTTCGATCACTTTCCAGCGTTGCAGATATTCCGGTTTACTCAAGTTTGGAATGGTCCGGTTCAGCGTGCAGGCTTCACAATAGCGCGATTGTCCATCTTCCACCAACCAGTTGCAAACGCCGTACTGGTGGTTGGCACAATAGCGGTAAAGGGTTTCGCCCTGGTTATAAATCCGGAATGTATCGGTGCCTGCTGCCTCCAACGGCAGCAGTTCCAGTTGCCCGGCTACAAAGCCAAGCGGGTATTCACACTGGGTACACCGACTGTTTTCAAAATAAATCGGTTCTCCGCAGTGTGTACATTTAAAAAGTTTCATACGATAATAGACTCAGGAATCTCAAAACTCCTCATCTTCTAATCCCTAACCTACTCTAAATTACTTTCTCTTTAACGTCTTTACGGCAAAATGGTTCGATAAACGTCCTTATTATTTGGTGTAATAATGCAAAAAATTAAAAATTCTATTACAGCTTTTTATCTTACAATCAGAAAGTTACTAATAATTATAACATAGAAACATTCAATTATACGCCTGTTACCCTTATTTTCGCATCATTCTTCTTTGAATCAGATTCTACTCCTGATGAAGACCGTTCAATACCACTCACGAACGGTTTTCGCCAGGTCGGCGGGTCGGGCTACGGTGACGTTCACCAGCGCAAAAGCCGGTTCGCCCCGGAGCATCCGCCAGCGAAAATCGAACTGGCCGATGGTTTGCTGAACGCCGTTTGTAAACCACCAGGCGGTATACAGCCGTTCGCGCCCCCGCTGCAACGACCCGACGTAAATCCGGTGGCCGTCGATCACTTTTTCCGCGACGGCCCCAAACACATATCCGCTGCCTTTCCAGCACACCAGCGGGCTGTGTTCGGCACTGTAGGCCGTGCGAACCGGTTTGACGTACACCAGTGACCCGGTCTTGCTGTATTGGGTAAACCCATGATCGAGTTGGCGAGAAACATAGCCGGACGGAACATCAACCGCCACCGGTGTAACCGGCTGGCTCCGCTGAATGACCCCAAAACCGGCCAGTACGAGAACGCCATAAACCGCTGCCAGCCGCACCCAGACCCGGCCCGAATGGGCAGGCAACGGTTTTCCGACCCGACTATAAAGCCGCTGCAAGCCCCAGGTCAACGGAACGAGCAGGTACAGGGACAGACACGCCAGACCGACCAGATCGTGCAACGGGTCTTCGGGCGCAATTCGGAAAACGACCAGGGTCAGAATCCGCAGCAGGTTGGTCAAAATCAGTAGCGCAACCGTTCCAACCGCCACCAGAACCAGCCAGCCGAACGAAAGCTGCATGCGCGTGCGGTTTTCCAAATGAACGACCAGAAATAAGCCCGCCAGCATCGACAAACCCGTCATCTGCAAGCCCATGCAGGCCGGATCGATGGCAAAATCGACGCCATTCAGCCGGATCAGATTGCCGCTCACGGTCGCATCGGCACCCAGCGTCTGTAAAATCGCGACGACCCACGCACTCAGTTGCAAGCGGATCGGAAAACCAAAAACCGTCGTTAGCCAGCGCAAACCGGGCGACGCCAGCGCCAGACCGCCCAGCACGGCCATCCACCGGCGACGGGCTGGCGTCAGCAGTACATAAACCGCCAACGCCAGCCCCATGAGGAAGGTCAGATCAAAGACCCACATAACTGCCTTTTTGCCAGAGATAGAAAACCCATACCACGGCCAGAATCAGCAAAACCCATTCGTGCGGTTCGGGAACCGCGCCGGTATTTTTCAGGGTCGCATTGTCCAGCCCGTCTTTTGATTTTTTGATTCCAAACCGGTCGTAGTCCTGCTGCGTTTCCAGCACAATCAGGCTCGAAACCGGGGAAACGATGTTGGCTTGCTGCGCTTCGGCAACAAGCGAGTCCGTCGCATAATCCGGCTCGAAATACCGCGTTCCCAACTGGTTTAGCAAGTGATTATAAGCATACAAACGAAACAAATGATCGGGTGCGTTGGGAGCTGACGGTTTTGCAGTCACCTCTGCCGTTCGGGTGATGCGGACACCCGACTGCGGCAACGAAACTGACTGTTCAGATGTTATTTGCCGGATAAACTGCCTGTTTTTCACCAGCGTTTGTAGCTCCGAAACCGTACCGTAATCCGTTTGAAGAATGCTCAGTTCGCTCAGCGTTTTCACCAGATCCGACGGTTTTGAGAGACAAAACGTTCGCAAGGCGGGGCGGTTTCTGGCCTGCGTCTTCAGCGTTTCGGCGTAAGTACTCCCGGCCAGATCACTCAGTTGCGGCCCGATTTCGGAGCCTTTTGTCACCAGCAAAACCACCGCCGGATTGGGAATTTGATGGATCGGAAAGACACTAAACCGCTGTTGTAAAATTCGTTCGGTCAGTTCGTCGCGGTTGGCGTTGGTCAGTTGAACCAAGCCTTCGTCATACACCCAGACCGGGCGGTTTTCGGCTATTTTCAGGACTTCATCGATGTCGGTTTCCGTCCAGTCCTGATTCAGATCCAGAAAAACGGCCTGCGGGTTGAATCGTTCGGTGATCGTCCGCGCGGGTTGCAGGTGGTACGTATGCCCATCGAACCGAAAACCGCCCGTTGCCAGCTTCGGCGCGTCAAAGCGAAATTCCCAATACCGCTGGTAATTCGACTCGCTGATCTGTTGTTTTTCGACCGGTTTTTCAAAAAATCCGGGTTCGAGAAAGTCCGGCCACGCCGGATTTTGCGGTTTCTGCGAAAAATCGATTTTTACGGTTTCGGTGGCGCCCTGCCCATCGGGGCCTTCAAACCAGGCGTTTTCATACACCAGTTGGGGCGGCCCGACCAGCCGGTTTTCCAGCCGCAGGGGCGAGGTGATGCCGATTTTAACCTGCCGCGCGTCGCCCACCGGACACGGAAACACCCGCACCGTTACGCGGTTTCCTTCTCGCCAGTGAACCACCGACGGATCGCGCTCAGGGTCGCGGTTTTCAACGCCAACAATGGTGCGGTAGGCCGTATCGGCTTTCGCTTTGGTGGTCAGAATTCCTTTTTCTTCCCGCCCATTGATCCACAATGACAAGGAGGTAACGACCGCCCCCTGCGGCAGGTGAAACGTGTACAAGGCTTCCTGCGATAACGATCCACCGTTCTGTATGTGAAGCGTTTTTTCGGCATAGGCCAGGCGGTATTCGGGGTAAATCCGGGCTTGTGTCAACACGTTAGTCGTTCGCAGATTTGAGCCCGACCGAAGCCGCTCTTCGGTTTGGTGCCGGGAGGTATACAGCGTTCCGATGAGTTTCTGCACGTCCTGATTCCAGGCTTCGGCCGGTTTTCGGTACGCCGACGCGATAAACACCAGGGGGTCGTGCCGTCTCAGTTCATCCTGACGTCCAAACACGCTGTTCATCCGGCTCCCCTGCTGGCTGTAGATCGACCCGGTTTTCAGATACCGCTCCGTAATCCAGTCGTTCGGAAGTTGCTGCGCCAGCAACACCCAGGACGGCAGTTCGTCGTCTTTCCGGGCCGTAATCGCGTTCGATGCATACCGAATCCGGGTATCGATTTGCGTCCATTGGTATAAAAACCAGGAGATAACGACGAGCGGCACGAAAAAACCGGCGATGATAGCCGGACGCCGGTGTTCGTGCTCATTCCAGCTTCGTTGAAGAAGCCGACCCAGCGCGATGGTGATGAGCAGGGGGACGAGAATATGTCCGCCGATGCCCAGCAGGATGATTCCAAAAAGCCCCAGGTGGTAATACGGAGCCACATAAACCGTCTGGTAAAGAAACAGACACCAGACCACGGCCAGGCCGAACACCAACGCCTGCTGTCCCCGAACCGAAAGACCATCCAGCCAGGTGGAACCTATCATCAGAAAGCCTGCAAAAATCAACATCACTTTCAGCCACGGAACCGATTCCTGAAACACCGGTATGTCCCGGTTCAGCGCATAGGCACTGATCAGCCACAACACCAGCATGAGCATACGGGCCGGGTGCCCCTGGGGTGGCTGCGTATAGAGATTCAACTCCTTACTCGTCAGAATCCAGGCGGTATAAGCAATGGCAAGCCCGTAATGGAACACGAAAACCGTCATGTGGGCGGGTGATCCGTTTCGGGTCACGTAATACTCATAGAGGGCAAACAGGGTGGCCGAAACCGCCACAAACCCGAGTCCCCAGCGGAAGGTCGGCTGCCGGAAAGCCAGCCACCACCAGGGTGTTTGATCGGTTAAAGGATGAATCACTTCGGGTTGTTCTGTTGGCTGGAAAGCGGGGGCGGTTTTAGCCGGTTCGCTCGTAACGGGCGTTACAGGTGTGCTCATTCTTCTATATTTAAAAAGTACTTTGTAAATCAAAGTAAAAAGCACAGAATTGTCAACTATTGAGTGAAATTTAATTAAACTCATACCATAAAAGACTCACATACAGACAGATTCGATCTAAAGCAAAAGTCACGATGCCGGTGTGCGCCGTGACTTTTTCGCTTTAGGAATGAATGGATAAGTTACAAACACCCGCCCCAGACAGAGGACCGGAATGATGTCATTCGGAAAACGTTAAGGTTTGACTACACATACCCGATCCAAAGCAAATGAACCGGTTCCATTGCCCTGAATCCGGATCGAATTAGTGCCTTGATTCAAATTCTTCGTCAAGGTATACGTAGAATACCCGTTCGCTCCCGAATTGCTCAGGGTGGTGATGCTGGCACCCTGTTCATTGACCAGCACGGCTGCCTGGGCTGATGTTGCCGTTGTGTAATACCGAATCTGAATCTGATAGGATCCGGCCAGAGGAACGGTATTGAGTGTAAACCGTCGGTTCGTACTGGAATTACTATAATTCCCTATTCGCTGACCTCCCGACGCAGCCGCATCATTCGTGATGGTGCCTGTTCCGGTCGTCAACGTGGCGTCTTCGGCTTCCATGCACACACTGTAGGAACTGCTGGCCGAAATCAATACGGATGTACTGGCTACCGCCGTACAACTCCCCACGGAAGCCGTCACCTGATACATACCGGAATTGACTGAAGTAGCCCCCGGAATGGTAGGATTCTGAGCAGTAGACGTAAAGCCGCCGGGGCCAGTCCAGCGATACGTAGCTCCCGCAGAAGCCGTTGCGGTCAGTGACAACGTTTGCCCTGTCACAACGGGACTGTTGCTGCTGGCATTAAGGGTAACCGATGGATTGACGGTAACGGTCGTAGTGGAAGGTACACTAATACAGCCGCCACTAACCTGACAAGTCGCAGTGTATGAAGTCGTAGCTGCGGGACTGATCACGAAAGAAGTAGTGGTTGCGCCGGTATTCCAGACGACCGAACCCTCGCAACCACTCGCCACCAGGGTAGCGGATTGCCCCGCACAAACCGTGGCGCTGGTCAGCGTTGGTGCCGATGGCGTGTTGCAGCGAACCAGACAGACCTGATCCAGCGCAAAACTGCCATTTCCATTCCCCTGAATACGAATGCTGTTGTCACCCTGTTTAAATGTTCTTGATGAACTATGCACCCGGAAACCACCGGACCAGGTTGTACTACTCTGTGGTAACGTAATGGTGCCGATTCCTTCATTAATCAATAAGGTGGCTTGTGGAGCGGCTTCTGGTGTGAGGTACCGGATTTGAAGCTGGTAAGAGCCTGCCAGCGGAAGGTTCGAAAAGGTAAACCGCCGGTTGGTGCTGCTGTTGCTGTAATTCCCGATAAACTTGCTCTGCGATGCCGCTGCGTCCGTTGCAATGGTTCCGGTACCAGTGGTCAGGGTCGCGTCTTCGGCTTCAATGCATACGCTGAATGAGGTATTGCCAGAAATGATAACCGTTGCCATCGCGCTAGTCGAACAAACACCGGTGGTGGCTGTCACGCTATAATTACCCCCGTGAATCGTACCAGCAACCGGAATGCTTACGGATGCGCCGGTAGCCACAAAGCCGTTGGGGCCACTCCATTGCAAAAGGGTTCCGGCCGGGGCTATCGCGGATAAATTCAGCGGTTGCCCCACCGTTACCGGGCTGTTGCTGGCCGTCGTGACCGTGAACGCTGCCTGTACCGTAACCACCACCGGACCAGAAGACGACCCGGCGACACCACCTGCCGTGCAGGTAGCGGTGTACGCAGTGGTAACAACCGGACTAACCGTAATAGAATTACCCGATGCTCCCGTCGACCAGTTGATGATTCCTCCGCAATTCGTGGCTGTTAGAATCGTGGATTGACCTGAACAAAGGGTTGTACTGCCGGTAATGATGGGCGTTTGCGTTGTGTTGATGACCGTAATGACCCAACTCGTAGAAACAGCACTGCCCGCAGCGTCCGTAGCCGTCACGGTCAGTGTCGTACTGCCGGAAACGGTTGGAATACCGCTGAGTTGACCACCCACTGCCGAAAGACCGGCCGGCATTGTACCGGTGATCGTGATGGAGGTAATCGGGCCGTCCGGATCGTAGAACGTCGTGGCCGGAATGGTGTAGTTGAGGGTTTCGCCGACAGCGACCAACAAAACTTGCAGTGGCGTGTCCACCACCGGAGGCTGATTCGGAGCGTCACCGATGGTCAATGTCCACTGCACTTCCGTGCTGGCACCCCGATTATCCGTGGCCACCAAACGAATCGGGTACTGACCCGGTTGTGTAGGAACGCCCTCCAGCCGTGGCCCAGAGGCTGCCAGTCCGGGAGGCAGGCTATCAGCGAGCACAACGACCGATACAATCGATCCATCGTCATCCCGGAATACTGAATCGGAAACGACGTATCGATACGGTTCTTTCCAAAGCGCCGTTTGGCTGGCCGGTGTCGTTATGACAAGGGGGGGCTGATTGGCTACCAACACCAGGGTATCGATTGTTAGTGCGCCATCATTATCCAACGCCCGGATTCGGATTGGAAACCGGCCAGAGGTTGCCAGCGTGCCGGTCAATGTTAATCCGCTGAGTTGCACACCGGCCGGAAAATCACCCGATTCCCAGCCTAGTTCAGTGACCTGACCATCAGTGTCCGTAACTACATCCGTTGCTAACGAATAGGAGAACGGTTTTCCTACCGTCACCACCTGAACCAATGAATCCAGGCGCAAAACAGGCCGGGCATTGACCCGGAGTTGAAAGGTCGTCGAGGTTGCCAGCCCCCCGTTGTCTTCGGCGCGAACCGTTAGGGTATACGTTCCGGTTTGGGTCGGCTGTCCGCTGAGTGTCGTGCCGCTGGCGATCAATCCGGTTGGCAATCCAGCGGCAACGACCCGGACTTGGGCAATCGTCCCGTCCGGATCGGTAAAGGTGCCGGGCGGAACGCTCCAGTTCACCGCTTCACCCTGATTCACCCGTTGATCCGGCAGCGTCAACGCCACGATGGGGGCTTGATTGGCGAGTGTATCGGTCGAATGGTAAACCAGGGTTTGGGATTGCCAGCCGGTGACCGAGCCGTCCCGAAAAATCGCCCGAATGGCATACCGATAGGTCGAATCCGCTTTCACCCGCTCATCCCAGGTAGTGGTTTGGGGTGCTGAGATAAATTGCCAGGGAGCCAAAGCGGATGTTCCTTCGGCGCGATACAGTTCATATTTTACCACGGTTGGATCGGTATAACGCCAGTCCAGCCGAACAGCATTCCGGCCCGCTTCTCCAGTTGCGTTCAAGACCGTCATCGGTGGGTGAACGGCGCTACGGGCTGCCAGACTCACCACCAGCGGTTCCAGCGGAAGGGATTGTAATTTCCCCGCATCCTCCGCTACGATATTGTAGGCGTAATCGCCCGGAGCCACCAATGGTTCATCCCGGTAAGTGGTATCGCCCGCCGTGAAAACACGGACGACCTGCCAGGTGGTGTCGACGCCGGTCAGGGCTTTTCGGTACAGCGTATGACGGACAACATCGGAACTGGCACTATTGGCCCAGCGAAGATTGACTCCGGCATCGGTTCGTTCGTAGCTTTTGATCCAGGGAGAGGCCGGTCGTAAGGTGTCGGGTCGAGTCAGCTTGAGCGGGAGTGATAAGGCCGACTGATTGAATTGCTGATCCACGGCCTGGACATAATAAAGCAAGTCCCGGTTTAACTGATTCAGCGCGACCGTGTCGGCCCAGGTTGCCGTCGGAAACGGTTCGCCGTTACGGGAAGAGGGCTCATCGCCCTCCCGCTCGGTGCTAAAAATTTTATATCCGAGTAAATCAGGCTCCGTATTGGGATCCCATTGGATCTGAACCCGGCCCATCAAATCGACGGTCCCCCGCAAACCAGTTGGAATGGCGGGGGGTAACGAATCGGCGGGTTGGACCAAAACCGGATACGACCGCAAGGTATCACCATCCAGACCCATCGCAACCACCGTAATATACTGCGGACCATTAACCGCTATTTTTTGTCCGTACTGGCTGATTATTGTGCTGGTATCGGTCGGGGCTAGATTGACTTTCAGCCGCACGAGTGTGCCATCGGCCGTCGGGGATGCGCCAATCCAAAAGTTCTGAATCAGCGTGTCGACGCGCGGCAATACCGTATCCGCCGGAAACCGCCAGTGTACTTCCAGGGTTCCCGCCGACGGAATGGTGGCCTGCGTGATCCGGGGGCTGTACGAAACCGGCGACTTTGATTGCCCAAAAACCACCGGAGAATAGCCCCACTCATCGAAGATGGTTTTCCCGCGGAGCCGGTAATAAAAGACCTGTCGTTTTTTAGGCAAACTATCCTGATAGCTGATGGTGTCCTGTTCCGCTCCGTTGCTCAACAGCGGCAAGGCATTGCGCCCCGCAAAGGTCTGACCGTCGGTAGACCGTTCGACCCAATAACTGTTAAAACCCCGTATGGTGGTATCCGCAGGCCATTGCAGCACAGCCTGTTGCGGTTCAAAACGAAGGAAGGGTCTGGCAATCGGCAGCAGTGGCAATGCATCCGACAGACCCATGATCACGTCACCCGGCGTAATGCCCGGCTGACCCGCCACCCGAATCCGGTAGCGGTATTGCTCACCGGATTGGGCGGTTTGATCGGTAAAACCCAGCGCAGCCAGACGGGCGGCTGAAAAACTCTGATCGGCCGCAACCAGGGCAAAGAAATAGCGCTGTTCGGAGGCTGTTGTGCTGTCCTGACTGACGGTCAGTTGATTGGTCGTATCCGCCGAAACTGTAGGGTCGGGTGCATACAGGGCTTCGTACAACGCCTGGTGAGCGAGACTATCGGGCAGCAGGTAGGGTTGCCACTGGGCCGTGACCGCCGGTTTCAGCGGTTGGGGCGTCAGGTTGACCGTCTCGGGTGTTGCCAGCAAAACGCCGTTGCGTTTCAGCGTCGTCCGCTCGATGAGGTAACCCGACTGATTCCCCTGCTGCCAGACGGTTTCATCGCCCGGCACCCACCGCAGCAGAATTTGTCCGGCCGGTTTAGCCCTTGCCACCACGTTGACTACCTGGCCTTGGGCCAGCGTTGAAAAACAACTCACCCAATACCCAATGAGAAGACCGAATAGAATGCGTTTCATAGAATTACAATGGCAAACTTATTGGCGGCATTGACTGCCCATTTCCAGGTTAAAGCGTACGGTTTGGTTAAATTTCCGGCCCAGTTTTAACCCCAGTGCCAGTCGCCCATCCAGCCAGGCCGGATTCGGCAAGCCCGCTTCCAGCAGAGCCGCTGCCGAAACGGTAATCAAGGGTCGTTTTCCAAAAATATAGACCCCAGCTTCGCCCTGCAGAAAGGCGTAGATTTGCCCCCGACCGTACCAGTTGTTGCTGCCAATGGTGGTTCGCCCCCCGCAGAACGGCGCATTGAACTCTTTCAACAGCATATCGAATCCGGCTCGGGCGGTTAGATTCAGATACGGTATCCACAAACGAATGCGCCAATCCAGCGATAGACTGGCTCCAAAGACGAATCCTTTCCCCAACACCGCATCGGCTTCCGCACTGGCCGGTCGGTCGGTTTGAAGAGCCGGATCATAGCGAAGTTCTTGGAGTACTTCCGTTGGTGGAGGGGGCATACCCGGAATCCGGTGCCCGATCATCAGGTAGCCATCGATCCGGATTTGGGGTCCCAGGTGCATCAGCAGTCCAATTCGCCGGCTTCTATCCGGATGGCCCAGGTGACAATACCATTCGTTTTCATCAAAGTGCATGACCATCCAACCGGCGCGGTTATTAGCGCCTGTTCCGCGTAATAGCCCACCCGCATTGACAAAGACCTCCGCATCGCCGTGGAAAGTATGGTGCTCGAAATCCATCAGCAAAGCGACCCGGCCCTGAATACTGCCCAGCGCGTTTCCTTCGGTGGCTCCGAATTCCTGTTTGGCTTTCTTTTCCAGCATTTCCTGGGTAAATACATCGCCAGCTAATACCTTTCCGGTATTGAGAACCATCGTTTTCAGTTTGTTTGCACCCGGAATATTGACGGATACCGTTCCGGTAAAAACCCCTTCCCCGAAGAGCCCAACCGAATTAAGCCCCCAATTTTGGTTGAAGATAATCTCCACGCCAGCCTGACCGGTGAAGGCTTTTTTGGCCGCCACCAGGCCCATCACGGCTTTAAAACCCAGTTGAATACTTTCAGTTGGTTCGTAACTGAGTGCGCTGCCAAATGCCCCCAGTACCCGTGGACGCATGTGGTGATACGCTCCGGCATAAATGGCGTTCATTTCCAGTGGCCCCGCCAACAGGATGGTGGGATTGAATGTCGTGCCCCCCATTGCATACCAGTACCGATAGTCGTCTTTGGCCCCAAACAGGGCTTCAGCGGTGAATTTCATTTTGTTGGAACTCCCATCCTGAGCGAGTTTACTTACGCCCAGGCTAACCGATCCCCGAAATCCCTTGCCATATACCGCATCATTTTCGAAAAGGCTGACGCAACCCGCCAGCGTAAGGTTGCTGACCGTCCCTTTGATACAGAAGTCCGACAGGGTAATTCCGTTGTTATTCCATTCGTGGATGCCGTTATTTTCCACAAATTTGCCATAAGCCGTCACCCCCGCCGTGGCGCCAAAGGTCTCCTTCATCAGGTTGACCCGAACTTGCAAATAGAGGGTGGCGTCTCCACTGTCGGCCGGTGCCGCAGCTACCCGCAATTCACTGACTGTGATCGAAAAACCGGCCAGTTTCTGATCGTTTTGATAACCCAAAGCACCGATTGTCAGCCGGGGTAAGTCGGTTTGCAGCACCAGATTCTCGAACGTAATCCCCTTGAATTGAAGCGTTGCAGCGCCCTCCGTGGCTTCGGTGCCATTCTTCATGGCATAAATACCCAGGCTACCGTGGAGTGTCGCCCGGGGTTTAAAGGTGCCGTTGACAACTTTCAATTCAATCCGTGATGACGGCTGAAGGGTCGCCGTGGCCCGCCAGAGTGGGAATTTGAGTGATTCGACAGCAAAAACTTCAAGCCCATAGTTGGCATTCTTCGTAATTTCGCCCCGGTAGCCTACGGGTGTGGTGGGTGCAATGGGCAATGTCAGTTGCCCTTGAAAAGCCCCACCAACGAGTTTATGTTTTTCAAACGCCAGTTCAAACCGATCCAGTGTCATAGCCCAACCCGATGCGGATAGCGGCTCACCATTCAGGGGGTTATTGACGGCTACCAGGGCGGTTAAACCCTGCCGGTCATACAGCAGATTAGTCGCTTCGATGGAAATGCGCTCCGTGCCACCACCCCGTGCTTTAAACTCAGGAGGCAGAATAATCCGGAATTGCTGAATATAAACGCCCTTCCAGGTGCCGGGATCTGAGCCATCCGGCAAACTGTTTTGAGGATCGTTGAAATAATCCGGCGGAAACAAAACGGCGTTGTCGTTTCGTTTGTCACTGAGATCCAGGACGGCCTGCGTCAACTGGAAGCCGAATTGTTCGTAGCCCGTCACGGCAAAGGGCGTGATGTCGACCTTCGCGATCAGGTCGCTGAAATCCGGGGCACTGACCTGAAAAGTGCCCATCACCTGCCCGGAACCGATAACCCCGCCAGTAACCGGTTCGATGGGCACCAGCATGCTGCGGGGAAACAGCACATCCCCGGCGACGCCCAAACCGACCAGACCGCCACAATTAAACGTTGCATACGTCAAATCTTCCGTAGCCCCCGTGAAACGGTTCAACCCACCCCGCAGCCGCAAGGTCATATTGCCCATCGGGACAATGTAATCACCCAGCAGCACCAGCTTAAAATCACCCGTCAATCCACCGTCGCGGGTAAAATGCACCTGATCGGCTCCAAAAAACAATTCGCGCTCATTGACACCCGAATACGGATCGGGCATCGAAGCCTTAATACGGGCAAAAACCGTCAGTTCCGCATGTTGGGAGAAAAACTTTACTTTCAGAATGCCCAGTTCAACGGTGCGGTTACCGATCTGTTTTTTGAGGCCGACCGGTAATACCGTTAAATCCTGCATTGTCAACTCTTCCACGTAGCCATTGCGGCTGTCTAAATAGCGAAACAGCGAAGCCGCTGAATCGCGTTCTGCCGAGGTAATGGCGGTCAACTGCGGCTGGATGGATGCGGTTTCTTCCCACCTGCCCCGTTGGTTTGTTTTCTGCCGGGAATGCATCCGCGACTGCCGGAGCGCCCCGTCCAATCCGACGAGGGTCGCCGGTGAAAGTGCCTGACTACCGGTGTTGATCCTGACCATCGTTGCCCCGACGGACGTTGCCCCACCGGCAGGTACTCCACTAGATGTGTTACCCGTCGGGAGGGGTCTGGTGGAAACCGTCGTAGACTGAGCCGGATCGGTACCGGCGGTTTTGCCATTGTCTGCCTGAGCCGTTGGAAGGCTCAATAGCATGCCAAACGACAAAAGCAGCCCCAAGACGGCCCGGAAAGCCGCTAAAGATCTCTTCATGAGGAAGACAGGATTACGAGTAGGAGACCGTCCGGCTGATTTCACCGTCGATTCAAACCCGGATGGTTAGTTTTTGGTGGCGGTAATCTGGTGCGTATACGTACCGGTATCGTCTACCTGTTTCAGCGTGAACGTCAGTGCTTTTCCTGCTATCGTGCCGCTTCCCTCGAAGGTTGTCGTTCCGAAATCATCTTTCATCGTTTGTTTCGACAGGGTGATCGTGTTGCCGCTCACGGTGGCTGGCCAGTAATCGAAAGCACCGAGGTCGGTATCGATCTGCAGTTGGACTTCATTGGCTTTGCTTCCTGCTTTGATGAGCACCTTCATGGGGTCAAAATCAAACTCGACGGTGGAGGACGACCCGGCCAACTGCCCTTTGGACGCCATCTTGCCGGTATACGTTCCGATGAAGGTTGCGGTGTCGGCCTGTGGGTCATCGCTGTCGTTTTTACAAGCCGAAAAACTGAGCAGAATCAAAACCGGTAAAATTGTTTTCAGGCAGAAGTGGAAAAATGGTGCAGACGTTTTCATGTGCATTTGATTGGTGTATGGATTGAATAAAATTGACTTATTTTCGGGTTGCTGTAATTTCGTGCGTGTATTGCCCCTGTCCATCGTCTTCCCGGAGCGTAACCGTGAGTTGCTGTCCGATGAGCGTGCCGGTGCCTTCGAAAACCACCTCATCGCCCGGGCCATACGTAAGTTTCTGGCTTTGTGTCGTGAATTTGGTGCCGTCGATCGTTGCCGTCAGCGGATCGTTGTAATCACCGAAAGGGCCGATAATTTTCCACTTGACTTCGTTTTCCTTGCTACCTGCCGTCATTTCAACGGTGATGGCCATGGTCTGGACGATGGCAGACCCCTGATTCGTCAAGCCGCCCGTCGTAACCATCTTACCAGCGTATTGGCCGATGCTGGAAGTGGTGATGGGTTCGGGATCGTCGCTGTTTTTGTTGCATCCGGCAAGCCCGACGCTCAGCAGCACAAACAGAACCGGTAGAAATTGAAAGCGTAAGGTGATGGATTTCATACATTTTATTGCTTGAGCAAACATTTTAAATGAGTTAATTTTTTTCATTTTTCTTCCTAGTTACTTGTAATTATGAGTTGATGTAACGCCTTTAAAACACATCCAGATAAAACCGCTCACCAAAATCTTCATAGCGAATACTGGCATCATGTCTGCGGGTTTCTTTATTGATTAATTGGTATTCTACATTTTTAAATCTCTTTTGATAGGAAGAATCATAATAAATGGCTTGTTGAAATGAAACGAGGGCAGTGCCATTTAATTCATCATAATTCATTTTATATTGAACAGTGGCTCTTTTTGTATTGTGATTTACCGTTCTATTTTCTTTGCCAATATCCAGGATATCAATACTGCGTTTACTACTTACTACATTATTTATATACAAACTTTGTAATCCTCCATCATAAATGGTTTTAGAAGTATCCTGTTGAATGTAGAGAAAAACTTCATCATCCTCAAATACATCATACTGCAATTCGTCATCGGAACATGGTATATTCTTTGTTCCAAATATATTTGTAGGATATTTGCTTCCATAAATATCTTTATAATAATTTAGACGACGAATAATAGCTCCAAGTTTTGTCCAATCTTGGGAATTATCACAAAAACAATTTAAACGCCTATATATAATTGTATAAGCGCTAGGAACTGGAGAACATGCTTCAATTATTTTCATCTGACTTGTTTCACAAGGTTGGCAAGCAGACTGGCTAAGCTTAAAAATAGTATAACCCCCTATTAAAAGCATAGTAAAAATGGTGATCTGCTTGGCTTTCATTTTTTACGGCACTTCTCAAATAGCTGTTTCACTTCTTTGGTTATTCGGATTGTTTGGCTTGAAGACTCTTCTCCTGTATTATACCATTGTATTTCATAAATTTCGCCATGATCGTAAATAATCCATAAAACAAAAGCATCTAATTCGTCAGCAGTATGAAATAAAGGACGATCTCTTGTATGATAAGTACTGTCATTCATATATTGGCCATGCTCGTAGAATTCCATTCGATACGAACCGTATTGTTTCAAATCGATAGTATCAGCAATTTGACATGCGTTTTGAGCAATAAATATTAGTAACGCAGCGCTATCTAAACGGTTTAAATTAACAATAAAAAAAAAATCTTCACGTCGAGGCAGTACATCTCCTTGATCTATATAGATCAAGGAGGGCTTAATAGGTACAACCCTCATAGGTCCGGATGGTATCTTAGTTACGTTTATTAGGTATTCGGCCAGAAACCACCCCGCTATTAGTAATAAAAATGAAAAAGGCAGTAACCACTTTCTAGTTGAAGTTTCCACGAAAAGTAAGTTTATAGTTGTACATAAAATTTTACAACTAAATTATATCTAAATAAAAGCGTTCTCCATTTCCTATGTATCTAATAATAATATCAGGTCTTGAATTAATATTAGATCGCAAAAAGTATGTACACTCACTAATTTTTTTATGAAACATTTGGTTACTACACCATAAATAAAAAGACTGTAATGTATTTAAATCAATAGTCTTATAATCACCTACTACTTGAACCAAGTTAGAGTTTATATTTTTGTACTTTATTGAAGACGTAGTAAATAAAATGTTCGATTTATCTTCTCCTCTAAACAATATCCTATTAATGGACTTATCCTCATAATTTAAATTAAAACTAACAAAAGTAGATTCTTTATTTATATAATCCCAATTCTGTTCATCCGCCCCGACATAATTCGGAAATTTATTTATATTATCTATAAATGAAAGCCCATAAAGCCCCCAGACAGTATCTTGCATTGATATACGATATCTGTTTATCTTTTTAAGATTTTGGCAATTATCTTTGAAACACCTTACCTCAATATAGCTAACGCCAGTATCTTTCCAATGAAAATTAAATAAGGATTCTTCACTAATACAATTAGCATATCTAACACCCTCATATATAACAGACGGCATTTTAATAACAGCAAAAATTAAGACAATAGAAATAAACAGTTTCTTGAGTAATTTCATTTAGTATATAATTGTCTAGGAGTAGATATCGTCGAACAGTCAACACTAATTACGGTACCATCTCTAATCTCGAAACAGCCTTGTCTCTTCAATTGAATCTCTGTAATAAACGGGCAAAAACCATCGCGCAGGTGCTGTAATATGAACATTGCATTTAATGCTGGATAAGACCCTTTTATGACATCATTTAAATCATCCCAATCTGACCCAAATGTATCCATCAATTGATAACCAAAAATAGCCATATATAACGCAGAGTTTTTCTGTTTATAAATATTTACAGTGATAATACTACCTTGAGTTCCACCCATGATACCAAACATATCATTAAATGGGATTGATGCTGGGTTCGAAAAATTTGGTAACGGTATTGCTTGGGCACCATCTCCAATAATATTCCTTTCAGTAATTTGATTTAATTGATTATCACGTATCCGCTCGAAGATTCTATTCTCAATTGATTGTGCATAAGAATTAAATACGCCAAAAATTCCCGGCTTATTTAAGCTTTGTAAAAAAGACTCTCCTTCACGAAAAATAAGACGCTGGCTTGTACCGCTGAAGAATCTACTACTTAAAGCCCTTGCAATATCTGCACTTACAACTAAAGACAGTCCTCGTGTAAAAATATCTTTTAGCTGATTAGTTGGCAATTTCCAATGCTTACCGTAATTAAGTTTACCATACCAGTCAGTTGAATTGTCAATGACTTGCTCAGAAGGATAGTCGGCACACTGACCCTGTACACCCTCCATCAGGGCCGCCCCTCCATGCACTAGTATATAGGTAAACTCCTCATAATCAATATTTAGTATTTGGCTTACCTCCTGTTGGTATTTACCTAGCTTTTGGTTAATTGACTCTTTGGCTTCAATATTCTGTTGAGCACTAGCATAGAAAGTCGGATTATTAATTATATTTTGTGTTTCACCTTTCATAGCATCTATCAAAGATACACCTTGATTTTTTTGCTCAGAGGTAAGATCTACTCGATTAGTTATTATATTCTGAAGACTATCCAAATTATTATTATAGGCATTCAATTGCACTATTTCTTCTGGAGTCCCTTGGAAGTTGGCAATTAGGTCTGTTATGTAAGCTGTTAATTTAGAAATGTCATTTGTCACATCAGTAATATTTTTTACTCCGCCCCAACTCGGATCATAAACCGACACCGCCGTTCCGCCCACCAACTCGTAGCACTCATTGACCAACACCCCGGTCAGCTCAATGGCAATCCGGGAGCCCTGCAAATACGGAATCTCCGTGTAGCCTACCCCATTCCAGCCTTCCGAACCGCCACCCCTCACCTCCGTCACGATGATGTCGAAATCAGCCGCCCGGATCGTGTCGCCCGGAGCCAGGTTGCTTAACCGGCTCCCGGTGTCGGGCAGCGGAATCGCGGGCGTCGTGCCACAGGCGTACGTGTGTGTCCGGGGTGTACACGGTTTGCTGCGAACCGTTAAATAGGCAGTACACGTATCCGACCCACTCATCAGCTTCACCGCATATTCCCCAATCGCCGTCGCTGACAAGGTTGGTGAGGTGCCCAAGCTAACAGCAGCACTCGTTCCACTGGTGCGACTCCATTGATACTGGTAACCCGCCAGCGATGCCCCTTCCAGGTGTTCCACCGATAGCGTCAGCGGTTGCAAAACCCCGCCTACCCTTGGCATCACATCGGTTTCCGTCTCCTGACTGTCGACGGCCTTGATGCGGATGTTGCAGCCCGAAACCGTCGTGTCGCAAGCTACCGTCAACAGCCCTCTGCTTTTATTTTTTGTCGTTCAGAATGTCAAAGAACAAGTGGACCAGCCGTTGCCAGTCCGGTTTTTTCAGGATGTTTTTTGATCGATACCCGGCATAGGATATCGATTGAGTTTGTCGCTAAATTGTGAGTTATTAGCAACAAATCATTCTATTAACTTGCATTCACAAACAATTTTAAAATTAACCTGATTATATTTCAACTACAACAAAATTTGAAAAATATTCATTATTTACTCTAAAATATATCCACATAAAACTGCTCACCAAAATACTCACAGCGAATGCTGGCATCGTGTCTGCTGGTTCCTTTATTAACTGATGATATTCCCCTCTTTTTTAACACACCTAGTTTTAATAAATGCGGTTCTCTGATATTTTCTGTGGAGTCTATATTAAAGCCTTATACGAAAAGCTCAACAAAGCCTAAATTTGATGTTTCTCATGTTCATAAAACTACCCAAAACGCCTTTTCCATAGAAATTGTCAGAGAACCAAATATTTTAATTTAACTATTTGACCTATTAATAAACACACAATCATAATAGGATACAGAATCCATCTTTGTACAGACTCTGTATTAAAATCATCAATTAGCAAATAAATTAATGGAGTACAAACAATAAGCCATTCCATTAGAATTGCTAAAGTTGCGTTCAATTTTGATGCAAAAAAAAATAAATAATCTAAAATCAATAAAACAATAAATATCGGAACCCAAAATACAGCAGTATATATCATACCAAATAACATATTCTCTATGCTGTGCAATAGTATCGATAATATGTTAAAGGCACTATGGTTCAGGTCATATAAGTAATCATTTGTCGCGGATGCAATAAATATTGCTATCGAATATGACACCAAGTTCGATAAATTTAAAACTAGCAATTTTTTGATCATATAGAATTCATTTTCCACATTCTCCTGATTCGCAATCAGGAGCTGGCAATTTAATATAATTTTGGTGGTTCCAATCAGAGATTAACAGTGATTGAGTTGGACCAGTATCACCTACAAAAACCAAATTAGAAGTTGTTTTTAATCTCCCATCTTGATCAATTGGAATCTGAATGGTAAATATTTTTGAGTAGTCATACGTATTTACCATTAGTTCAGGGCCTAATCTAAGTCTATTTGGTGCCGCATAAGTATGTAAAAATACTGCATTACCAAAATTATCTTCAATAAAAGCCTCATATGCGGGAAATGCTTTCCCTTTAATTATTGCTGTAACGCGAAGGTAGTAATTACCACTGCTTTTAACAATTTTTAAACTTAATTCGGCCTTCCAATCAATATCAGGTGCTAATATTCCACCAGTAACCAAAGGATCACTTCCTTCCATTTGGACTTGTAATTTCCCTCGATCAAGGATTGTCTTATCTCCAACCACTACCGCGAAAGCCTGGTCTTCAGGATGATTAATAAAGTTCTTATATCCAATTGTCCTGCTGGAAAACCGATCTGAAAAAATAATTTTTTGGCTCTTTAAATCAATCTTTGTTATTTGGTGTATTCTAGCAGTTGCTTTTCCAATTGAGTAGTCTTGTGATGAAGTCAGTAGTGAAAACCCTCTATTGTCTCCTGCAAAAGATCTTTGAAACGTTCCAAATAAATCTCCAAATCGTTTCCAAGGAGCAAATGATCTATGGACAAAGGTGAACTGTGCCTGAGACAACTCTCTATCCGTAGGCTCACTTTCATATTGCTTTCTATTTATATCTAAGTTACTAAATCCAGTTATAATATCATTTTTCTTAGCATCACAATTTCCTAAATTTGTTTCATTTTTAAATGTAGCAATCCTATTGTTAGGGCTAGAATTACAGTTTGGATCATTTTTAAATATATGGTAATCTGATATTACTGAATCTAACTTTAGTAGTTGAGCTTGTCTTTGTTCTTCAGTAAGAGCAAAATCATTTAAAATGCTACTTCTTAAAGAATCGATTGAATTATCGATTTGAGCATAATTATTTTGGAGTTCAGCCAAATTAGAGAAGTGGTCAATTATATCAACTGTAAGTTTTTCTTGTACTTTTAAAGGGTTAAGGATTTGGTCTACTTTTTTTACTTCCTTCCAACTCGGATCATACGCCGACACCGCCGTCCCTCCCACCAACTCGTAGCACTCATTGACCACCACCCCGGTCAACTCGATGGCAATCCGGGAGCCCTGCAAATACGGAATCTCGGTGTAGCCCACCCCGTGCCAGCCTGCCGAACCGCCACCCCTCACCTCCGTCACAATGATGTCGAAGTCAGCCGCCCGGATCGTGTCGCCCGGTGCCAGGTTGCTTAACCGGCTCCCGTTGTCAGGCATCGGAATCGCGGGCGTCGTGCCACAGGCATACGTGTGCGTGCGGGGGGTACACGGTTTGCTGCGGACCGTCAGATAAGCCACACACGTGTCCGTCCCACTCATCAGCTTCACGGCGTATTCTCCAATCGCCGTCGCCGAGAGCATCGGCGTGGTGCCCAAGCTGACAGCCGCCCCGGTTCCCGTCGTGCGCGTCCATTGGTAACTATACCCCGCCAGCGAAGCCCCTTCCAGGTGTTCCACCGACAGCAGCAGCGGTTGTAGAGTTCCTCCTACGCGCGGCAGCACATCGATTTCCGTCCCCTGACTATCGACTGCCTTGATGCGGATGTTGCAGCCCGAAACCGTCGTGTCGCAAGCCACCGTCAACAGTCGACTTCCCGCCCGGCAGGTGTCGATTCCCGTTACTTCGTAGGCATCGATCCGGTACGTGCCTTCTTTCAAGCCCGTAAAAACCGCCGGGCTGTTGGGCAAAATCGACCTCAGTTGGTAGCTCGTTTGCCCACCGTTCACCACCGGCTGGTAGAGCGCAATCTGTAGCTGCCCGCTGGCATGGGCGTTCTTCACCTTCACCGTAATCCGGCCCCGGCGCGTGGTGTCTGCCGCCGAAAAGTCGCAGTCCGCCAGCGGTTCGCCATCGAACGCCAGGGTGCAATTCACCGACGGTTGTACCGTCACCGGAACGGAAGCCACGGCCGGACAGGCGGCTCCGCTATACGCCCGAACCGTGTACGAACCACTCATGCCCACGGTCGCATTCGGGCGGTTCACCGACTGTCCCGTGACCATAAAACCGCCCGGACCGCTCCATTCATAACGGGTAGCCCCCGCAGCCGTCGCGCTCAGGCTGATGGTTTGCCCGGTCGTATAGCTGGTTTGGCCGGTCGTGGCGCTGGCACCGGTGGGCGCGGTTTGCACCAAAATCCCGATGGCATTGGAAGCCTCACTGGCCACGTTGCTCACCACGCAGGTCGCCGAGTAGGTCGTTGTGGCCGTCGGCGCAAACCGGATGCGGTTGCCCGTCATCCCGTTCGACCACCGCACCAGTCCTTCACAGCCGTCGGCATCCAGTTGCAGGGTGTCACCCTGACACAAGGCGGTCTGGTTGGTGCGGATGATGGGGGCCGGAACCGTAATCCGTTGAACGGTCACCGAAGCGGTGGAACTTTGAGGCCAAAGGCCAGTTGTTGCAAACCACCTTTTGACCCGTTTGCTGCTTATATTTTGTCGTTCAGAATGTCAAAGAACGGGTGGATTAGCCGTTGCTAATACGGTTTTTCCGTGGCAGTTATTTGATTAATACCTGCCACAAGATATCGATTGAGTTTGTCACTAAATTGTGAGTTATTAGCAACAAATCATTCTATCAACTTGCATTCACAAACAATTTTAAAATTAACCTGTTTATATCTTAACTGCAATTAAAATTGGATAATATTCATCGTTTTCTTTAAAATATATCCAAATAAAACCGCTCACCAAAATCTTCATAGCGAATGCTAGCATCGTGTCTGCGGGTTTCTTTATTGATTAATTGGTATTCCACATTTTTAAATTTCTTTTGATAGGCCGAATCATGATGAATGGCTTGTTGAAATGAAATGAGGGTATAGCTGTTTAATTTGTCATAATTGATTTGATATTTTACCATTACTGCACTGGAAATTTGAGTAACTTGTCTATTTTCATTTCCTACATCCAATAAACTAATTTTACGGTCTTCAGGGTACATAAATTGGTTAATATATATCTCTTTGAGAGCGCCATCATAAATAATTTTTGACTGATCCATTTTAACATATAAAAAAATTTCACTATCATTAAATTTCTCATATTGAAATTCATCACTATTACAGGGCATATCTTTTGTACCGAATAAATTTTCAGAATACCTAGTCCCTTTCCCTGATTCATTATACCGCAGTTGGCGAATTACCAAACTAAGACCTTTCCAAGCAGCTGGGTCATCACAAAAACAATTTAATCTATTGTAAGTAATATCATAAACACTACTATTTGGGTGACACCACCACAGTAATCTTAAATGATCATTTTTGCAATTTTTACAAGAATTGGTATTAATATTATAAAATGCATAAGTTATAATACATAAAAACAAAAACACTATTAATATTCTAGTTTTCATTCTATTGTTTGTTCATTAATTAATTTGGCAGAAATTCTAGTCTGGAATGGATGTCCAACGCCCCAATAATGTTGCAACATAAAAAATGCCGAAAGACTTGAACTGAATGATTTCTTAAAATCTTTTCCATTAATATCTCCAGCATCGGCACCATACCAGTCCATAATATGAAAAGTTGCATTTAATTTTTGCACTTTATAATCAAAAGATTTCAAGTTTTTATTGAGAAAATTAGTGCCTTTTTGAGTGATAGTTTTTAATTCCATTTCTACCCTTATTTTTTGTGTACCACCCATTATACCATAAAAATCATAAAAAGGTATTTCAGTGGCAATACTAAAATTAGGCAAACCAATAGCTTCTGGGTTCTTTTTCACATCAAATACAAATTCACCGGTTAAGCCCTTAAACTTCCCTTCTTTAATAGATGAATTAACCCTATTGATAAATTTAGAAATGTAGGGATGAGAAAAAGTATCATTATAATATTCTATTAATTTATTAGATACAGGATCTCCAACCTCAAAAGCTACTTCAGCCTGTTTACCACTATAGAAATTATTAATTATTCTATTCTCTGAACTTGTTGAAAGTATATCTCGCACTCCCAATGCAGCGTCAACAATAAAACCATTTTCATAAATATCTCGTGTAAATTTCTCTGTATAGTTTAAATTTAAGTATTCATTCCAATAACCTAGTACTCCACCATTTTCAACTATTTTCTTTTCAATCAATTCCATATCAGCCGATGTATGAATCTTATTTGATATTTCTTCTTTTATATCCTTGCCTGAAGTGTCTTGCCACTGAAATTTACCAAATTCAAGAGTATTTAGATCTTTTTTTACCACCTGTTCTGGAAGGCCTTCATTCATCATGTCAATGAGATCCTGAGGATTAGGACAGGCAATAGCGGCTCTTCTACCATTGTGAGAATTTGATAAAGAATCGCAAGATACTAATTCATTCAATTTAGCTTGAATTATAGTCGTATTATGAATAATAGCTTCTTTAGCTTCCTGCGGAATGCCGTCATCGTCCTGGTAGGCTTGCTTCACTTCATCAAGCTTTTTCGTATATTCTTCCAGCTTTGCTTTGTCACTAGGTGTGTAGACTGCTAGCAAATCTTTTATGGCCGTGACTGCATTTGTCACTACTTCATCAATAGGCTTAACTTCCGTCCATTTCGGATCATACGCCGACACCGCCATTCCGCCCACCAACTCATAACAATCATTGACCACTACCCCAGTCAGCTCAATGGCAATCCGGGAGCCCTGCAAATACGGAATCTCCGTGTACCCCACCCCATTCCAGCCTTCCGAACCGCCACCCCTCACCTCCGTCACAATGATGTCGAAATCAGCCGCCCGGATCGTGTCGCCCACCGCCAGATTGCTCAATCGGCTCCCGATGTCGGGCAGCGGAATGGCGGGCGTCGTCCCACAGGCATACGTGTGCGTCCGGGGTGTACACGGTTTGCTGCGAACCGTCAGGTAAGCCGTACAGGTGTCCGACCCACTGATTAGCTTCACGGCGTATTCCCCAATCGCCGTCGCCGAGAGCGTCGGAGTAGTCGCTAGACTGACAGCCGCTCCGGTTCCCGTCGTCCGCGTCCATTGATAACTATACCCCGCCAGCGATGCCCCTTCCAGGTGTTCCACTGACAGCGTCAGCGGTTGCAAAACCCCGCCCACCTGCGGCATCACATCGGTTTCGGTATTCTGACTGTCGACGGCCTTGATGCGGAGGTTACAGCCCGAAACCGTCGTGTCACAGTCCACCGTCACCAGTAGGCTTCCCGCCCGGCAGGTATCGATTCCCGTTACTTCGTACGCATCGATCCGGTACGTGCCTTCCTGCAAACCCGTAAAAACCGCCGGGCTGTTGGGCAGAATCGATGTCAGTTGGTAGCTCGTTTGGCCACCGTTCACCACCGGCTGGTAGAGCGCAATATGCAATGGGCTATTAACCTGTTCATTTTTCACCTTCACCGTAATCCGACCCCGGCGCGTGGTGTCAGCCGCCGAAAAGTCGCAGTCCGCCAGCGGTTCGCCATCGAACGCCAGGGTGCAAGTCACCGACGGTTGAACCGTCACCGAAACGGAAGCTACGGCCGGACAGGCGGCTCCGCCATATGCCCGAACCGTGTATGAACCACCCATGCCCACGGTCGCACTCGGGCGGCTCACCGACTGGCCCGTAGCCATAAAACCGCCCGGACCACTCCATTCGTAGCGGGTAGCCCCCGCAGCCGTCGCGCTCAGGCTGATGGTTTGCCCGGTCGTATAGCTGGTTTGGCCCGTCGTGGCGCTGGCACCGGTGGGCGCGGTTTGCACCAAAACCCCGATGGCATTGGAAGCCTCACTGGCCACGTTGCTCACTACGCAGGTCGCCGAGTAGGTCGTTGTGGCCGTCGGCGCAAACCGGATGCGGTTGCCCGTCATCCCGTTCGACCACCGCACCAGTCCTTCACAGCCGTCGGCATCCAGTTGCAGGGTGTCACCCTGACACAAGGCGGTCCCGTTGGTGCGAATGATGGGGGCCGGAACCGTAATCCGTTGCACGGTCACCGAAGCGGTGGGGCTTTGGCAATTGTTGTCGATGCAACGGGCCGAGAAGGTGGTAGTTTGGGATAGCGTTACCATCAAGACAACCCCCGTCGAGGTACCGCCCGGCCCGGACCATTCCACCTGAAAAGCACAACCCGACGCCGTTAGCGTGACGGTCTGGGGGCCGGAGATCGCGGCAGGGAACGCATTGACTGTCGGGGCACTCATCGGGCAACAATCGGTGGTGAGGATCCACCGAGTCTCGTTATACGTCGCCGAACCCGTTGCCATGTCCCGTTCCTCGCGTTCCAGGCGATTGACGGTAGGGTTACAGCGGACATTACCGGTAGTTTGCCAGTTACCTCCAGGGGTGCAAGTCTGACCGGTCTGAGTCCAACGCGTTTGATTATACGTCGATGATCCAGTAGCGGTATCTTTCTCCTCTCGTTCTTGGAGATAATTGGTCGACGCATCGCAACGGAACGCACCCGTTCCCTGCCAATCCGCACCGGGCGTACAGGTCTGGCCCGTTCCGATCCAACGGGTTTGATCATAGGTTGGCGAACCTTGGGTAATGTCTCTTTCTTCGCGTTCTTGTTGAAAGCTAGTGGAAGCGTCACAGCGGAATAAACCTGTACTCTGCCAGTCTGCACCCGGTGTACAACTCTGACCGGTCTGCACCCAACGGGTTTGATCGTAAGTTGGTGAGCCTAGTGCAACGTCCCGTTCCTCGCGTTCCTGTTGATAATTCGTGGAGCCATCACACCGGAACGCACCCGTTCCCTGCCAATCCGCGCCGGGTGTACAAGTTTGCCCCGTTCGGATCCAACGGGTCTGATCATAAGTTGGTGAACCTTGAGCGACATCCCGTTCTTCACGCTCCTGTTGATAATTGGTCGAAGCGTCACAGCGGAATAAACCCGTGCTCTGCCAGTCCGCGCCCGGTACACAGGTCTGCCCCGTCCCGATCCACCGGATTTGGTCGTACGTGGACGAACCTTGGGCAACATCGCGTTCCTCGCGTTCCTGTTGATAATTCGTGGAGCCATCACACCGGAACACACCCGTTCCCTGCCAGTCTGCACCGGGCGTACAACTCTGACCGGTGGGAACCCAACGCGTTTGATCAAAAGTAGAAGAACCTTGAGCGACATCCCGTTCTTCGCGCTCCTGCTGATAATTTGTGGAGCCATCGCAACGGAATACACCCGTTCCCTGCCAGTCCGCGCCGGGTGTACAGGTCTGACCGGTTTGAACCCAACGCGTTTGATCGTACGTGGACGACCCCTGGGCGACGTCCCGTTCTTCTTGTTCTTGTTGATAATTCGTCGAAGCGTCGCAACGGAATACGCCCGTGCCTTGCCAGTCCGCGCCGGGCGTACAGGTCTGACCGGTGGGAACCCACCGCTTTTGATCGTATGTGGACGAGCCCTGAGCGATGTCCCGCTCCTCGCGTTCTTGCTGATAATTGGTCGAAGCGTCGCACCGGAATGCCCCCGTTCCCTGCCAATCCGCGCCGGGCGTACAGGTCTGACCGGTCTGCATCCAACGGGTTTGATCGTAAGTCGGTGAGCCTTGAGCAACGTCCCGCTCCTCGCGTTCCTGTTGATAATTCGTGGAGCCATCACACCGGAACGCACCCGTTCCCTGCCAATCCGCGCCGGGCGTACAGGTCTGACCCGTTTGAATCCAACGCGTTTGATCGTACGTGGACGAACCTTGGGCGACGTCCCGTTCTTCTTGTTCTTGTTGATAATTCGTCGAAGCGTCACAACGGAATACGCCCGTGCCTTGCCAGTCCGCACCGGGTGTACAGGTCTGACCCGTTCCAATCCAACGGATTTGATCGAATGAAGGCGAACCCTGAGCGACATCCCGCTCCTCGCGTTCTTGCTGAAAATTCGTAGAACCATCACAACGCAACACGCCGGTTCCTTGCCAATCCGCACCGGGCGTGCAGGTCTGACCCGTTCCAATCCACCGCACTTGATTGTACGTGGACGAGCCTTGGGCAATATCGCGCTCCTCCTGCTCCTGTTGATAATTCGTTGAACCATCGCATCGGAAATTGCCCGTGCCTTGCCAGTCCGCGCCGGGTATACAACTCTGACCGGTTTGAACCCAGCGTGTTTGATCATACGTGGACGACCCTTGAGCTACGTCCCGCTCTTCACGCTCCTGTTGATAATTGGTCGAACCATCACACCGGAAATTGCCTGTGTTTTGCCAATCTGCGCCGGGCACACATGTTTGACCGGTTGGAATCCACCGCGTTTGATCATACGTGGACGACCCTTGAGCTACGTCCCGCTCTTCCCGTTCCTGTTGATAATTCGTGGAGCCATCACACCGGAACGCGCCTGTTCCCTGCCAAGCCGCACCCGGCACACAGGTCTGACCTGTTCCGATCCAACGGGTCTGATCATAAGTCGGTGAGCCTTGGGCAACGTCCCGTTCTTCGCGTTCCTGTTGATAATTGGTCGAAGCATCACACCGGAACGCGCCCGTTCCCTGCCAGTCTGCACCCGGTACACAACTCTGACCGGTGGGAATCCAACGCGTTTGATCGAATGAGGGAGAACCTTGAGCAACGTCCCGTTCTTCGCGTTCCTGTTGATAATTAGTCGACGCATCACACCGCAATGCACCCGTTCCCTGCCAGTCTGCGCCGGGCGTACAGGTCTGACCAGTGGGAATCCAACGCGTCTGGTCATAAGTCGGTGATCCCTGGGCGACGTCTCGCTCCTCACGTTCTTGCTGATAATTGGTCGAAGCGTCGCAACGGAATGTACCTGTTCCTTGCCAGCTAGCATTGGGTATGCAACTCTGACCGGTTTGTACCCAGCGGGTCTGATCGTAGGTTGAGGAGCCCTGAGCGATGTCGCGCTCCTCGCGTTCCTGTTGATAATTCGTGGAGCCATCGCAACGTATATTTCCCGTATTTTGCCAATTAGCTCCCGGTATGCAACTCTGCCCGGTCGGAATCCAGCGGGTTTGATCATACGTCGGTGATCCTTGGGCAATGTCCCGTTCTTCGTGCTCTTGTTGATAATTCGTCGAAGCGTCGCACCGGAATACGCCCGTTCCCTGCCAATCCGGCGGAGATGGACAGGTCTGGCCGGTCGTTATCCAGCGAAGCTCACCCGAGGTTGGCGAACAACCAGCGTTATCCCGTTCCTCCCGCTGTTCCTGATAGCCTGTTGAAGCATCACAACGAATGGCACCCGTTGTTTCCCATCTTGGCTGGCTGTCGCAACATTGGCCTGTTGCTGTCCAACGGAAATTACTCGACGATGGAGAGCAAAAACTTTCGTCCCGCTCTTCCCGTTCAACAATCCCATTATTACAACGAGTTTGGCCATTTGGCATCCAACGTGGTCCCGAATAGCAACCGCAAAAATTTGTAGTTACCCATTGTATATGCCCACTTGTAGTTGAACAGCCGTTAACATCTACTTGCTCTTTTTCCAGCCACTCTGGCCAATCAGGGTTACAACGCGTATTTCCGGTATCCTGCCAGCTAGCCGAGCTATTGCATCCGCAAGGATCAACCAATACCCATTGCTGCTGACCAAAAGTCGGTGAACAGCTATTTTTATCTTCTTGTAATTTGTCTAATCGCGTTCCTACACATACAGTCTCTCCTACATCCTCCCACTGAGGTTGGGTATTCGTACAAGTACCGGGTCCACCAGGGCCACCCGGACCTCCGGGTCCGCCTGGACCGGTAACACAACTGGACACATAAACCGGATCGCTGGATTGATCTGCACACCCGCCAGAACCGGTGTTGCAACTAACCGTATAGGTTCCATTCCCACCACTGTTACAGGCAATGATCGTGTTTTGTCCCAACGTTGGACTCAGATAAATTCCTTCCCGAAGCCAAAGGGGCGTTCCCAAACAGTTATACACAGTCAATACACCCCCCGCATCCGTTACGATAGGTTTAGCGCTAGGATCATCACAAGGCGAATCGGATAGTGGTGTCGCTCCTTGTGGTGTCGCCCCTTGTGCGCCTTTGATGGGTTTCGATGGGGCAAAGGAATAATTGACGGCTACCACACAAGCAGCATTCTGTTTTTCACGGACGTAGACGGTGCCGTTTTTGGTAGAATGTCGGGGAAAGAAATTGGTCGGATAAAACGTGATATTATCCAGGCTGTATACATAACTGGTCGGGTTTTCCAACACCTCGATCACCAAGACCCCCGCCACTGGCTCATAGACCCGAACCTGACTGGCCTCAAGGGTACAGACAGGCTGGAGATCCGGCACCAATTCCGCTTTCTTCTCAAAAAGACTTTGTGTACTGACGTCTTTAGGCCCTCTCAGAAGCGTAAAAGGTTCCGGTGAGTACCGGGCAAACTTCCCTTTAACCGTATACTCGACAGCGGGTTTGGATTGCAGATCAAGCGTCGTTCCGATCAGGTCGTAATAAGTGCCGCCGGTAATTACAAATCCGTCGGGCAACAGCAGTTTGAGGGAAAATGATTTCTGCTCCTCAAAAAAGAATAGCAGGCTGGGTGGAATATCGAGCAATTCGGCCCGGATGGTTAGCTCAATCTCTTCACCAACGGTGATCGTCGTTTTATTGGCGGTCAGGATAAACCGGACCGGGTCTACACTGTTTTTCAGGGATCGTACGGGGCTCAGCCGGAAGGGCCTCGCCGGAATCGCTTCCGGCCGTTTTAATCCTGATTGGAATGGATTTTCAGACGGAGCTGTTCCAATCTTAGAGAACCGGTTGGTTGGGCCATACGTACCTACTTTAGCTTTTGGCGTCCGCTTACTACCATCTGGCAATTCCTCCGAATTGCTAAAAGCAATACCATATAAATTGGATGCACAAACAATTATAAGTACAATAAACTGTATGAACGAAGTATAGCGTTTTCCCATACAAAAAAAAGGAGACAGAGTCGGTCTAAAATGCGCTACTTAAAAGGGTTTCCCATCCGGACTTGCCCAGCGAATGGCACGCAAGATGGGATTGCATTTCACAAAAACCAACTTGTTTTTGTCTGGCAACACTAGAATTGCTAAATGTCACTTTTTATGTTACCAGCCCATTTAACAGACAAACAACAAGTGACTTTTTGAAGCGAAAATGGCTTAAATGTCGTTTACGATCCTCAGTCCGACAGCGCTGCGTTGGGGTTCCTGCTCCTCCGCAACTCCCGGAGCTTCGCGTATTTCACCACCGGATACATCGCCGAAAACAACGACCAGATAAAACCGGGATAACCGTTCAGGAAATTCCGTTTAATCACATACGCTTTCACGAACGTAATCGGAAGCCGGAAAATGATCTGGGCAATGGAACCGCGTTTGCCCCGGCTCAGCAAATCACGGGCTCCGGCGGTGGTGTAGCGGTTGAATTTCTCGAAGTATTCGTGGAGGCTTCCGTAGCTGTCGTGCAGCATGTGGTGCGTCAGTTTGCCGACCGGCCCGGTCAGTATCACGTCTTCGTGAACCCGGGCGGTGTTGTAGTTGCCAAACCGCTTGTCGAAAAGCCGCAGGTGGGGCATTTTGTATTCTCCGCCATACCGCATCAGCCGGTCGAGAAAGACGAGGGAAATCGGGACTTCAAAACCGTGGAAATGGCGCTTTCCGGCTGCCACTTCCGCCAGCCGAAGCTGGATTTCGGAACGGAGTTCGTCGCTTACAACTTCGTCGGCATCGACCACCAGCACCCAGGGATTCCGGGCCTGGCTGACGGCAAATCCTTTCTGTAGACCGAAACCGTCGAAATCCCGGTGGAGAACACGGCAACCGAACTGCTGCGCCAGCGGAAGGGTTTGATCGGTGCTGCCCGAATCGACCACGACAATTTCGTCACACCAGCTTAAGGCTCGCAGAACCGCCGGCAGAATGCGGGCGGAGTTGAAGGTAATCATGACAGCACTCACCGGCGGTGAGCCGGGCAATGGCAACACGGACATAAAAACACTAAAATCGAGATGGGACTACAAATGACTGGCTTTCAATGCAAAAATCAAATTTTAGCAGATTTCTAAGAAGTTATTTTTTTGCCCGCCCAACAACTATTTGATAGCTATGGAGTTATTCAGAAAGCGGCTACCAGTCTACTTTCATCCAATAATATTTAAGTTGTATTCCTCCTTCAATGCGATAACTTTGTTAGCCCGCTTTTTAGTTTATTGAACGTTACACATACCACTAAGTCTATAAGAATCATGGCTCAACCTGAAGCAATCGAACCGATCTTACAAGATGATCCACTCCGGTTCGTTCTTTTCCCGATCCGACACCACGACATCTGGAGAATGTATAAGCAGCACGAAGCGTCGTTCTGGACGGCGGAGGAAATTGACCTCTCGCAGGACCAGCGCGACTGGGAAAACCTGAACGACGGCGAGCGGCATTTTATCTCCAACGTCCTGGCTTTTTTTGCCGCTTCAGACGGGATTGTCAACGAGAATCTGGCGGTCGGTTTTCTGTCGCAGGTGCAATATGCCGAAGCCAAATGCTTCTACGGTTTCCAGATTATGATGGAAAATATCCATTCGGAAACCTACTCGCTGCTGATCGATACGTATATCAAAAACCCGGTCGAGAAAGACAAGATGCTGCGGGCGGTCGATACCATTCCGTGCGTGAAACGGAAAGCCGACTGGGCCATGCGCTGGATCGAAAACGGTTCATTCGTGGAACGGCTGCTGGCGTTTGCGGCCGTGGAAGGCATCTTCTTCTCCGGTTCGTTCTGCTCGATTTTCTGGTTGAAAAAACGGGGTCTGATGCCCGGTCTGTCGTTCTCGAACGAGCTGATTTCGCGCGACGAAGGCTTGCACCGCGACTTTGCCTGCATGCTCTACACGGAACACATCAAGAATAAACTGCCGGAATCGGAGGTATACGCGATGATTCAGGATGCGGTCAGCATCGAACAGGAGTTCGTTAGTGAATCGCTGCCGGTTTCGCTCATCGGGATGAACGCCGAGTTGATGAAGCAATACATCGAATTTGTAGCCGATCACCTGCTGGTGTCGCTGGGTTTACAGAAGGTGTATAACTCCACGAATCCGTTCGATTTCATGGACATGATTTCACTGCAGGGCAAAACCAACTTCTTCGAGAAACGCGTCGGCGAATACCAGAAAGCCGGTGTCATGTCATCTACCAAAGAAAAAGAAGATCAGAAAATTACCTTCGACGCTGATTTTTAACGCTTGTTGCCCCTAAATCCCCTAAAGGGGACTTGGACACGGAATTCTCCGGGTGACAAAAGTCCCCTTTAGGGGATTTAGGGGCAACAAGCGAAAGTTCTAAAGGTAAATAAAGAATAAAGAGCAGAGACAAGAGAGTAAAGACGTCCTGAGCATTTCATTCGTCTTTACTCTCTTGTCTTTACTCTTTATTCTCTTTTTACTCTTTACTCTCCCCAATAACCGCCCACACCATCTCGCTTTCGTAGCCTTTGCTGATGGCGTAGCGGACCAGTTTCTGCTTCAATACCAGTGGGCTTTCGCCCTGGAGACTGCGCTTCTTTTTTTCGAGTAAATCGACCAGCGTCTGGCGGTAATCGTCGGGTTCAATTTCCTTCATGGCCTGTTCGAGGTTGTAGCCGGTAATGCCGCGCTGCTTGAGGTGCTGCCGGATTTTGTGCCGCCCCCAGCGTTTCACCCGGAACTTGCTGCCCGCAAACGTTTTGGCAAACCGTTCCTCATTCAGGTAATTCTGTTCAATCAGCCACGCAATCATCTCCTCAGCCTCATCGCCGAAAACCTCCCACTCACCGAGTCGTTCGCGAACTTCCCGCTGGGTTCGTTCCTGATAGGCGCAAAACGAGGCTGCCCGGCGCAGCATGTCTTTTGTTTGGTCGGTCATTTTGGGAAGAAAGACAGAAGCTTAGAGACAAAAGAACATCCCGGCCCTTAGTGTTTGTTCCCGGCGAGTTTTAAGTGGATAGCGATTTCGGGCAGAATGTATTGCGCATCGGGTAAAGTGGGGTCCGCGCTATAGGTCATGCCCCATTGGGTGCGGTCCACCTTGAAGGTGGCTTCCACGGCCAACTGATTGTCTTTCAAGGCAATTTTCGCAGGAAAATTCACCGGATGGGTTTTGCCCAGCATCGTCAGACTGCCATCCACCTGGTAGTTGGCCCCGGTTACTCCTTCTCCACCCGCAAAAGGTGCCAGGCTGGTGATCGTGTAGGTAATCGACGGATGCAACGCCATGTTGAAGAAATCGGCACTTTGAAGATGGTGTACCAACACCGGTTTCAGCGTATCCGGCAAACTGGTGCTGACGATGGACGAAACCGGAATCGTGAACGAACCACCGGTTACTTTCCCGTCTTTCACCGTCAGGACATCGCTCGTCACGGCAATGGAACCTTCTTCAAAATAACCGGTTCGCAGACTTCCTTTCCATACGGCAACGGACTTTTTTTCGTCAAGCTGGTACTGCTCCTGCGAAGGATCTAAATGGTCTTTTGTGCAATTCAACAGAAAGGACGACAAGGCAATGGCGCAAAATAAGCGTACTTTTTTCATGGTGTATTCGTTGTTTTTGACTAAAAAAATAGATTTAGAACGAGGATGTTCGAACTCAGGGCGCGGGCGGAATCGGGGCAGGGACGGCATTGGAAACCGGTTTGAGCGATTTCAGATAGGCAAAAACCGCCTTCATGTCTGCGTCGGTCATCCCGGCATAGTTCGGCCACGGCATCGGCGGCAGCAAGGGGCGGCCGCTGTCCAGCCCTTTGAATTTCCCCTGCCGCATGGCTTTGTTGAACTGTTCCTCCGACCAGTTGCCGATTCCGGTGGCATCCGGCGTTAGGTTGGCCGCAAACGACACGCCCCAGGGACCGATGAAGGCGGTATTCTGCCCATTGAACAGCACCCATTGACCCGACTTGACCAGATTTTTGTCGTACGAACCCAGCGGTTGAGCACTATTGTAACCGGACAGAAAGCGGTCCATGTCAGGTGCGGGACCCCGGGCTGTCATTTTCTTGGGCGCGTGGCAATCCGCGCAGCCCATAATCGTCACCAGGTATTCGCCCCGTTTGACCAGCTCGCCCTGGGTTGGTTTTTTGGGTACCAGAACCGGACTGAATTCCGGTTGGGGGGCGTTATGCGGTTGGGTAAAGGCACAGGCAAGCCCAATGGCGGCTGTGGCCGCCAGATAAATCCATTTCATGGTGCGTTTTGTTTGTAGTGAAAAAATCCTGTGATCCGCTGGATTTCCGGCAGACCGTCATTGAAACGGTAAAAAGTGGAAGAATAAAACCGGCAGCGTTTATCAAAAACCGGAATCAGATACCTTAGGCATGGGTCCGGATCAGTTGCCGGCCCGGAACCCGATAATAGTGGCCCTGGTTATTAAACACCATCGTCGGGGCGTCATTGGTAAACAGTCTGAATTCCCGGATAAAATGGGCCTGGTCCGAATAGCCAAACGTGTGCGAAACATCCAGCCAGTTGGGGAGCGTCGTTTCCTGCTGGAACGACTCGTAGGCATTCCGGAAGCGAATGATCCGCTGGTACATCTTGGGCGTGGTGCCGTATTTTTCCTTAAAACTACGTTCCAACTGCCGCTTGCTCACGTATAAATGCGTGCTCAGGTCCTCGATCGAGAGGTTTCCTTTCGCTTTCCGGATCAGACGGGTGGCTTCGAATACGTAATTGCGTTCGGCCTTCAGATTCCGGAGTTGCGCCAGCAGAAACGTCTCCGCTGCGCTGACCACCGCCTGGATATCCGGCAAACCGTAGACGCTGTCGACCAGACGGTTCATGCGTTTTCCGAAGAGACTTTCCAGATCCGTGAAATGATTGAACAGCGATGCCGCAGGCACGTTGAACAGTTGCGGCAGGCTCTCCGGTTTGAGCTGAATACCGAATTTTCGGGTCGTTCCCACCGACTTCCACTGCACGGCATCCTGGTAAAGCCCCGCAAAAAACGCCTGCGGGAGCTTGTGCCACTGGTTATCAAACAACGCATAGGCGCGGTTATCGTCCAGGTGCATGATCAGTTCCAGCGTTCCGAAGGGCAGGCAACGTTGCAGGGGCGACTCTTCATTACCGCTGGTTTCAAAATGATGCAGCCAGTAACATTCAACGAAGGGTTGCAGCGCAGCCGACGGTTTAAATTCCTGATACCATGTATTCATTCCTGTTCAATCGTAGTATTGTTGCGAATTATGCCGTAAAAGTAAAGCCCCAATCGGTTCCGGTATTGAAAAAATGCGACATTTTCGCAACCGGTCACACACCCGAATGTTTTTTTTCTTTCAAGCCCGCCGGGCAAAAAAAATGGCCGAAGAGATCTCCGGCCATCGTACGTATCGATTGAAACGAAAATTTACCAGGTTCGTTTGCTCATGACTTTATCCAGCTCCGGCCGGGTCATGGCGCCCAGTTCGGGATGTTGCCCCAGCCATTTCAGAAACTCCGTCTTAATCTCGTCGGTCCACTGACTGTCGATCTGGCCGGTGGTGTAGCGGTTTGATTTCACCATTTCGAAGCCAAACTGATCCTTGCGGGTCACAAATTCGCAGGTGACAATCACCTGCTCGGCCATGTGCGCCGGTACGAACAAAATGCCTTCGCGCTGGGCAATCACCAGATCGCCCGGCAACACCATCGTGCCCCCCATCCGAATCGGCGTATTGAGTCCCATCAACACCATTTCTTCCAGAAAAGACGGGTGGAAATCCCGCACAAAGGCATTGAATCCTTTGATGTTCTGCAATTCCTGCAAATCGCGGGCGGCTCCGTTGAAAACGACGCCGTTGCCGGTTTTGCTAAAAATGGCGTTCCCCAACGTCGCTCCCACGAGCGTTCCTCCGCCGATTTTCCCAAAACCGTCGGCCACGTATACATCGCCCTTGGTCAGCGTTTCAATGGGCCAGGTGTTGGTATTTCCCTTGCGACCCTGTTTGGTGGTGCCACGCTCCTTGATGTTTTTTTCCACATCCGGTCGGCTGGGCATAAACATCGCCGTCACGGCCCGGCCCACTACGATGACGTCGTCGTGGATGAATTTCCAGCCGCCTTCAAACTGGTTCGTGTAGCCTTCGTTTTTTAAAACCGTCCAGGCATCGTCGATCCCGATTTTTTTAGCCCGTTCCACGAGGGCATCCGGAATTTTAGGGCGTCCGTCGGGAAACCGTTCTCCCTTCCATTCCGACGTCAAAAATGTCAATTCCTCTTTGGGAATGGTTTGGGCAACCAACGAATGCGTGCTGAATACGAGGGCAAGCAACGAAGCTAAAACGGCAACTCTGGATTTCATACGGGATCAATTAATCTATAAACAATATCAAATGTTAAATGAGTAATATTAAATGTAAAAGTGCTGGATTGAAAACTACTTTTACATTTAATATTACTCATTTAACATTTATTATTTCCTTTCTTTTCAATGTTCTTTCGCCAGATAGGCATCGATGTCTTTTTGGGTAATCGCTAATTTTTTGGGGTATTTGCCCACCCAGGCTCTGAATTCATCTTTGATCTTGGCCGACCAGTCGCCGTGAATCTCGCCCGAAGGGTATTTACCCTGCTGCAAAAGTACACGTTCAAATTCATCCCGCAAGGCCGTCATCTCCGAAGCCGACACCAGCCCTTCGACCAGGTGCGCCGGAATGAACACCACGCCGTATTCATTTGCAAATACAACATCGCCCGGAAAAACCGTCACCTCACCGACGCGAATCGGCGCATTAATGGACGTCGGGGTCATGTCTTTGATGTATGACGGATCGTGCCCTTTCACCCAGGCGTTGAACCCTTTGGTGTCTTTTAATTCCTGCATGTCCCGAACCGACCCGTAGAAAATCACGCCCTTCCCGGTTTTGCCGTAGATCGCGTTGCCGAGGCTCGAACCAATCAGGGTTCCGTCTTTAATTTTTCCGTAGCCGTCGGCCACATACACATCGCCTTTGGTTAGAATATCGATTGGCCAGATGTTGATGCCGCCTTTTTGTGACCGCCCTTCGGCTTTACCCTGCTTCCTCACCAGACTGTCGAGGTCGGGCCGGGTCGGCATAAACTGCGCCGTAACCACCCGTCCGGTCATGGTTTCGCCGGGTTTGAGAATGACCCAGTTTTTCTCGACCTGGTTGCGGTAGCCTTTATTCCCCAGATACCCCCAGATTTGCTCCAGCGTACAGTTTTGCAGCCGCTCCAGAACCAGATCCGGCACATTGGGCCGGCCATCGGGCAGACGAGCTCCTTTCCAGTTAGACGTTAAAGCGGTAACCTGCTCAACCGATGAGCCAACCCGCTGGGCCTGGGCCGTCAGACTTCCCGAAAGGGCAATTGTCAGTACTACAAGTGTTCTCTTTATCATCGCTTTTTTAAGGGTTGCCGGTCAGCAAAACTGCACGCAGATGCTGCACCCGGAAAGATTAAGGAATTAGAAAAGTCAAAAAGGTCTACTCATAAAGACAGGAGGTTGGGTAAAATACTGACCCAGACAGCTGGTGTAAAAAAATAGGCCACCAAAACGAAAAAATGAGGTTTTTCATTAACTTTCTCAATAAATTGAATTATATCCAGACTGAAGTTTGCTTTTCTATGTAAATACCGATTGAATGAAATAGTATTACCTAAATCCAGTTAAACGCATGAAAAAAATTCAACACCTACTTGATTTATTGAAGAAATACCCTGCACCGACAGCCGCCGAACCCCGTCTGGGAGGTCCGTCTTCCGGCGTCGACCGGCGTGGTTTTCTGCGCAACTCGGCTCTGGGCGGTCTGTCGATGGGAATGTTGTTCGACGGACGACCGGAGCGCGAACTGGAGTTTATCACCCAGAAAGTAAAGCGCGAATCGAAACCGTCGGATCTCAAGATCACCGATATGCGCATTGCGGTTTTGCAGGGCGTTCCTTTTTCGAGCCCCATCATCCGGATCGATACCAACCAGGGGCTGGTAGGCTGGGGTGAAGTGCGGGACGGCGCCAGTGCCAACTACGCACTCATGCTGAAAAGCCGCATTCTGGGGAAAAACCCGTGCAATGTCGAGCAGATCTTCAAACAGATTAAGCAATTTGGGAATCATGGCCGGGCTGCCGGGGGCGTCTGCGGGGTCGAAATGGCCCTGTGGGATCTGGCGGGAAAAGCTTATAACGTGCCGGCTTACCAGTTGCTGGGCGGTAAATACCGGGATTACATCCGGCTCTACGCCGATACGCCCGAAGGCAAGGACTACGACGAATTTGCCAAACACATGGTCCGGCGCCGGGATCAGGGCTATACGTTCCTGAAGATGGACTTCGGCATCGGAATGCTGGCCGACACGCCGGGCATGCTGGTCGGTACAAAGAACTGGAATGTCAAGCAACAATGGAATGATGCCAAACCGGGGCTGATGGGCAATTATGCGCAGACCAAACACCCGTTTACCCGCATTCAGGTAACGAAAAAAGGCATCGACGCGCTGGCCTTGCACGTGAGCAAAGTCCGGGACATCGTGGGCTACGACACGCCACTTTCTGCCGACCACTTCGGACACTTCGACGTCAATACCGCCATTCAGATTGGCAAAGCCATGGAACCGTTCCGGCTGGCGTGGCTCGAAGACCTGGTGCCCTGGTTCTATACCGATCAGTGGAAGCAAATCTCGGATGCCATCGAAACACCCACACTGACCGGTGAAGACATTTTCGCCAAGGAAGAATTCATCAAGCTCATCGACGCCAAGGCCATCGACATGATTCACCCGGATCTGGCTTCGTCGGGCGGTTTACTGGAAACCAAAAAAATCGGGGATTACGCCGAAGAAGCCGGTATTCCGATGGCAATGCACTTTGCCGGTTCGCCGATCTGCATGATGGCCAACATTCACTGCGCGGCTGCCACCGAAAACTTTGTGGCGCTGGAACACCACGGCGTTGACGTGGAAGGCTGGGAAGACATTGTGACCGGGATCAAGCCGATCGTTGAGAAAGGTTTCGTGAAAGTGCCCGACAAACCGGGACTGGGTGTCGAACTCAACGAAGAAGTTGCCAAGAAATTCCTCCGGAAAGGCGCAACCTGGTTTGCCCCCACCGATAGCTGGAACACCCGCGATTCGTCGGATCGGGATTGGAGTTAAAGAAGTTAAGAATTAAGAGTTAAAAGTTGGCTGACGCCCTTAAAGGCAATAGCTAATTTTTAACTCTTAATTCTTAACTCTTAACTCATAATTCTTCTCCCCCGCTTCCACAGCCACCGCCAGATGGTTTTCTCTGGGTGGAATTGGACAGGCATAACCGTCGCTGTAGGCACAGGACGGATTGTAGGCTTTATTGAAATCAATTACAATCTTTCCCTCTTTGACATCCCCCATCCGCAGGTCGATGTAACGCCCACCGCCGTAGGTTTCCCGGCCATTGGTGGCATCTTTAAACGGCAGAAATAAGTAATCCCGGTATTGGGGTAAACGCGCCAGTTGCAGGCTTCGGTAAAGCGTCAGTTGGTACGGTTTACCATGAATACGGAACGTCAGAACGGCATACGGAACGTAGCTTTTTTTCTGACCGTCATAGGTAGGTAAATCAAACGGCTCGGCTTGGGGCGTTCGCTGAACCGTGGCTTCGACCCGATACATAGAATCAGGATCGTAGAAGCGAAGATTTTTTAAATCCTCTTTTTTTAACGGACTCTTCGGCGATTTCAGGAATTCCGCTTTATAGTTTTCCCGATGCGCCAACAGATGTTGGGAATACGTCGACTGAGAAAAGCCGGAAAGGTTCGCCACAAGAGCGAACAACAATCCGGCTATCCGAAGCTTACTCCTCCGATTCATCAGAGGCTGCCGTGCGTGGTGTTTGCTGGTCAGAAACCAGTTCAAAACCGGATACGCCATCACCATACTCATAGGGCTTAATCACGAACGTGTATTCATGATCCTGAAAATTAAGGCCGATCTTCTGGAAGACTCCTTTCAGGGGAATGGAATAACCACGACCGGTTTTTGACAATTCAAACGCTTCATCATCACCGGCTTCCGTTGGAATCAGATACAACGCTTTTACGCCTTTGCGACGGTTAACCGTTCCCACTTTGTAGTGGGGTTTTGAAGGATCGATGCTCAATCCTTCCATCAGTTTTTGGGGGAAAGCCAGGCGACCGGTTTTGGTCACAGACGTCGAAAACGAAGTCTCTTTCGGTGTTACTTTGGGTGCTTCATCCGTATTGTCTTCCGGTGAGAAGAAACGGATTTTGTTCGGTTTTACTTTCATTGGGTGTGTTGAAAAATGTTTGCCTGCAAAGCTATTCAATTCTGTTTAATTTATTTTACTTTTATTTAAATCGATTGGTATAAAAAAAGACTTCTTTAATAAATAATTAATTTCGTTTAGAGGCTGATCAACGATTCACTTGATAAATTAGCCCAACGAAACGGCCTTTTTTCCGGCAAAGAATATGTCTGGTAAAACAGTGGTTCCACCCGATCACTTCAGGATAAGTACGCAAAAAGGCCGAATAAAGTGTTCCAAAGACGGTTTAAAAAGCGCAGTTTTTTTTTCAACATGAATTATGTTATCGTTTCATCACTACTTGATCATTTATTAATTAGCGAAACTTCCCATCATACTAATTCCGGCCATTATCCCGCAAAGCAGGATTCATATTCCGTACAGGAAACCAAAAAAACGAATATGCTGATGCAACATTTCCGGGTCGCCCATTCCGGGCCTTTGGATAATATTCAGGATAATTGAAAACACTTTACCCGGAATCGTGAGTTTTACGGTCAAGAGTCTAACAAAACATCTCACACAATAAAAGCTCAACGATCATGAAAAAAGTAAGTTTATTCCTGCTGTTAGTATTGGGGACGTACACCTTCCAGGCGTGTAATAGTAGCAGCAATAAGGACAGCGCGGAACAGGCCGAAGAAGCCAATGACGAGAAAGACATGCCCGAAGATGATTCCGAATTTGCGATAAAAGCAGCCAGCGGGGGCATGATGGAAGTCGAACTGGGAAAACTGGCCGAACAGAAAGCACTGAATCCGAAAGTGAAGGAATTTGGTGCCATGATGGCCTCCGATCATGCCAAAGCCAACGATGAATTAAAAACATTGACCACCTCCAAGAACATCACCATACCGGCTACCCTAAGCGAAGATCATCAGAAACATGTGGACGATTTAAGCAAACTCTCGGGGGCAGAATTTGACAAAGAATACGTTAAACTGATGGTCGATGACCACAAGGAAGATATCGACCTTTTTAAAGATGCTTCCTTTAACGCCAAAGATCCGGATGTAAAAGCGTTCGCAGGAAAGACCCTTCCGACCCTGCAAAAACACTATGATACCATCAAAGCGATTCAGGACGCGATGTAAGGCCACAAAAAGTTGGTTAAAAAAGGAACGCAGGGCGACTTGCGTTCCTTTTTTATTTCTTTGTCGTATCTTGGAAAGTCGTCGGAGATGTCATGACCGGGCAATTTTACGGGAGTAGAAGGGCTCTTTGACGAACGGTTTTAACTCACTCCTAAACCCCTTGTCGTACATGAAAAAAACTACGTTTCAGGTGCTGATGTTCCTGGCAGTTTTGCCTGCTCTGGTGGCTGCCCAAACGGGAAAAGTGCTGGATAACCAATCGTTAAAAAGCCGGATTCTGAAGAGTGACCGGAAGTTTGCGATTTATTTACCCCCCGACTACGAAACCTCGCAGCGAACCTACCCGGTGTTGTATCTGCTGCACGGTGCCGGCGACGACCACACGGGCTGGGTACAATTCGGCGAGGTCCTTCACATCGCCGACCGAACCATTGCGGAGGGCAAAGCAACCCCCATGATTATCGTGATGCCCGACGCCAATACCGGCCGTCGTGGTTATGAAAATGATGTAAAAGGGGAATGGCGCTACGAAGATTTTTTCTTTGAAGAACTGATGCCTTTCGTTGAAAAAAACTACCGAATCAAAGCGGAAAAGCGGTTTCGGGCCATTTCCGGTTTGTCGATGGGGGGCGGTGGCACCTTCACCTATGCGCTCCACCACCCCGAATTGTTTTCATCGGCCTGCCCCCTCAGCGCGGCCACGGGACCGGTCTCAACCGAAGATGCCAAAACCCGGCTGGCCCGAACCAACCAGACGGCAACGGACGACGAACTGCAGGCTTATTTTAACCGCCAAAGTGTGTTGAATCTGGTGAACAATGTACCCGATAATCAGAAAAAAGCAATCCGCTGGTACATTGATTGCGGTGACGACGACTTCCTGTATGAAGGAAACTCACTGGTTCATATTGCCATGCGCAAAAAAGAAATTCCACACGAATTTCGGATTCGGGATGGCGGCCACACCTGGACCTATTGGCGGACGTCTTTGCCAACGGTTTTAGAATTTGTTTCAGCCGCTTTTCACCAATTTTGAGTTGTAGCAAAAAAGTGAAGTTTACGCTCAAAATCATATGGTAATAAATACTCAAAAGAAACCCGTTATTCTGCCAACTTGTTTCCTTAAACCATCCTTTATAATCTGGAATAATTCTAAAACCCGGCTCAATATAGCGAATGGTTATGTAGCTTATTTAGCCACATCAGTAACTTGATGAAATGCATACACTCTCCTTTTTTCCGCAGTGCGAAGGCCCGGCCTGTCTTATAATTCCTGACCAAGTCATTCCGGCTTCAACGACGGCTGGATGTTCTTATTGTTGAGGAGGAAATAAAAGCATTCGTAGTAAACAATTTCAGGGTATAAACGCTGGTAATAACCGCATAAAACCGTCGTTTATTCCCTGAAGCCCGGGGTAAAAGAATAGCTGATGATAGCCCCAAATTCGCTGGATTACCCGTTTTTCCTGCGCCGGGCTGTCACTTTTCTTCTTGTTTTAAGGACTCCGGCATCGCTCTGCATTGCTTCCGGGAACAGGCTGCGTCATAAGGTTGTTCAGGCTTCGTCTGAGGAGCCTTGTGGCGAAAAAGAGGTTTCGTTTTCCGTCTGACCATCAACCCATAAGCGACCGATGTGCGTCAAATCTGGTCGTCATTCACCAGGTGGAGCCCCACCAACGATTCCCGGCCCGGTTGGCATCAGCAAACATCGGCTAAAGTCCCCGCGTCCTGCTTTCCAAAAGATTTGCGAAAAACAGGACGCTTCGGATAAGCGTCCAACCCACCCGTGTCAGCCGCGTTAATTTTGAAACACAGCCTATTCGCCCCCGTTTTCTCCTTGTATTTCTGTGAGAATAAGTGTTATTTTGCGGGTCAAATTTCTGCGTAAAACTAACAATGGCTTTAATTAACAAGATCAGAGAAAAATCAGGCGTTGCGGTTGGTGTGATTGCCGTCAGCTTGATTTTATTTATTGTAGGAGGTGATCTGCTCGGTCCGGGAAGCCTGTTTGGCGGACAGGATCAGAATGTGGGTGAGATTGCCGGCCAAAAGATTTCGTATCCGGAATTCAATGCGAAAGTCGATGAAGCCCGGGCCGCTTATGAGCAACAAACCGGTCGCCCGGCTACCGAACAGGACCAGGTTCAACTTCGCGACCAGGCCTGGAATCAGTTCATTTTAGACATTGCGTATCAGAAAGAATACGATGCCCTCGGCCTGTCGGTAACGCCCGACGAACTGGTCGATATGGTGCAGGGGAATTACATCAGCCCCGCCATCCGGCAGACGTTTACGGACCCCAAAACCGGTTCTTTCGACAAAAATACCGTTATCAATTACCTGAAAAGCCTCAAAACGCTGCCCGCCGAACAACAACAGGCCTGGGCCAATTTTGAGAAAAATCTGAGCGCCGACCGCACCCGGACCAAATACGAAAACCTGCTGCGGTTATCGTCGTTTGTCACAACCGCCGAAGCCCAGAAAGAATACCAGGCCCAGAACACCCGCGCCAATGCCAAATTCCTGCTGGTTCCGTATTACTCCGTTCCGGATACGACGGTGAAAATAACCGATGGCCAGTTGCAGGAATACCTGGACAAGCACAAGGACGAATACAAAAGCATCAACAGCCGGACGATTCAGTATGTAACCTTCCCGGTAGCACCGTCAAAAGAAGACAGCACGGCCTTATACGATCAGATTAAAACGCTGGCCCGTGGTCTGGCAACGGCCACGAACGACTCTTCGTATGCCCGGATGAACTCCGACATTCAGGCTCCGTTGTACATGACGCTCGGCGAAATGCCCGAACAACTGAAAGCCACTGTCGGTACGTTTGCACCGGGTGGTGTATACGGCCCTTACAAAGAAGGTAACACGTATTTCATTTACAAGTATGGTGGCGTTAAAAAGGACACCAACTTCACGGTTCGGGCCAGCCACATCCTGATTCGTGCCGCCGGCAGCGATTCAGCGAAAGCCGCAGCCCGGATTACGGCCGAAGGCATTCTGCGTCAAATTCAGGGAGGAGCCAGCTTTGAAGCCCTCGCCCAAGCCAACAGCGCCGACGGATCGGCCCAGCAGGGTGGTGACCTGGGGTATTTCAAAAACAACAACCAGATGGTGAAACCGTTCCAGGATGCGATTTTCGGCTTCAACGGCACCGGTTTGATTCCGCGTCTGGTTGAAACCGAATTTGGCTACCACATCATCAAAGTAACCGAGCCGAAAACGAATACCCTGTACCGGATTTCGACGATCGGTAAAACCATTACCCCGAGCCAGGCAACCCGCGATGAAGTGTATCGCAAAGCCGAGCAGTTCGCGACGGAAAGCCAGACCAAGGAAGCGTTTGACGAAAATGCGAAGAAAGACAAAACACTGGTGGTAGCCACGGCCGAACGGATTCCGGAAAACTCAACCAGCGTCAACGCGCTGGGAAATGCCCGTGAACTGGTTCGCTGGGCTTTCAACGAGGATACGGACGTCAACGACGTTTCATCGGCGGTTGAAGTGGATGACCAGTATGTGGTGGCGGTTTTGACCGGCGAAACATCCGAAGATGAAGTGAAGATCGACAACTTCCGTCCGGAACTGACCGCGAAAGTTCGCAATCAGGTGAAGGCGGAACAGATCATTGCCAAATTGAACAGTGCATCGGGAACCCTCGAGTCGATTGCCCAGAAATACGGTGCCGGTGCCCTGGTCGAAGAAGTACCCGACCTGAACCTGGCGAACGGTTTTCTGAAAAGCGCGGGCGTCGATCCGGTAGCCGTCGGTAAAATCTTCGGTCTGAAAAACGGCAAACGCTCGAAGCCTTTTGCGGGCGATGCCGGTGTCCTGATCGTGGAAACCACCTCCGTAACGCCAGCCCCAACGGTAGCTGATTACACGGTTTACAAGACCCAGCTTCAGCAAAATGCCAGCAGCCGCACCGGTTTTATGATCAATGAAGCCATTCGTGAAAACGCCAAAGTGAAAGATCGCCGGGCGAAATTCTATTAATAGCGCTGATCTTACGCACAAAAAAGGCTTCCTGAACGGGAAGCCTTTTTTGTTGTTTGCCCCCAACCCCGAAGCGTCGGGGTTGGGGGGCAAACAAGTGCAGAACCTAACAGCCCTGCCCTTTAAGTTGTCGGGGGCAACTCTTTCAAAAACGCCACCAGTTTAGCAAATGCCTTTCCCCGGTGGCTGATGTCGCCTTTCTCCTCCATGCTCATCTCGGCAAAGGTGCGATCGTGGCCGTCGGGTTGAAAAATGGGGTCGTAGCCAAACCCGCCGGTACCGCGTGGCTCAGTCAGAATCTGCCCCTCGGCAACGCCTTCGAACGACCAATACTGCCCGTCGATGACCAGCGTGATCACCGTCCGAAACCGCGCCCGGCGATTGGTCTGGTCTTTCAGGTTGGTCAGCAGCAAATTCAGGTTGCGTTCGTAGCTGCGCGGGTGACCGCCATAATAGGCTGAGTGGACGCCCGGTGCGCCGTCCAGCGCATCGACTTCCAGGCCCGAATCATCGGCAAAACAATTGACTTGGTAATGGTCCCAGACGTGTTCGGCTTTCTGGCGGGAATTGCCGGGAATGGTGGCCTGCGTTTCGGGAATTTCTTCAAAACAGCCAATATCCTGTAGGGTTTTCAAGGTAAACTGGTCGCCCAGCAGTGCCGCGATTTCGGCCAGTTTGTTGGCGTTGTTGGTGGCGAAACAAAGTGTCATAAAATGGATTAAAAAAATAGGCTGCCTCGCTAAAGGCAGCCTATTGATCTGGAAAGATTATTTATTTGGCACTAACGACTTCTATATCAAATGCGAGCGAAGCGTAGGGAGGAATGGGAGCCTTTCCTAGCTGCCCATACCCAATGGTCGAAGGCAGAACGATCGTGGCTTTTTCACCTTCCCGCATTTTTACCAGCGCTTCATCCCAGGCGGCAATAACCGCACCCGTTCCAATGTTAAAATCGGCCCCATCGGCATTGGCATCGAATTGATTGCCATTCAGCAGGGTGCCTTTGTATTTGATTTTTACCGACTGCCCTACTTTCACGAGGGCCGAATCGGGATAGGCTTTTGTCAGCAGAAACCGCAGACCGGAAGCGGTTTTCTCAGCCGCTGTCAAGCCTTTGGCAACCAGATAATCCTGAATCTGTTCTTCTTCGGTTCGGACGCTGACCACCGTAATGTCATACCGGACGGGCGTATAAGCCGGGAGGAGTAAATTGCCACTCTTGTTGTCGGTTGGGTCGTAGGGCGCCAATACGATGCCTTCTTCGCCTTCTTTCAGCAATTGCAAGCCAGTGTAAAGCCGGGCCGTGATGGTTCCCTGCAAGGGCGCTCCAATCGTGACGACGCTCGGCTTTTTGGCGAATGTTTCGGAACTGTCGACAATGACACCATCCAGCCGACGTTGCACAAAATAAAAACGAACTTCGTCGCCCACTACCGGAGTCTGCCCGGTCGGAACGGTTTTCGTTTTAGCAAGATACAAACCGGTTACATCATCCTTAGCGGCCGGGAGGCTTTCCTGAGCAATATAAGCCTTAATTTCCTCCTCGTTTTCGCGTCGCTTGCGATCGTTCAACGCTTCGCCCGGATCCGGCGCACAGCTTTCCTGTGCGATCAACAGCCCAATCAGCGAAACAGCAACGTTCCATTTCAGCCAATTTTTCATTCCTGCCATCTCATTCGTGTATCTAAATACGCTTTTACTCAACTTCTATTAATAAACAACGAACCCGATACGAATCTGGTATCGGGTTCGTTCACAGATTTCGGGTATTGGTTACCGTCCGCCCTGCGGCATTTGTGGCATCTGCGGGGTCGGCGCGGCTCCTTTTTTAACATCGACCAGTTCCACATCGAACATGATCACGGAGTTTGGCGGAATGGCACCCGGTGCGCCTTCTATGCCGTAGGCCAGGCCCGACGGAATGATGAGAAGTCCTTTACCGCCTTTTTTCAGTTGGCGAACACCTTCATCCCAGCCCGGAATAACGGCTCCCTGACCCAGCGGAAAGTCGATCCCGGCCTGCGTCTGCGGATTTTTGTCGGAACTGTCGAACACCTTTCCGTTCATCAGTTTACCGGTATATTTTACTTTCACGACGTCACCCGAGCCCGGGTTTGCACCCGTTCCCGGTTGCGTAATGACGACATACAAACCGGATGCGGTTTTCTGCCCGGCCAGTTTGTTTTTGGCTACGTAATCGGCGATGGTTTTGTCGTCGGTGCCTTTCTGCTTTTCCCGAAGCGATACCTGCGCTTTCTGGAATTCTTCCATCGACTGGATATCGATCACTTTGATGGTGTAGGCAATGTCGGAGCCTTTGGGAATAAACGGCGGCAGGGGTTGCTGCGACCGGCCGGCAATCGAATCGGCGTTGACATAAATGGTGGCACTATCACCCTTACTCAACAGAGCCAGACCTTCTTCGAGGCTGCCTTTGAATGTCGATGCCTGCAAAGGCTGTTTCACGGGCGCACCGTTCTGATAGCTGCTGCCCAGAAGTGAATCCTTGCTGTTTTTGACCGTTAAATTAAAGGTCATCACGTCGCCGACTTTCGCTTTGCGCGTATCTTCAACGTCTTCGTGAAACTTGTACTTCAAGCCGGTTTCGGTTACTTGCACCCGGTTGTTGTCGCAGGAAGCCAGTACCACGACCAGCAGAGAGAGTTTACTAACGGTTTTGATAGTCATGAAATTTAGTGTTTGTAGTTCGTAGTTTGGTTTTAAAATTTGTGGTTAACTACACACCACAAACGGGACTTTGTTTAGTTGACAAAAATAGTTTATCGTTTACGGTTTATAATTTATAGTTGGCTGACGTGTCATATCGATCAGCCAACCATAAACGATACATTATAAACCATAAACCGTCTTCAAACCGACTCCAGCAATTGCTCCTGATACGCCGGTAATACACTCAGTAATTTTTCTTCGGTTTGCTTGAGTGACAGCGTTGTCCGGCCACCGGCGGCATTTTTATGACCACCCCCGCTGAAATGCTGGCTGGCCAGATCACGCACCGAAAAGTCACCCACCGACCGGAACGACATTTTCACCTCGTCTCCCCGATCGATCAGAATGACCGCCATAATGACGCCCTCGACCGCCAGCGCCTGATTGACCAGACCTTCCGTATCGCCCATTTTCGACCGGAACCGCTTCAGTTCCGCATCGGTAATGGTAATGTAGGCAAACCGGTATTCCGGCAAAACCACCAGCTTCTCCGATAACGCATAGCCCGTAAACCGAAGTTTATCGAGCGAAACGTTGTCGTAAATCCGGCGGTGGATGGGACTCACTTCAATGCCAATATCGATCAATTCGGCGACCACCCGGTGTACATCGCCCGTGGTGCTGGCATGTCGGAATGATCCCGTATCGGTCATAATACCGGCGTAAAGGCATTCGGCCATGCCCACATCGACGAGAGATTTATCACCGAACCGATCGATCAGTTGAAACACAAGCTGAGCGGTTGCGGCTGCTTTCGTATCCCAGTAGGCAAAATCGGCAAACGACTCCGGTTCCAGGTGGTGGTCGATCATCACCTTTTTGGCGCGTGACTGCCGCACCAGTGGTTCCAGATCCCGGATGCGGTTGAGTGCGGAGAAATCCAGGCAAAAAATAACGTCGGCCTGTTCGAACAACTGACTGATTTCAACCCGTTTCTTTTCTTCGAACACCAGCACGTCGTCGTTACCGCTCAACCAGTACAGGTTTTCGGGATAATCGGTCGGCGTAATCACCGTTACATGGTGGTTCCGTTTTTTCAGATAACCCGCCAGGCCCAGCGACGAGCCCATGGCATCGGCATCAGGGTTTAGATGGGTGGTAATCAGCACCGTCTGGGGCTGGTCAATCAGCGTACGGATAGCGTCGAAGTCTTGCATTTATGAATTACCCCGGGTGAACGGGCAGGTATCAATTCGCAAAATTACGAAGAATTGTTCTCTAATCTTTATACCTTTGGAGCCAAATAATATTTTGTTTCACTCCCTGATGACGACCAACCGTACGTTCACGATGATTAAACCCGACGCCGTAGCGGAGGGTAATTCCGGTGCAATCATTCAAATGATCGAAGAAGCCGGATTTCGGATTGTAGCCGTAAAGAAAGCCCTGCTAACGAAAGAGCGGGCCGGCCAGTTTTACGCCGTTCACAGCGAACGCCCTTTTTACAACGACCTGTGCGCCTATATGTCGTCCGGAGCCATCATTCCGATGATTCTGGAAAAAGACAATGCCGTGGCTGATTTCCGCAAGCTGATTGGTGCCACCAACCCGGCCCAGGCCGAAGAGGGAACCATCCGGAAGCGGTTTGCCAAGTCGATCGAAGCCAACGCCATTCACGGCTCGGACTCCGACGATAACGCGAAAATCGAGGGTGACTTCTTCTTTGCAGGTATCGAGCAGTTCTAATTGCTAATGGGAACGCGGATGGAGCGGATTTAAAATGATTTATCTGTTTTTTTATCCGTTAAATCCGTGTTCCGATTGATTTTTCAAAATATAGACAAAAATGCGTCAAGGCGCATTCCGAACATTTGGGTGAACGGGCAATGCACACATACCGTCCGTGCAAAATCAGCCAGTGGTGGGCTTTGGGGACGTATTCTTTCGGGATGTATTTCACCAACGCCAGCTCAACCGCCAGGGGCGTCGTAGCGGTTTTAGGCACCAATCCCAGCCGGTGCGACACGCGGAAGACGTGCGTATCGACCGCCATCGTTGGCTGATTAAAAATAAGGGACGCAATGACGTGGGCGGTTTTTCGACCTACCCCCGGCATCTTCTGCAAGTCGTCCACTTTCGCCGGGACTTCCGACCCAAACTCCTCCGTCAACACCTTCGCCATGCCCACCAGGTGCTTCGCCTTGTTGTTCGGATAGGAAACACTCCGAATGTAACTAAACACCTCATCGACCGACGCTGCCGCGAGTGATTCCGGTTCGGGAAACCGTTCGAACAGTTTCGGTGTCACCTGATTGATCCGTTTATCGGTGCATTGAGCGGACAAAATAACCGCCACCAGCAATTCATACGGATTGCGGAAGTTTAATTCGGTTTTAGGCTCCGGAAAGTTGGTAATGAAATAATCGAGAAAATGGCGAAACCGTTCTTTCTTTAGCATAAAGCAAAGATAATCCACTCCGCTCAACTCTTTTTACTCTGCTCAACTCTGCGAAACAATTTTTAAACGATTTCGCGGAGTTAAGCAGAGATAAAAAGAGTTGAGCGGAGAAAACAGAAACCCGTCAGCCTAAAAGTCTTAAGCTGACGGGTTTGCCGCGTAATTTCTCGAATAACTCAGGATGTTTTGAACGGTGCGCTCGGCCGGTTTGCGTTCGATTTTGTTCATCAAACACTTGATTTCGAGCGTATCCAAATAGAAGCTCATCAATTCCGGTTCTGCCATGAGGGCGTCTTCGATCAAGAGGTTTTCCTCGGTGGAAGTCTCTTCGTAGACATACCGGATTACGTCATCGTTGGTAAAAATTTGTATCATAGTATGGGGAACGTTTGCTTAACTGCTTACGCAAATTAATTAAAGCATAACGCATTCTCCCCAATGCCGTATTGATACTGACTCCGGTTGCATCGGCGATTTCCTGGAAACTCATTTCCTCATAATGCCGCATAATCAGAACCTGACGCTGCTGCTCGGGCAGCCGTTGAATCAGCTCACGCAGATGTTCATGTGTTTCCTGCCGAATCTGCACCGACTCGATGGAGTCTTCGGCAAATTCCAGCGTATTAAACACATTACTACCATCTTCAAACACTACATTGGGGTAGCGTTTTTCTTTCCTAAAAAAGTCGATAGCCAGGTTGTGAGCGATCCGAATAATCCAGGGCAAAAATTTACCCTCTTCGTTGTACTTACCGGATTTTAATGTTTCAACGGCCTTGATGAAGGTGTCCTGCATTAAGTCTTCGGCAACGTACTGGTCCTTTACAATCAGATAAATCGTGGTATAAACTTTCGATTTGTGGCGCTGAACCAGTTTTTCGAAGGCTTTTTCACTACCGCGGATGTACAGGGATATAAGCTCACTGTCGCTAACCTGCAATTTGTCCATTTTCAGTAATCAGTTAGGTAACGTAGAGCTTTGTATCGATAGTGTGTGAGCGTTGGGATTTTTAGTGAAAGATCTGATTGGTTGTCTCAAAGTAAAATATTTTCATTGTACTTTGCAATAGGCGGAAAAATTATTTTCATACTAATCAGTCAAAATACAACACTTTATTGTGTGAATTGTAAAAAAAACTTTAATTCCTGATCATTTATACATTTCTGCCTTATTCAAGGATTGATTTGTACTTTTTTTACTGCCCTGTTGGATAGACCCAAAATGATACCAAAGGGTTTAAACCGGCCGAAATTCTTTCCTTACAATTCGGGTAGCACTCCTGAGATTTTTAACAGAACTTTGTAATTCTTACTCATATACGAAATTCGCCATCGGCGCGATTGAATCCATTCTCATGAAATTTAAGAAACACGTTTTTATTTGTACCAATCAAAAACCAGCCCCAAAAAAAAGCTGTGGAGAAGCCCACGGCCTGGCGCTGGTCGATGCGTTCAAGGATGCGTTGAAACAACGCGGTTTACAAATTGACATCCGCGCCCAACGCGCCGGCTGCCTCGACACCTGCGCCCTGGGGCCTTCAATGGTAGTGTATCCGGAAGGCACCTATTACGGCAATGTACAACTTTCGGACGTCGAAGAAATTGTAGAAAGCCACCTCGTCAATGATCAACCGGTGGAGCGATTGGTGCTCCCGTTTTAAGGGTTCGGGCGTCAGGACATACCGGCCGGGCAGTGGTACGCAACGTCTGTCGGCGTCCTGACGCCTGACTTTCTGAGCCATGTATAAACATCTTTTTTTTGATCTCGATCATACCCTCTGGGATTTTGACCGGAACTCAACGGAATCGATTTTTGAATTGTATGAGACATTCCGGCTCTCGGAGGCCGGTATTGCCTCCGCCGACGAGTTTAACCGCCACTTTATTGCCATCAACAACCAGCTCTGGTCCGATTTTTACAACAACCGGCTGACCCATACCGACATTCGGAAGTACCGGTTTCGGATGGTCATGGATGCCGTCGGCGTTTCGGATCATTCCGTTTGTGACCAGATGAATGAGGCCTATCTGCAACTGCTGCCCCGCAAACCGCACCTGATGGAATCGGCCGCCGATGTGCTGGACTACCTCAAAGAGCGCTATCAGTTGCACGTCATTACCAACGGTTTTGACGAAATTCAGGCATTGAAAATGGCCAGTTCAGGCCTGACCGACTATTTTCAGCACATTGTGACCATCCAGAAAGCCGAAGCCAAAAAGCCGGAGCCGCGCATTTTCGAGTTTGCGCTAAATGTGTCGGGCGCATCCCTCGGTGAAAGCCTGATGATTGGCGATAATTATGAAGCCGACGTTTGCGGAGCCCTGAACGCGGGCATGGACGTGGTCTATTACAATACCGCCAGCCTGCCCATTGAAGGAGTCGCGCCAACCTACGAAATCCAGCACCTGAAAGAATTGATGGCGATCTTATAGAGCGGTTCCCGACAGGAGCGGTTTCCCGGAAAAAGTCCCTTCGCTTCCGACGACGGCAAACCGGGCAAACAGTTCTTCCGAATACCACCGTCGTTCGCGCGTCAGCCGAACCACCTCCTTGTGGCCGCTCTGCCGGTAGGCAAACTGATCGATGGTTTTCTCGTCCTTCCAGACGCTGATCGTGCATTGTTGCGTAAATGGTTTTTCACCCACACCAATGGCCAGAAGCAGATCATCCGCGTAGGCTTTCAGGCGTTGACGGGCCTGCGGAATGTGCCGCCAGAAATCGGGCAAAGCCGCCAGCCGAAGTGTGGCACGCGTCAGCACGGCCACCGGAAAACCGGTCGAACGCGAGGGCTCCGGCCCTTCAAACGGATTTTGTCCATCCCATGCGCCGTGCGACCGCAACGGGTTCATATACAGGGTTCCCACCTCCTTCGTGCTTTTGCAAAGCGTTTTCCAGCGGTCTGACTCAAAGAACAAGCGGGCGGCTTTTTCGTCCGTCCAGACGCCGAGAAAAACATAGGCCGATAAATCCGGAATCAGGCCGAAGTTGCGCCCACAGCCCATCATTTTCTGAAACTGCAGCCCTTCCGCCCGAAAAGGTTGCATGACCCACCGGCCCATGTTGGCAAAAGCCGGATACCAGCCCCGTGCCGGATACCGCAGCAAAGTGAACGTTACAATCAAAGGTTTATGAGGGTTAAATACGCCTACGGGATCGCTGACTGCCACCAATTATTTTTTTGAAGCCTGAAAAAAATAATGGTCAGGTTTTCAAAACCACCGAATTCCCAACGCTTTTTTCCCGGACACTGTTCATTTACGCCAACACTTTGGGTACATTTTTCCACAAAAAAGCCGCCCCAACCAGCGCGGTCGGAGCGGCTTTTCTACTTACCTAACTGAAATTAGTTGTTGTCGTTATCGAGTTTTTCACCGGCTTTGTCAAACGCATCGCCGATGCTTTTGCCCGCTTCCTTAAAGCCTTTTTTCACATCTTTCCAGGCGGCTGCGGTGGCGTTCTGAGCGTTTTCCAGATCCTGACCCAGTTCCTTCCGGTCTTCTTCCAGTTCGGCCAGTTTTTCTTTGGATTTTGCCTTGGCTTCCGCCCCTTCGCGGTTGATATCCGCCTTTAACTTATCGATACGGGCATCCAGATCCCGTTGTTCTTCCTTAATATCAGCCACGACTTTGTCGCGTTCCTCCCGAAAATCGGCAGCCGCTTCATCGCCTTTGGCTTCCATTTTATCACCGGCTTCTTCGGCATCAGCCTCTACAGCTTCACCCGTTTTTTCCATAGCATCTTCGGTGCGGGATTCATTTTTCCCGTCATTCTGACAAGACGTCAGCGATAATGAAGCCACAAGGAAAGCTGCCCCGGCCAACATACGAATCTGTTTGAACGTCATGATCACCTTTTTCATACGATTTACTGATTGATTGGTTTGTAAACACCCCTTGTCAAAAGCAGTGCCAAAAGAAAGGGAGTTAAGAGTGAAGAGTTAAGAATTAAAAGTACTGTATGCGTCAGCCTACTTTTAATTCTTAACTCTTCACTCCTCAAATGCTTTTCCACTTAATGGCGCAGCCGATGGCTTTGGTGGTGGTCAGGACAACGGGGCGGCCCTGCAGCAGATTATTGACCGCGTCCTCCACATACCGCCGTCGCACGCCCGAAGGAATCTGCGGACTGTCGTCGATGGAGCCGGTATACTCGACTGTAAACCGGTCGCCGGAACGTTTCAGGATGAACGCTTCGGGTGTGCGGGTGGCACCAAAGGCGTGGGCCACGGTCTGGCTTTCGTCCGACAAATACGGAAATGAATAGTTTTTTTCCTGCGCCCGGATTTTCATATTCTCAAACGAATCCTCGCTGTAGGCACCCGGGTCGTTGGGTTGAATGGCAATCACCGGAAAACCGGCCACGGCGTATTTTCGGTCCAGCGCCATCACGCGCTCTTCGTAGGCTTTCGAAAACGGGCAGTGATTGGACGTAAAGACCAGAATGACCCCTCTCCCGTTTTTATAATCGCTCAGTGAAACCAGGCGACCATCGACATTTTTTAGCTTAAAATCCACGACGGCGTCGCCAATGGCATATACTTTCTCCCCGGCAAAAGGAGGTGCCGGAGCAAACGTGGCTGCTGCCGCAATCATCAGCACAGCAAGCAGGCTTATCCATGCTTTCATACGAATCGAGTTAAAGTCGGAATAATCTTCTTCGTAGGACGATACAATGCCGAACCCACACACCCTTTCGGCCAGGTAACCGACGGCCAGCCCCTCCTACGTTCCGCGAGCCGTTTAACCCGAAAACGCTGCACAAAATTCGTGCTAACCAACAAATAACCAGTGCGTTTCCTGTTAATTTAACATTTCTGGCGAATAGAAGGTTCTGGTTTCTTTTTTCAAACAAAAACTCCTATATTTGCACCTCATTTCTGAGAAACAACATTTTCTGTATCAATCATGTATGCAATCGTAGAGATCGCAGGGCAGCAATTTAAAGTTGAAAAGGGCCGATACGTCTATACCCACCGGTTAGAAGGCGACACGGACGCTGCACTTGTGTTCGACAAGGTACTACTTGTCGATAATGACGGGACTATTTCGGTAGGCGCCCCGACCGTCGAAGGCGCTCAGGTTTCCGGCAAAATTCTGGAACACCTGAAAGGCGAAAAAGTGATCGTCTTTAAAAAGAAACGTCGGAAAGGCTATAAGAAGAAAAATGGCCACCGTCAGTATCTGACCAAAGTATTAATCGAAGACATAACTCTGTAATTATCGTTTAAGGTTTGAGGTTTAAGGTTTAACGTGTAAAACGGAAATTCCTTAAACCTTAAACCTCAAACCTCAAACTTTCTAAAAAAATGGCGCACAAGAAAGGTGTAGGTAGTTCAAGGAACGGCCGCGACTCGATGAGCAAACGCTTGGGTGTGAAACTGTTCGGTGGTCAGTCGGCCATTGCCGGTAACATCATCGTTCGTCAACGCGGCACCAAGCATCACCCCGACAAAAACGTCGGCATTGGCCGTGATCACACGCTGTTTGCGTTGGTCGATGGCTCCGTACATTTCCGCAAAGGCAAAGGTGGTCGTTCATTCGTGAGCATCGTCACGTCAGCCCCGGCAGCGGTAGAAGCGGCTCCGGCAACGGAAGTAGCCGAAGCCCCGGTAGCTTAATCAAATACTGGTTGTGATTCCGGACGGTTTCACAGCGATCTTCAAAACCTGTCTGGGAATACCGGACAGGTTTTTTATTGTTGGTAAACTAATCAATCCGGACGGGTGTTTGCCCAGTAGCGGTTTTTGATACACAACTGAAACGATTACGAAAATGACGAGTACGTTATATCCTGCTTTATCGCTGTATACCGAAAGCAGCCCGAATCCCAACTCAATGAAGTTCGTAGTGAACTTTCCGTTGGCACCGGAAGGACTTTCGTTCGATTATGCCGACGCGTCGGAAGCTCTGATCAACGGGAAAAATTCGCCCCTGGTCGTGGCTTTATTTGGCTTCGATTACGTGAAGCGGGTGTTTATTGCCAGCAACTTTATCACCGTTACGAAAGACGAACAAACCGAGTGGGAAGATGTTCTGATTGAGGTTAAACAATACATCCGGGCGTATTTCAACGACCAGAAACCGGTTTTTGCCCAGCAAACCATCGACTCCAACACCACCAAAGTGGAAGCGGATTCGCCGACGATTCAAAAAATCAAGTCCGTTCTGGACCAATACATTCGCCCGGCCGTTGAATCCGACGGGGGGGCCATCAGCTTCCACTCGTTCAACGACGAAGACGGCACCGTGAAGGTGTTGCTGCAAGGTTCCTGCAGTGGTTGCCCCTCTTCCACCCTGACCCTGAAAGCCGGTATCGAAAATCTCCTGACGCGTTTAGTGCCCGAAGTAAAACAAGTCGAAGCAGAAGGCGTTTAAAGAATTATGAACGATGGGTGATGAACGATGAATCTTGTATGCGTTAGCTAATTCATCGTTCATCATCCATCATTCATAATCTAGATTTATAACCTTTTTGTTTATGGGTTTACGGCTCACCCGTTTTCTATTTTTTTGTCTGTTTACCTCTTCGGTTGCGGCCCAAAATTTTCTGGGTGTCGCGCCCAGCCCATACGGCGGCACCCAGAGCCTTTATCTGAATCCCGCTTTTGCCACCGACTCCAAATACGGTTTTTACCTGAATCTGGGGGCCGGAAATGCCCACATCGACAACAATTACGTTCGCTACCAGGCTCCCTATTCGCTCTCTTCGCTTGCACTGAAACGGGTGCCGGATCAATATAAACTATCCGATGGAGCCGTTTTATTCCGCCCCGAATACCTGGAAGAAATTGCCAACGGAAAGCCCAAAAATGCCACCGCCTGGACCGATCTGCGCGGGCCGTCTCTGTTGCTTCAACTGGGCGGGCGGGCGGCCATTGGGCTGACAACCCGGCTACGGGCCACGGCCCAGATCCGCAATGCGTCGGAATCGCTGCTGTCGGTGGTGCGGGCGGGTTTGCAGGACGAACAGCTCTACAACATTCCGAATAAGGATAACCAGTTCAGTATCAACACCAACACCTACGCCGAAATTGGGCTGACACTGGCGGCAGCACTCATTCAGGACGAGTATCAGCAACTTTCGATTGGCGTCACGGTGAAACGCCTTCAGGGCATCACGGCCGGTTTTCTAAACAACAAAGGGCTGTCCTACCGCGTCCTGTCGGATACCGCCAATTCCGGGTCTTATTATATGCAGGTCGATCAGCTCAACGCTGAACTGGGTTACACGACCTATTTGCAGGATCAGGGGCGGTCGGTCAGCCTGCGTCAGTTTTTCGACGGCAACAACCCCGGCAGAGGCTGGGGAGCCGACATTGGCTTTTCGTACCAGCTAAAATCGGCCGATGACCCGGACCAGTATGCGCTCCGTTTAGGGGTAGCGTTAATGGATATCGGTGCCATTCGGTACGAGGATAACCGGTACGTCCAACGGTATTCGATCAACACCACCAACCAGCAATTTACGTCCGACGATTTCATCAACGCCAAAGGCAGCGAAGGCATTGCCGAAGTGGTTCGCAATGAATTGAATCTGACCGAAGCCAACAACACCGGGCGGTTTACGTCCGGATTGCCAACGGCACTTTCTCTCAATGCAGACATCAACATCGGGCGGGGCTTCTACCTGACGGGGACTTTACTCAAGGATTTGCGGGCCAAAGACGCCATTGCCATTCGCCAGCCTTCGCTGGTTGCGATAACGCCCCGGCTCGAAACATCCACGGTTGGCGTGGCCATTCCGCTGGTGTTTCTGAACAACGCCTTCATGGCCGGGGCTTCCGTCCGCGTGGGGCCGGTTTTTCTGGGAACCGATAATTTGTTTGGGATGATTGGCAGTAATTCCAATAAATTGCGTCCGCGCGGGGCCGATGTCTATGCCGGGCTGGCCCTGGGCAGCCGTCGCCGAAAACCGTAGTCTTCAAGCGAAATGAAAGGTTTTAACGCTTTTATTCTTTCCCTACTCCTGACGCTACAGGCCGTAGTTAGTGCCGGACAAACCAGTCCGGTGGAAGAATACACTGTTCGGATTGAAACGAAAGACCGCAGCGGCCGCCTGCTTCCGGCAACCCTGACCATTACCAACGAAAAAACCAGGAAAGTCCAGCGCGGTACGCTGCAATTGGGTTCCTATACGGTGGCGCTACCAGCCGGGAACATCTACCGGCTCGATGCCAATTATGCCGGCTACCGACCGGCGCAGAAAATTCTTCGTCTCGACCACGTAACGGACCCGGAGCAATCCCAGCAAACCATCGTGCTCGAAATGGAACGCGAAGTTTCGGCCGAATCACCCGTTAATGTCACCGTGGTCGACTACGACACCAAGCAACTCATCCGGCAGAAGCTGAATGTCCAGATTCAGGAATTTAACGGAAAACGGGTGATTATGACCGGGCCACCGCGCGAAGGACGCTTTACGTTTCTGGCAGAATTCGGGCAAAAAATCCGGTTTACCGTGGAGGTTGAAGGCTATCAGCCCTACGAATATACCGTTGATGTGAAAGACCAGCACGACATCACGATTCGGTTGCAGCGGGCCAAAAGTCCGGTCGTAGCCGAAACGCAGCCCACCGCAGAACCGGTTTCACCAGCCACCACCCCGCCGGTGGTGACCACACCCAGCCCCAAGCCAACGGCTCCCCCGGTCGTGGCCGAGACTAAACCGGTGGTGCCGGAAGCCAAACCAGCGACCGCAGCCGCCCCGGTCAATACGGATTTAGCCACGCTGACAACGGGCAAAACCGTTACGCTCAACAACGTTTATTTCGACCAGAGCAGTTATTTACTGCGCCCCGAATCCTACACCCAATTGAATCAGTTGGTGGCTCTGCTGAAAAGCCGGCCGGGTTTGCGAATTGAGATTTCGGGCCATACCGACAACGTGGGCGATCCCCGGCTGAATCTGGCGCTTTCCGAAAACCGCGCCCGGGTCATTACGACCTACCTGATTAGCAACGGCATTCCCGAAAACCGCCTTCGTTTCAAAGGATACGGTCAGACGAAACCCATTGCGGCCAACGACACGGAAGAGAATAAACGGAAAAACCGGCGGGTTGAAGTGCGGTTACTGGACGGATAAATTATTGGTCGATGACGCCGACGTCAACGCCAGCCAATGCTGGTAGACCTGCCGCATCAGCTCTTTAATTTCTTCAAAATATAGGGGTTTACCGATACAAACCGTGGCTCCGAGGTCGACGCACAATTCCATCTCGCCCTGATTCTGCGTATTGACAAACAAGACTACCGGGATGCGTTGCCAGACCGATCTTCCCTTGATTTCCCGCAGCGTGTCGAATCCGCTCAGGCCCGGCATGTATTTATCCAAGATGATGATCCACGAACGCAGTGCAGCCGGCGAATCGCCTTCCTGCTCCATAAAACTTAACAGCCGCTCTCCACTGTCAAACTCCCGAATCGGGGCCGCCATTTCCATCGATTCAAGCGCCATTCGCATCAACATCCGGTCCTCTTCGTCGTCATCTACCAACAAAACCGTTGGTCTACTCTCAGAATTAGTATACTGTGTTTCCATGCGATCCAATTTTCGTTCACAAGAAGCGCCAAAAATCGGCAATCGTGGGCAATGGTTAAGCCCATTCAATCAAAAAACGAAGAATGTAGAAGAAAAATTAAACAAAATTCCACAGAAACCGGCCGACAGACGGCTTGCATCCTGGCCTGAAACGATTCAATGACGGTTTTGCCCTTTTACCGGGTAATCAGCAAACTGCCGCTCCGGTGGGGCTGCGAGTCACCGGGTTTAATCACATAATGGTAGACCGCCGGGGGCAAATCCTGCCCTGCGCTTTTGCCATCCCACGGCTGCGAATACCCCTGCGAAACAAAAACCGGGTTGCCCCAGCGGTTGTATACTTCAACCTGGCAATCAGGATAATCGCTGATTCCCCGGATCACCCAATGGTCATTCATTCCGTCGTTGTTGGGCGTAAAAGCATCCGGGATAAAAAGGGCCGTCACCACCGTCACCGTCAGCCGGGTGGTATATTCACAGCCCTGTGGGGTAGTGGCTCTCACCCGATACGTGGTGGTAGTGTCGGGGCTGGCAAAAGGCTCGGCGGCCACCGGACTGCTCAATCCGATGGAGGGTGTCCAGTAATACTGGAGCGAATCGATGCTGTTTTTGTTCAACTGAACCTCGCTTCCCCGCCGAACCGTCGCGTTGGCAACGGCAATGGTCGGCGCCTGATGCACAACCACCGTCTGTTGCGCCCGGCCCGGACAGGTATTTCCCGGCATCGACAGCGTGTAGGTAATCACAAACTGACCGGGGCCGGTTTTGGCCGGATCGAATTCCAGCCCCGAAACGGCACCGGCCGCCCGCCCCACACCGGCAAACGTTCCGCCACCGGGTTCGGCACTCAGGGCCAGACGTGCGGTGGCATTTTCGCAAAGAGCCGGTAAAGGCGCCATCGTAACGGTGGGAGCGGTTTTAAATTGCAGCAGAACCTCTTCAGAAGTGGCCTGACACTGGTTGGTGTCGGTAACGGTTAACACATAATGACCGGCTTGTGTAACCGCCAGCGACGCGCCTGATTCCTGGTCGATGACGGTTCCGGTATTGGCCCACTGGTAGGTATAGGTCGGGCGGGTGATGGCGTTCAACCGGATGGTATCGCCGGAACAGGCCGTCGTCAATGCGGGGGGCACAATCGACGCCTGCGGTTTGGGTTTCACCCGAACCATGACGCTGTCGGTGACGACGCAGCCGGTAATAGCACTCGTGATCTGAACCTTGTATTCGCCGGTTTCATGCGGCTGATAATCCGGCTCGCTGGCCCCCGGAAACACGCGGTCATCTTTGAACCACGCGTACGAATACGGGCCTTCGGGGGCTTTCAGGATAACGGATTTCCCGTCGCAGAACGTAGTCGGCCCCGTCGCCGTCAGCTTCAGGGTCTCGGCTTCCGACAGATCGACTTTCACGCTGGTTTGCGCCGGGCTGGGTTTGCCGCAGGTGTTCCGGAATTGTTTGACCACCGTATAATTTCCGGATTCTCGGGCCACCAGCGTAGCCAGCGTATCGCCCGGCAGATTGATACCATCGCGTTGCCACTGAAACGACCAGGTGGGGGAAGCCTCGGTTTTGAGGGTTACGCTTTGACCCTGGCAGGCTGATACGCTCGAAATGGTGCCATCTGCGGCCTTGCCGATCTGGGCATTTTCCGGGGCTTTTTCCAGCGTAATCGTTGGTGCGGGTGGCGTGTTATTGGGACAATCGACAACGGCCAGTTGAAAATCCCGCCGAACAGAACCGATCCGTTTCCCATCCCGGTATTCTTCGCACAAAACCGCAAAAGCAAACAGGCCAATTTGGCTGGCGGTTACGTTGAGCACCCCGGTTTCGGCATTGACCTGAAGACCCGGCGTACCGGGTACGGAACTGGCCGCACTGAACCCGGCTTTCCACCCGACGGTCGGATAGGTCGAACTGGGCTGGTTGTCAAAGGCAACACCTTGATTTGTAAAACCTTTGTAGGGCGTGACAATCGAATATTTCAATTGATCGCCATCGGCGTCAGTGGCTTTGAAGCTGAAGGTGAACGGCTGTCCCTTGCAGGCGTACTCGCCCGTGGGAACCGAAAAAACCGGTGAGGAATTCGGGACGGTTTTTATAGGCGGAAAATCCAGATAAAAAACCATGCCCGACTCGTCGGCCTGAACGATGTTATCGATGGCTCCACTGCGGCAACACACCCCGTGAACGACGTAATAGCCGTCGGGGTCGTCGAAGCGATCCCCGGAAAGTTCTATATCTTTGCTATAAACCACCTCACGAAGTTTCAGGGGCCGCAGTTGCGCACAGGCCTGGTTAGAAACGGCGAGAGCCTGCTCACTGAGTAGGGGGAGTTCGAACTCACCCATTTTCAGATTGTCCCGTCGGCGGTAAATGGCCAGTTTGAGGCTTGGTTTGATGTCACCCGCCTGGCTGTTTTGTTCGTCGATGAACAAATCCAGCGACAAGGTGTATCGGTCAGGCGTTCCCCCGGCGGTAAGCCGGACGTTGCCGCCGACGATGTGTGAAGCTGATGTCCAACGACTTAAGCCGATAAACACCAGAAGTAAAAGAAACGTATTCCGTTGAGCCATAGACCACATGCTATCCCGGTATATTCTTACAAAAAGTAAGCCATTATGGCAGAAGTTAAAAGAATCGTTCTAAAAATTTTCATTTTCAGCCCTTTATTCCCTGATTTCAAGCGACAAATTGGTATCAACTCATCCGAAAAACAGTATCTTTTACGAAATTTTGTAGTTTTGGTTAACCACATGGCTGACTCCCGAACCATTCCGCTCCGGCGGGGTTGTTCAACAAATTGAGGGTATGACTGAGCGCGTAACGTTTTTCGACACAAAAATTGACTATTTGAAGGGTGTAGGCCCTCAGCGGGCGTCGTTACTCAATACCGAACTCAACATTTTTACATACCGGGACCTGATTCAGTATTACCCGTTCCGTCACGAAGACCGCACCCGCTTCACCACCATCATTGAACTCTCGGAAGCCCTCCCGGCGGCCCAGGTCATCGGCCGCATCCGCGACTGGGCGGTGATTGGCGAAGGCCCCAAGAAGCGGCTGGTGGCTGAGTTTACCGACCATACCGGTTCGATGGATCTGGTTTTTTTTCAGGGCATTTCGCATTTTGAGAAATTTCTGCGCCCCGGTGCCGAATACATCGCCTACGGCAAACCCATTGCTTTTGGCAGCAAATACAGCATCACGCACCCGGAACTCGATCCCTTAACCGCCGAAAACGAGCAGGGCAGTACGTTTCACCCGATTTATAACCTGACCGAAAAGCTGCGCCGGATGCGGGTCGACAGCAAGCTGATTGCCCGCATGATGCAACAGTTGCTCGAAATAGCGTATCCGCACATTCATGAAACGCTGCCCAATTCGCTGCTGGAAAAATACCGGATGATCTCGAAAGCCGACGCGATTGAGAACATCCATTTGCCCAAAAGCCAGGCCTGGCTCAAACAGGCCGAACGGCGGCTGAAGTTCGAAGAACTGTTTTACAACCAGTTGCGGCTGATCAAAAACAAGCTGATTCACAAAACCGAATACCCCGGCCAGGTATTCCGGAACATGACGCTGCTGAACCGGTTTTATAAGGAGTTCATGCCGTTCTTACTAACCGATGCCCAGAAGCGGGTTTTGCGCGAAATTCACGGCGATCTGGTCAGCGGAAAACAGATGAACCGGCTGTTGCAGGGCGACGTCGGCAGCGGCAAAACGATCGTCGCCTTCATTGCCATGCTCATGGCCATCGACAACGGCGCCCAGGCCTGCATCATGGCCCCGACCGAAATTCTGGCCGACCAGCATTACTACGGACTGAAAATGTTTGCCGACCAACTGGGCCTGACCATCGGGCGGCTGACGGGCTCGACCCGTACCAAAGGCCGCCGGATCATCCATGACCAGTTGCAGAGCGGTATGATGCACATTATCGTCGGCACGCACGCGCTGCTGGAAGACGTGGTGCAGTTCAAGAACCTCGGTTTGTGCATCATCGACGAGCAACACCGATTTGGCGTGGCCCAGCGCGCCCGGCTCTGGAACAAAAACCAGGAGATTTACCCGCACATGATGGTCATGACAGCCACGCCCATTCCGCGGACGCTGGCGATGACACTTTACGGCAACCTCGATCTGTCGGTGATCGACGAACTCCCGGCGGGTCGGAAACCGATCAAAACCGTTCATCGGTATGATACGCACCGGCTGGAAGTATTTGGGTTCATCCGGCAGCAAATTGAGCAGGGGCGGCAAATTTACATTGTGTATCCGTTGATTGAAGAGTCGGAAAAACTGGACTTCAAAGACCTCATGGACGGGCACGAAAGCATCACCCGCGCGTTTCCGAATCACCCCATTGGCGTTCTGCACGGACGGATGACGGGCTACGACAAGGATTTTGAAATGGACCGGTTTGTGAAGGGCGAGACCAAAATCATGGTGGCTACAACCGTAATTGAAGTCGGCGTAAACGTACCGAATGCCAGCGTGATGGTGGTCGAAAGTGCCGAGCGGTTCGGTCTGGCGCAGTTGCACCAGTTGCGGGGGCGCGTTGGGCGGGGTGCCGAGCAATCGTATTGCATTCTGATGACGGATTATAAACTCTCGAAGGAAACCCGCACCCGCATCGAGACGCTGGTGAAAACCAACAACGGTTTTGAAATTGCCGACGTAGACCTCCAGCTTCGCGGCCCCGGCGACCTTTCCGGCACGCAGCAAAGCGGCATTGCCGACCTGATTCTGGCCGACCTGGCCAAAGACGGAGCCATTCTGATGGCGGCCCGGGAGTCGGCGCAACAGATTCTGGACGAAGACCCCGATTTGATTTTGCCCCAACACGCCCCGATCCGGAACCAGGTAGAAATGCAGCGGGCGGACGAAACGAACTGGAGCCGGATCAGTTAGCGTCCGCAGATCAAGATCTGCACAGTTTTTATCAGAATTTCAACTTGATTTCCTGCGCCATTTCGGTAACAACTTGCGGATTTTGCCGGTTTTTGGTTTGCCGTTTCACCTCAATCTGTGTACGTAACAAGACATCATCCAGCACTTCGCCCGACCGAAGGTGGTTGAGAAGCGAACGGGTGTATACGCCATTTCTTCCGGAACTATTTTCGGCAACGTTTCCCCAGCCGGTTGCCATTGCCAGATACATATTGCCTTCGCCGGAAAGATCACCAACGGGTTTAAATCCTCGGGAACCGCCCCGGCTGAAGGATTTAAAAGGGTTATCGCGGCAGGCGTCCATGATAATGACGTTAAAAGCCGCATGGGTATTCCGGCGCATCCGGTCAATCAGTTTCTGCACATCGACCCCCTGGAGATCCACATCGTCCGGATCCGTCAGCTTTGCATCCACCGGAATCAGGTAGTTGTGATTATCGAATTCAATACCGTGTCCGGCATAGAAAAAAAGCGCGACATCGGCGTTTTTAAGCTGTTGATTGAACTGACCGATGCTTGTTTCAAGCGTGGATTTGGTAGAATTCGTCACCAGCGTCACCAAAAAACCCAGCGCGCGCAGCCGATCGGCGATATCAGTGGCATCATTGACGGGCATTCCTTCCAGCGACGACCCATTCTGGTAAGCGGAGTTGCCGACCACGAGCGCAAAGCGTCGGGGAAAGGCTACGACAACGGCTTGGCTAGTCGGTGGTTCAGTCGGCCTATCGGGTTTCGAATCGACCGGTTGCTGGGCAGCAGCCGTGGTAGTAGGGGTGGTCTGGCCCGGTTTTGGGCCCGGCGTGGTAGTCGGTTTAGATTCGAGAGGGCGCTGTGCAACGGGGTCGGCGGGTATTGTGGTCAAAAATGGTTCGTCGCCGATGGGCATGACACAAGCCACTTTTTTCTCCTCAAACTGCTTCAGAATGTTTTGCAGATTGGTTAAATGCTCGTTCAGATCAGCTTCTGTACTTTTGGTCTCTCTGGCCCGTTCAAAATACGGCACTACCTTTTTGAACGTGCCACATACCTGCCCTTCTATCCGTTTGCCATACTGGGCATACTCCGCCAAATTCATGCCATCGACTACTTTTTTAAGTTTAACAGCCTGGTTAAAATACCATACACCCATGTTAAAATTGGCATCGTAATTACCAGGATCAAGGGCTAGCGCGCGGGTCAGATAAGCTTTTTCCAGTTTTTTTTCTCCGACAAATTTCTCCCTGACCTCCGCCAGCCGCCTGCCAGATTCCAACGCGGCTGAAGCGTGCATGGCCGATTGGTCATTCGCTTCCAGTTGAACGATTGTAGCTTGATTATCAGTAATGCGTTGTTTTACCGTGCCTAGTTGACGTTTCAATTCGGCATTTTGGGGTTGTTTCCTGAGAAGCGCATTGAGTCGCTTCTGCTCAGTCAGATAGACGTCCAGCGTTTTTTTCGTATCCGCCAGTTGTTTCCCCAGATCGCTTTCTTTCTTGGTCTCAATTTCCAGTTTGCCAACTTCCTCGTCCGTTTTAGTAGCCCTATTCGTGTAGATGATGGAAAGATTAACGAGACTTTGTACATCGTTCGGATTTCGCTCAACCGCCTTTTTTAAATCGTCAATTGCCTCATCGATCCGATTGGAAGTCAAAAAAATATTGATTCGTTCGTTGGCAAGATCCCGGTTAGCGGGGTGGATGGCAATGGCTTTGTCGAGCGTAGAAAGGGCCTTTTCATAGTCCTGATCGGCTTTATAAAACGATGACAAGGTGTAAAAAACTGCAGCATCCCGCCCTCCAAGCGCAACGTATTTTTCAAATTGTGTTTTTGCGGTTGGCTCATCTTTTAGTTGTTGAGCGGCAATTCCGGTGTAAAGTGGGGCAATGGTGTCATTTGGCATGAGGCTACTAGCTTCCGACATGTATCGGATAGCGGCCGTGAAGTCTTTTTTCTGAAAAGCGGCAACGCCCAGTTCCATCAAATCCGTATACCTTTTTGCTTCATTTTTCTGCGCCTGGGCAGGTGGTATGCATTCAAACACACTGATAAAAAGCCACAGTAGGGTGACAATTGTTTTTCTATCTAGTTTCAACATGCTTTCATTTCGCTTCAAAGTTCCGACTTAAACAACAGGCGTCTGTTGGATGGGTAGTATGGGTACAAAGACCTAAACCGGCGAAAAGAGAACCGATCAGAAACAAACTCCATCAAACACCGTCAGCTAAAAATGCCCAATCAGGCAATAAGTTATCATCTGAATTGAAAAAAACGGCAGAAACGATAATAAAAAACATTTACCCCAATCCTTATATATTTACCCCAAAAAATCGAATGAAACCCCTCTCCCGTCGCCACTTCCTACAATCCTCCACCCTGATGGTGGGCAGTCTGCTCGTTCCACCGCTACCGGTTTTGAAAACAGCCCCAAAACCGCTGCGGCTCGGCGGCCCCATCTTCCTGAAAAGCGATGACCCGGAAGCCTTAGCCCGCGAACACCGGCGGCTGCACTACAGCTCGGCCTATGTTCCGGCGGTCAAGCTGACAGAAACCGCCAAAATTGCGGCCATCCGGAAGGCTTTTGCGGAGCAGAACGTTCTCATCGCCGAAGTCGGTGCCTGGGTTAATATGCTGGATCAGGATGCCGAAAAACGGAACAAAAACCTGGCGTATGTGACCGAGCGGCTGGCGCTGGCCGAAGAGATCGGGGCGCTGACCTGCGTAAACATCGCCGGTTCCTACAACCCGAAACAGTGGGACGGCCCGGATGCCCGCAATGTAACGAAAGAATACTTCGATGCGACGGTGGAAAACTGCCGGAAGGTCATCGATGCCGTTAAACCAAAAACCGCCAAATTTGCGCTCGAAATGATGGGCTGGAGTTTGCCCGACGGGCCGGATTCGTACCTCAAATTCATCAAAGCCATCGACCGCCCGGCTTTTGGCGCACACATCGACATCGCCAACATCATCAACACGCCCGAACGGTTTTACAACAACACGGCCCTGATCAACGAGACTTTCCGCACGTTAGGGCGCTGGATTGTGGCAGTTCATGCCAAGGATGTCCACGGCAAGGATGTCCATTTTGCCGAAACGATGCCGGGTCGCGGAACGCTCGATTACGTTGCCTACATCCAAAATGTTACGGCCTTGTCGAACGAAGTTCCCTTTATGCTCGAACACCTCCGCACCCCGGAAGAATACGACGAAGCCCGGCAATTCGTTATCCGCAAAGCGACCGAAGCCGGGATTCCGCTGGCGTAGGGGAAGAAGAGGCTACCGAATCAAATTAGCAAACTGCTCGATCAGCGTCTTCGGAGCGCCGATTCGTTGCTGATACGATTGGTAAAAAGCCCGGTCGATGGGCCGGAATTTCTCGGCTTGCCGCGCTTCCGACCAGCCCGAACGCAGCGCCACCAACGCAGCGTGATTTTCGGTGTGCAAGGCTAACAGAATGTCCGTGATCTTTTTCTGCAACGAAACGTCCAGCGTATTTTTCAGCAAAGCCGGCCCCAGCGGTATCTCCTCCGACTCCCAGACCAGTTTAATCCGGTTTTTCAATGTCGAATCTTTCCGAACGGCTTGGTGGTACTCTTCACTGCCAAAAGCCGCCAGATCGGTTTTCCGTTCCAGCACCTGCGTCAATCCGTTGGCGTGGGTTTTACTGTACGCGACCGCCTGAAACTGGCGCTCGGGTTCCGGCAGGCCGTTGGCGTACAGATAAGCCCGTGGAATGAGGTTACCGGAGGTGGAGGTTTCGCTCACAAAGGTTATGCGATACTGAGCAGCCTGTTTCGTCAGATCGGTCATCCGGTTGACCGGCAACGATGCGTGGGCAATGAGGGCGGTTTTGTAGTTATCGCGCACATCGGGCGGCACCTGCAAAGCCGCTACCGGCGTATACGGGCTGGCCCCCCGGTTGATGAGCAGCAAATACCCAAACGTGCTGATGAGGGCTAGATCAACTTCACCAGCCTCGATACCGGCAATGAACGAGGCCACGTTCCCGTAACTTTTGGTCTGAACCGGCATTCCCAGTTTCTGACTCAGGACGTCGGCCAGGGGCTGAATATTGCCCAGGCGGTTGTTGTCGGCGTAAGTATACGTGGCCAGTGTTAGTTTCGGCATCTGGCAAAACGCCGGAAAAGCAAACCATTGAATCAGGACGATCAGCCGGATTCGGAGCAAAACAGGATTCATACAGCGTGGATGGGTTGAAATGAAACCGCGAAAGTAGTCCAATCAATCCAAACGGGCTGACAACGATTTATCAAACGGAAATGAAAAACCGCTCCTACTTCAACTGATTCTGCAAACGTTTGGCCAGCGTGTGGCTCTTGAACGAACTGCTGAGCTTGTCATACATGGCGCGGGCTTCGGCTTTGGGAAACTGGTTCCAGTACCAGTTCAGCAAATACAGGCTCAGTTGCGAATCAGGGTTGGCCTTGATCTGCTCGGCTACTTTCTGGTTTTGTTCTGCCTTCAGCCGCTTTTCTTCCCGTGCCACCCGGTTGGCAATGGCCGTGTCGCCGGTCGAACGCTGGCGGTCGTTATACAAATCCATGAGCACTTCACGATAGGGAAGGTCCACTTCATTCTGAAATTTCAGCCAGCGGTCGGTCAGCGGAGAGCCTTTCACTTCGGCTTCGCGAAACGCGTCGCGGGTGCCTTCGAGGGTCAGATCGCCGTCCCAGATAAATTGTACCTGTCCCGGCAAACCGGCCGCTACTACGTTGTAGAAATCAATTTCAGGAATGGTACGGCTGAACGAAAACTTACCATCCACTGCCCGGGTCGAATCCACGATCAACGGCTTGCTGTTGGCATTATCGGTTTTCTTGAGGTACACCATAACCGTACCCAGTCCGTTGACATTGCCCTGCAGCCTGACGTTCTTCTGGGCCTGAACCGACGTAAAAAATCCAACGCTGAGGAGGAGGACGAGACTATAAATACTTTTTTTCATGACACGATGGTGAGGCTCTTTTAAGATTTGCCGTTAAATAAAACGTTTTGATACCCAGAATGTAACCGGGTATATTACAGAGAATAAACAACAAAAGTACCCTTTCTGTCTGCGTTTGTTGTCCGTAACCGGCAGTAAACTTATCCTCTGGCCTTTTCAAATCAAAACGGTATCGTCAACCTCTACCTTTCTGCTCCATGGATGCCCTTTCCCCCACCGTCTCGTTGACTTCCGAATCTCCCGGCTACGTCGCCGTTCAGCCCGTTGCCAAAGCCGACCGCATTCAAACCATCGACGTCATTCGTGGTTTTGCGCTACTCGGCATTCTGATGATGAACATCCCGTACTTTGGCCTGTCGCACACGGCCACGCCCCGGTTTTTCACGGCCCCGGTCGATTCGCCGGATTTCCGAACCTTCCTGACGGTTTCGGTGGTTTTTGAAGGGACCATGCGGGCGTTATTTTCCATGCTCTTCGGCGCGGGAATGTTGCTGTTTATGGCCAAGAAAGACACCCAAACCGATGGCTACGGCATGCCCGATTACTACTACCGGCGGTTATTCTGGCTCATTCTGTTCGGTATGTTCAACGCGTTTGTGCTGCTCTGGCCCGGCGACATTCTGTATACCTACGGCGTTTGCGGTTTGTTTCTGTTTCCGTTTCGCAACATGAAGCCCCGAACCTACCTTCTGATCGCGTTTTTCTGCGTGGCGGTTTTGGGCGTAAAAGGATTTTTCAAGGCGATGGAAACCCAGGAGAATCGGGAAGGTTACCTCAAAGCCATTCAACTGGAGAAACAGAAAAAACCGCTGACCGACGAACTCAAAAAAGCCAAAGAAGGCTGGCTCGCCGTGGAAAAAAACGCGAAATACGACAAGAAGAAAGAAGACGAAATTAACAAAACCATGCAGGGCGATTACGGCACGATTTTCAAATCGTATCTGCCGCTGAATACCAAATTTGAGTCGGTTAAATTCTACCAGAATTTCATCTGGGACGCCTGGGCGCTGATGTTTCTGGGTATGGCGCTGTTCAAATGGGGCTTCTTTTCCAATCAACTGCCCACCCGAACCTACGTTCTGACCTTGCTGGCCGGTTACGGCATCGGTCTGTCGCTGGGCTGGTTTGCCTTCTGGGATGGCGTCGCCTGGTATACAAATCCCGGCAAAGTACTGGATGCAAATTCGTTTCCGTTCCAGGCTTTCTACCAGATTCGCCGGGCCGCTTCCGCCCTCGGACATGCCAGTTTGCTGTTGTTGATCTACCGCTCGGGCATCGTTCCCTGGCTGATGAAAGCCCTGGCCAACGTCGGACAAATGGCGTTCACCAACTACCTGATGCAGAGCATCATCTGCACCTTGTTTTTCTACGGATACGGTTTTGGCTACTTCGGCAAGCTGTCGTATTATGAACTTTACTTCGTCGTAGCCGCCGTGTGGTTGTTTCAATTCATCTTCTCGGCCCTCTGGCTCCGGTTCTTCCGCTTCGGCCCCTTCGAATGGCTCTGGCGATCGCTGACCTACTGGAAACGGCAACCCATGCAGGGTTAAAGAAGGGAATTTCAAATGAGAAATGATGAATGCTAAATGTAAAAGTGTTTCAAATCCGACCACTTTTACATTTAACATTCATCATTTCTCATTTTACATTTAAAATTACTTTTTCACAATCCGTCTTCTTCCTTCGTCCAAACATCCGCATAATCCTTCGGATGCCGCTTGAACTGGGCATGTACGTATGGACAAAGCGGAATGACTTTCAGGTTATGTTCCCGTGCATACGCCACCATCGCATCCAGCATCTGTTTGGCGTAGCCCTTTCCTTCGGCTTCCGGCACCACTTCGGTGTGGTAAACCGTCAGGTTACCATCGGTGATATTGACCACCATTTCGCCAATTTTAACGCCCTCTTCGTAGAGGTAAAAAGCACCGGGATTTTTCTGGTCCAGGTCTGGTTTGATTTCTGCCATCGTATGGTACGGTAAACGAATGCTGCACCGGTCGTTGAAAAAATGGCGGCCGGTTTGCGGAAATATAGGAATAAATCGAATTGCGACCGCTTTTCAGGGAGAAATTCCACCCCGTTTCTCATTATTTGATAACTTACCCGCCAAGCCTACGCAATCACGGTATGAAATCAAAAATGGAACGTTTGGTGATGCTTTTCTTGCCCGGTTATGCCCTGTTTCTGCTCTTTTCCACACAGGGACTGGCGCAAGCGGGGAAAGGAGATCGCATCAGCGGTTTGAACTTCGCTACCCGGAGCCCGGTCGTAGCCAGCCACGGCATGGTGGCGACGGCTCACCCCCTGGCGTCGCAAATCGGCCTCGACATGCTGAAACAGGGCGGAACCGCCGTCGATGCGGCCATTGCGGCCAACGCGGCCCTGGGCGTTCTGGAACCCAACAACTGCGGCATCGGTGGCGATTTATTCGCCATCGTCTGGTCGGCCAAAGTCCGGAAGCTGTACGGTCTGAACGCCAGCGGTCGTTCTCCGCGGGGGCTGACATCTGACAAATTAAAGGCGGTTTTAGGCGATAGCAAGACGATTCCGCTGTATGGGCCCCTGTCGGTTTCAGTGCCGGGAACCGTAGACGGCTGGTTCGAATTGCACCGGCGGTTTGGCAAACTCGCCATGAAAACCCTGCTGGCGCCCGGAATCCGCTACGCCCGCGAAGGTGCTCCCGTTCCGTCGGTCATTGCCTATTCGTGGCAGGAAGCCGTTCGGCGGCTGGAAGCGAGCCGGTCAACAATTCAGGAAGTTGACAATTTCCGCCGAACGTTTCTGATCAATCAACTGGCTCCCAAAGAAGGACAAGTCTTCAAAAACCCGGATTTAGCGGCTACCTATGAAAAGATTGCCAACGGCGGTCGGGATGCTTTTTACAAAGGAGAGATTGCTTCCGTCATCGACCGGTATGCCCGAAAAAACGGGCTATACCTGCGCAAAGAAGATCTGGCTAGTCACAAAAGCACCTGGGTCGATCCAGTTTCGGTCAATTACCGGGGCTTCGATGTCTTTGAACTACCGCCCAACGGCCAGGGAATCGCCGTTCTCCAGATGCTGAACATGCTGGAAGCGTATGATTTAAAGAAAATGGGACACAACAGCGCGGAGTATCTGCACGTACTGACGGAAGTCAAAAAGCTGGCTTTCGAGGACCGCGCCCGGTTTTATGCAGATCCGGATTTCGCCAAAATACCACTAGCCTGGCTGTTATCGAAGGACTATGCCGCCCGGCGTCGGAAATTGATCGATCCGAAACAGGCCGCCAAACGAGTCGATTCCGGTGCGCTGCCACTGCGGGAGGGCGACACGACCTACCTCACCGTGGCCGACGACGAAGGGAATATGGTGTCGTTGATTCAAAGTAACATGCTCGAATTTGGCAGTGGGCTGGTTCCCGACGGGCTGGGATTTGTTTTTCACAACCGGGGAACGAGTTTTAGCCTGCAAACCGGCCACGCCAACGAATACAAACCGGGCAAACGTCCCTTCAACACCATCATCCCGGCTTTTGTCCTGAAAAACGGAAAACCGTTCCTGAGTTTTGGCGTCATGGGCGGAGCCATGCAACCGCAGGGTCACGTTCAGATTCTGTGTAATCTCCTGGATTTCGGCATGAACGTGCAGGAAGCGGGCGATGCGGCCCGGTTTAGTCACTCCGGCAGCAGCGAACCCATTGGCACCTTAATGCTGGACGGCGGTCACCTGGCGCTGGAAAGCGGCATTTCAAACGAAGTCCGCAAGGAACTGGAGCGCCGGGGCCACCACCTGATTCCGAAGGATTTCTTCGGCGGTTACCAGGCCATCCTGTCCGATACCACGCACAAAGTCTATCACGGGGCCTCGGAAATGCGGAAAGATGGGCAAGCCGTGGGGTATTGATGAGTGAAGAATTAAGAGTGAAGAGTTATGGATGCGTCAGCAAATTCTTAACTCTTAACTCTTAATTTTTAACTCTTAATTCAAATTCCCAACTCCTTCAAAATCGCTTCCGTAATCTGACGACGGGCGGGAACAAACGTAGCGGGAACCGGTTTTGGACTTTCGATATTCGTGGCAAAATAATAGACCTTGTCGCCTTTCTCGACGTAGCCTACAAACCAGCCGATGTTGGGATTGGCACTGCCGCCGGCCCAGCCCGTTTTGCCGTACAGTTTCATGCCCGGTTTTTCGTCGATGAGCATGATTTTTTTCAGAATCGCCAGATTTTTGGGTGCAAACGGCACCTTGCCCTCGTGAATCCGGCGCAACAGATCGATTTGTTGCTCCTGTGTAATCGTGGATTTGCCTTCCAGCCAGAACGAATCCAGGTTGTCGGCGTTGATGTCCGGTTTTCCATAACCAACTTTAGCAACCCACTCGCGCATCCGTTTCAGGCCCACTTTCCGGACCACTTCCTGGTAACACGGCACGCAGGAAACTTTAAAGGCGGTTTCGAGTGTATTATCACGGTTCCAGGTTTCGATGTCCCGTTTGACGCTGTCCCATTTCATAACGGAATGCTCGTCTTTCAGAACACCGGTTTCCAGACCGATCAGCGTGTTGAGAATCTTGAACGTGGACGCGGGCAGAAAGCCCTGCCGGGTGCGTTCAAACTGATACGCCGTGTAATGGTCACGCTGCGGGTCGTAGAGCAGAAAAGACCCTTTCAGTTTCTGTTCGGTAAAAAACCGTTCGAAATCCGGGCGTTCCGTCACGGAAGCGGGGCGGTAGCTCAGCAGAAAAAGACAAGCGAGGGCAACCAGTATCTTCATAGAAAGGGCAACCGTTACGGTTTGGACGAGATGGACTGAATTTTGGCAAACTTACCCGCTCCGCCTTTTTCACCCAGGGCCGGCTCAAAACCGAGTTGAATAATGGACCCTTTCCAGGTGGGCACTTTGGTCATATCGATTTCATACGTCCGGTACTGACCGTCGCCAATAATCGGAAAATCGACAAAATTCCCGGCCACAAATTCGGGGTCTTTCGGCACCATCCACCGAAGCCGGGCCTGGGTTGCATCGGTTTTGAAAGCCCCTTTGATGTACATCTTCGGCACATCGGCGGCCTGGTACATTTCGTTGGGGCCGATCATCAGGAAACTCCCGTTATCGAGCGGCAGATCCAGTTCGTTTTTAATGGGCCAGCCGCGATCGGTTCCCTGATAATACCACCACGATTGCCGGTCGGCCACAAAGCGATAATCCGGAGCCAGTTTGGGGCGGGGTTGCGCATAGACATACTTCCGGATGTCGTCGAGCGTGCCGACGACCAGCGTGTAATCGTACTGATACTGAATATTATAGTCGATGACTTCGTAGGCCGAAGGCGTAATGTAAGCCGTTGTGAAGTCGTATTCGTCCCCAATGGGTGAGGTTCCGAAAATACCGCCGATAAAATAGTGGTGGTTCGGTTTATAGACTGCTACCCCCCAGTTGGCATCGTTGACCATCGCCATCCAGTTTTCCGGAGAGATCAGCGGTTGTCCGCCAAAAATTTCGTTGACGGTCTGGCTACTCGTTTTGGTGAGCACATCATTGGTAAACGGGCGCGCACCCGTGTAGGCAACGACATTCCGAAACGGCGCATTCAGAAAGACGGCCGGCAACTCCTGCGGTTTCGCCGAATATTGTTTCGTATCACTCCGGTTGTTGTTCAGCCGGTGACGCACTTTAACGGTATTTTTATCGAGCGTGATCCAGGTTTCAATCGTGCATTCGCCAGCCACGTTATCGTTGGGCCAGATCATCGGCACGGTTTTGACGTAAATTTCCCGCCCATCATTCCGCGACTCAAGCACTTTCGAACGGTTGCCAAAAACGTCGCCCGACATAATCGGGTTCCAGCCCAACTCCTGCCACTGCGGATGGGGTTGTTTGCCGCCCGGCGCAAAGGGTGTTGGCCCGGCATAAAACGACGCCTGAATCTGGCGGCCCGAATCCCAGTTGTTCACCAGGTTCTGCCCATTGGCCGACGTGGCCAGGTAGGTGATAGCCCCCCCCATGTTCAGATCGACACTCAGGCGAAGTGACCCGTTATCGATGTAAGAAGGCCGGGCCGGTGGATTGGGCAAACCGGTGATGGGCGAGGTTCCGGGACCGCTCCCGCCCGTATTTCCCCCCGGCGTACCCGGCGTACCCGGCGTACCGGGTGTACCTCCCTGGTTGGAAGGCGTCCGCCAAACCCGCTCTTCGTATTTGTAACAGCCTGCAAACGTCAGACCAACCACCGCTATCAGGACCCATGCACGTCGACGTACCATCATAGTTGTAAAGGAGACTAACCCGTTAATTTTCCGATCAATAAATATCTGTTTCTTTCAAAACGTAAACTTGGGGATAAGTTTACAAAATAATGGCTTTAATGTTTAACTTGGCCGCTATTTAAACCAAAAGCAATTCAATAATGGGCCTGAAAAGCTTGATTCCCAACTCGATAAAAACCGCACTAAAGAATGTCATTCCGGTTTCCGTCATCGATCAACTGGAGATTATTACCGGCGAACGGGATGCTCTCACTCCTCCGTCCAGGATGATTTTTATCGGTGACGGCGATTTCAGGAAAGTAGGGAAACTCACGATTGACCGGATGAAAGAAATCGGTAACCTTAAGTCAACCGACCGCGTTCTGGACGTCGGCAGCGGCATTGGCCGGCTGGCCATTCCCCTGACCGAATACTTGAAAACGCCCGGTGGATATGACGGCATCGAGATCGTCAAAGACGGCGTAGACTGGTGTAACAAGGAAGTACACAAACGCTTCCCGAACTTCAACTTTCACCACCTGAACGTCTACAACAAGATGTATAACCCGAACGGAACCATGCAGGGCCACGAGCTGCGGTTTCCGTTTGATTCTACAACCTTCGATTATGTCATTCTGAATTCGGTGTTCACCCACATGCTCGAACCGGATTTTGAGCGGTATCTGGCCGAAATCTCGCGGACGTTGAAGAAGGGCGCGCGGGGCTACATCACCATGTTTTTGCTGAACGAGGAATCACGCCGGTTGAATGCCGAAGGAAAAAATAAGTACGATCGACACCTGACGCCTTTTACGGACAACACGATGGTGTATTTGCAGGATCTGCCCGAAAGTATGATTGCGTTCGATGAGACCTACGCCCGGAAAGCGTTTGAAAAAGCGGGGTTGACCATTCGCGATATTAAGTTTGGCAACTGGTGTGGTCGACTCAATACCGTTGATTACCAGGATTTGATCTTTGTGACTAAAAAATAGCGTTTTTGTCGTTGCACTGCGGTTTCCGGGTGCAACGACAAAAACATTTAAAAGTTTTTCTTCCTAATTCGTCTCCATCCACTAATTTTGTGGGATTTTTGACCATACCGAAACAGATTGGCTTCGGAAGCAACTAAACGGTTCGCCCTGTGTCTGCGTTCCGGTCGCTGTGCCAACCTGTTTTCGCTTCGGGCCAGTACGTTTCAGGGGGTCAGGAATAGTGATTGTGTGTTAAGGATTGACACACATTTTTCATCGGTTTGCCGTGGCAACGGTCGCCAGATTCATTATTCATTCGTCTCACTGTAATGCCCAAAGACTCCTCCATCCGTTCGATTCTCATTATCGGCTCCGGCCCTATTGTCATCGGTCAGGCCTGCGAATTCGACTATGCCGGTTCACAGGCCGCCCGTTCGCTGCGCGAAGAAGGCATCGAGGTATCGCTGATTAACTCGAATCCGGCCACGATCATGACCGATCCGATCAATGCCGATTACGTCTATCTGAAACCGCTTGAGAAAAAATCCATCGTCGAAATTCTCAAAAAGCATCAGGAAGAAGGTCATCCCATCGATGCGGTTTTACCAACGATGGGTGGCCAAACGGCTTTAAACCTGGCCATTGACTGCGATAAAGCCGGTGTCTGGAAAAAATACGGCGTCCGCATCATCGGTGTGGATATCAGAGCCATCGAGACCACCGAAGACCGCGAGAAATTCCGGCTGAAAATGATCGAGTTGGGGGTTGGCGTTTGCAAAGGACGCACAGCCCGTTCGTTTCTCGAAGGAAAAGAAATTGCCCAGGAAATTGGTTTTCCGCTCGTTATCCGGCCTTCCTATACCCTCGGCGGAACCGGGGGCGGTTTTGTCGACCTGCCGGAAGACTTCGATCAGGCGCTCAACAACGGACTACACGCGTCGCCGGTGCATGAAGTACTGGTTGAACAAAGCGTGATGGGCTGGAAAGAATATGAGCTGGAACTCCTCCGCGACGGGGCCGGGAATTTCATCATCATCTGCTCCATCGAGAACTTCGACCCAATGGGGATTCACACCGGCGACAGCATCACGGTGGCTCCGGCGATGACCCTGCCCGATACGCTCTACCAGCAAATGCGCGATCTGGCCATTAAAATGATGGACGGCATCGGGAAATTTGCCGGCGGCTGTAACGTTCAGTTTTCGGTCAATCCGGCCGACGATTCCATCATTGCCATCGAAATCAACCCGCGTGTCAGCCGGTCTTCGGCCCTGGCGTCGAAAGCAACCGGGTATCCGATTGCGAAAATCGCGGCCAAAATGGCGATTGGCTACAATCTGGATGAACTGATCAACCCGATCACCGGCTCGACCTCGGCGTTCTTCGAACCCGCCATCGACTACGTGATTGTAAAAGTCCCGCGCTGGAATTTCGACAAATTTCCGGGTGCCGACCGCTCGCTGGGTCTGCAAATGAAATCGGTGGGTGAAGCCATGGGCATTGGCCGCAATTTTCAGGAAGCCTTGCAGAAAGCCTGCCAGTCGCTCGAAATCCGGCGCAACGGCCTGGGTGCCGATGGCCGGGAACTGACCGACCAGGCTGCCCTCACCCACAGTCTGGCGCACCCAAGCTGGAACCGACTGTTCCACATTTACGACGCCTTCAAAATTGGTATGTCGTTCAAAACCATCCAGAATCTGACCAAAATCGACAAGTGGTTTTTGTATCAGATTGAGGAACTGGTGGAACTGGAAAGAGAAATCGGAAAGTATGATCTGGACGATATACCGGCCGCTTTGATTCTGAAAGCCAAACAGAAAGGCTATGCCGACCGCCAGTTGGCCCATTTGCTGGGGGTCAAGGAAAGCAAGATTTACGATTTCCGTCAGGAGCACAACATCCGGCGCGTTTTCAAATGCGTAGACACCTGCGCGGCTGAGTTCGAAGCCCGGACGCCCTATTACTACTCGACGTTCAACAGCCCGCAATTGCCCAGTGCCGGTGGCGATTTTCCCGAAAAAGGCGCTCTACCCGTTGGTTTGCTAGCCGGAAATGAGTCGATCACAAGCGACCGCAAGAAAGTGGTGATTCTTGGATCAGGCCCGAACCGCATCGGGCAGGGCATCGAGTTCGATTACTCGTGCGTACACGGCGTTCTGGCCGCCAAGGAGTGTGGTTATGAGACGATCATGATCAACTGCAATCCCGAAACCGTCTCGACCGACCCCGACATTGCCGACAAGCTGTACTTTGAGCCGGTTTTCTGGGAGCACGTTCATGCCATCATCATGCACGAAAATCCGGTGGGGGTCATTGTGCAGTTGGGCGGACAAACGGCCTTGAAAATGGCCGAAAAACTGACGCGCTACGGCATTAAAATCATCGGTACGGATTACGAATCACTGGATTTGGCGGAAGATCGCGGACGCTTCTCTGCACTGCTGCGGGATTACAACATTCCGTACCCGAAATTCGGAACGGTGCGCGGTTCCGACGAAGCCGTTGAGCTGTCGCGCGAACTGGGTTTCCCGCTTCTGGTGCGGCCCAGCTACGTTCTCGGGGGGCAGAGCATGAAGATTGTGCTCAACGAACAGGAACTGGAGCAACACGTCGTCAAGATTCTGCACGACATTCCCGACAACAACATCCTGCTCGATCACTTCCTGGAAAACGCCATTGAAGCCGAAGCCGACGCCATCTGCGACGGTGAAGACGTCTACATCATCGGGGTGATGGAACACATCGAACCGGCCGGGATTCACTCGGGCGACTCCTACGCCGTGTTGCCGACTTTCGACCTGAGTGACGCCGTCATCCAGCAGATTGAAGCCCACACCCGGACGATTGCCAAAGCGTTGAAAACCGTCGGCCTGATCAACATTCAGTTTGCGGTAAAAGACGAGATGGTGTACATCATCGAAGCCAACCCCCGGGCATCGCGGACGGTGCCGTTCATCTGCAAAGCCTACCAGGAACCGTATGTCAACTACGCGACGAAGGTGATGCTGGGCGAGAAAAAAGTGAAGGATTTTGACTTCAAACCGGTCAAAAAAGGCTATGCCATCAAAATACCGGTCTTCTCGTTCAACAAATTCCCGAATGTGAACAAGGAACTCGGCCCGGAAATGAAGTCGACCGGTGAAGGGATTTACTTCATCGACGATCTGGAAGACGAATTTTTCCAGAAAGTCTACTCCGAGCGTAATTTGTATTTGAGCCGGTAGTCGAATACTAATTACAAAACAGTTGAGTCAGCCCGTTCGGTGTAACTCAACTGTTTTTTTGTTTTTTACGTTATGAAGTCGGATATTTATTAAAAAGAGAATTATGACAGTCCTGACTTTATCTCTTGAAGAAAATGCATTCAATGACTTGCAGAAAAAGTCAAAGCAACTCAACATATCCTCCGAAAAGTTAATTCAGAAGATTGTAGCCGACTATTTGTATCTGGAAAAAGTGAATCAGATTCGCCAGGAAATGAAAGGTGTTGCCCAAGAAGCAGGCTTCCAATCGGAAGATGATATTTTCAGAGAGATTTCCTGAGTTTAACAAATAATTGCTTAATTTTACACCAATCGGCTAAGGGGTAGTCGGTTTCCATTTCTAATTTAACTTTACCATGGAAACTCGCCCAAGCCTACTGGCTTCGACAGTCATTGTATTCGACACCAACGTCTTTATCTCTACCTTTGTCTTTCCCGGTTTCTCTGCCAAAGTCCACGATTTTTGCGCGGTAAATTTTCAACTATTCACTTCCGAATGGATTCTCAACGAGTTAGATGAGAAATTAGGCCTTCCCAAATTCCGCTGTTCTATCGAACGCCGTTCTGCCATTAATGAAATAATACGGATACGCCATCAAGTGGTTTTTCCTGACTCCGAGTTACCTACAGTTTGCCGTGATGCCGACGATAACCACATCCTGCAAGTAGCTCAATTTGTTGATGCGGATTTTATTATCACCGGCGATCGTGATCTGCTGGACCTGATTACCTTTGAGAAGACCCAGATTTTGTCACCACGCGAGTTTTATAATCGATATATTCAACAGTAGAGCAACTGTTTAATCCGCTTTTGCGTTATATCTTTATCTCATAACCCGAACACCCGGTCGTTCAGCATGATTTTTAAATTCTTATTCGTTCTTCTGCTCCTTATCGCCTTTGTACCGCCGGTAAGACGGTTTTTCTTTTGGCTGCTGGTCGGCCGCCAACTTGCCAAAGAACAGCGTAAAGCCAATGAGCGTTTCAATCAGGGCGGTCGCGAAGGCGAAACCCGCGTTTATACCACGACGCCCGGTGCCACCGACTCCAAGCTGAAAGGTGGTGAATATGTGGATTACGACGAAGTGAAGTAAATCTCACTGACTCACCTCACGCTCCTTCTGGTACTTCACGGCCATTCCCCGCATGGAATACCCATTGACGGTTGCCGAACTGTAGTATTGGTACCGAACGGCAATCAACGCGTCGGCTCCCAGTTTTTTAGCCTGCATCGTTAAGCGCGCCAGCAGCAGTTCTTTCTGCTCGATGTTGTTGCCCCGTTTCACCATGCGCCCCTTAATCGGCTCCTGCTGCTGTTGGGTCAGCGGCACTTCTTCCTTGTATTCCAGCCATTCCATTTCCGTAAACGGCCGGTCGGGCTGCTGGTTCTCGTAGAACACATCTACCGGATAATTGGGCGACATCAAGATCGGAATCGCCGGCCGAAAACACCCCGCCAGACTGACCATCAGGAAAATCAACCCCACAAAACCGTATCGGCCAACCTTCGCTATTTGATATTCGATATTCATTATTCGATATTCATTAACACTTTTTCCACCACTTCCGGATAATACCGGTGCTCTAAAACCTGCACTTTTTGGGCCACATCCTCCGGCGTATCAAACGGTTCGAGTGCGCAGGAAGCCTGAAAAAGAATGGCTCCCTCATCGTAGTGCTCATTCACATAATGAATCGTGATGCCCGATTTGAGTTCGCCCGCTTCGACTACGGCTTCGTGTACAAAATGACCGTACATACCTTTGCCACCAAATTTCGGTAACAAAGCCGGGTGAATGTTGATCATCCGTTGAGGAAACGCTTTAACCAGTGTTTCCGGTATAAGCCACATGAAACCCGCCAGCACAATCAGATCAATCTCCTGTTTGTGAAGGAGTTCTACAATGCGATTGGTTTCGTAAAACGTCTTTCGGTCGAACACCAAAACCGGAACATGGAGTTTCTGGTCGGGGCCAAACCCCCGGCGCGCGCGCTCGATGATCCCGGCTTTCGGGTTGTTGGACAGGATCAATGTGACCTCAATGTCGGGATGATCGGTCAAATACCCGGCAATTTTCTCCGCGTTGGTTCCGGAGCCGGAGGCAAAAATGGCAATTCGCTTCATGGATTGATCAAAATGGAACGCAATAACGCTACAAACCTACGTATCTTTCGAAAAAAATTGATGATATTAGCCGTATGCTTCAATCGCATCAACTGACCTTTTCGTACGCACCGACCAAACGATTCGCCTTTCCGGACATCCGCTGCAACGACAGCGAAGCGGTTTTGATTCTGGGAAAATCCGGTACGGGCAAAACCACGCTGCTGCATTTGCTGGCGTTGCTCCTTCGGCCGGAGAACGGCTCGGTGACCATCGACCAAACCGATCTGACCCAATTGCCCCCGGCCAAAACCGCCACCTTCCGGGCCGCTCATGTGGGCATCATCTACCAAAAACCGCATTTTGTCAGTGCGCTTTCTGTGATGGACAACCTCCTGCTGGCCAATTATTTAGCTAAAAACCCACAGGACAAAAACCGGGCCCGTGAACTGGCCGCGCATCTGGGCTTTGCCGAACACCTGAACAAGAAAACCCACCAGATGAGTCAGGGCGAGCAACAACGGGTGAGCATTGCACGGGCCGTCATGAACAAACCGGGGGTGATTCTGGCCGATGAACCTACCTCCAGCCTCGACGACGTCAACTGCGCCCGGGTGGTGGCGTTGCTGCGCGAACAATCCGAGCAAATTGGAGCCAGTCTGATTGTGGTGACGCACGACCAGCGGTTGAAAGACGAATTTTCGAATCAGGTGATTTTATAGACCGGTATGAATCTTTTTAAAATAAGCTGGGCCAATCTGAAAGACAAACCGCTCAGCAGTTTCCTGAGTGGCTTGCTGATGACGCTGGGCATCACGATCATTTCGCTGTTGCTGCTGTTGAACAAGCAGTTGGACGAGCAGTTTTCCCGCAACGTCAAAGGCATCGACATGGTGTTGGGCGCGAAAGGCAGCCCGCTGCAACTGATTCTGTCGAGCATTTACCAGATCGATTCGCCCACGGGTAACATTCCGCTGGAAGATGCCGAACGGCTGACCCGCAACCCGATGATCAAAACCGCCATTCCGCTGTCGATGGGTGATAGTTATAAGACATTCCGGATCGTCGGGACCAACAAAAAATACGTCGATCACTTTGAAGCCACCGTCGATCAGGGCGCGCTCTTTCAGAAAGACCTGGAAGTGACCATTGGTGCCCGCGTGGCCGAAACGACTGGTCTGAAACTGGGTGATACGTTCTCCGGTTCGCACGGGCTGGACGGCAATGGCGAAGAACACGGCGAGACGAAATACAAGGTCGTCGGTATTTTCAACCCCAGCAACAGCGTCATCGACCAACTGATTCTCACGCCCTTATCGAGCGTCTGGGCGATTCACGAGCACCACGAAGAACACGAAGGTGAGGAGCATGAGGGTGAAACACACGCCGACGAAGACCATGACCACGAAGCCGAAGCACCCCGCGAAATTACCAGTATGTTGGTGAAGTTCCGGAATCCAATGGGCATGATGGTGGCCCGTGGCATCAACGACAACTCCAAATTGCTGGCGGCTCTGCCTGCCATCGAAATCAACCGCCTGTTCGATTTACTGGGTATTGGCGTCGATACGTTGCGCGGACTGGCGGTAGCCATCATGCTCATCGCCGGCATCAGCGTATTTGTGTCGCTCTACAATTCGCTGAAAGAACGCAAGTACGAAATGGCCCTGATGCTGTCGATGGGCGCTGGACGAACGCAGCTCTTCGGCATGTTGCTGCTGGAAGGACTAACGCTTTCCTTAATCGGTTTCATCTTAGGACTGGTTTTCAGCCGCATCGGTTTGCTCCTGTTCTCGATGCGCGCCGAACGCAATTTCCATTACAGCCTGAACAACCTGAGCATCCTGCCCGAAGAATGGCTGGTGCTGGGCGTCGCCGTCCTGATCGGCATTATTGCCGCAGCACTCCCGGCTTTGGGCGTTTACCGGATGAATATTTCCCAGACGCTGGCGGAGGAATAGGGAGTTATGAGTTATGAGTTATGAGTTATGAGTTATGAGTTATGAGTTATGAGTTATGAGTTGAAACTCAGACCAAACTCTATTATACTGGTTTTCAATAACTTAAATTCATATTTTTTAACTTTTAATTCTTAACTCATAACTCTAGGACTTACGTCTGATAGTTCATTGCACTTCCGCTCTTGCCCCTAAATCCCCTAAAGGGGACTTTCAGCATCCGGATTAGGCTGCGTCCAAGTCCCCTTTAGGGGATTTAGGGGCAAAGAGCGGAAGTCCTAAATTCATAACTCTTAATTCATTTTTTAACTCCCAAAAACCGCTTTCACTTCCTTTAAATCCTGCCGGTGGGCCGTCAGAGCGTCCATCGTGTTCGGCGACTGTTTTTCGATGCATTGCTCCAGTACCAGATGTGGGCGAACGCCAATGGCTTTTAGTTCTTTGGCCAATCGCGGGTAATCAATATCTCCATCGCCAAACGTTTCTGCCCAAACGCCGTTTTTCGACTGGCGGAGGTGCAGTTCCGTGATGCGTTTTCCGTAGAGTTTCACAATGTCGAACAAAGCGATCTGCGAATTGCCCGAACCCCGGTAAATCCAGTGGACATCCAGACAAAGCGACACATTTTTGGGATTGGTTCCCAGCATCATGTGGTGAAATTCGCGGGCAGCGTTGCGCATTTCAACGTCGTGCGTATGGTACGACAGCGTCATGCCCCGCTTCCGGAGTTCAGCCCCGAGCCGGTCCAGGTTGGCGGCCTGTGTGGCCAGATCCGCATCGGTTTTGTCCTCCCCACTCCCCCACTTGATGGGGCTGGGATTGGTCACCACCAGCCGCACCCCCAGCGGACGGGCCGCGTCGGCAATGGCCGTCACCGTCGCCAGCGTTTTATCCGCTTCGTCAGCCTTGTGCAGCGTGCTGTTGACATACAGGGAATGCATTTCCAGCTTGTGTTTTTTCAGCAAGGGTGCCAGTTTCTGGATTTCATCCGCCGACGTAATCGATGGCTCGTACCCGACAATTCCCGACTTCGCAAAATCGGCCAGCGACGCATCCAAATCCGCCGACCAGTTGCGGCCCTGCCGTTGATAAAACGTGTGCCAGGTATACTGGTTGCAGGCAATCTGCGGTCGCTCGGCGGCAGCGGTTTTTGCTTCGGCCACAGCGGTTTTGGTCACCGGAAGCAACGCGGCCAAACCGGCCAGCGACTGTAAAAAAGTACGACGATCTGTGTTCATGGGTTTAGGGGTTCACCGCTGTCAGGGTCTTCGACCGCTGACAGGGTTTATAAGGAATATTGCGTTTTCACCCCGTCAGCGGTCGAAGACCCTGACAGCGGTGAAAAAGTTACCGCAAATTATCTAAATTTAACGCTTCGCTCCATCTTTCAAACTTTGTTTACCTGTTTTTCATGAAACACCGTTTTCTCCCGACTGGGCTGGCGGGCGTTCTGAGTTGCTTTGCGGTCTTCTTTCAGGCCGTTGCGCAAACGCCACCCGCCGGATCATATTCCTCTTCTGCTCTACTTTCAACCCGATTAAAAACCCTGACCAGCCGCTACGGCGCATTGACCAACCTCCAGTCCATCGGCAAATCACGCGAAGGAAAAGACGTGTGGCTGCTGACGGTGGGTCGCGGAGCGGCAGCCCAAAAACCGGCTATTGCGATTGTGGCCGGTGTGCAGGGTGCCCATCTGGCCGGAACGGAACTGGCCGTTCAACTCGCCGAAAAACTGCTGGCGGCTTCCGGTCAGGATAGCGTGGCCCGGTTGCTCGACAGCAAGACGTTTTATATTTTCCCCAGCGTCAACCCCGATGCGCAGGAACAATTTGTGGCCAAACCACGCTTCGAACGAACCGGCAACGGTGCCGATACCGACGACGACCGCGACGGTCGGCTGAACGAAGACCTTTTTGAAGACCTGAACAAAGACGGTTTGATCACGCAAATCCGCGTAGAAGATCCGACCGGCACGTTTATTTCCAGCAAAGACGACCCGCGCGTGCTGGTTAAAGCCGATCCGGCAAAGTCTGAAACCGGGCGTTATTTGGTGATTTCGGAAGGAACAGACAACGATAAAGACGGCGCTTTCAACGAAGACGGCGCGGGTGGCGTGGCACTGGACAAGAATTTCACCTTCGATTATCCGTTCTTCACGCCGGGTTCGGGCGAAATGCCGGTGTCGGAACCAGAAAACCGGGCCTTGCTCGACTTCCTGTACAAAGCCCCCAACGTCTACGCGGTTTTCACCTTCGGGCCATACAACAACCTTTCGGAAGCGCCGAAATTCGACCGAACCAAAACCGCCCGGCGAATCATTACCGGTATTCTGGAAAAAGACGCCCCCGTCGGCGATCAGGTTTCAAAACTCTACAACAGCCAGACGGCGCTGAAAGATGCGCCACCGATGCCACCCACCAAAGGCAATTTTGCCCAAACCGCCTATTACCACTACGGTCGGTTCAGTTTCTCGACACCGGGCTGGTGGACACCCAAATCCCCCGCTTCGGCAGATACCACGAAGGGAAAAGCCGCTGCAAAACCGTCGGACAACGACGACGTGAAGTTTCTGAAATGGGCCGATGCCAACAATGTGCGCGAGGTGTTCGTCAACTGGCAACCCATCGAGCATCCTGATTTTCCGGGCCGGAAAGCGGAGGTGGGCGGTATGGCTCCGTTTGCCAAACTAAATCCGCCAGTTTCGTTTCTGAACGAGATTGCCGACAAACACCTGAAATTCATGACGGCTTTTGTCCGCCAAATGCCGGTGATCGATGTCGTGAACCTGCGGACGGAATCGCTTTCGGGCGGACTGACGCGGGTCACGGCGCAGGTCATCAACCGGGGTTTGCTGCCGACGGGTTCCGAAATCGGCGACCGGGTGCGGTTTGTCCCGAAAATGAAAGTTGAGCTGCGAACCGGCAACGGCCAAGCTGTGGTGTCGGGCCGGAAGCGGATTCTGCGCAGTCCGATGGCGGCTGGCGAGTCGATGGAAGTCACGTTCCTCGTCTCCGGCACGGGCCGCGCCACGCTCGAAGCCGGCAACGCCATGACCGGCCTTAAATCAATCGACATCACCCTTAAATAAACCTCCGCTTACCTCTGCATTCTCCGCTCAACTCCGCGAAATAGTTTTTAAAGTGTTTCGCGGAGTTGAGCGGAGAATGCAGAGGTAAGCGGAGAAAAAAATATGAAAAAGATATTCTTCCTATTTTTAGCAACGCTACCCTTCTTTGTTTTTGCGCAACAGAAACCGGCGCAGAATGACGATTTAACCGGGTTGCGGGCCGTGGGTTCGCCCGCCAATCCGAAAGTGCCGATGCGCTGGAATCATTACAACGACTACGCCGGGATTATGAAGTTTTGCCAGGATATGGCCAAGGCTCACCCGAACCTGGTGAAGCTCGAATCGATGGGCAAAACGTTTCAGGGCCGCGATTTGTGGGTGCTGGTGGTCAGTGATTTCAAAACCGGCAACGCCGATCGCAAACCCGGTTTTTACATCGATGGCAACATTCACTCCAACGAGTTGCAGGGATCAGAAATTGCAATGTATACGGCCTGGTATCTGGCTGAGAATTTTGGCACCATCGAGTTTACGACCCAGTTGCTGAAAGACAAAGTGTTTTACATCGCGCCCAGCATCAACCTCGACGCGCGGGAGGATTTCATCAAAAATCCCAACAACCCCAATTCACCCCGCTCGGGGCTGATGCCGTTCGACGACGATGGGGATGGGGAGATCGATGAAGACAAATACGACGACCTCGACGGCGACGGCAACATTGTGCTGATGCGCCGGAAAACGCCACTGGGCCGCATGAAACAGGACCCCAACGACCCGACGCGCATGATCCCGGCCAAAGCCGACGAACCGGGCGAATACGAACTGCTGGGCTACGAAGGCATCGACAACGACGGCGACGGACAGGTGAACGAAGATGTGGCCGGACGCTACGATCCCAACCGCGACTGGGGCTGGGGTTGGCAACCGGATTATATTCAGGGCGGGGCGCTTTTTTATCCCGGTACCTTGCCCGAAACGCAGGCCATCAAGAAATACATCATCGGTCACCCGAACATCGCTGGTGCTCAGAGCTATCACAACTACGGCGGGATGATGCTGCGCGGACCGGGTGCCGAAGAAGATCAGCAGTATTACAATCCGAGCGATATTGCGGTGTATGACGTCATCGGTCGTACGGGCGAGAAAATCATTCCCGGTTACAATTACTATGTGATTTACAAGGACTTGTATACGGTTTATGGTGGCGAAATCGACTGGCTGGCGTTGGGCCGGGGCGTTTTCACGTTCTCGAACGAGCTGATGTCGTCGTATCTGCTGTTCCGGCAAAAACCGGGAGAAAGCAACCGGTTTCAGAACGACGAGTTCAATCAGTTTGGGAAATACCTACTGTTCGATGACGCGTATGTGGCCTGGAAACCGTTCAAACACCCGCAGTATGGCGACATCGAAATTGGCGGTCCCAAGAAAAATTACATCCGCAACCACCCCGGTTTTATGCTGGAAGAAGACGCCCACCGGAACATGTCGTTCACACTTTTTCACGCCCACCAGACGCCGAAGCTGGACGTTCAGGCCATCACTACGAAACCGCTCGGCAACGGCCTGACGGAAGTGACAGCTACGATTGTGAACCAGCGCGTGATTCCTACGCATTCCTCGCACGACATCCGTTTTAAGATTGAACGACCCGATTACATCACGCTCAAAGGAGCCACACCACTGGCGGCCATGATTGTCGAAAATGCCGATCTGAATATCACAAAAGAGCAGAAAACCAATCCCGCAACGATCGAGGTGCCGAACATTCCGGGCATGGGGTACGTGAAAGTCCGCTGGATCGTGAAAGGCAGTGGTGGCAAATACACGGTTTCGGTCGACAGCCGGAAGGGTGGCGTGGTAGAGAAGACGCTGTAACGCTCAACGAACGCCGACAAACCCAGTTTCGACTACAACAACCATAGATTCGACTACATCTATTTTTTGGGGGCTGCTGACCTTTGCAGAAACAAAAAAATAGAAAAATGAAAATCATATTAACTGGTTCGTTAGGGCACATCAGCAAACCTCTGACGCAGGAATTGGTAGAAAAAGGACATGCGGTTACCGTCATCAGCAGCAAGCCCGACAAGCAATCCGCCATCGAAGCCCTGGGAGCTATTGCCGCCATTGGCTCCCTGCAAGACGCTGATTTTCTGACGGAAACGTTCACCGGTGCCGATGCAGTGTATACGATGGTGCCACCAGCCAATTATTTCGATCATACCCTCGACCTACTGGCTCATTATCACCGCATCGGCACCAACTATGCACAGGCCATCGGCCAGTCGGGCGTAAAGCAGGTGGTGAATCTCAGTACGATTGGTGCCCATTTAGCAGCCGGTGAGGGTTCGGGTATTTTACTTGGTGCATACACTGTAGAGCAGATCCTGAACACGCTACCCACGGACGTGGCCATCACCCACATGCGCCCCACTTCGTTTTACTACAATTTGTATGGCTACTCCGGGATGATCGAAGCGGAGGGCATCATTGCCGCCAACTACGGGGCCGACGGCACGATCCCCTGGGTCTCGCCAGTCGATATTGCGGCTGCAATTGCTAACGAACTCGAAAAACCGCTTGTTGGCCGAACCGTGCGGTATGTAGCCAGTGAAGAATTGACGGGTAACGAGACTGCTGCCATTTTAGGGGCTGCTCTCGAAATGCCTGATTTGAAATGGGTTCTGATTTCGGATGAACAAACGCAGCAGGGGTTGGTCGCCATCGGGATGAATCCGACCATTGCGGCCGGGCTGGTTGAAATGTATGCCAGTCTGTATACGGGTGTTCTGGCCGAAAACTATTACCGCCATAAACCGGCGGTGATGGGCAACGTAAAACTGAAGGATTTTGCAAAAGAATTTGCGGCTGCCTTTCACCAAAAACAAGTATCTTGACGTATGGCTACCACGCAACCACGCCGGTTTAAAACGATTGGTGAATTTCACCAGTATAGGGAACTGCCCAAGCCTGAGCATCCATTAATCAGCGTAATCAATTTAGAATTAACCAGGCAGTTGCCTGCCAACGAAACCGGTATAGTGAAGGATTTTTATTCCATTGCCTTGAAAAGGAACTTCAATGCCCGGATGAAATACGGGCAGCAGGAATTTGACTTTGATGAAGGGGTCATGTTCTTTATGGCCCCGGGCCAGGTTCTGAAAATTGAGATGGAGAAGGATACTATTCTGCAACAGACGGGGTGGATGTTACTGGTTCACCCCGACTTTTTATGGAATACGCCCCTAGCCAAAACCATCAAACACTACGAATATTTCGACTATTCCGTCAACGAAGCCCTCTTTCTGTCCGAGAAAGAAGAAGCTATTATGGCCGGGATTGTCGAAAGCATTCAACACGAATACCACGCAAACATCGACAAGTTCAGCCAGGATATCATCATCGCCCAACTCGATTTGTTGCTCAAGTATGCAGACCGGTTTTATCAGCGTCAGTTCATCACCCGAAAAATAGCCAATCACAAAATCCTGGATCGTCTGGAGAAGCTGATTGCCGACTATTTCAACAGCGATGATCTGATGAAACAGGGATTGCCAACGGTTCAATACGTTGCCGAAAACCTACATCTATCTCCCACGTATTTAAGTGGTCTGCTCAAATTGGTAACCGGACAAACCACCCAGCAACACATCCACGACAAGTTGATCGAAAGAGCCAAAGAAAAATTATCGGCCACTGATTTATCCATTAGCGAAATTGCCTACGAATTAGGGTTCGAACATCCGCAGTCGTTCAGTAAATTATTCAAGACCAAAACCCGCCTTTCTCCGCTGGAATTTCGACATTCTTTCAATTAAGCAACCGATATTGGCTTTGTACGGACGGATGTAAGAAAATAATCCCCTTCGTTCCGTTTACTCAATACTATGCCTCCCGCTCGCGAAGTTTACTTACCTTTCGAACGATCTGAAAGGGAGCGATCATCTTGAATCGTGCTGAAGATCAGACCACTAAGCTAACTGCAAATCGACTTATTGCCAGTAGTCCAACCAGCGATCAATTCACACGTTTAAATCCAGGAAAGATGAATCCAAACAAAGCGTTATGGGAAAAAGGGGACTTCACCCAAATTGCCGCCACCATGCGGGAAAGCGGTGAGCAATTGGTTGCCAACCTGAACATCACCAGAGACCTTCACGTGCTCGACCTCGGTTGTGGCGACGGTACCACGGCCATCCCGGAAGCCAAACTCGGTGCTACGGTTTTAGGCGTTGACATCGCCCGGAATCTGGTTGAAGCCGGCAACCGTCGGGCCAAAGCGGAAGGGCTGACCAACTGCACGTTTCAGGAAGGGGATGCGACCGATTTGCAGGAACTGGAAGACCAAAGCTTTGATCTCGTTGTCAGCATCTTTGGTGCCATGTTCGCTCCAAAACCCTTTGAGGTCGCCAAAGAAATGGTTAGGATGACCCGTCCGGGTGGCCGGATCATCATGGGAAACTGGATACCGGGCGATCCTACGCTGGTTGCCCAAATACTAAGGATCAGCTCGGCCTATACGCCCCCACCGCCGGAAGGATTCATCAGTCCCATGTTGTGGGGTGTCGAGAGCCACGTTACCGAGCGTTTTGAGAAAGCCGGTGTGTCCAAAGACAACATAACCTTTCTGAAAGATACGTTTACCTTCAATGCCCCGTATTCCCCTTCCGAATTCGTTCAGGCGTTCAAAAACTATTACGGCCCGACCATGAATGCGTTTGAAGCCGCCGAAAAAAATGGGAAAGCATTGGAGCTACAGCGGGAATTGGAAGACCTGTTTGCCAGTCAGAACAAAAGCATCGATCCGAATCTCACCTCGGTAGATGCCATGTTCCTGCGGGTTACAGTTATTCGGTAAACGTACACTTTCTACTGCATGTAGACGCCAATCCGTTCTTCGTCACTCAGCACCACCAGCACGTGTTCGGTCAGGGTGGTTGAGAGTTTGTAGCCAATGTAATCGGCAGCAACGGGGTAGCGTTTGTGATCACGGTCGACAATCACCGCGACTTTCAGCTTGGTCACAGGCACATTCAAAAACGGTTGCAGGGCAAACGCCAGGGTTCGGCCCGAGTTCAGAACATCATCGATCACAATGACCGATTTGCCGGTAAAAACCGACATCTCGCCATCCAGATGAACCGGCGGTTGTTCCAGCGTCGTTTTGTCAAGCGTAATTTTCATCACCATGACCTCCAGCGGGGAAATCTGCCGCAATACCTCCGCCAGCCGCTCGGCCAGCACATGCCCTTCGCCCGACACGCCGGCCAGAATCACTTCGGATTCTTCAAAGTTGTTCTCGTAAATCTCAAAGGCAATCCGGCGTATTTTTTGCTCTACTTGTACGCGGGTCAGAATCTGGGTGGTCTCGGAAGTCATAACCGATCAGGGAAGTCGATGGTAAAAAATGAAAATTACCCGAAAACGCCGAATGCTCAAAATAAACGAAGCCTTTTCGTACTTTTGCAAACTGTTCAGACAAGAGAGTTGAGACAAGAGACAAAAGACCTGAGGTCTCTTCTCTTTATTCTCTTGTCTCAACTCTCTTGTCTAAAATGTAATTTATTTCAATGATTATCAAAACCAAAAAATACGCCCTCGACCAGAAAACCTACATCAGTCTGGCGATGCGTAGCTGGGTAAAAAACAACTGGTACTGGGGTTTCGTCCCACTGGGTCTCATTTTTGCCAATGCCATCCTGAACGTGACGGGCGTCTACCCAAACTGGTGGATTTACCTCGTCATTGTGCTCCTCACCATCCTCTACGTGCTGTTCTGGGCCGTCCAATTTACGGGCATCACGCAAATGGAACAGACCAAATCGCTGTTTCAGAAGTATGTCTACGAGATTGACAGCCGCCAGATTCTGCTGAAACTGAACGCCCGCGAAGGCGGTATCCTGAAATGGGATCAAATCCGGAGCGTGACCAAAGACAAAACCGCTTATGTCATGGTGGTTTCCAACGACCAGGCGATGAACGGCATGAAAGTAAACTGGTTGGCCAAAATCGTGGCCAAAGGCATGAAAAATGCCCAGTTCCTCTACCTGCCGTATTCGATTTTCACCACCGAAAACGAACTGAAGTTCATGGATACGCTCCTGAAACGGAAGGGCTTTTTGGGGGAAGTGGAAAAATAAAGGAGAAAGGGGTGAAAGGAAGAGGGGATGAAAGGGAGGAGGGAAAATCCTATGTCTTTCATCCCCTCTTCCCTTTCATCCCCTCTTCCTTTCACCCCTTTCCCCCTACTTTGCCTGATTGGTGAAATCGACCACCGTTACGTCGGCCAGCCAGCCGCCAACGAGTTTGCCAAATTCTTTGTGAGCCGGGTGCGGCAGGTAAGTATCCCGGTCTTTTTCGTTCGCGAACGTCAACACAAAAGCGTGCGTCAGACCTTTGTCGAGTTTCTCCGGACTGTTGTTCGTTCCCCACTTGAAACTCTTGATTTCCTTTATTTTTGACGGTAACGCTTCAAAAGCAGCTACAATTTCTTTCACCTTCGCGGGCGTAGCTTCAGGTTTGAATTTAAACAGGACGACGTGGGTGAGATCGGATGGAGTCATTTTGTTTTGAGCGGAAGCGCCGGTCAGGGCGAGACCAATAAAAAGAAGGGTTGCAAAAACGGTTTTCATGAAATTGGTTTGTAAGTTTTAACGCTGCGACTGCAGAATGTTTCAAATAAGTCAATCTACTTCGGAAACTACTGCCTACTGCTTCTCGGCATACGGGATGACCAGTTTCTCACCCCGGGCGGCATAATTCTTGGTTTTCCCATTGGCTTTCATCAGCGCATCGACCGTAACACCGTATTTTTCAGCCACGACGCGGAGAATATCGCCTGCACCAACGGTATGATACGCCCGCGCTTTCACCTTCAGTTTTGTCACGTCGGCCTTCACCGCGTTGTCTTTCAAATCCGGATTCAGCGCTTTTAACGTACTGATACTCAGATTATACTTAGTAGCCACACTGTAGATCGTTTCACCCGGTTTTACGGTATGCGTAATCGACACCCCACCCGCCGGAACATTCACTTTGGGCTTTTCTTCTTTCGTTTTTTCCTCAACGGGTTTCTCTTCCCGCACCGGTTTTTCTTCTTTGACTTCCGCTACCGGTTTCTCCGCCGGTTTGCCCACTGCCGGGCGTTCTTCGGAATCCAAAGCCGGTTTTTTAGAAACCTCTTTTTCCTCATCGATGGGCGCTGGAGCCGTCTGCGACAAATCGACGGGCGCATTCCGGCTGGACGTATCGATTTCGATGGGTGCCACCAGTTCCGGTTCCAGCGGTAGTTCCACCGGTTTTTGCACCGTCGTATCCAACGCGACGCTGGTTAGCTCTTCCGACCCTTTCGTGTCATCGGCCACATACTCGTAGCCCACGTACAACAGGGCCAGAATCGTTAGAATCAGAACGGCCAGCGTAATGGTGGGCAAACTTGAACCCTCCGTCGACCGGGGGTTACGCTTCGCATTTTCGGTTTCCATAATTGGGGTTTAACGTCTGAGGTTTAACGTTTAACGTTGTGCGGCTTCCCTTCAAACGTTGGACATTAAACCAATTAACTTTTTCTTACCTCCTGACTCATTTTCTCCACTTTCACTTTCATGTCTTCCTTGTAATCCTGCAACCGTTGGGCGACGGTTTCGTCGAACGTGCCTACAATCTGAGCCGCCAGAATCCCGGCGTTGCGGGCGCCATTGAGGGCCACCGTTGCAACCGGGACACCCGAAGGCATTTGCAGAATCGACAGAACGGAATCCCAGCCATCGATCGAATTGCTGGATTTCACCGGCACCCCAATCACCGGCAAGGTCGTCAACGAAGCAACCATCCCCGGCAAATGGGCGGCACCACCCGCGCCGGCAATCACTACTTTCAAACCCCGTTGGCGGGCGGTTTTGCCATATTCCACCATTTTTTCCGGCGTCCGGTGGGCCGAAACGACGTCAATTTCGTACGAAACTCCCAAATCCGCCAATATGTCGGCCGCTTCCTGCATGACCCTCAGGTCTGAGCTGCTGCCCATGATGATTCCAACCATATTTTTAGTTAAGAGTTAAGAGTTAAAAGTTAAAAGTTGGCTGACGCATACAACTCTTAACTCATCATTCTTAACTCATCATTCTTAACTCTTCACTTTTATGCTTTCTTTCACCGAATCGGCTTTCGCTTTCAGTGTATTTAAATCTGAACTAATAACGGTAATGTGTCCCATTTTGCGAAACGGGCGGGTGATTTTTTTACCGTACAGAAAAGGAAACACGCCCGGCATTGCCAGCAGGGCTTCCATGCCTTCATACCGGGCGGGGCCGCTGTGGCCGGGTTCGCCCAGTAAGTTGATCATGGCGGCTGGCGAAAGGATGGCCGTATCGCCCAACGGCAGGTTCAGGATGGCCCGCCAGTGTTGTTCAAACTGCGACGTCACATTCGCCCGAATCGTGTGGTGACCGCTGTTGTGCGGACGTGGTGCCACTTCGTTAACGATGATTTGCTGGTCTTTCGTCAGAAACAGTTCCACCGCCAGCAAACCGACAATTCCGAAGGCGTCGGCGGTTTTTCGGGCAATTTCCTGGGCCTGCCGGTCGACGGTTTCGGAAACCGCTGCGGGGGCAAACAGGTATTCCACCAGATTCTGTTCGGGGTGAAAAACCATTTCGACCGTCGGAAAGGTTGCCGTTTGGCCCTGCTCGTTGCGGGCGACAATCACTGCCAGTTCCTTTTCAAAATCGACGGCTTTTTCCAGAACGCCCGGCGCGTCGAAGGCTTTATCCACGTCGTCAACGGAAGCAATGCGCTGCACCCCGCGACCATCGTAGCCATCGCGGCCCAGTTTATGGAAAGCTGGCAGAAAATCCGGATTTTTCGCTAAAGCCTGCGCTACCTCATCCCGGTTTTCGGTCAGAATGAAATCGGCGGTTGGCAGGTTGTGCTCGCGGTAAAATTGTTTCTGCGCCCGTTTGTCCTGAATAATCCGGATCACCGACGGCTGCGGAAAAACCCGCTTTCCTTCGCGCTCCAGAGCTTCCAGGGCATCGACATTGACGCGCTCAATTTCAATCGTCAGCACATCGACCTGCTGGCCAAACTCATAAACCGTATCGTAGTCGGTGAGTGCCCCTTGCGTGAATGACGTAGCCAGGTGGCGGCAGGGTGCTTCGGCATCGGGGTCCAGAATATGGACAATCAGGTTCCAGTCGATCCCGGCCTGAATCAGCATCAGACCCAGTTGACCTCCTCCGAGGATTCCAATGCGGGTAGTGGGGTTGAATGTAAGCATACTTGTAACAATCCTCTGCAAAAGTAGCCCCAATTCGGAGTTTATCGTACTTTTTAAGACACTTGTTTTATCAATTTAGGATCGGTTAATAGGTTTATCCTCGTTTGAGACCCGCCCGGTTCTCAACAATTCCAACTCTTCCTGTTAATTTGCACGTTCATACCTGAAGCGGGAAGTATTAAAAGTAGATTATGAGACATGAGATGAAAGACAAAAGACGAGTCAACTATTTGACTATCAATCATCTATCTCATTTCTCACGTCTAACCTCTTTCATCTCTATTTAACCTATGAAGGACAAACTATTCAATCAAAAAGACCTAATTGCGTATTTCATTGTTGCGGCCATTGGTGCCTCCCTGCAAATTGTTGTGAGTTCGTTGCTTCAGGAGTGGTTTAAGGTTTCCTACGAAAATGGCGTCTTACTGGGCTACATCAGTTCGTTTTTCATCGGCTTTTTTCTCACCAAACTGCTGGCGTTTAACGCCAAAAACTCGGCCAAAACCCGCCGGGAGATGGTTAAATTTGCGATGGTTTCGGTGATTTCCTGCCTAATTACGGTCTATGGTGCGTCGGCCTTATACAACTTCTCGATCAGTCAGAACGGGATCTATATATTCACGCTGCCGGGGTCGGTTAAAACCGTGAACCTAAACAAGTTATTCTCCCACACCTTTGGCATGGGCCTGAGTTTTATCTCCAATTACATTCTGCACAAAACCTTTACCTTCAAAAATACCGGTTTCTACGAACGGCTGAAATCGCTGCTGAATCTGAACTAATCCGGTCAATCCAGCAACGCCAGAATGTCTTCCTTCGTCAGCGATTTCATGAAGTTTTCCTCGGTCGTAATCAGGTCGCTGGCGAGCTTTTGCTTAGAACGTTGCAGGGCCAGAATCTTCTCCTCCACGGTATTGCGGGAAATAAATTTGTAGGTAAAAACCGTCCGTTTCTGCCCAATCCGGTGGGCGCGGTCGATGGCCTGGGCCTCGATGGCCGGGTTCCACCACGGATCGAGAATGAACACGTAATCGGCCGCCGTCAGGTTGTGACCCAGTCCGCCCGCTTTCAGCGAAATCAGAAACAGCTTGATCGAATCGTTGTTCTGAAACAGATCCACCTGCCCCCGCCGGTCCTGCGTCGAACCGTCCAGGTACGCATATTGAATCCCGCGCTCCTGCAAATACTGCTGAACAACGTCCAGGTGCTTGATGAACTGACTGAATACCAAAATCTTGTGATTGTCCGCCATCGCACCTTCCAGCCGCATTACCATGTCGTCCAGTTTGCCGGAGTTGCCTTCGTACGTTTCGTCGATCATCCGCGGGTGGTTCGCAATCTGGCGGAGTTTGGTCAATCCCTGTAAGACCACCATCTGCGATTTGGCCATGCCGTCTTCTTCAATGCGTTCCAGAATCAGGTTCCGGTAATACGACTTGGCTTCTTCGTACTGCTTCTCCTGTTCCGGCGACATGTCGCTGTAGTGGATATTCTCCACTTTTTCGGGCAGATCACGCGCTACCTGCGACTTGTGCCGCCGGAGCATGAACGGTTTGATAATGCCGTAAAGCCGCTGCGTTTTCTGCTCGTCGTTCTTTTTCTCAATCGGAATCTGAAACTCGTTGCGGAAAAACGTCTGGCTGCCCAGCAAACCGGGGTTGATAAACGTCATCTGCGTCCACAAATCCATCGTGCTGTTTTCCAACGGCGTTCCGGTCAGAATAAGCCGGTGGGCCGAGTCGAGTTGCATCACTGCCCGGGTGATGTGCGACGACGGATTTTTGATGGCCTGCGATTCGTCCAGAATGATGTAATGAAACCGGTACATCTTCAGCAAATCGATGTCGATCCGGACAATGCCGTACGAGGTCAAAATCACATCATAGCCATCGAACTGGGCGGTATTTTTGTCGCGGTAGGTTCCGGTATACGCCATCACGCGCAGGCCGGGCGTAAACCGTTTGGCTTCCAGTTCCCAGTTATACAGCAGTGAAGTGGGCATCACGAGCAGCGTTGGTTCCGTAAAACCGGCTTCCTTCTGCGACTGCAACATCGCCAGCGTCATGACGGTTTTGCCCAACCCCATGTCGTCGGCCAGGCAACCGCCAAACCGGTATTGGTTCAGGAATTGCAGCCAGTCGTAACCGGCTTTCTGGTAAGGCCGCAATTCGCCCTTAAAACCGGCGGGCAGCGGGTGCGCATTGATTTCTTCGAAACTCCGCAGTTTTTCGAGCTTTCGGCTGATTACCGCCGACGCCAAACTTTCTTCCTGCAACTCCTGCACCAGCGCAATGTGGTGTTTGTGAAGCACCAGCCGGTCGCTGTCGACCTCGTGTTCCATGAACGCGAAGAGTTCCGAATATTTCGTAAACCACGTTTCGGGAATGACGGCGACTTCGCCGTTGGGCAGCGTAAACTCCCGTTTCTTGTTCAGAATCAGCGAACGGAGCTTGATAAACGGGATTTCAAATTCTCCGAATTGCACTTTCGCGTAAATGTCGAACCAGTCGCGGGTTTCGTTGATCGAAACCACAATGGACGAATAGCCTAAAAAATACCGTTTGGCGTCGTTGGCGTGTTGCGAAATCTGAAAACCGGCTTCTACCAGCCGGTTGTGGTTCTGCTGAAGCCACTCGAAAGCGGCCGCTTTTCCCAGTTTGGAATGGCCGTTGTCTTTCAGTTCGAGGCCGTTTTCCTTGAGCCAGAAAAGCGTCGATTTCTCTTTCCGGACATCCCGGCGAATCTTGTGAAAAACGTAGTCATCGCCCTTCTTTTCGATGCTGACGTTGGACGAATCCGTGAAACCGTCGTAGCGAAACGTAAACTGACCGTACTGAAACAGCAAGTCGAAAACCACCTGCGAATCGTCGACGGGCGCAGCATGAGCCATTTCCGTCAGCACGTTATTCATCCGTTCCGACGCCCCGTTTCCGTTCCGATGGCCGGTCGAAGCCGCCTGATCAAACAGCGCGGGTGTGGCCCGGTGCGCAACGGCATGTTCCGAAACCGTCAGCACGGGCGCGGGCGGCAGCACTTCGTTCCGGATCTCAAACCCTCTGGCGTATACGTCGTAGGATGCAATCAGGGGGGCTACGAAGCGGTGATAGTACTGATCTTCAATGTTTTTCGGAATAACGATATTTCTCTTTTGCAGAAACGGGCGCAGTTTTTTGCCATCGACATTTTTATCGAAATGAAACAACCGCTTGCCCACCATCATCCAGGCCGGATCGTCGCAAATCAACAGCGCATCCTTAAACTGAAATTCGACCCGTTCCCCGGCGTATTTGATAATCGGAAAATATTCCGTGGAAATTTCGGTTCGCACAAAATTGAAAAAGACGCGGGCCTTGTCCGGCATCCGCTCAACGGACATCCAGGCCGGGTTGCCGTCGTTGCCCATGACATACAACGGTTTTTCGGCCAGCCGCTCCAGAATCAGCGCCCGACGGGTTTCGAGGTAGTCACAAATCCGTTCCCGCAGTTCTTTATCGCCTTTCTGGGCGTCGTAAACCTTCAGAAAGAAATCGACCGCCGGTAATTTTTTGGGATTAAATTTTTTCAGAATGACGTCCTGCTGGATTTCGTCGATGATCCGAATCAGCTCAAAATCAGCGTCGTCCAGTTCACTGGCAAACTCCCCGGCGTTTTTGGCCGACAGTGTCTGGTTCTGCAGCGTCAGCTCACCGCGCGCATTGAGTTGCACGACGAAGGCTTCAAACAGATACCCCAGAAACTCATGTTGCAGGAGTGAATAGACCAGTTGAAACGGTTCCGCGGGAGAGACTTTCATAACACCGTATTGATTACTGCCTGACTGCACCAGGCCCGGAAATACCGGGTTGATCGTAAAAAAATCGCGCTTCCGGACGGTATGGATAAGCTTTAAAAAAGAAAGCAAAAAGGCTGATTTGCCGTCCGGTTAGAATATGCAACAAACTCAAATATACGAAGAGCTACAACAAAGGCAAATCGAAAAACACGGAAGCCTGTGCGAACTGATTTTACGGCCTGTGAATAGTCCCAGCGGCATTTTTACGCGGTAAATTTTAAAAGCCGGTTTGCCCGGTCGGAGCGATGAAACGACCCCGAAAACAAAACCGCCTAGTACCTAAGTGAGAAAAAATTGCAATTCATTCAGAAAGCAAGCGAGGGTTGTGCCAATTTTTCTTGTCTTTGTAGTAGACCCTGAACTGTATGAATGAATCGCCCCTGCAACCGGATTTTTCGGACGAACGACGCCCGGACGCACGCATAAGCCTGGTGGTGCCGATGGACCCAAACCGTGCTGCTGACCCGGAGTGGATGATCCGGCGGATGCTGCAATCGGACCCGGTAAAAGGGTTCGAGTTGCTCTATCAGCGGTATTACGGCCCCTTGTGCAGCCACGTTACCCGGCTGGTCTATTCCCGCGAAATTGGCGAGGACCTGGTCGGTGATCTGTTTTTCCACCTGTGGCAAACGAATCAGTATACCCAGATCACCGGGTCGTTCCGGGCCTACCTGTTTTCGGCCGCCCGCAACCGCGCCATCAACTACCTCCGCTGGGAATTTAACCGGACCGAACCTACCGAAGACAACGAGTTGACAGACCCGGCAGACAGCACCGAATCCGATACTGATCTGGCTTTTGAAGAACTCACAACCCGGATCCACCGGGCCCTGGACGCCCTGCCGCCCCAGTGCCGCAACGTGTTTGTGCTGAGCCGGTTTGAAGGTCGGAAAAACAGCGAAATCGGGGCTGATCTGCACATCTCGGTCAAAACCGTAGAAGGTCACCTCACCAAAGCCCTGAGCCGGTTAAGACAGGCCCTCCACGACTATTGGCTGGTGTTACTCCTGCTGCTGACCTGGTAAGTATCTCTCCTCATTTTCGACAACAACATGCAATCGGAACTATCCAAGGCACTGCTCTTTGCCTATTTTGAAGGGACTACCACGCCGATCCAGACCCAGCGGATTCAGCGATGGCGACAGAAACCCGAAAACCGGGAGCGGTTTTTCGCCTGTCTGGAAGAATGGGAAAATCAGCGGCTGCAATACGAAGCCGACCCGGAAACTGCCTTCCACCAGTTCAGGGAACGGATTCAGCAACTCGAATCAATCCCCGAAACACCGGTTTTGCCGCTGGAGACGCCCTCCGTCCGCCGGGCGTGGCTCGTTGCCGCTTCACTGGCGTTGCTCACGCTGCTGGCCGTCTGGCAGCGCGACCTTTGGCTCTACCGCACCTATTCAACGCAGTACGGCGAACTGAAAACCGTTGGTTTGCCCGACGGCAGCCGGGTGACGCTGAATGCGCACTCCAGCCTGCGGTTGTCGCGCTGGACGTTTGGCCGAACCAGCCGGGAAGTCTGGCTCATGGGCGAAGCCGAGTTTTCGGTCCGGCACCTGCCTACCCACCAGCGGTTTATTGTCCGGACGCCCGATGAGCTGGAAGTGGTCGTATTGGGCACTGAATTCGTGGTTTCGACCCATCGGCAAGGTTCGCGCATTGTGCTGAACAGCGGGAAAGTGGCTTTCCGGTCGTTGCAAGGCTCGTCGCCCGCGCCGGTGGTGATGAAACCGGGTGACGTGGCCACCGTCAGACCGGGCGGTCAGGTTCAGATGCAATCCCACCAGTCGGTCGAACGCTACCGGGTCTGGAAAGAACACCGGTTTCTATTCGACCGGACGCCCTTATCGCAGGTGCTGACGACATTGGAAGAACATTTTGGCGAAACCGTACAACTGGCTGACTCCGAACTGGTTCACCGGCAGATTACCGGCACGTTTCGCGCCGAAACCGCCCCGGTTCTGCTCGATTTGCTGACCACGCTGACCCGCACGCAGGTTGTCGAAACCGATTCGGGCAAAGTGATGATTCCCCTTTCCCCCCTAAACCCTTAAAACGTATGGTGCCATTTTTAAGAATCCTGCTGCCGACGGCGGGTTGTCTGCTCTCGGTGGCCGTTCAGGCGCAAACCCTGGCGTCGGTTCAGCCGACCCGGTCAGTCATCCAGTCGTCTCCCGGTTCTACGGTTCAACTGCGGGACGCCCTGCTGGAACTTCGCAGTCGCTACAAGGTCGATCTGGCCTTTGAAGAACAGCAGCTTCAGGGCGTCAGCGTTCCCACCGGCTGGTTTCACCCCAAATGGTCGATGGAGAAAAACCTGGAAGGCTTGCTGCGGACCACGGATTTTCAGGTGAAACGACTGTCCAACGGAACGTATCTGATCGTGTCGAACGCAGCCCGACTGCGACCGGCGCGAACCGCATCGCCCAACCGGTCCGAAGCGCCGACAACGATGACGCAGCCCGAACATTCCGGGGCCAACGACAACGCTGCCACCCGAACCGGGCCGACTGAAACCGCAACGCAGCCCACCGACGTGGCCGTTCAGGGGCGCGTGACCGCCAGCGGGTCGGACGAAGGACTTCCGGGCGTGAATGTGCAGGTGAAAGGAACGACAACCGGTACGACCACCGACGCCAATGGCTCGTTTACGCTCCGGGTGCGCGACGAACAGGCGGTGCTCGTGTTTTCGTCCATCGGCTACGAAGCCCAGGAAGTGACGGTGGGCAGGCGGCAAACGCTGAGCGTGATCCTGAAACCGAGTGAGCGTTCGCTGGAAGAAGTGGTGGTAGTCGGGTATGGAACCGTTAAAAAAAGCGATTTGACGGGTTCGGTTTCGTCGGTTTCGGGCAGTGAATTTCACAAATTGCCGATGGCAACGCTCGATCAGGGATTGCAGGGCCGTGCCGCCGGGGTGCAGGTAACGCAAACCGACGCGGCTCCCGGCGGCACGGTTTCGATCCGGATTCGGGGCGGCAATTCGATCACCAACAACAACGAGCCGTTGTACGTCGTGGACGGTTTTCCGGTGACGGCCCTCAAAAGCCTGAATCCATCGGACATCGAATCGATTGAAATTCTGAAAGATGCCTCGGCAACGGCCATCTACGGTTCGCGGGGTTCCAACGGCGTCGTGCTGATTACGACCAAACAGGCCAAGGCGGGTCAGTCGCGCTTCGACGCCGAATATTACACCGGTTTTCAGAAGCTGATCTACAAAATTCCGCTGCTGAACGGAACGCAGTTTGCCGAACTCGCCAACGAAGCCGCTGCCTTCCGAAACCGGGCGTTGCCGTTTGCCGATCCGAAGGCGCTGGGCGAAGGCACCGACTGGCAGGACGCTATTTACCGAACCGCACCCATCCGAAACTACCAGCTCACGTTTTCGCAGGGACTGGAGAAAACCCGGTTTATGGTCAGTGGCAACTACTTCGATCAGGACGGAATTATCAGCAACTCCAATTTCAAACGGTTGTCGCTGCGGTTCAACATGGAAACCAAAATCAACGCGAAACTGAAGTTTGGCAACAACCTGCAACTGAGCTACGTCAACAACCATGCGGTTCTGGTCAACAGCGGTGGTACCGGCAGCAATGGCGTGGTTCACACGGCTTTAACGAGCGGCCCGAACTTGCCGATTTACGACCAGGACGGCAATTATTTTGTCGACTGGCAGCAAATCGGTCCTTCCGTCCGGCGGGATAATGCGGTTTCGCTGGCCAATGAAACCACCAACCTGACGCGCACCGCCCGCATTCTGGGCAACATGTTTCTGCAATACGAAGTCGTGAAAGGGCTGACCGCCCGCGTCAGTTTGGGGGCCGACGCCACGTTTTCGAAAAACAACCTCTACATTCCCCGCACCACCTACCGAGCCTATTTTCAAAACGGCATTGCCAACGTGAGCGACCAGCAATCGTATAACTGGCTGAATGAAAACACCTTGACGTACGACAAAACCGTGGGTGTTCACCATCTCAATGTGCTGGGCGGTTTTACGGTTCAGCGGGAAATCAGCGAAGAGGTGGAAGCGAAAGGGCAGAATTTTGTCAACGACATTCTGACGTACAACAACCTGGAGGCCGCCGGGCTCGTGCAGCCAGCCGCTTCGGGGGCCAACCAATGGTCGCTGATGTCGTACCTCGGCCGGATTAACTACGGGTTTCGGGAACGGTATCTGCTGACGGTTTCGCTGCGGGCCGATGGGTCGTCGCGGTTTGGAGCCAGCAACAAATGGGGCTATTTCCCTTCCGGGGCGCTGGCCTGGCGGGTGTCGGAAGAACCGTTCATGCAGGCCCAGCGGGTCGTTTCCGATTTGAAATTTCGTACCAGCTACGGCGTCACTGGTTTTCAGGAAATACCACTCTATCGCTCCCAGAGTTCACTGAGCAATACGTCCTCCATTCTTGGCAACAACCTCGCCATCGGGATTGCCCCATCGCGGGTTGCCAACCCGAACCTGAAATGGGAACGAACGGCGCAATTTGACGTCGGCATTGATTTCGGCGTTCTGAATAACCGGGTGCGGTTCACGGCTGATTATTACTACAAACGAACCAAAGACCTGCTGCTGGAAGTGAGTGTTCCCTGGACGTCGGGCTACAATACGTCGCTCCAGAATGTGGGCAGCACCGAGAACAAAGGGTTTGAATTTTCGGTCAGTGCCACACCGATCAACGGCAAATTCAAGTGGAACGTGGACGCCAATTACTCCCAAAACCGCAACAAAGTACTGAGTCTGGGCGGTGTAAACGAGTTTTTTGGTCCCGAATCGGGTTCCAGTTTCTATTCTCCCGGCCCGGCCATCCTGATCCGGAAAGGCCAGCCGGTCAATTCCTTCTTTGGCTATATCGGCGACGGTTTGTTCCGCACGCAGGAAGAAATCGCCAGCGGTCCGGTTCACCGCTACATGGAACCGGGCGACCTGCGGTTTAAGGACGTGGACGGAAACGGCACGCTCTCCCCCGCCGACCGAACCATCATCGGCAACGCCCAGCCCAAGTTCATTTACGGCCTGAACAACACCTTCACCTACGGCAACTTCGACCTGACGGTTTTGATGCAGGGTGTTTATGGGAACAACATTCTGAACCTGCTGCGGGTCTACGAACTCGAATCCATGCGCGGCACCCACAACAACCACATCCGGGCGCTGGACCGCTGGACACCCCAGAATCCGAATGCCTACATGCCCAAAGCCGATTACCGCGGTCAGGAGCAATTCATCAGCACCCGGGCGCTGGAAGACGGTTCGTACCTGCGGGTGCGGAACGTGGTGTTGTCCTATAACCTGCCGGGCAAGCTGGTCAAATGGGCGCGTTCCGCCAAAATTTACGTGAGCGGCCAGAACATCCTGACCTGGACCAAGTATACCGGCTACGATCCGGAGGTCAATTCGCATGGGCAAAATCCGATCAATCAGGGCATTGATTACGGGGCGTATCCGCGCGCCAAAACGGTTATGATCGGTGTCAACCTGGGCCTTTAACACCCGACTTCCATGAAAAAGAAACTATCTACCTTACCTGTTCTTGTGCTGAGCGTATGGCTCGGCAGCAGTTGCCAGTTTCTGGACGAAAACCCGCAGGATTTTCTGGCACCGGCCAATTTTTACAAAACCGAAGCCGATGCCATAGCCGCCGTCAATGCGGTTTACAGCCACCTGTCGACGGGGGCGTATTACGGCGGGGGAGCCTGGCGGATGGGCGATCTGGCGTCCGACCTGCTGGATGACGGCGCGGTGTCGCGCACCGAAACGCTGGAATTGAATACGTACACGGTTGCCTCGACCAATGCCGTTCTCGCTGATTTCTGGCAGCGATTGTATGTTGCGGTCAATCAGGCCAATGCGGCCATTGGGCGTGTACCGGGAACGACGATGGATGCCACCCGGAAGGCGCGGCTGGTGGCCGAAGTGCGGTTTTTGCGGGCCTTGTTTTACTTCGATCTGGTGAAAGCATTCGGCGATGTTCCACTCGTTTTGGAAGAAACCACGAGCCTGAATGCGCTGTCGGTGGTTCGCCGGCCAGCCGCCGAAATTTACACCCAGATTATTCAGGATTTGCAGGAAGCCGAGAAAGGCTTGCCAGCTAGCTACGCGGCTGCCGATCTGGGCCGGGTCACAAAAGGAGCGGCTCAGTCTTTACTCGCCAAGGTGTACCTGTTCAACCGGGATTTCGCGGCTGCGGCCCAAAAAGCGCAGGAAGTGGTTCAGTCCAATACGTACAGTCTGGTTCCTAACTACGCGGATCTGTGGCCGGCCGAGAAGGAAAACGGGCCGGAGCATATTTTCTCGGTTCAGTACAAAGCCGGGGTCGTCGGTAGCGGTTTTAACGAAACGTTTGGCGTGCGGGGCGGAAAAACACCCATTACGGGCGGTAGTGGCGCTTTTGTCAAGAAGAGTTTTATCAGCAGTTTCGAAACGGGCGACCTTCGCAAAGACATCAGCATCAAGGACTCCTACACGTTCTCGGACAGCAGCAAAGCCACGTTTCAACCCCACGTCTGGAAATACTTCAATCCCAACGGCACCACGCCCAGCAATACGGACACCAACTGGCCCGTCATCCGGTATGCCGACCTGCTGCTGATCCTGGCCGAAGCCCGGAATGAGGTGGCTGGCCCCACGCCCGATGCCTATGCGCCGATCAATCAGGTTCGCAGCCGCTCCAAACTCAAAGCCCTGCCCACCGGACTGACCAAAGAGCAGTTTCGGGATGCGGTTTTGCAGGAACGCGGCTGGGAATTGTGCTTCGAAGGCCACCGCCGGTATGACCTGATTCGAATGAATAAACTTCGGGAAGCGATGCAAAAAGTAGCGATTACGACCACCGTACCCAAGCACAATCTGTATCCGATTCCGCAACGCGAACTAGACACCAACCGGGAGCTTCAACAAAATACCGGTTATTAACCCCTGACAATCATGCAACGCCGAGATTTTTTAACCACCGCCCTCGCAGGAGCCGCCGTCTCCCAGTCGGCCACGGCCTATTCCACCATCCGCCCCGACGCCAACACGCTGGCCGAAGCCGCCCGCGACGTGCCGGTGGTCGGCGACTACGACGTCATTGTCTGCGGTTCCGGCCCTGCCGGGGTCGCAGCCGCCATCGAAGCCGGGCGCAGCGGGGCCAAAACGCTCCTGCTCGAAGTCCACGGTTGTCTGGGGGGGGTTTGGACCTCGGGTTGCCTAACGTGGATTCTCGACAACACCAACAAAGCCGGTTTGGTCCAGGAAATCAAAACCGAACTGCAAAAACGCGGAGACAGCGCGACGGTGCCGACGGGCGGCACATTTTCTTTCGACGCCGAAGGCATGAAACTGTTGCTGGAGGAATATTGCCTGAAAGCGAACGTCACGGTGCGGCTATTCACGCGGGTGGTGGCAACGGCCCAGAAAGCCGGGCGACTCACACACGTCGTCACGGAATCGAAATCGGGGCGGGAAGCCTGGTCGGGCAAAGTGTTCATCGACTGCTCGGGCGACGGCGATCTGGCGGCTCAAGCCGGTTGCGGTTTCGACTACGGCGACAGTTCAGGGCAGGGCCAGCCGATGAGCTTACTCTGTCTGATAACCGGCGTCAACTACGCGGACATCAAAGAATATGTTCGCGACGCAGCCGACAGCAAAGGTGGTTCTCCTTCCAAAAAACGACTGGAAGAAGCCATCCGTCGCGGGGGTCATTCGCCCTCGTATACGCACCCCAGTATCCACCCCATCCGCGAGGATTTGCACATGCTGATGGCTAATCACGAATACGGTTTTAAAGGCACCGACGCCAATCAGGTTTCGCAGGCTACGTTGAAAGGCCGGGCCGAAGTACACAAAATCATCGGGAGTCTGCGGTCGCTCAAGGGCGTCTGGAGCAACCTGCGGCTGGTGGCCACGGGCGAGCAGATTGGCGTTCGGGAAAGCCGCCGGATTCACGGTCTGTATACGGTTTCCCGCCAGGATCTGATGACCGGAATCCGCCATGCAGACGCGGTTTGCCGCGTTACGTTTGGCGTGGATGTTCACTCCGTCAAAAAAGACGACGAAGCCACGACCAACTACAAGCGGGGAACGCCCAGCAAACCGTATGACATCCCGGTTCGGGCGTTGATTGCCAAAGATGTGCAGGGATTGATGATGGCCGGGCGGTGCATCAGTGGTGATTTTATCGCCCATTCCAGCTACCGCGTCACGGGCAATGCCGCCATTATGGGGCAAGCCGCCGGTCGCGTGGCCGCGCTGGCCGTTCAGTCCAACCGGCTGCCGCAGGACGTCAAATGGGCAGATGTGAAGTGGAGCGTGGAGTAACTCTGAAAGAATGATGAATGTTACTACAATCGCTTATTGGCCCTAAATCCCCTAAAGGGGACTTCTTGCATCCGGATTAAGCCGCGTCCAAGTCCCCTTTAGGGGATTTAGGGGCAACAAGCGATTGCAGTAACGTATACCTACGCGTACGTATTCAGCATCACCGGCATCACCAGCATCAGAATATCTTCGTCTTCCTCCTTGTCGGCCGGAATGATCAGACCGGCGCGGTTGGGAGCCGACATCTCGAACGAGAGCATTTTGGCGCTCAGGTTATTGAGCATTTCGGTCAGAAATTTAGCGTTGAAGCCGATTTCCAGCGGATCGCCGTCGTAGTCACAGAGCAGCTTTTCGTTGGCTTCGTTGCTGTAATCCAGATCTTCGGCGGAGATGGTCAGGGAGTTGGTTTTGAGCGAAAGCCGGATCTGGTGCGTTGTCCGGTTGGCGTAAATCATGATCCGTTTCAGCGAATTCAGAATGTCCGTCCGGCCAATGGTCATGATGTTCGGGTTGTTGGTCGGAATGGCGTTTTCGAAGTCCGGAAACCGCTCGTCGATCAACCGGCAGATCATCTGCGTCGATCCGGCGGGCGATCCGGCAAAGGTAAACGACGCGTTCGACTGACTGAACTCGGCTTTCACCGGCGCGGCTTCGGGCAAAGAGGCTTTCAACAGCGTCAGGGCTTTCCGTGGAATGATCATCGAAGAATCGCTGGGCGAACTGATGTCCGTCCGGCGGTAGCGAATCAGCCGGTGTCCGTCGGTAGCCACAAACGTCGCGCTCTCGGCGGTCAGTTGCAGATACACCCCCGTCATGGCCGGGCGCAGGTCGTCGGTGCTGGTGGCAAAAACCGTATTGTTGATGGCGCTCAGTAAAGCATCTGACGACAGTTCGACCGTCAGGCTGCGGTTGACCGTCGGAATTTTCGGGAAGTCGATCGGATTTTCGCCCGAGAGTTTATAGCGACCGTTATCCGTCAGAATTTCGGTTCCGAACGTCTCCGTATTGACGTTGAACGTGATCGGTTGTTCGGGCAAACCGCGCAGCGTATCAAGCAGCAGTTTGGCCGGAATGGCAATGGCTCCCTTCTCCGACGACTCCACGGCAATGTTGGTGATCATGGTCGTTTGCAGATCAGAAGCCGTCACCGTCAGGATGTCATCTTCCAGTTTGAACAGAAAGTTTTCCAGAATCGGCACAATCGGATTCGTTGCCACCACACCGTTGATGGCCGAAAGTTGCTTGAGTAATACGGAGGAGGAAACGATGAATTTCATATGCAAATTGTTTGGGGCCAAAAGTCCAATGAGAACAAAAGTAGGAAAAATAGTCGAATTTTCAGGGGTTGTTTCGCAGAGTTTAGCAGAGAAAAAAAGAGTTTAGCGGAGAAAGTTTTTTAAGAACTCTGCTTAGCTCTAATTTTCTCCGCTAAACCGCCGGGCGGCCCCGTCTGCGAAACAACTTTTAAACTTTTACGCGTACTTCCTCCGGCGAGCAAATTGCCAGATGACGCCCACGAAAGCGACCAAAACCACCGGCCCGAGGAGGTTCAAAAGCTGCCACGGTAAACGATCTTCTTTCATTCGGACTTTATCCAACGGCCTCAACGTCACCTGCTTGGTGCGGGCCGCAATGATCCCGTTGTCGTCCAGCAAATAATTGACCGCGTTGACCACAAAGTCCTTGTTGGCGAAGGTATTTTTCGAGAACCGTTCGTAGCCGAGCGGATAGGGCGCGTTGGTGCGGTAATTGATGTCGTTGATGAGCAGATCGCCGTCGGAGCAAACCAGGATTTTGGTGGATTCTCCCTGCGCTTTAAAAGTCGCAGCGCGCGGGTCGCCGGGCAAAATGCGGTTGGCATAGAGCGACTGAAACCGGCCTTCCAGCAAACACGCAATCATCTGAACGCCATTGTTATAGGTGCGCGGATCGGGTTGCTGCCGGGCTTCGTTGTAGCTCACCAACGCCGGGGCTTTCAGAATTTTGGTGTATTGTGAGGTCATCAGCAAGGGCGTTTTTGCAATGCCCACAGCCTGCACCGTATCGAGTGTGCTCGTAAACCGGGTGTAAATCGCATCCAGATTGCGGACAATCGGACTCTTACCGAAGGTGTTGATTAATGGAAAAAACCGCCACGGCAACATCTGAACATTGGGTTTGTCGCCCATATCGCCGACGTTCAGCGGAATCATAGCGCAGCTCAAATCCTTGATAATGTCGTTGTTAACCCGGATCCCCCAGCGAAAAAACAGATCGTTCAGGTTCAGGTCGAGTGGCTGGGCAAAGGTGCCCTCCCGCCCGACGCTGTCGATTTTCAGGCCATCGACAAAAAACAGGGCCTTGCCGCCGTTGACCACAAACTGGTCAATTTTGTATTTATCGGCTTCCGAAAAGGCGCGGTCGGGTTTGGGAACAATCAGTCCATCGAGCCCCACCAGATCGCGGGATTCCTGCAAATTGATCAGCTTGATGTCGTAAAATTCATTGAGTGTCGCCAGCAGATCGGAAAGCCGGAGCGGTTCGACATTCGTGTACGAAACCGCCACCCCCAGCACTTTTTTCTCCTTGATGGTCAGCCGACGGATGGCCGACGCCAGCTCGTATTCTACGTTTTCAATCGACTGGTTCAACTGTTCTTCCGACGAATTGGAGCGGTTTCCGCGCAGCAGCAAAACCGGCTGTTCGCGGCCTTTGTAAGAAACAATCGCCCACGGAAAAATCAGTTGTTCGGTGCGCTGGTTGCCTTCCGCCGTAAAATTCAGGCTGGTGGGAGCCAGTCCTTTCTGGATCAATTGCGTCTGTTGTTCGGCGCGTTGTTTGGCGTCCGGATTGGCGGTGGGATCGATAAACCGGAACGTCAGGTCTTGTCCGGCCCGGGCCTGAAACTCGTTCAGTGTTTCCCGAATGCTGGTTTCCAGCCGTTTGAAACCAGGCGGCAGCTTGCCCGTCAGGTAGACGTTGACGTGGATGTCGTCATCGAGGTTGGCCAGCAGGTTTTCGGTGGCTTCCGACAGCGTATAGCGTCCATCCTGTGTCAGATCGACCCGAAAAAACAAAAACGACGACAGCAAGTTGACAAGTACCAGGACGGCCAGAACAACACCGAATCGAAAAAGGAATGACTTCATACCTGCGTAAAACGCTGAAAGCAGTTAAGTTGTGCGAAAGTAGAAGAAAAAATGACGGGCCGCACGCTGCATGATCCGCTAAATTTTTCAAAACCGGCGTAGGGGTAACATCAACGATAGCGGTCTTAGGGTCGTAAACGACAAACTACTGAATCATGATCATGAAGAGCCTCCACACCTTCTTTTTTCTGTTTTTGCTGGAATGGACCAGCGCATTCATCCCGGTTTTGGCTGGTGTCCGCGAGTTTCCAGTGCCGCCATCTGCCCCCAACCGGCTGTTTTACATTCAGCGGAGCAATAACACCAACACCGTTATTTATGAAGCGAATCTAACAGCCGGTCGGCGGCTGGATGCGAGCGATCCGGTCAGCGTGTACTGGATTCGGTACGCCGAGCAGGGGCAACGCGAATCGTTGTCGATGATTCAGTGGAAACTGGCGTACGGCTACAAACACAAGACGGCGAATAACAACAGTTTCGAAATTTACCTGAATGCCTTCAAAAAGCGCACCATCTGGGTGGATATGCAACAGGGAAAACCGATGGCCCTGACCACCATTAACGGGCGAAAAGCGTGTCTGCAAAAAGTCTTCGTGCAACTCGAATCCGGTTCGGGCCTGATGCCGAAGGTGCTGTACGTCGAACTGTTTGGCATCGACCCGGTGGCCGGCAATCCGGTGTATGAACGGATGAGGGTCTAAAATCCGGTTTATCGAAACGTCCGGAAAGCGTTGCCAGTTGCTTTGCCAATGTCAGCGCGGCAGCATGGGAAAAAGACGCTTGATTTCTTCCGGGTTAGGCTGTCTTCCGTATTCGCAAATTTCGAAGACTTCAACCGATTTGATCTTTGCCGCCTTTTCCGGACCATACCATTTTTCGACGGAAGCCTTAATTTCCGGCGTCAGGGAAGACCGCTTTTCCATGGCAGCCAGCAACCATTTTTTTCGCTCCACGGGGTCTTTGGGTACGCTAGCCAGATCCTGTCGGGTCCAGGGCAGCCACTCATAGAATTGGGAGGTGTGTGCATCGAGACCGTCTACTTTCTTAGCCAATGTTTCGGTAATATCGATGGCAATGTCGGGCCGGAACGGATTGGGGCGCTGAAAACCGTCGCGAAAATAGAGAAAAACCGGATTTTTAGTCAACGGGGGCACACTGCTCAGCACGTTGGGCACGATGACCAGATAAGCCGCATCCTGCACGATAACGCCCGTATTTCGGTGATCCGGGTGATAATCATTGGTTCGTGGCGCAATCACCAGATCCGCTTTCCATTCCCGGATTTTGCGAATGACTACCAGCCGGTTTTCCAGGGTGGGCATCAGTTCCCCGTCGTGATTGTCGAGCACGTCGTAGGTGATGCCCAGCCGTTTGGCCACTTCCTGGGTTTCCCGGTACCTTCTTTGGGCCAGTTCGCCCCCGCCCATGTCCTGATGCCCGGCGTCACCATTGGTCATCGATACAAATTTCACCTTGTGACCCATGGCGGAATAAATGGCGGCAATTCCGCCCGCTCCCAGGTCGCAATCGTCCGGATGGGCGCCAATAACGATGATGCGCAAAGGCGAGTTTGGCACTTGGGCAAACGTACAGACAGCACTCAGGCAGAGGGCTAGCAGCAGGGTAAATCGCATCTTCAGGGTCATCCGGTTTTGCATGGTATCAACAGGTTAAACGATTGGGCTCAAGACTTTCGCTAAAATAGGGGAAAGCGAAGAAAGATCAATCAGTAGAAGTAGACATCCTGTTTGCTTACCAGACAAACCCTGTTGAGCAAAACGGAGTCAGTATGAAAACAAGGATCGTTGCCCTGGTGTGTTGGGTAGCACTAAGCGTCCCCCTTTTGGCGCAAAACGCGGTGAAAGCCTCTTTCCCGGACGGCAGTCCGATTAGTAGCTGGTTTACGACAAACCGGAAAGTAGACCCGGTTCAACTCGGAAAGCGGTATGTAATTACGGACTTTGGCGTAAAAACAGACAGTACCCTCGTCCAAACCGATGCCATTCAGCAGGTCATCGATGCCGCAGCCCGGAAAGGCGGGGGCGTCATCGTGATTCCGAAAGGAACCTTTAGGAGCGGGGCTTTATTTTTCAAGACCAAAACCCATTTGCACCTGACAGAAGGAGCCACGTTGAAAGGCTCCGATAACATCGCCGACTACCCAAAACTGCCGTCGCGAATGGAAGGGTTGAGTCTGGATTACTTTGCGGCACTGGTGAATGCCTATCAAGTCGACGGTTTTACGATTTCGGGAAAAGGAACGATTGATGGCAACGGGCTGCGTTTCTGGGAGGCCTTCTGGGCCCGGCGGAAAGAAAATCCGAATTGCACGAACCTGGAGGTTTCCCGACCCCGGCTGGTCTTTATCTGGAAATGCAACGATGTGCAGGTGCAGGACGTAAACCTGCACAATGCGGGTTTCTGGACCAGCCACTATTACCAGTGCCGGAACGTAAAAGTGCTGAATGTACACATTTATTCGCCCTACAAACCCGTGAAAGCCCCCAGTACGGATGCCATCGACCTTGATGTCTGTACCAACGTATTGATCAAAGGCTGTTATCTGTCGGTCAATGACGACGCGATTGCTCTCAAAGGCGGCAAGGGCCCCTGGGCCGACCGGGTCCCCAGCAACGGAGCCAACACCAATATCATCATCGAAGATTGTGAATTTGGCTTTTGCCATTCGGCGCTGACCTGCGGCAGTGAAGCCATTCATAACCGGAACATTCTGATGCGCAACTGCCATGTCAGCGAAGCCAGCCGGGTGTTGTGGCTGAAGATGCGGCCGGATACGCCCCAACTGTACGAATACATTACCGTCGAAAACATCAAAGGTCAGGCCCACAGCCTGCTGTATGCCAAACCCTGGACCCAGTTTTATGACTTACAGGGCCGCAAGGACCAGCCGCTTTCATTCGCGAATCACGTGACGCTGAAAAACATTGAACTGGTGTGTGATACGTTCTTCGACGTAGCGGTTTCAGAACGCGACAAACTCACCCATTTTACCTTTGAGAACTTCCTCGTGGAAAGTAAAAACGCGGCCATTGACAAAACCGTCGTCAAGGGGTTTGTGCTCAACAATGTGCGGGTAAATTCTAAATTAATACAGTAAAACATCCCCCATTTTCAGGTACGGTATTAAACAAATTGCCGTACAATGTATAACCATTTAACGGCCATTTTAAAATAAAAAATTCAACATTTAAATCGAAACGAAAATGAAAAATACCTGGACCGATCGTATACGTCTTTCTACGTTTGGAGGATGCTTATTCTTCTTCTCATTATTAACCAGTTCTGTCGTTGAGGCTCAAACCGTCCCTGCTGCTAATTCAGCCAATAGACCAGGAGGTGGAGTGGGGCGGTTATTTCCCGCAACCGTAAAGGATGATAGCCTGGGCTTTGTCTCTATTTTTGATGGAAAAACATTGAATGGGTGGGATGGCGATGCCACCTTTTGGCGTGCTGAAAATGGCATTCTCATCGGCGAAACAACACCCGAAAAAGTCGTTAAGGTCAATAATTTTCTCATCTGGCGCGGAGGAAAAGTGAAAGATTTTGAAATCAAATTTGATTTTAAAATAAACGGAACCAACAGTGGGATGCAGTATCGAAGTGCCGAATTGCCGGAAGTTGGAAAATGGATTCTGAAAGGCTACCAGGCCGATCTGGATTTCACTAATTTATTTACCGGAAATGTTCATGAAGAACGGGGAAGAACCGGGCATGTGGTCTTAGCAAGACGCGGGGAAGTAACGCGGGTGGTCGACGGACCCACCTTTAAATCCGTGGCAAAAATTGCAGACCCGGTTCTGTTGCGGGGGGTAGTCAATACGAATGGTTGGAACGCCTACCATATTATTGCCCGCGGCCCCATCATGATCCATATCATTAACAATCAGGTAATGAGTATATCGATCGATGAAGACTCTAAAAACTTTGTTCCGGAGGGGTTGTTAGGGTTTCAGATGCACGCCGGGCCTCCTTTTATCGTCCAATACAAAAATATTTTCTACAAGAAAATAGAGTCGAAATAGAAGCGGGTTCAGTAAACCTGGGCGAAATTTAATCAACGGCGACTTACTATTCCTTTTACTTCATACGAATGCAACCAACACCCCAACCCGACCTCGCTCCCATTACCCGACATCTGCGGGCCATGTTTGGCTCCCGGCTGCTGATTGCCGCCGTTCACCATCTGGCGGTTTTTGAAGAACTCAGCAACGGGCCGCTGTCAATCGCCGAACTCAGTCAGCGGATTGGGCTGAAAAACCGCCCGGCCAGCGTCCTTTTTCCGGCACTTTGCGCGATGGACATGCTGGAAGTCAACGAAACCGGTGCGCTTCAAGTCACGGAATTAGGGCGGTTTCTCACCCAAAACCAAATCCCGAATCTGATCGGGTACGTTGGTTTGGAAAAGGACGATCCGGGGGCCGTGGAAATGGCGGTTCGGCTGCGGAACGATGGACCTTTGGATACAACGGGCGGTATTTCGTACGTAAAAGAAGGTGACGATCCATCGCCAATGGACGATGCCGACCTGAGCCGGATGTTCACACTCGGGCTGGCCGGACGCGCCCGCGCTCTTTCGCCGATTGTCGCGGAGAAACTTTCGAAAAGCGAGGGTCATTTGCTCGATGTGGCGGGTGGCACTGGTTTTTATACCTACGAATGGCTGTTGCTCAATCCGTCGGCCACGGCCACGATTCTGGATCGCCCGGCAGTTTTGGCCGTGGCCGAAGAACTACTCGATGCGTTTGCCCAAAGTGGTCGTCCTGGCGCCGAAACCGTTAAAAACCGGGTGACGTTCCAGCCCGGCGACATGCTGACCGATGACATCCCGCAGACGGATATTTTACTGGCTGCCAGCTTGTTTCACGACTGGCCGACGGAAACCTGCCAGCTCCTGGCCGACCGGTTTGCTGCCGCCATTCGACCCGGTGGGGAATTGTGGGTGCATGATGCGTTTCTGAACGATGCGCTGGATGGCCCGCTGGCCGTTACCGACTATTCCGCCCAATTGTTCTGGGGCACCAAAGGCCGCTGCTACAGCCGTCGGGAATACCGCGACTGGTTTGCCAAAGCCGGACTGGAACCCACCGACGAGAACCTTCCAACGCAGATGGATTACGGGCTGATCTGGGCGCGGAAACGATAAGACGTTACTTCACCTGTCCGGCTTTTTTCAGGAGGTCGACCACTTTCTCAACCGGCAGTTGCTCAACCTGATACCCGTTGCTGGTGGTCATCGACCGGGCGGCAAAAAGCGAGTTGATGATCGCTTCTTCGGTGGCTTCGATGGCGGCCATAAAGCAGGGCGAAGTCTCGTCATTGCGAAGGAGCTTCACCTCATCGAAGGTGCTTTTCGAGGCATTGGGAATGCGGTTGGCGGTCGAGACGGCGATGACGTAATCGCCACTGCCATTGGAAGCGATGCCGCCCGTGCGGGCCAGGCCCATGAACGCCCGCTTGGCCAGTCGTTTCAGGTTCCGGGCATCCAGCGGGGCGTCGGTCAGCACCACCATCATGCACGAACCGTCGAGTTTTTCTTTAAACGAAAATTTGCCCAGTTCAACGCCGACGGGTACGCCCGCAATTTGCAAAACGCCCCCGAAGTTGGTCTGCACCAGCACCCCAACCGTATAGCCGCCGAGCGAAACCGGCAGCTTTCGGGAAGCTGTGCCGATTCCGCCTTTGAAACCGAAGCAAACCGTACCGGTTCCGGCACCGACATTACCTTCGTCCACCGCACCGGTTTTGGCCTGTTTGATGGCATCCAGAACGTGCTGTTTCGTAACGGGGCGGCTGCGGATGTCGTTCAGACCACCGTCGTTGGTTTCGCCGACCACCGGATTTAACGAGCGCACCTGTTCATTACCGGGTTGTGCGAGCGTGTAATCGATCACGGCATCGGCGGCCGTCGGAACGCCGAGCGTATTGGTCAGCACAATAGGGGTTTCGAGGGTGCCGAGTTCCTCGACCTGCGTGTAGCCCGCCAGTTTGCCAAAACCGTTGCCGATGTAGATAGCCGCCGGGCATTTCTCCTGAAACAGATTGCCGCCATGGGGCAGAATGGCCGTTACGCCCGTCCGCACCCGCTGACCTTCCTGCAAGGTTACCTGCCCGACCCGCACGCCTGGCACATCGGTGATGGCATTGAGAGAGCCGGTGGGCATGACGCCGAAGCGAATGCCGTAGTCGCGGGGGCGTTTGGTCGATTGAGCGTGCATGGTATAGCAACCGGTGAAGAGCAGGGCTGTCAGCAGTACGCGGAAGGCGGTTTTCATACCGGAAAATAGGCAGAGAAGCGGTCTTTTCCAACACGTCGGCGATGCGCCGGTTTGGCTAGCTCGGCTGGCTCGACGGAATTTTCTTCTTCCGCCGTCGCAATCGCAGCATTTTATTGATGTCTTCCTCCGAGGTTTGGTCACCCAGCAAAATGCCCCAGGGCTCCATGCCTTCGACCCGGTCGAAAATCACTTTCAGAATGGCGATGATCGGAATTGACAAAAACATTCCGGAAACACCCGACAGCGCCCCGCCGACCAGTACACCCACGATGGAAACCAGCGCGTTGATCCGCACTTTGGAACCGATGATGACCGGTACCAAGAAGTTGTTGTCGATGAACTGCACCACCAGAAATACCGCCACGACACCCAGCAGCATCGACGGTTCGGGATGGTTGACAAAGGTTACCGCCACCGCCAGACCCGTAGCCACCAGCCCGCCGATGTAGGGAATTAAATTCAGAATGGCCGCAATCACGCCCATTAGAACCGCATATTGAACCCCCAGAACCAGCAAACCGACGGAATTCAGCACGGCCACACAGACGGTTTCGGTCACCAGCCCCACCACGTAACTCTGAATGACGCTCCGGATTTCGCCCAGTACTTCACGAACGCGTTCCGTATGCTGGCTGGTAAACAGCCGGATGATGAACTGAATCAGCATGGCCCGGTAATACAGCAACAAAAAAATATAAATCGGCAGAATCAGCAATGTTCCCAGCGGCCCGGTGATGACGCCGAGGGTTCCGGAGCCCTGCAGCGTGTCCATCGTTTGATCCTGGGCTTTTTTGAGGTATTGATCCTGTTTGCTGTAACTCACATTGTATTCCTGCCGAATCCAGCGCCGGGCATCGTTGTAGAAGTCGCTGAGGTTTTTTTGCAACTTAGGCCAGTCGTCGGCAAAGTGCGCGATCTGCATCGAAATCAGCATGGTTAGCCCTACGATCGCTCCGATGGCCAGAAACAATGCCAGACTAATGGCCACGACTCTCGGTAAACCGCGCCGAACGAGCCAGGCTTCGACGGGGCGCAGCAAAACCGCCAGCAAACCAGCCATGGCAAACGGCACAATGATGTCTTGACCGAGGTAAAACGCGGTCATAATCAGACCCAAAGCCAGAAGCGTGTGAGAAAGCCGGTGGTAAAACGGCGGGGGAGTAACCGAAGACATGGTAGGTGACGTTTACGTAAGTTGTGTGTATCTCCCCGGTCACCTCACTCCTTTCTGCACGTTTTCGGACTGGTTGAATCACCTTTTAACGGGATTGGTGGAAAATTGTTACACAATACCGATCAGGAAAAGCAAAAGCTATTCTGATTTTTACAAGATATATTGAAATCGTGACCTAGTAAATATACCTACCCCGTGTCTGACAAACCAATCAAAAAATAGTAAATTTCTAGTCGCAAAGGTAAGCCTGACATTAGAATCCGATTAGAGACAACCTCGCTATTATTATAATAATAAGTGATTGATCGGTAAAAAATATTCGTAAAATCATATCAATACAAGGATATTTACATCTCCTACTAGTTGTATTTATTCAATAAATCTTCTACTTTTGTAACTGTGTTTAAGTGATCGGGTACTTGCTCGAAAACGCCACACCATTCGGTTTTCCAACCGTCTCTTTTACCCCACCGTAACACTTTTTGAAGCGTCTTTTTGATCCGTGTTATACTATTCGCCCCTTTAAGTTTACGTGTGTATGTCGTTACCGTTGACCCAGCAGCAAGCTGAATCCTCTGATTTTCTGAAAACATTTCCACAGTTCGACTGCCTTTCCGACGCGCTTTATCGTCGGCAGTGCATCGACAAACGCACCGGCGAACTCCACAGCATTCTGCGTCTGGACAAACGGCGGTTCTGCGTCGTGCCTCCCCAATGGACGCGGCAACTGGAAAAAGCCGGGTATCCGGTCGCGGTTCGCTAATAACCAACGGGAATATCGCTTTTCGGAGTTGGTTACACGGGCAATACCGCCTACCTTGCCATTATGAAAAGGCAGATCCGGGAAGTCCGGTATTTTCTATTCGGTCAGCATTTTTCGGATGGCCTGCGTATTACGCTGGCCATCCTGATTCCTTCCGTCATTCTTTACCGGTTTGAGCAATTCGAAACCGGTCTGATCATTTCGCTGGGTGCCTTCTGGGTCAGCATTACGGATGCGCCCGGCCCGGTCGTACACCGGCGGAACGGCATGTTATACGGCCTGCTGGTAGTGGTGCTGGTTTCGCTCATCACCGGTTTTGCCCGCATGAACGTCTGGCTCCTGGGCGTTGAAATCCTGCTCTTTAGTTTTTTCTTCTCAATGTTTGCCCTCTACGGCAACCGGGCCACTGCCGTCGGCACAGCCGGTTTACTGGCGATGATTCTGACCATGGACCGGGAACTGGAACCGGCGGCTGTCTGGCAGTATGGCGCACTCGTTTGCGCGGGAGGACTCTGGTATACGGCCATCAGCCTGACGTTTTCTCAACTCCGCCCCTACCGGGCCGCTCAACAGGCTCTGGGCGAATGCATCCACGAAATTTCGAAATTCCTGATGATCAAGGCCGATTTTTACAGCATCCGGACGGATTTACAGGAAGATTACCGCAAACTGATGGCGCAACAGGCCATTGTCAGCGAAAAACAGGATGCCGTCCGGGAAATCCTGTTCAAAACCCGCGTGATCGTAAAAGAAACGACCTGGACAGGCCGCCTGCTGGTGCTGACGTTCAGCGACATTCTGGATTTGTACGAGCAGATTACGGCGATGTATTACGATTATCCGTCCATTCGGGAACGGTTCGCCAAAACCGGGATTCTGGACGACATTGCCCGGCTCATTCGCCAACTGGCCATCGAAATGGACTACATCGGCCTGGCCATCCAGTCGAACCGCCCCTACAAGAGCCGCAAGGATCTCATGCGGCACCTGGAACGACTCAAAACGAAGATCGACGACATTGGCAAACAGGACACCGAAGGCAGCAACCTGGTGTTGAAAAAAATTCTGATCACCCTCCGCAACCTGAACCAGCGGCTGAACGACATCCATACGTATTCGCCGACGGTTTTGAGCGAAAAACCGCAAAAAAGCAGAGCGACCGAGTATTCCCGCTTTGTTTCGCATCAGGAAATCGACCCGAAACTGGCAGTCAACAGCCTGACACTCAGCTCCTCGATTTTCCGACATTCGCTCCGGGTCACGATTGCCTGTCTGGTCGGTTTTGTGGCCGCTAAACTAATTGCGTATGGCAACCACGGCTACTGGATCCTGTTGACCACTTCACTGATTCTAAAACCGGCGTTCAGTCTGACCAAACAGCGCAATTACGAACGGATCATCGGCACGGTCATCGGCGGATTGATTGGCGTGGGGCTGCTGCTGCTGATTCCAAACACCACCGGTTTGTTCTGGGTGATGCTGTTTCTGATGATCGGTGCCTACAGTTTCCAGCGCACCAACTACATCGTGATGGTCATCCTGATGACGCCTTACATCCTCATTCTGTTTCGGTTTCTGGGTTTAGGAGGCCTCAGCGTGGCCGAAGAACGCGTGGTCGATACGCTGATGGGCTGCGTGATTGCCTTTGCGGCCAGTTACCTTTTTCCGCATTGGGAATCGCAGCAACTCAAGAATCTGCTGCGCGATGTGCTGGTAGCCAACCGCGCATATCTGCGCAAACTGGCCGAAAGCCTGTCGGGAAAACCGCTGACACTACTGGAATACAAACTGGTCCGCAAGGAAGTCTACGTTAGTTCGGCCAACCTGTCGGCGGCTTTTCAGCGCATGACGTCCGAGCCGCAGAGCAAGCAATGGCATAAGAACGAAATCCACCAATTTGTGGTGTTGAACCACATTCTATCCTCCAACATCGCCACCATCACCTCCGCCCGGCTGAACGCCGAGCATCCGTCGGCCTGTTCGCCCGACATCCTGCGTCCCGTCCGGCGTTCGCTGACGGTCTTGAACGAAAGTTTGAAAAAACTCGACCCAACCCCGCCCCAAGCTGCAGCAGAATCCTCCGCTCCTGAGCCGGTGTTGCCGGAAAAACCGGAAACCGTTGTAACGGAAGACCGCTCCCTGAAAGAACAACTGGAGTTTATTCAGAAAGTGAGCCACGACATCGGCAAACTCACCGATGCCATTCTGACCTGAACATCCCGGTTTTTCACCTGTCATATAGCCCCGAATCCGTTGGTAAGAAAGTTCTTTTGCTACTTGGCATTGCACAGTACCTTTGAATCAACAGTAACAAAAAAAGAACACAAAAAAGTAAACAACCAGACTAATAAAACCATGAATACGAAACAGTTGCACCGCATTCCTTCCGAATCCATGCTGGGTGGTGTATCCGCCGGACTCGCTGATTATTTCGGAATCGATAAAGTTTTAGTACGTATTTTCTTCGTCCTGATGGTGGTCATCCCCAACCCCGTCCCCACCGTCCTGATCTACATCGTTTTGTGGATCATTATGCCGAAAGGCGAGCGGTATCTGACAGCGCACCCCGATCCGCATCACCAGACCCGATAACCCGTACCTGTGCTTATAAAAAAAGCGGACCTCCACGTCCGCTTTTTTGTTTTCAACCCGTTCCTGTGAAGGGCCGTTTACTCCGCACTCAAATTCAAAATCTCGTTAATCAGCCAGACGCCGTTGGTGCGCACCAGTTTGCATTCATAACTGGCCAGCAGGTCGAACGCCACACTGGCGCGGTCTTTCCGGACGGTCACGTTGGTGATTTTCAGTTTATTCAGGGATTTCAATTGCAGATCTACCTCCTGACTGAGCAGCACCAGATCGTATTCAAAACCGGTCGGCGGGCCTTCGGTTTGTTGGGTTAACTGAAACCCCTGTTGCCGTTGCCGAAAATAAATCCGCCATTCGTTCAGAAACGTATTCGTCAGCAGGTGGCTGCTTTGGAGGTAAGCCAGGTATTTCTCACCGTTTTTAAAATTGACTGCATACGGTTTCCCCGGTTTCTGATCGACCAAAATAATGCGGCTCACCGAGTCGATGTGGTTTTTATACCAGTCCAGCAATTTCACGACCGCCCTTGCGGCCGCAGCCGAATCGCTGGCAACCGCCGAAACCGCAACGGATTGATAACCATTTTTTTCGGGCATCGTATCAACGCGATAACCGGCTACTGCCAGCACCACGAGAACGCTCAGAATCAGTCCTTTTATCATGACTTTCGGGTGGATAATGGGTTGATATTCTTCACTCTGGTCTGGGTTGCGTATGACTTTCCAGCAGCTTTTTAAAAACCGTATACGCTGGCGGGGTATCGTCCACATCGGCGTACAATTCCGCGTGTTGGGCCATTATTTTCTTCAAATCATCGCCCTTCGGTGTCCGATAAGCCGGGTTGGCCCCCTGCTTCAGCAACAGTTGGCAAATGTCCCACATCTGCTCCCGGGCCGCATACATCAGGGGTGAATAATTCGCGTCGTACGTCGTTTCATCATCCGCCATCACCGCGTTGGGATCGGCACCCCGGTCGAGCAGGAGCCTGACTTTTTCCAGTGGGTCGTCGCCATACCGCATCACTTCAATCAATATCGGATTACCGCCCGCAGGCCGAAAGTTGGGATCGGCACCTTTGTTCAAAAACCACTTGAGCAAAACCGCCGGGCCGTGTTTACAGACTCTGAAATGCGTCGGTACGTGCTGCGGATCAGCCCCCTGGATGGTGGCCCCGTGGTCGATCAACAGCTTCAAACACGCCATCATTTGCGTGATGTTCTGGCTGGTGGCGGCTCTCTCGCCCGCAAAATCAAGGAGGGTTGTCCCGTAATGACCGGGTTCGTCCAGGTGCGGAACCGGCTGTTGCAGCAACTGCCGAAGCCGGGTGGTGTCGGCGGCACCGATGGCGGCCGCAACGTCCCGGCGGGGTTTGTCGTTGAAGAAGATTGAACCGTTGGCCCGGGCCACTTCAACCTGGCCCTGTGTCCGTGAATCGAGGTATTGGTTGGCTAAACGGGACAAAAGGAGGAGTCCCGGTGCCAGCATAAGAATGAGTATGATGACCTTCGGGATCGTATACGGCAGGAGGTTAAGCCCAAAAAATACCACCAGGACGAAAGCGACGACATAGGCCAATGCCGTGTCCAGCCCCCGGGTGGCCGCATCCCCTCCCGATCGGCTCGGGTTCAGCAGCATATACAATACCCAACTCCCGTATAAACCGATCAGAATCCAGTTCAGTATGGCAATGACTTTCATACACCCTTCATTAAGATTTTTTGGCCGCCTTTATGGTCAGGAACGTCTTGAAAGCCTGGTAGTCTGCCGGCAGACTTTTCCGATCTGTATACGGTTCTTCGAACTTAGCCAGCACGGTTTTCAGATCTTCGTCTTCCGGAGTACGGTAATCCGGGTCGGCTCCGCGTTCCAGCAGAAGCTGGCAAATGGCCCAGGACTGTCGCTGCGCGGCATACATCAGGGGCGACGTAAACGGCCTGATCGTGTATTCATTGCTACCGGCGGGCGCATTCGGATCGGCTCCGTGATCGAGCAATACCTTTACTTTCTCCAGTCGCTCGACATCCAGATCCATCACTTTAAAAAGAAGCGGACTTCCGTCGTGCGGCCTTTCGTTGGGATCAGCCCCTTTGGCGAGAAACCACTCCAGAAGAGCGGGTGAACCGGTTTCGCAAACGAGAAACTGGGTGGGCAGATGCAACGAGTCTGGCCCCTGAAGAGTGGCACCGTGTTCCATCAGCAGTTCCATGCATTGCAGGATCCGTTGCGGGTTCTGGCTCCTGACCGCCGTCATGGCCGCAAAATCGAGCAGCGTCGTGGATTGGTAGCCGCTTTGATTGATCTGGCGTGGGGTCTTTTGCAACAGCGTTTTCAGTTGCTCCACATCACCAACCGCCACGGCAGCCGCAATTTGCTGCCGCTCCACATCCGGAAAGTAGAACGAGCCGTTTTCCACAGCCACGGCATTTCTACGCTGTTTTTGTAATTCAAAATAATTACTAATGCCGTTGTACAGGCCGAAAACCGCAGGCAATGACAGAACGATCAGCGCGGTGATCTTCGCAAAACGATACGGCAACAGATTGAGAACGATGAGACCGGCCAGCACCAGCGTGGCAAAAATTGCCAGGCCCGATTCCATGCCCCGCCCGGCAGCATCATTGCCCGAGCGGTTTACAGTCATCAGAGTAAAAATGACCAGTGCTCCGTAGATGCCGATAAAAATCCAGTTGGTCGTGGTAATGATTTTCATGCCCCGAAGATGGGAATACCAACCGGCGAACGCCATCGAAAATCAACACTGAGTTGGTTTGGGTTAATAAGTAACGCCGGTATCCAACGGCTGCCTTGACCACCGGGGTTTCACTCGATAGATTTCCGTCATAAATTTTAGTCCAACCACCGTTTTTGAACAAACTTAAAGTAACTTAGGTAACTGAATTACAGGGAGTTTTTTGTGTTTACTATTTTCATGGACCGAATTCCGTTATGAAACGATATCTCACACTCCTGCTGGTCATGCTGTCGATTGCCAGCCGCGCCAATTCCATCCTGATTCCGATGGACGATCGCCAGAAAAACCACTTAAAGTCATACGGGATTGCCTACTTTGTTCTGAAAGCCGGGCTGGAAGTCGACTGGCTGCTGAACTACCGGGGCGGGAGTTTTATGATCAAACACAGCCCGACCGTCGAAACCGAGTGCCGGGTTCGGGGCATTTCTTTCGAGATCATATCAGATGCCGATGCCAACACCATTCAACAACAAATTTCCAACCCGGACCTGAACATGGCGTCGGTCAAGCTGGTGTCGGCCGCCCGGATCGTGGTCTATTCGCCGATCAAGGTCAGCCCGTCCGAATTTGAAAATACGGATGCGGTTTTACTGGTGCTCAAATACGCCGAAATTCCGTTTGAAGTGGTGTATGACGAAGAAATTCTGAAGGGCGATCTGGCCAAATACGACTGGATTCACCTGCACCACGAAGATTTTACGGGTCAGTATGGCCGCAACACGCGCCGGATGTCGGCAGAAGATGTCAAGGCGCAGGAAGACATTGCCAGGAAATTCAATTACCCGAAAGTGTCCCAGATGAAACTGGCCGTTGCCAAGAAAATCCGCGATTTCTGCGCCGGGGGCGGCTATATGTTTGCCATGTGTTCGGGCGCCGAAACGTTCGACATTGCGCTGGCGGCCGAGGGCGTCGACATTGTGAGCAGCACCTACGACGGCGACGGCATTGACCCCAAAGCGCAGTCGAAACTGGATTTTGAAAAAACCGTCGCCTTCCAGAACTTCACCCTCGAACTCGACAACGGCTACGGCGGCATGGCGTTCTCCGATATCAACAGCTCGGCGGGGCGGTTTGGCGGTGGCTGGGATCAGCCATCGGGCTATTTCAACCTGTTCAATTTCTCGGCGAAATGGGACATGATTCCCGCCATGCTCGTTCAGAACCACGAATCGAACATCAAGGAATTCCACGGCCAGACCACGGCTTTTCGCAAAAGCACCGTCAAGCCCAATGTGCTGGTGATGGGCACCAGCCCTTCCTCCGACCGCTACATCTACGGCGAAGTCGGCATCGGCCAATGGACGTTTTACGGGGGCCACGACCCCGAAGGCACGCGGGGCGGAGGCTGGCGAATGGCTACCGACCTGAACTTACACCCCAATTCGCCCGGTTACCGCCTGATTCTGAACAACGTGCTGTTTCCATCCGCCAAGAAGAAGAAGCGGAAGACGTAAAACCGCTGTCAGGGTTCGGTTTGCCGCAGAATCGCGGCTTGTTGGAGGGCATTTTTCAGTTCTTCAATCACAATCGGTTTGGCGATGTAATCGTCCATCCCCGCGTGCAAACACGCTTCACGGTCGTCGGCCATGGCGTTGGCCGTCATCGCAATGATGGTCGGTTGGCGGCCTGGCTGCTGGCGGATGCGGATGGTGGCTTCCAGGCCGTTTACTTCCGGCATCTGCACATCCATCAGAATGACGTCGTAAAACCGCCGTTTCACCAGATCCAGCACTTCGGCACCGTTTTGGGCCAAATGTGCCTGATAGCCCAGTTTACTCAGAATGTTGAGTGCCAGTTTCTGATTGGCCGGGTAATCTTCCGCGACCAGAATCTGCAGGGGATAGTCTTTGGAAAACTGATCCGACAGCGCGTGGTGGACGGCTTTGGCGGCAACCGCCCGGGGTTCTACCGATTGCTTGAGTTGCTTCTGAACCACATCAAAAAGCTGCTGCTGCTTAACGGGCTTGGTCAAAACCGCCGAAAAAAGCTCCGGATACGATTTGCGGCTTTCTTCACCAATGGAACTCAGCAGAATGATCGGCAGGGTCAGGTTTCGCCCGCGAATGGCCCGCGCCAGTTGTACCCCGTTCATTTCCGGCATTTGCATATCCGTAATAACCAGTTGAAAAGGCGCTTCCTGGTTCATGATTGCCAGGGCCTGCTTGCCCGACGAAGCCGCTACCACCACGATTTTCCACTGCTCAAGGTGGGCCTTCAGAATGGTCAGATTCGTGGGGTTGTCATCGACGAGCAAAACCCGTTTCCCATCGTTTTCGCCGGTATTGAAGAAAATATATTGCCGCTGGGCCTGCTGGCTGATCTGACATTGAATCGTGAACGTGAACGTCGTTCCCATCCCGATCTTACTGTCGACCGTAATTTCCCCGCCCATGAGTTTGACCAGCCGCTCGCTGATGGCCAGCCCGAGGCCCGTGCCGCCATACCGCCGGGTCATGGACGAATCGACTTGCGAAAAGGCTTTGAACAGCCGTTGCAGTTTGTCTTCCGGAATGCCGATACCCGTATCCCGAACCCGAAAAACCAGTTCCAGTTCTTCATCGCTAATCCGCCGTTGCAAACCAATGCTGACAAACACTTCGCCCCGCTCGGTGAATTTGATGGCGTTGCCCACGAGGTTGATCAGAATCTGACGCAGGCGCAGGCTGTCGCCAATGATCTGGTTCGGAACCGGATGGTCGATTTCATACACCAGATCCAGTTCCAGTTCGGCGGCTTTGCTGGCAAACAGATCGAGGACGTCTTCCACACAATGCCGCAAATCGACGTCCTGGAGTTCCAGTTCCAGACTCCCGGATTCGATCTTGGAAAAATCAAGAATGTCGTTGATCACGCCCAGCAGGTTGGTTCCGCACTGGTGAATGGTGTCGACGTATTCGTGCTGCTCTTCCGACAATTCCGTTTCCTGCAATAAATAGGTCATTCCCAGCACGCCGTTCATGGGCGTCCGGATTTCGTGGCTCATCGTGGCCAGAAAGACGCTCTTGGCCTGGTTGGCTTTTTCGGCTTCTTCCCGCGCGTGTTTTTCCTGCAACCGTTGTTCGTGGATTTCTTCGACAAGAACCTGCAAATGTTCTGATTGGGTCTGGATTTCTTCCGATTGGTACAACACTTCGGCGGTTCGTTCGCCCACTTCTTTTTCCAGCTCGTTTTTCTGGTTTTCAATGGCATTTACCCGATACCGATACAAGCCATAGGCACCCAGCAGCAAGGCCAGCACCAGGCCGGTTCGAAACCACCAGGTTTCCCAGTAGGGCGGGGTAATGACGATCCGGAGCGAGGTTCCCCGCTCATTCCAGACGCCGTCGTTGTTGGACGCCCTCACCCGGAAAACGTAATCGCCGGGGTCCAGGTTGGTGTAGGTTGCCATCCGGGCATGACCGGCGTAAATCCAGCCCCGGTCAAATCCTTCCAGTTGATACGCATACTGGTTTTTTTCGGGCAGGCTGTAATTCAAAGCCGCAAAGGTCACTGAAAACATCGACTGCCAGTAGGCCAGCGTAATGAGGGTGTTTTCATCGATGCTTTTTCGAAGCAGCGAATCCGGAGCCCCAATGGCAACGGGTTGATTAAAAAGCTGGAAATGGGTGATAAAAACCGGTGGAATCGCCGAATTGTCGCGCAAGCTATCGGGATCAAACGCGTTCAGACCGTTGGTTCCGCCAAAGAAAAGCTCACCCAGCCGCCCCTTAAAAACCGCCCTCCGGTTGAACGAGTTGCCCTGCAAGCCATCGCTGATGCCGTAATTCCGGAAGGTGCCGGTCTGTGGATTAAACCGGGTAAGCCCCTGATTGGTGCTGATCCAGAGGTTTTTCCGACGGTCTTCTGCCAGCCCCTGGATCACATCATTCGGCAACCCCTCCGGCTGACGGTATACCGTAAACGTTTGGGTTTTGGCATTGAATTTATTGAGCCCGCTGTCGGTGCCCACCCATACCGTGCCGCCCGCATCTTCGTAGATGCTGTTGACCAGATTATTGCTCAGACTTCCGGGCACATTTCGGTTATACCGGTAATTCGTAAAGGTGTTGCTCCGGCGATCGAACCGGTTTAGCCCACCACCTTCCGTGCCGACCCAGACCGTACCGCCCCGGTCGCAATACAACGCCCGAATAACCGCATGGCTCAGGGTGCCGGGTTGGGCCGGATCAGGCCGGTAGTGCGTAAATAAACCGGTTTTCTTATCGTAACGACTCACTCCGGCGCCGAGCGTCCCGAGCCACAGATTGCCTTCATGGTCTTCGGTAATAGCGCAGATACTTTCGTGGCTGATGCCGTCCGGGCCGTCACTCCTCGGAAAATTGACAAACTCACCCGGTTCCTTTTCCCACCGGCTCAGTCCGCCCTTGTAACTACCCGCCCAAATCCTGTGTTCACGGTCTTCAAAAACGCACATCACGAAGTTGCTGCCGATGCTGCGCGGACGATCGGGGCGGTGCATAAACCGGGAAAACTGATTCGTTTTGCGGTTCAGGCGATTCAGCCCCCCACCGTCCGTCCCCATCCAGAGGTTCCCTTCGGCATCTTCCAGAACAGACAACACATTGTTGTTACTCAGACTATTGGGGTTGTAGCGGTCTTTTTCATAGCGTTCAAATTTTCGGGGTTCACGGTCGTAAAAATTGATTCCTCCGCTGTAGGTACCGATCCACATATCCCCTTTTCGATCCCGGCAGATGGCATAAATCGAGCCGTTGTTCAAGCCTTCGCTGTTGGTTTCGCTGAAGGGATGGCGGGTAACCGTAGCGAGATCTTTGCTCAGAATGCTAATGCCGCCGTTCCGGGTGCCTATCCACAGACTCCCCGTATTACCTTCTTCCAGCGAAATGACGTCGTTATGGCCAATGGTGTTGACATCGGTTTTGCTGTTTTGAAACCGGGTAAACGTGTGCTGATCGGCATTCAGCAGGTTCAAGCCACCGCCTTCGGTGGCCACCCAGATCCGGTTTTGCGAATCCTGCAGGAGGGCGGTGACGTTATCGTTGCTCAGCGAACCCGAATCGGCGGGGTTGTTGACGAAGTGCCGGAAAGTTTGCGTCGTCGCATCGAACAGGTCCAGTCCTCCCCCGCCGGTTGCCGCCCAGAGCCGTCCTTTCGCATCGACCAGCATATCGTAGATAAAATCATTCCGCAGACTCCGTGGTTTGGCAGCATCGTGGGTGAAATGGGTGAAGGATTGCCGGGTAGGGTCGAAACGGTTCAAACCGCCACCGTAGGTGCCGACCCATAGCATTCCCTGACGGTCTTCCGCAATCGAGATCACCTGATTGTGACTCAGGCTGTTGAGCTTGTCGGCCGTCCGCTGAAAGCTGACAAAGTTGTCGGTTTCGCGGTTAAAGAGATTCAAACCGCCGTCTTCCGTGCCGACCCACAGGCGGCCTTTGTGGTCTTCGTAGAGTGCCCGGATAAAATTATGACTCAGGCTGTTCGCTTTTTTGGGGTCATTCCGATATACGGTGAAGGTATAGCCATCAAACCGGTTTAGACCGTCCTGCGTGCCAAACCACATAAAACCGCGCTTGTCTTGTAAAATACAGGTTACATTGTTCTGAGATAACCCTTCGTTGGTGGTAAGGTGTTTGAACCGTATCGGAACGGCCCGGGCGTTAAATGGCTGAACCTGCAAGAGGAATAGCAACAGAACAGCACATATTACTTTCATACAAAGCCCGCTGCGTTATTTTTTTGTAAAATAACTATTTCTCAACAAATTATAACCATGTCTGACAATTGTACTATTCCATCAAAAACCGTGCGTGAAATTGTATTCGCAGAAAACAGTTCTGTTATCTATTGATTTTTCATGTTGCCCTATTCACCAAACCCCGCTCAGTGTCAATTATCGCTTAAATAGTGCGTTATCGGTTCGTTATTTCGATCCATCATGGAACGATTTTTTACCTTGTTCGTCGCCAGCCTGTGTGCGGCTCCCTTGTTTTATTTTTTGTTTTCCGAAGTGACCGTGGCCCTCAACAGCGATGCTGTCGGCCCGGATGCCCGGCTGGGAGTAGCCTACCTGGCAACCTGGGGCGGTTTTCTGGCGGCATTCGTCGGCTTCTTCGTAGTGTGGTTTCTGGCGCGGTATTTCCTGGCCGAAAATTACATCCGGTATCTCCAGGTCTTCGACGGTATTGCGCTCATCGGCTGGTTCGTATTGTACCTGAACTGGTCGGATCAGCAGGAATACCGGCTGGAATACCCCGATCACCGGGCGGTGGTGGAGGTGGAACTGCGTGCCACGCAATCTTTTCTCAAGGGCGCGGCCATTGACTCGATTCTGATTCCTCAATTCATCGGGCAGGACCTGGACAACCCGCATCCCGACCGGATACGGCAAGAGGAAAATTTTGTGATTTTACCGTGGGAAACCACCCCGATCAGTCTAAAAAAATGGCACATGCGGGTATTCGTTCACAATACGCCGGTCGATTTTCCGCTTAATCTGCCCAAACGACCGCAGGCATCGACGGATTGGTCGGCCTGGCTGATTCCGTCCGAAAAACAGGAAGATCCTTTGCCCGATGGTGCCCTGGAACACCTTGCGCTCCGGTATCGCTTCCGGCTGATTCCCCACGGATCGCCGGAATAAATACTCTATATAGCAACTGAGCCGCCCGATCGACACGTAATCATCCATCAGGCGGCTCGGTTAACGACTTATTTCACCAGTGAAACCGGCTCATAGAGGTTATAAATCTCCATGATGCTTCTCATTTTTTCTTCAAAATTAATCTTCAGATCGATTAATTTTCCGGTGCGAACATCGAACACCCAGCCGTGTACCTTAACGCCCCGTTCGCGGAAGGCTTCCTGAATGGCCGCGGTTTTGATCAGGTTGACACACTGTTCTTCCACATTCAGTTCCACGAGCCGGTCGTAACGGGCTTTAACGTCCTCAATGGCATTCAGTTCGTCCTTGTGGTAGCGGTATACATCGCGGATGTTGCGCAACCACGGGTTCAAAATTCCCAAATCGACCGGTTCCATGGCCGCTTTCACGCCCCCGCAATTGTAGTGTCCACACACGACCACATGGTTGACTTTTAAATGCCGGACGGCATAATTCAGTACCGACATGACATTCAAATCGACGTTATTGACCAGGTTCGCAATGTTTCGGTGAACGAACACTTCCCCCGGCTTAACCCCCATCAGGTCTTCGGCAGTAACCCGGCTGTCGGAACAGCCAATGTAGAGAAATTCCGGCTGTTGCCCCTGCGACAACTTGGTGAAATAATCTTCGTCGCCGGCCAGTTTCTCGGCGATCCACTTTTCGTTGTTTTGAAATACGCTGCTAATATTCATGGGATAGGATGATAAAGTAAGCGCCCAATCTCGGCAATTTATTTCGTTCTATCAAAAATCAAACCGGGCAGTCTGTTCTGAAAAGTGACAGCCGCTCCCCCTTTACAATACGAAACCGGGTAACCACAAAATAGTTATTTATCCGCAGATGATGCGTCGATAATTCGCTGCAAAGTTGCGTCAAGGTTTGGCGTATTGGGCAGCGTCAGCCAAAAAATTTCTTCGAGTACAGTGCGGAATTCGGCCACGCTGCGGAGTTGCCGCTGCTCCGATTCGCCCCCCAAACGATGCGTCGTCAAAACCGTATCGCGCAGGCCATACCGCCGGTCGGCCGTCGTTCGGGCAACGGCCAGGCTGCGGAGAAAATACGAGTTGGGATGCGTACACAGGTAAAAGCTAAACATTTCATAATCGGGCAACAGAAATTCCCGCAACGTAAAGCGATACAACGACCGCCACTCGTTCCGGACTTCCGCCTGTACTTCCAGTTCACCAGTTGACTCGATCAATCGGAACGGTTCATGAGGGGTCGCCTGCACGGTATTCAGCACGAGTTGCACGGGGCCGGTGGGCGACAAACCGCCAAAGCCCACATCTACCAGGTATGATTCCGGCCCCACCTCCACCTGCAGCAGCATGTGCGTGATGGCTTTGACTTCACCTTCCGGAACGTTCCAGAGAACGCGCGCGGCCAACCCCCGAACCCGAAAACCCAGCGCTTGCAAAACAAAGCTTAACAGCCGGTTTTGTTCAAAACAATACCCGCCCCGCCCACGCTGCACCATTTTTTGCTGAAGCGAATCGCTGTCCAGCAAAACCGGCAGACCCAGCAACGGATTGAGGTTTTCGAACGGAATGGTTTCGGTGTGCAGACGTTGGATAGTCCGCAGCGTTTCGAGCGTGGGCGTGCGGTCGCCGGTGTAGCCGATGCGCTGAAAGTAAGCGTCGAGATCGATTCCCGACAGGGCTGACGCGGGTTCTTGTTGCTGAATGAGTTGGGATGGCATAAGTGCAAAGTTATCAACACCTGTGAAAAAATAAGCGGGGAAATTTTTCAAAAATGCAAACGCCCGATTTTTGCTGCTGACACAGGGCTGTCACCCGTCGGTTGTACTTTTGATCGGTGCGTCACCCAACCCAATCAAGGCAAATGCCATCATTTTCTTTCATCTTCATGCCATGACCCATTCGGACATCGTTCAATACCGCCTTTCTCAGCAGCACCTCATGCAACCATCGCTGACAACCCCAGGCGACCTGGTAGCCTGGTTTGGGGCCGTTCAGGGACAGGATTATGCGGCCGGCAAATGGGGCCTTGGCAACCGCCTGCCCGGCAGCACCGACGCCGACATCGAGCAGGCGATTGCCGACCGGATCATCCTGCGCACCTGGCCAATGCGGGGCACCCTGCATTGGGTAGCGGCTGCCGATATTCGCTGGATTCTGGAACTGAACCAGCCCCGTTTGCAAACCCTCTACGCCAGTCATTTCCGCCAGCTTGAACTCAGCGAACCGGTTATTGCAAAGAGTAAAACGGTTTTCACGAAAGCGTTGTCGGGCGGCCAACAACTGACGCGCCCCGAATTAAAAACCGCCCTGGAACAGGCGGGCATTCCGGCTCATGAAAACCGCCTGAGTATGCTGCTGGCGCGGGCGTCCTACGACCGGCTGCTTTGCCACGGCATCCGGCGCGGCAAGGAGTTTACGTTCACGCTGCTGGACGACTGGGTGCCGCCCACGAAACCTCGGCTGCGCGATGAAGCGCTGGCGGAATGGACCCGGCGGTATTTTACCAGCCACGGCCCGGCGACCCTGGCGGATTTTAGCTGGTGGTCGGGCCTGACGCTGACCGACGCCAGAGCCGGGATGGATCTGATCAAATCCGGTTTTGTGTCCGAGGTGGTGGCTGGTCAAACGTACTGGATGCTCGCGTCTCTGCCTGCTCTCCATGAACACACCACAAACGCCTGTCTGTTACCGGTTTACGACGAATATCTCGTCGCCTACAAAGACCGAAGCGCCCCGCTCGGCGGTTTGGACCCGGCGCAGATCGCCAAAGCCGGCAACGGTATTTTCAGTCCGGTTATCGTGATCGACGGGCGGGTGGTCGGCACCTGGAAACGGACGTTGAAGAAAGATGCGGTTTTGATCGAAACCAGCCTGTTCACCACCCTGACCGACGCGCAGCAACAGGCCTTGTCGGATGCCAAAGTACGGTATCAACGGTTTTTGGGATGTGAATAGAATTGAAGAGTCAGGCAATGCATAACCCTTCTGCATAAACCGAAACCGCTGTCAGGGTTACTCTTCGTTCACTTTCCGGGAAATGCCAAACCGGTGCCAGCCGTTGTTTTCGTCATATTGCACCTCCAAACCGTACGTATCGCAGATTTCTTTGATGATGGCCAGCCCTAACCCCACGGAATCCGGGCCGGAGCCTTCTTTTTTGAAGCGTTCGAACAAGCGTTCGGGATTCGAAACCAGCGCATGGCCGGTATTGCCCAGCGACAGATTTTTTCCGTCGGACCGCAGTTCAACGCGCCCTTCTGCGTGGTTGTGCTTGATGGCATTGTTGACCAGATTCGTCACCAGACTGTCGGCCAGCGCCGGGGGCAGTTGAATCGCAAACGGCACCAAATTCCCGATCTTGACCGCAATCCGTTTGTGGTGCAACACTTCGTCCATTGCGCCCAGCTTTTCGGCCAGCAAAGCCGCCAGATCAACGGCCTGATTGTCGGTAAACTGCTGATTATCAATTTTTGCCAGCAAGAGCAATCCCTGGTTCAGCCGGGCCATGCGCCGGGAGGCCTGGTAAATTTCCTCGATCCAGCGGGTTTGCGTTTCCGTTAGTTTTTCCGACTGGATGAGTTGCTCCACTTTGGCGTTGATCAGCGCGAGGGGCGTCTGGATTTCGTGGGAGGCATTTTCGGTAAATTCCTTCAGGCTGCGGTAATCCTGCTGCATTTTGTCGCCCATCTTGCGCAGCACCTCGTTCAATTCCCGAAACTCATTGATCTCTGGTTTGTCGAGTTGCAGGGGCGTTGCACTCGCCAGATTGAAGCGTTTGATGCGGGACAAACTTTCGTAGAACGGCAGCCAGAGCCGCCCCGACAGTTTCCCCTGAAACCAGAACGTGCCGAGCAGCAGCAATCCCAGACAGGCCGCCATCGTCACCGTGATGACTTCAATGAGCTGGTAGGATTGAATCAGCGATTTTCGAATCGAGACCCGGTGCATCACGCCCTTGATCGGCACGTAAAACGTAAGTTGCCGGAACGGCATCAGCTCCTGGTCGTAGCGGTTTTGGATCAGCGTGTCGATAAACGTTTCCGAAAGCCGGGTTTGCCGCCCAACCGGAACGACATCGATCTTGTTTTCAACAAAATAGGTTGTATCCGACCAGGCTTTGTGCTGTTTCAGATAGGCTTCAAAATCCCGCTTTTCAACCTTCAGCCGGGTTTCGACCTCGTTGTAAATCAGAATCCGGACGACCTGATAGAAGGCCAGTCCGGCGAAAAGATAAATGGCCAGCGAGAAAGCCAGGTAAATGCGGTTGGTTTTAGCGAGCAGTTTCACGGTTCCCCAAATTTGTAGCCGATCCCGTAAACCGAACTGACATAATCCGAACCGCCTTTTTCGAGCAGTTTCCGACGCAGGTTTTTGATGTGAGAATATACCATATCCAGTGAATCGGCGGAGTCGATGTTGTCGCCCCACAAATGCTCGGCGATGGAAACTTTGGTCAGCACAACGTCGATGTTCGACAAAAAATACAGCAGCAGATCGTATTCTTTCCGGGACAAAACCGCCAATTGGCCGTTCACATACACCTTCCGCGACGACGGATTCACCCGAATTTCCCGGAAGCGGATTTCGGTGTGTCCGCCAAAATTCCGCCGGCGAATCAGCGACTTCACCCGGGCGTTCAGTTCCGACAGATGGAACGGTTTGGTCAGGTAGTCATCCGAGCCAATTTCCAGCCCCCGAATCTTGTCTTCCAGCGCGTTGCGGGCCGAAATGATGATCACGCCGGTGGTGGCCAGCAGTTTTTTCAACGTCTGAATCAGTTGAAAACCGTCGCCGTCGGGCAGCGTCAGATCCACGATCACACAATCGTACTGATACAGATAAATCCGCTCGTCGGCTTCCCGGAAAGTCCCCGCCGTTTCGCAAAGATACCCCTCTTTGTTCATATAGTCGGTGATGCTTTCGGCCAGGCCTTTTTCATCTTCTACCACCAATACTTTCATCCTTCTCCGGGTTCATCCAATACCTAAACACCAAAAGTAGCGGGCAATGTTGGAAACATTCTGGAGGGAAGAAGTTATTACGCAGAGTTTAGCGGAGGAAATCAGAGTTACGCAGAGGATTTCTCTGATCAACTCTGATTTCCTCCGCTAAACTCTGCGAAACAACTTTTCTCTACGCTCCAACTTCCCAAATGTTTCCAGAATTGCCCCTTTGTTTTGCAGGCACTTACCACGGTTTTGTCACCAAGGCCGGAAAATGAGTTGCCAATGAAACACGCAAATTTTAGGTTCCGCCGATCGCGCATCTGTTTACTAACGGCTACAACCGCAACGTTCCTGTTTAGCCAAAGTATGGTTCAGGCACAAACCCTGACGCTGTCGCAGGCCCTGGAGCATGGAACGCAGGCCTACCCGTTTCTCAAATCCAAACAGGCCGAAATCCAAAGCGCCGAAAAGCGGGTTCAGGCCAGCCGAACGGACTTTGTGCCCAGCGTCATCGTGCAGGATCAGTATACGTATGCGACCAGCAACGCGCTGAATGGTTCGTTTTTCCCCAACGAAGGCACGTCCATTTCGACTTCCGGCGGTATTCGGCCCGACAACATTTACCGGGGCACCACCGGCAGCTTTGTCAGCGCCGTCATCGACTGGCGGATTGTCAACTTCGGTCGCGTAAAAGCCAGCGTGAAAGCCGCCGAAGCCGATCTCAACCGTTCGCAAACCGATTACGACAACGAGCTGTTTCAGCACCAGATCCGGATTATCGACGCGTATCTCACGCTCCTGGTCAATCAGAAGCTGGTCGATGTCCAGCGCAGCAACGTCGAGCGGGCGGAAACCTTCAAAAACGTGGTCGATGCGGGCGTTCGTTCGGGGATGCGGGCTGGCGTCGATAGTTCGCTGGCCACCGCCGAAGCGGTTCGGGCGCGGCTAATCCTGCTGGAAAGTCAGCAACGCGAACAGGTGCAACGGCTGCGGTTGTCGGAACTCATCGGTCAGGTACAGACCGGTCTTCGCATCGACAGCATGCGGTTTTATACCACCCTGCCACAAACCACGTTTCAATCGGATTCCATTTCTCCGAAAAACCCGGTTTTGCGGTTTTTTCAGTCCCAAATCAACTTTTCGTCCGCGCGAACCGTGGCGCTCCAGCGTTCCATGCTGCCGTCGATCTCGCTCGTCGGGGCCGGTTGGGCGCGGGGTTCAGGATTCTCCAATGCCGATGAAACGTTCGCCATGGATTTCAACCGGGGACTGGGTTATCAGGCTTCCAACTACCTGGTCGGCGTGGTGGCCCGCTGGAATCTCACCAACACGTTGCGGCTCAAACACGATGCCCGCAGTGAACAATTTCAGGTCGAACGCTTCCGGCAACTCTACAACGACCAGCAACTGCGCATCACCCGGCAAAACCGGGAAGCCGAAACGCAACTGACGCTCGGACTGGAACAGGCACGTCAGGCCCCCGTCCAATTGCGTGCCGCCCAACAAGCCTATAACCAGGCCAAAGCCCGCTACCAGAACGGACTGGCCGATTTGCCCACGCTCCTGCAAAGCTTCGTAACCCTCAACCGGGCCGAAACCGATGGCTACATCGCCACCAGCAACGTCTGGCGCTACCTGCTCCTGAAAGCCGCGGCCGAAGGAGACATCTCGCTGTTTATGAATCAATTGAAGTAATAGGTTTAAGGTTTGAAGTTTAACGTTTAAGGCCAAAACAACCACGAACAATTTGGTATTCAGGGAGCTAACGTTAAACCTCAAACTTTAAACCTTAAACCCATTTCCCATGTATCAACTCATTCGTTCCGCGTTGCGGAAACCCATTTCGGTGGTGGTGCTGGTGCTCGGCCTCCTGTTTTTTTCGGTGATGTCGCTGTTTACCATCCCCGTCGATATTTTCCCGAATCTGGATCTGCCGACGATTTATGTGGTGCAGCCCTACGGCGGAATGGCCCCCGACCAGATGGACGGTTTTATTGCCACCCGTTATCAGGATCACTTTCTGTACGTATCCGGGATTCGCGACATCGACGTAAAAACCATTCAGGGTCTGTCGCTGATCAAATTGTCGTTTTATCCGGGCACCGACATGGCCCAGGCGGCTGCCGAGGTGGCCAACAACGTGTCGCGCGCCAAAGCCTACATGCCGGAAGGAACCGTGCCGCCCCAGGTGGTGCGGTTCGACGCCAGTTCGGTACCGGTGGGGCAACTGGTTTTTGAAAGCCCGAGCCGCTCGCTCAACGAAATTCAGGATTATGCGTCGTCGCGGGTGCGACCGATGTTCTCGCGGATTCCGGGCGTTTCCAGTCCTCCGCCCTTCGGGGGAAACCAGCGGACGGTGATCGTGAAGGTGAATCCGGCCCTCGTGCGGAGTTATCAGCTCACGCCGGAGGAAGTGATCAAATCGATTGTGACGAACAACCAGCCGTCTCCAGCCGGGAACATTCGCATTGGCGAAAAAACGCTGATGACGCCGGTTAACTCACTGGTCAAAAAGCCGGAGGATTTTCTCAATATTCCGATCCGGGTGGGTTCGGGACCGACGGTTTTTGTGCGCGACATCGCCACGGTGGAAGATGGGGCCGACGTGACGGTGAGTTACGCGCTGGTCAACGGTCGCCGGGCGGTGTATATTCCGGTGGTGAAAAAATCGGATGCCTCCACGCTCGACGTCGTGAACAACATTCGGAAGGCTCTGCCGGAACTGCGGGCCGCTGTGCCGGAAGATGTGAAGATTTCCTACGAATTTGACCAGTCGGTTTATGTCACCAACGCCCTGAAAAGTCTGGTGACGGAAGGGATTCTGGGGGCGGTTTTGACCGGTTTGATGGTGTTGCTTTTCCTCCGCGACTGGCGCAGTGTGATCATCGTGGTGGTCACGATCCCGATCTCCATTCTGTCGGCGGTGATCATGCTGAATCTCTGCGGGCAAACCATCAACATCATGACGCTCTCAGGGCTGGCGCTGGCCATCGGGATTCTGGTCGACCAGGCCACCGTAACGATTGAAAACATTCACCAGCATCTCGAAATGGGTCGGCCCAAAGCCGTTGCGATCTGGGATGCCTGTAAAGAAATCGTTTTCCCGGAATTCCTGATTCTGCTGGCGATTCTGGCGGTTTTTGCCCCGGCTTTTGTGATGAGTGGCGTTCCGCGTTCCATGTTTTTGCCGCTGTCGTTGTCGGTCGGTTTTGCCATGATTGCCTCGTTTTTATTGTCGCAAACGTTCGTACCGGTTCTGGCCAACTGGTTGCTGAAAAGCCATCCGGCCCACGAAAGGGCCAAACACGAAAGGGCCACACTGGCACTCGATGCCGACGAGCGGCACACGATACTGGATGAAGCTGCGCATCCGGTCAAAAATGCCACCGGTTTCGACAAATTCAAACAACGGTATTCGACCTGGCTCGAAAAAATCCTGAACCGCCGGGGCCTGGTGGTAGGCGGTTATCTGGTGGGTAGTCTGGCCATTATCGTCGTGTGTTTTATGGTGATCGGAACCGATATTCTGCCACACGGCAACAGCCACCAGTTTCAGATGCGCCTGCGAATTCCCGACGGAACGCGGGTGGAACGCACCGAAACCGCTACGCTGAAAGTGCTGGATATTATTAAAGAAGCCGTCGGGCAGGACAATGTTGAAATTTCGTCGGCCTACGTCGGCACAGTTCCGTCGAGTTACGGCACTTCCAACATTTTCGTATTCAACAGCGGTCCCCACGAAGCGGTTTTGCAAGTGTCGTTGAAGGAAGAACATCCCGTGAAGATGGATAACCTGAAGGAAGAACTTCGGGAGCGCATCGCCAAAGCCTTGCCGACGGCCAACATTTCCTTCGAGCCGATTGAGTTGACCGAAAAAATCATGAGTCAGGGCGCATCGACTCCGATTGAGGTGACCGTCGCGGCCAAGGACCTGAGCGAAGCCGGGCGGTTTGCCAACAAGATTCGGGCGGAAATGACGAAAATAGACTTTTTGCGCGATGTGCAGATTGCGCAACCCCTCGCCTACCCGGTTTTGAACGTGACGCTGAACCGCGAACGGGCCGGTCAACTGGGCGTGACGTCCACGCAAGTCGCCCGGTCGATGGTCGCGGCCACCTCGTCCAGCCGCTTCACGGACAAAAACCTCTGGCTCGATGAGTCGAAAGGACTGGCCTACCAGGTGCAGGTGCAGATTCCGGAATACAAAATGAGCAGCGCCAGCGACATCGGAAACATTCCGCTGAAAAGTGGCGAAATGCACCCGCTGCTGTCGGACGTCGCGACGTTTTCGGAAGGAACCGCACCCGGCGAATACGACCGCGCCGGACCCAACCGCCTGGTGACGATCACGGCCAATTTGCAAAACAAAGACCTCGGTTCAGCGCAAAAAGCCGTTGAAAAAGCCATCAAAGATGCGGGTGAACCGCCCCGGGGTGTCCTGGTCGAACTGGGTGGGCAAACCAGCCTGCTGACGGACACGCTGAGCAGTTTACAAACCGGGCTGCTGGTCGCCATTGTCATTATTTTCTTACTGCTGGCGGCTAACTATCAGTCGTTCAAGCTCTCGCTGGTGATTCTGGCGGCTATTCCGGCCGTGGTGGCTGGTGCACTTTTGATGCTGCTGGCCTGCGGAGCCACGCTCAACCTGCAATCGTACATGGGCCTGATTATGTCCGTGGGCGTGTCGGTGGCAAACGCCATTCTGATGGTCACCAATGCCGAGAATTTACGGCTGGAAATAGGCGACACCCGCAAAGCCGTCGTGCTGGCGGCCAACAGCCGGATTCGCCCGATTCTGATGACCAGCATTGCCATGATTGCCGGAATGGTGCCGATGGCGTCCGGAATGGGCGAGGGCGGTGACCAGATTGCTCCGCTCGGTCAGGCCGTCATCGGCGGTTTGATTGCCTCCACGCTGGCGGCTCTGCTGATCCTGCCGTGTGTTTTCACCCAGTTTCAGACCAAAGCTTCCGTCCAGTCGGTCTCCCTCGATCCGGAAGATCCGGAAAGCAAATTTTACAATCAACCCCTGCATAGCATCGTATGAAACCGCTGTTAAAACTTGTTTGGCCCGTCGTCGCTGCTGCCGGAATGGCGGCCTGTACATCGGCTGCCAGTGAAGAAAAGAAAACCGTTAAAGCACCTGACGTACAACAGGTTGCCATCGCTGATGTGCAAACGATGCGTCCCAGTAAAGCGATCACTCTGCCGGGTGAACTGAAACCCTGGAACCGCGTCAGCCTGTACGCCAAAGTGAAAGGATTCATCCGCGATGTGCGCGTGGATCGCGGTTCGCCGGTTCGGAAAGGTCAGGTGCTGGCCGTACTCGACGCGCCGGAAGTGTTGTCGGAACTGAGCACCGCGCAGGCGCAACTCCAGGCTCAGGAAGCCGCCTTGCAGGAACAAACCGCCCGGTTCCGCGCCAGTCGGCTGACCTACAACCGCTTGCTGCAAACCAGCAAGGTCGAAGGAGCGGTTTCGCTGCACGAACTCGATCAGGCGCAGGCGAAGATGCTGGCCGACAGCGCGACGGTGGCCGTTGCCACCGGAAATATTCAGGTGGGTCGCTCCAATTACCAGACCAAGAAAGAACTGCGGCAGTACCTGACTATCACGGCACCATTCGACGGTGTGATCACTGAACGGAATGTAAGTGCCGGAGCACTGGTTGGCGCGGGTGACAGCAATGCCAAACCGTTGTTTGTGCTGGAAGACAGCCGGACGTTGCGGTTAACGGTAGCGATTCCGGAAACGTTTGCGAATCAGTTGGCCGCCAAAAGTGCGGTTATGTTTACGGTCAACGCCATTCCCGAACAGCAATTTAACGCCAAACTGGCCCGGAGCGCCCAGAGCCTGGTGGAAGCCAACCGGTCGATGCTGGCGGAGTTTGACTTTGACAACAAAGCCAACCAACTGAAATCCGGGATGTATGCCGAGGTGAAGATGCCGATGGAACGGACGGCTCCCACGCTGTTTGTGCCGAAAACCGCCGTGGTCAGTTCCAGCGAAAAAACGTTCGTGATTCGCGTCAATAACCACAAAGCCGAGTGGATCTCGGTCGAGAAAGGCAACACGCTCGACAGCCTGGTTGAAGTGTTTGGCAGTCTCAAAGCCGGTGAACCGGTGGTCCGGGTGGCGTCGGAAGAAATTCGTGATGGTCAGGCCTTAAACACTTCTCACAAATGATGCGATACTGGATTTTGCTGGGGGCGGTTTTGCTGTTTGTCCAGGGTTGTACTCGCCACCGGACGCATTACCAACTGGTGTATCGCAACGACCGGGGCGGCTATCAGGTTCAGAACCCGGATCTGCGGACGGTGAAGGTTCACTGGCACCCGTACAACGTGCAGGTAACGACGGATTCGGGTCAGAAAAAAACCGTAGCGACGGAACAGCTTTGGGGGTATAAGCAGACGGACGGAACCCTGTATCGGCTGTATCTTGGAAACACCTACGAGGTGGTGCAGGAAAAGACACTGACGCTCTACCGCCAGTCAGACTTTGGGGAAGGGGCCACGGAACATTATTTTTTCAGCGTCACGCCCGACGAGCCGGTGTTGTCGCTGAACCGCCATAATCTGGAAGTGGCCTTTGCCAAATACCCGTGTATGCAGGAATTGATCCAGCAAACGCCCGCCCGAAACTGGCTCAAAACCGATCACAAAAGCTACCGGCTGATCGAGAGCTATGAGCATTGTTATCACCCTGTCAGGGTCTCCGACCGCTGACAGGGTAGTCAATCTTCTTCATAAAACTCCAACGGCAACCCGTCCGGATCACTGAAAAACGTAAAACGTCGCCCGGTATGCGCGTCGATCCGGATGGGTTCTACGTCGATACCGGCGGTTTCCAACTCCTTTTTGGCGGCTGCTACATCCGACACCGCAAAGGCCAGATGCCGCAACCCCAGGGCTTCGGGCCGGGATGGGCGCGCGGGCGGATTCGGAAACGAGAACAGTTCGATGATGTACTGGCCGTTCAGTTCCAGATCCAGTTTATACGAATCGCGTTCGGCTCGGTACACTTCCCGGATGATTTCCAGTCCCAATATCTCCGTATAAAAATGCTTCGACCGCTCGTAATCCGAGCAAATGATGGCGATGTGGTGAACGCTGTTGAGTTGTAGCATGGCAATTTTTGATGCGCAGCAGGAATAATAACACTATTTTTTAGAACTATAAAGCAGATTGTTCGACAAATCTGCTTTATAGTTTGCAAACCCAGGAGACCGGCCGCATGGGTTTGCGCGAAAAAAACAACCTCCTAAGCCCTGCGTTATGTCAATACTAATGAGAATCAGTTCCTTTGTCATCATCGGCCTCGTTTTTTTACTGCATTCGAGCCTGACTGTCCGGGTTGCCGACCCGGTTCATGTGCTGGTATTTTCCAAAACCAAAGGCTGGAAACACACCTCCATTCCGTTCGGGATTGCAGCCATTCAGAAACTGGGAAAGGAGCATAATTTTCTCGTGGATACCACGAAAAATGCCGCCGTGTTTACGGACGAAAATCTGAAAAAATACGCCACGGTGATCTTCAACAACACCACGGGCAACGTCCTGAACGGCGAACAGCAGGCGGCTTTTGAACGCTACATCCAGGCCGGTGGTGGCTACGTCGGGATTCATGCGGCCGCCGATACGGAATACGACTGGCCCTGGTACGGCAAGCTGATGGGCGCGCATTTTGCCAGCCACCCCCACAATTCCAACGTCCGCAAAGCGACCGTCGATGTTACCGACAAGAAACATGTCTCCACAACGACCTTACCGGACCATTGGGATCGCACCGATGAATGGTATAACTACCGCTCGTTTTATTCGGGCATCAACGTGCTGGCGAACCTGGATGAAAACTCGTACGAGGGCGGCACCAACGGGGCCAATCATCCGATTAGCTGGTACCATGAATTTGATGGCGGGCGGGCTTTTTATACCGGAAATGGCCACACCGACGAAAGTTACACCGAACCGCTGTTTCTCAAACACCTGTTGGGCGGCATCCAATACGCCATCGGCGAGGCCAAACCGCTCGACTACAAAAAATCATACGCCAAGGTGACGCCGGAGCAAAACCGCTTTGTGAAAACCATTCTGGTCAATGACCTGGCTTCGCCGATGGAACTGGCGGTTGCCCCCGACGGGCGCGTGTTTTTCTCCGAAATTCAGGGAAACCTGTCGGTTTATGACCCAAAAACGCGGAAAAACGCACTGGTTCACAAGTTTCCGATTACCTACGTGGGCGGAACCGGACTCATCGGGGTGACGGTTGACCCGAATTTTGCCAAAAATGGGCACATTTACGTCTATTATACCCCCGCCGGGCAGACCGAAGAACCGATCAATTTTCAGCTTTCCCGCTTTACAGTCAACGCAAACAATACCCTTGATCTGAAGTCGGAGAAGATTCTGCTGACGGTACCGGTGGAGAAAAACAGCGGTTCGCACCACGGCGGCTCGCTGGCCTGGGACAAAGATGGCAACCTGTATCTATCGACCGGCGACAGTTCAAGCCCGTTTCCGTCCGACGGCTATTCGCCGATGGACGAACGGCCCGGCAAGGAATTTTACAGCCTGGACGCCCAGCGGTCGGCGGCCAACACGAACGATCTGAAGGGAAAGGTGTTGCGGATTCATCCCCAACCCGATGGCAGCTACACGATTCCGGATGGCAATTTGTTCCCGAAAGGAACCGCTAAAACCCGACCGGAGATTTATACGATGGGCTGCCGAAATCCGTACCGCATTGCGGTCAATCCGAAAACGTCGGTATTGTACTGGGGCGAAATTGGCCCCGATGCGGGCAAGGAAGGTGCGCAGGGACCGCGCGGCTACGACGAATTCAATCAGGCGAAAAAAGCCGGTTATTACGGCTGGCCGTATTTTGTCGGCAACAATTATCCGTATGTCAAGTGGGACTTTGCGACCAAAACCGCTGGTCCGAAATTCGATCCGGCGGCTCCCATCAACAACTCGCCCAACAATACCGGGTTGAACCAGCTACCGCCCGCAACGCCCCCGATCATCTGGTATCCGTATGCCGCTTCGACCGAATTTCCGGAGTTGGGCCTCGGCGGTCGCAGCGCGATGGCGGGCAAATTTTACACCTTCGATACGAAGTCAAAGTCTGCCAATAAATTCCCCGCGTATTACGACGACAAGCTGTTTGTTTTCGACTGGATGCGCAACTGGGTGCTGGCGCTTAGCTTCGATGAAAACGAAAACTACGTGCGCAGTGAGTCCTTTATGGCATCCAACGGCGATTTCCGACGCCCCATCGATCTGGATTTCGGGCCGGATGGTGTGATGTACATGCTGGAATACGGTTCGGTTTACGGGGCTGATAACGAAGATGCGCGTCTGGTAAAGATCGAATACAACACCGGAAACCGCCCTCCGCTGGCCCAGGCGAGCGTGCAGGATACGGCGGTGGAAAACCACCTCGACCGCACGGTTTTCCTAACGTCCGAACGCCGGAATTTCCCGATTCTGCGCGAAGCTGCCGGGGCGGCTCCGTTGCGGGTGGCCTTCGTGAGCCGGGGTTCGCGCGATCTGGATGATGATGATGAGGTGACATACGAATGGCTGTTCGATGGCAAAAAAGTGGGTGCTACCACGCCAAATGCGACCTACACCTACGCCAAACCGGGTATTTACAAAGCCATTCTGAAAGTCACCGACCGGGCCGGATTGGTGGGCCGGGATACGGTTATCGTTAAAGTTGGTAATTCAAAACCAGCGGTAACCATTGCCAGCACCGACAACCAATCCTTTTTCTGGGAAGGCAAACCGTTTGCGTATACGGTGAAAGTGCAGGATCAGGAAGATGGAAAAATCGATCCGAAGCGCGTTAAGGTGCTATATGCCTATAATCCGCAGCCCAGCACGGCCGATCCGAATGCGCCCAAATCGCCGACCTCCGTGCTGGTGAGCAACCCGCCGGGCAAAATGCTGATGGATGCCAGTGATTGCAAAGCCTGCCACACGATTGATAAAGTGTCGGTGGGGCCGTCGTTGCTGGCGGTGGCGCAAAAGTATAAAACCCAAACCGGAGCATTGGAACAACTGGCGACCAAGATCATCAACGGCGGTGGCGGCAACTGGGGAACCGTGCACGTCATGAGCGCTCATCCGCAGATTTCGGTAACCGATGCGCAGGAAATGGTGCGTTATATTTTCTCGCTGACCGACAAGCCGAGGGCGCAGAAAACCGTGCCGCTGCAAGGTTCACTGACATTGGCCGATCACCAGAAAGAGGAGCTACGGGGACAATACACGCTGCTGGCTTCGTATACGGATAAGGGTGGGCAAGTGGTTGGTCCGCTGACCGGAACCGACGCCGTTACGCTGCGGAATGCGAAAGTTCGGGCGGTGTATACCGATGCCCAGGTGGGCTTCCCCCGGTTTGGCGTCAATCTGTCGCAGGGTGGCCACAAGGCGTATCTTCTCCTGAAAAACATTGACTTAACCCACATTAAACAGTTCACCTACGAGTATGCGTCGCTGGATCAGCCGGGCGAAATTCAGGTGCGGATCGACTCGCAGGCCGGGCCGGTGATCAGCACGACGGCCTACCAGCCGACCGGGGCCTGGAACACGAACAAAGAAGTTACCGGTTCGATCAACAAACCGGTAACGGGCAAACACGATGTGTACTTTTTTGCCATCAAACGCACCAAACCCAACGACGCGATTCTGAAGTTCACGAGTATTTTGTTTCAGCAGTAAACCCTGCCAGCGGTTGTCAGAATAAAATTGTGTAACCCTGACAGGGTCTTCGACCGCTGTCAGGGTTACACAATTTTATTCTGACAACCTTTCATTTAAACGGTTTTTACTTGTATAAATCACAAATCGTCCATTTTTTATTTATGTATTAACGATTAATGCTGTTATTTTACCTTTGAATTGCACAAGGTATGTTGGACCACCGACAGCGCATAATCGAGGAAAACGACTATTTACTGGAACTCTGGCAGCGTTCGAAGGCCGGAGACAAGGCGGCTTTTTGCCAATTGGCCGAGTCGCAATACCGGGCATTGTTCAGTTATGCGGCCAATTTCACGGAGGATCGCGAGTTTATTAAGGATTCGATTCAGGAAATCTTTATTACGATCTGGGAGAAACGCCAGTCGCTCACGATTCAGTATGTGGCGATTTATCTGTTCAAATCGCTCCGCAATCAGCTTTTACAGGAATTCCGGCGCAATAAAAACGCGGCTTCGGCTCCATCCTTGCAGGAAATCAGCCAACTGTCTGACTGGGAAACCATTGAAACCGCTATTGAGAAAAATGAGGCCGATTCGGAAAACCAGCGCAAAGTTCGTCAGGCCATCGATACCCTTCCAAAACGGCAGCAGGAAGTGGTTTTTCTGAAGTTTTACAAAGGCCTGGAAAATGAGCAGATCGCTGAATTGATGGAAATCAACCGCCAATCCGTGGCCAATTTGCTCTACAAGGCGTTGACCTCGCTTAAAAGTCAGATTTCTTTTTTTAAGTATTGGCTGCTCGTAATGTGTCTGCTCCAGTAAAGCGGACAAAAAATAGCCACTGAACTCCTTTCCAGTGGCTATCCGGGAATTATAGACAAACCTAAAAACGCTTTGAACGATAAAACCGGTATTCAGGTCGAACAGGATCGGGTTTGTATCGTCATTTTTTTGACCTCTGCCCGTAAAATAACCGGTGCGTTCTTAGAACGAGTTTAAGAACTGCTTAGAATCTGCTTAGTAAGCCGGAAGCGGATGCCGGTTCCCTTCTAGCGCGGTCAATGAAATGAAAGGGGTACGATAACAATCCGATTCAGCGATGGTTAGGTAGTCAGAACCTGGTCTTTTGTATATGAAAATTCTAGTGGTTGAAGATGAGCCCAAAACCCTGAATGCCATTCGGCAGGGTCTGGAGGAAACGCAGTTTGAAGTAGACATTGCCTACGACGGCCTGATTGCCAAGCGGTTGGCCCTGAAGAATTCGTACGCCGTCATCATCACCGACGTCATCATTCCGGGCTTGAACGGTTTCGAACTGATTCGGCAGTTGCGGGCGCAGGGTGTTACGACCCCCATTCTGCTGCTGACGGCCCTGGGCGAAAGCAGTGACAAAGTGATGGGTTTCGATGCCGGAACGGATCAGTATCTGACCAAACCGTTTCAGTTTGCGGAGCTGCTCGCGCGGGTCCGATCTCTGACCAAACGCAGCACGCAGGTCGCCATGACGGCCCAGACGCTCCGGTTTTCGGGCATTGAAATGAACCTGGATGCCAAAACCGTTCGTCGCGATGGTCAAGTGATCGACCTGACCGCCCGGGAGTTTGCCCTGCTCGAATACCTGTTGCGCAACCAGGGGCGGGTGATGTCGAAAGTCGATATTGCCGAACGGGTCTGGGATTTGAATTTTGATGCAGGAACGAACGTCGTGGAGGTGTATATCAATTATTTACGCAAGAAAATCGACAAAGATTTTCCTAAAAAACTCATTCATACACAGTTTGGTATGGGTTATGTGTTAAAAGAAGAATAGGTTCGCGGGGGGCGAACCGTTTTCTAAGGAAATTCTAAGCAGTTATTTAATCCTGCTTAAGATCTTCGCTCCAGTTTTGTCGTTAAGAAGTGTTTTCCCAGCACGCGATATGACTTCTAACTTGCGATACAGCCACATCTACGGAACGGATTCGAGCCCTTTGATGGGACACCGAGACAGTTCACCTCCCTCCGGATCGAACAACCGCGAACCACGACAGCCCGACTGGCTGATGATCCTGATGGTGAGCCTGTTTGTGTTGACGCTGCTGATTGCCTGGCTGGTCGACATTCCAGCCTTACTGCGGTAGTGTTTTATGACCATCCGCACCCGCCTGACACTCCGTTTTACGGGCCTGGTTTCGGCCATTCTGGCCCTCGCTTTTGCCTGCCTCTACGCGTTTTGCTGGTACTTTATCTCCTCAGATTTCTACCGGCGGCTCGACCGAAAAGCCGACACCATTGGCGAATTGCTCATTCGGCAGCAGATGGGTCCCCAACTTCTGATTCAGTTTACCCGACTGCGGAAAGACCAGCTTCCGGCGCAGAAAATAGCCGTATATGACGGACGGAACAGTCCGGTTTTCATCACCAATGAGCAGGTTCCGCTGGCCGTATCGACCCAGGTGCTGGACGCCATTCGGGCGAAAAAAAACAAGAAATTCCGGCAGGGAGCGGCTTATGTAACCGGCGTTCGCTACGCCACCACCTCGGGCCAGTATGTGGTGCTGGCCAGCGCCGAAAACCGCTATGGCGACCAGTTTCTGCGCCAGATGCTGGTCGTTTTGGTCGGATTGTTCGGCGGCATTGTCGGGATTGTCGCCTTTTCGGGCTGGCTCTACGCGGGCGACGCGCTCCGACCCATGAAGCGCATGGAACAACAACTGAACCACATTTTTCCGAATACCTTGCAGGAACGGCTGCCGGTCAGCACGGACAATGATGAAATCAGCCGCCTGTCGACCACCATCAACCGCCTGCTCGACCGCATCGACGAATCGTTCCGGCTGCAACGGATGTTTGTGGCCAATGTCTCGCACGAATTGAAAAATCCGCTGACCCAGATCAGCTCCCAACTGGAAGTGGCGTTGCTCAACCGCCGGGAATCGGCGGTGTATGAAGAAACCATCCGGTCGGTACTGGACGATGTGGGCGACCTGTCGACCCTGACGCGGGAATTGTTGCAGCTTTCGCAGGTCAACCAGGCGTCGGCGGTCGGCTTGCTAACGGATTCGGTGCGCCTGGACGAAGTGGTCTGGGACATTCGGGAGGAAGTCAGCGGCATCCATTCCCACTACGACGTAACGGTTCGTTTTGACGAATTACCGGACGATTTCAACCAGTTGGCCGTGCCGGGCAATACCGCCCTGCTGCGAACGGCCCTGAAAAATCTGACCGAAAATGCCTGCAAGTTTTCCAGCGATGGCAAAGCCGTGATCCACGTCCGATTCACCGAAACCGCCGTTGTGATCAGCGTGCAGAACAACGGCACACCCATTCCTGCCGATGATTTGCCGTATATTTTCGAACCTTTCTACCGGAGTCGTCAAACTGCCGAAGTCAGGGGCAACGGCGTCGGGCTGTCGCTGGTGGAACGCATCGTCCGGCTCCATCAGGGCCGGGTGTCCGTCACCTCGGGCGAAGGCCAGCCCACGGTTTTCCAACTGGAACTGGTTCGTCAGTTTACTTCCTGAAAATGAATGGATTGAAGTCAAAAGAAAGCTGACTTCGCCTTACCGTTTTGCCAGTTCAATAATATCTTTTCCTTCCAGAATCTGCTTTTCGTAGCCTTTGCTGACCGTATGGATCATAGCCAGGCCCAACTCCTGCAAGGTGCAAAAACCGCCGGGATAGAGCGCCCGGCCAATGGGAAACAGCCAGAGAATATACCGGTACATTTTCAGTGTATTTTTCAGTCCTTTGGTCGGTTTGATAAAACCCGGACGAATGTTAAACACCTGTTTAAAAGGCAGTTTCAGCAAATCATTCTCGGTTTTCCCTTTGACCCTGGCCCACATCGAACGGCCTTTCTCCGTGCTGTCCGTACCCGCTCCCGAAATGTAACAAAACGTCATGTCCGGGTTCAGTTTGCTCAGGGTCGTCGCCACGTTCAGCGTGAGCGTGTGGGTTACTTTGTAATACTCCGGTTCGCTCATGCCGACCGATGAGACGCCCAGACAGAAAAAACATGCGTTATAACCAGCCAGACGGTTTTCAATCGTCGAGAGGTCATAAAAATCAGCATGAATGATTTCCGTCAACTTGGGATGGGAAAGCCCGGACGGTTTTCGGTTGATTATCAATACCGCTTCCACCTCCGGACGCAGCAGGCATTCGTGCAAAACGCCCTCTCCTACCATGCCGGTCGTACCGGTAATAATGGCTCTAATTCCGTTCGTTTTCATGGTTTTTCGGGGTTTGCGATCATCGTCCACGTAAGTTCAAAAACGTCATTGATCCGTTGCTGCTGGTTTTCAATGGGTACGGTTTGGGCAGTCAGGTACTGAAAGAGTCCGTTAATCTGATTTACCGAAAGTATAATGAGCAGGTCCAGAGGCAACGGTTTCAGCACCTTCCCGTCACGGGCATCCTGAAAAAGCGTCCTGTGCATTTCGGATTGCTTCCGAATCTCCTCGTCCGGAACCAGGCCCAGATGCGGTGAAAAATGAAATTGCTGGATGAAGTAAAAAGCATCCCTGTTTTCCAACGCCCACTCCAGAGAGTACCGAAACAGGTTCCTGAATTTCTCTTTCACGTCACCGGTTTCGTTGACTTTTTCCGCCAAATACTGATTCAGTTCTCCCTTGATGGCCGTATACAAAGCCACCACCAGCTCGTCTTTCGTCTTGAAATAATGGAAAAGCGTTCCGTTCGAAACCCCGGCTTCGCTGGCAATTTTGCTCGTGGGCGTGCCGTGAAAACCGTAGACAACGAAGAGTTTCAACGCGGTTGATAGTATTTTTTCGGGTTTATTCAGTTTGCTCATCTTCTGGATTGACTAATCGCTCTATGAATATACGCAAAATAAGTAGGTTACGGCGGAATTACACAAAAATGTGATAAATGGAAAACTGTAACGCCGTGAATGCCATAAATGAACTATTGGCGGTTATTAAAAGTACTACTAACAACGCGCGCGTACTATAAGATTATTGGACGCGTAGCGGACTGATGTTTCCGGGTCGCCGGTGCGATAGCAAAAGGAATCACCTGGTCCCTCCCGCGTGCCTTTAGGCACGCAACCAGTCTTAGCAGTTGCGTGCCTATGAACTGTCAAATTTTACAAGTTTGAAACCAAATTTTCTTCGGTTGGCAGGTTTAGTCGAGAATCAAACGGCTTCCCCGATTGTAAGACGGCTAAGGCCACCCGGATCCATTTATGCATGAGGGCAATGATGGCTTCCTTGAAGGATTTACCCGCCTGTCGTAACCGAATGTACAAGCGCTGAAAAACCGTGTCGGTTTTGAGCCGCATGGCCAGCGTACAGGCCGGTAACCACAATTTCTGGCGCAAC
>NZ_QOWE01000050.1 GCF_003334855.1 Larkinella punicea
CTACTTCAAAAAATCATTTTGCTTTAAAATCACTGCTGACGATGAACGCGATGAAATTGGCGATGCGAGACCTAAACAGTCTCAAAAGTCAATCTACTCTATTGGCTAAGGCTGCGTAACATCAGTTTATAAGATAAATTAGGACTTTCGCTTTTACCCCTAAATCCCCTAAAGGGGACTTTTTGCATCCGGATTAAGCCGTGTCCAAGTCCCCTTTAGGGGATTTAGGGGCGAAAGTGTAAAGAATTATCAGACATAAGTGCTAGATAAATAAATGACCTCGTTTCTTCTTTTTTTATTTTCGCTCAAAGTGGCCCTTTGCTCCTGCCACACGGAGAACAAACGCAGCGGTTTTCGCAGCGGGCGGTCTCAGTATGCGGTTTCGCGGGTTGGGCGGCTGGCACCGGTGGTCAACGAAAGTTCGGGGCTGTCGTATCGGGCCGGTCGCAACACGTTCTGGACGCACAACGACAGCGGGGGCCGACCCACGCTCTACGAAGTGGCCCGCGATGGTTCGCTCGTTGATTCACTGCCCCTGCCGATGCTGAAAAACCGGGACTGGGAAGCCCTGGCAACCCAGGACACGACGGCGGTGTTCATCGGTGACATCGGCAATAACGCCAACGCCAGAACGGATCTCCGCATTTACCGGGTCAATCCCAAACAACCTAACGATTTTCAGACCATTCCGTTTCATTACGCCCGGCAGAAATCGTTTCCGGCGTCGAAAGATACGCGTAATTTCGACAGTGAGGCCCTTTTTGCCGCCAAAGACAGCCTGTATCTTATCTCAAAAAACCGATCGGAGCCCCGGCTGCCTGTCAACCTCTATGGGATGCCCGCCCAGGACGGAGACCACGCCCTCGTTCCCACCGACAGCATTTTCCTGAACCGGATGGTGACCGATGCCGCCCTCAGCCCCGACGGCCAAACGCTGGCGGTGTTGACCTATGGCAAGATTTTCCTGTTTGAGCAGAAAAATAACCGCATCGATTTTCAGCATCCAACGCGCTGCCTCCGGATTCCACGGGGGCAAACCGAAGGACTGGCGTTTGTGAACAACACGGATTTGGTGATGACGAATGAACGGGGAAGGATGTATTTGATTCGGAAGAAGTGATGTTGAAATGCTTGTAATAGTATCTTCTGAAAGAAGGATTTCGTAGGATAAATGCCAGCGCAGCATCAAGGCAAATAAGGCTTCCCGACCACCAGTTTATCGCCCGAAAAGTCTACTTCGAACAAATGCGGAACCCGGTGCGTACGCCCGTTCGTGCTTTTATGACTGTGAAGCGACATCAACCAGGTGCCATTCAGGGTCCGAAACAACATGCCATGACCGTAATTGGGCGGGGTGATGGGCTCTTTTTCGTGGAGCCAGGGACCATCCAAAGTGCCGCTTTTCGAATAGGCAATGCCTTGTGTGTAGACATCCCCGATCCAACTCGTCCAAAGCATGGCAAGCCTGCCGGTTCCGGTGCGAAATACGTACGGCCCGTCCGTTACTTTGTTGGGGCCGGTCCCGCCGTTCTCACGACTCCAGGGGCTTTCGCTGGCCCGAAATAGCAGTTTTCCTTCGCCAATCGACCCGCTTAAATCCGGCTTCAGTTCGATCTTTTCAATGGTTCCGTTCAGGTTTTGCAGCCATTCGTAACAATAAACCATATACGGTTTTCCGTCCTTCTCCACCCACAAGGTGCCATCGAGCGTTGGCTTGTCGGCAGGCAGATAGGTAGGGTCTTTCATCGGAACATAAGGCCCTTCCGGTTGATCGCTCACCAAAACATGGCTGGCACGGCGCTCGATGATATTTTCGCCAACCGTATCAATTTTCACCGCCCGGTTGGTGAAGGTGGCAAAATAGTAGTATTTGTCTTTGTACTGATGGAGTTCGGCCGCCCAGATCATCGGGTTAGGCCCCATCCAGGAGCCAGGATCGGTGCGGGTTACTTTGAAAGGGCCGGTCCATTTTTTCAGGTCTTTGCTTTTCCACAGCATGCCCCCCGTACCGGTCATATAGTACGTCGAGGTCTTTTTATCCGCCAAAATAAACGGGTCGCTCAGGCGAATGGAATCCAGCGGCACATCCTGACGAAGCACAGGCGCCCGGTTTTGCGAAAAAACCGGGGTCAGATAAACGGTAATCAGGGCGACGATCAATACGGCTTTTTTAATCATGGGGCTGCTGCGGTCTGATAATGATCGGATATTTCAGGTATGTTTCAGCGATTTATCACGCTAAATGGATCACTATGTTAGTCGTTTTAAACGGAAGAACCAAAGAATACCTTCCGGTTTGACCGTGTACTTGTCCGCCCATTTTTTTATTGCTTCGTATTGTGCGAGGTAACGTCATTTCGTGTTAAGTTTTTGTTAACAATAGAGTTAACTTCGTAAAATTGCTGACACAGCACGTACCTTCGATTCCAAATTACACCAACAAACCGTAGAATGAGTGCCACGAAGACTTCCCAACAACTCCACCGTGTGCTGGTGGTCGACGACGACCCCGACATTGTCGAGCTGTTGCAATACAATCTGGAGAAAGAAGGGTACGACGTCCGCACCGCGCCCGATGGCCGAAAAGCCCTCGACACCGCCCGCTCGTTTGTTCCCGAACTGGTGTTGCTCGATATCATGATGCCGCAACTCGACGGGATCGAAACCGGCCGCCAACTCCGCAATTTACCTGATCTGCGCCAAACGTTTATTCTCTACCTAACCGCCCGCTCCGAGGAATATTCGGAAGTGGCTGCCTTTGAAATCGGGGCCGACGACTACATTACGAAGCCCATCAAACCGCGCGCGCTGATGAGCCGCATCAACGCCCTCTTCCGGCGCGAAGCCCAGAAAGCCGATCCGGGCGAGAAAATCGAAATCGGCGGGCTGGTCATCAACCGCCTGAACTACACCGTGACGACCGGCGACAAAACCGTCGTGCTGCCCAAAAAAGAGTTCGAACTGCTGTTTTTTCTCGCGCTGTCGCCCAACAAGGTGTTTGGCCGGGAAGAGTTGCTGCAAAAAATCTGGGGCGTCGATATCTACGTCCTCGAACGCACCGTCGATGTACACATCCGGAAATTGCGGGAAAAAATCGGCGAAACCTACATCAAAACGCTGAAAGGCGTCGGGTACATGTTCAATGATGAAGGATAAGCGGTTATCTTTACTTCATGTCGCTTAGCCCCCGTATTGCTGCGTTTCTGCTGGCCGGTCTGATTTCGGCCCTGACGGTCGTGTTTCTGACGTTTGTGGAAGGCGTCACGCGCAGCATGTTGTTCGTGGTGGCGATTTCGTCATTGATCGTTTCGTTTTTCCTGATTCTGTATGCCATCGAAATTCTGGTGTACCGCGAGGTGAACAAACTTTACAAAACCATCCACAAACTGCGCATCAAGGATTTCACGATTTCCCGGACCACCATCGTAAAAAACAGCAATCCGTTCAAGAAGCTGAACGACGAGATTTTTGTCTACGTGGCCCGCAAACAGAAGGAAATCGAGGAACTCCGGCGACTCGAACAGTTCCGGCGCGAGTTTCTGGCCGACGTCTCCCACGAACTGAAAACGCCCATTTTTGCCGCACAGGGCTTCGTACACACGCTCATTGACGGCGCCATCGACGACGAGCGTGTACGGGATAAATTTCTGGCCAAAGCCGCCAAAAGCCTCGACGGGCTGGATGCGCTGGTGAAAGACCTCGTGGCCCTGTCGCAACTGGAAACCGGCGAGGTGAAGATGCATTTTGAGCCGGTGGATATTTACCAGATTACGCTGGAGGTATTTGAGCAACTGGAAAATAACGCGCTGGCCCGGCAGGCTTCTTTAAAAATCAAATCCGATCAGCCCGGCGGTATTTTGGTCAAAGCCGACCCGCAACGCATCACGCAGGTGCTTACCAACCTGATCGAAAATGCCATTAAATATGGCAACAACGGCGGCAAGGTGGTGGTCAGTTTTGAGGAGGAAAAGAAGCAGTACATCATTCAGGTGCGCGACAACGGCCCCGGCATTCCGCCCGAACACCTCAACCGCATCTTCGAGCGGTTTTACCGCGTCGACAAAAGCCGCTCGAAAGAACGGGGTGGCACCGGTCTGGGACTCGCCATTGTGAAGCACATTCTGAACGCCCACAAATCGAAAATCACGGTGATGAGCAAACCGGACAAAGGCACGGTTTTCAGTTTCAAGCTCGATAAAGTCGATTGATCCACAGGTTGGTTCACGGCGAATACTTTGCCCACAACCCCCTGAAGGTCAGGACTGTTACGTTCTGATTAGAGCCATATGTTTTTAGCAAAAATGCCAAATTCTATTGGCCCATCGTTTTGTCATATGGACTCGAACCTAGGAAATACTGGCCGTGTAGCGGACTGATGTTTGTAGTAGAACGAGCCCCCGCATGCTTCATCGTACCATTAGGTACGAAACAGGCACTGGAGATTTCGTACCTATGAACTGTCAAATTTTACAAGTTTGAAACCAAATTTTCTTCGGTTGGCAGGTTTAGTCGAGAATCAAACGGCTTCCCCGATTGTAAGACGGCTAAGGCCACCCGGATCCATTTATGCA
>NZ_QOWE01000051.1 GCF_003334855.1 Larkinella punicea
ATATGTTCTTTGAGAGAGAGGAAGTCACAAATTGCGTTGCAAGCGCAGAGAGTATAGTATGGCTACGGCCAAGGAAGGGCGTCTGGGGGATGCCTATGGCTCTGATTGGCGATGAAGGACGCGGACAGCAGCGAAAACAGCGGGGAGGAGCACACATCCTTTGATCCGTTGGTCTCCGAATGGGGCAACCCGGTATGGTGAAGCCATATCACCATCATACGATGGGGCAAACGAGGGGAACTGAAACATCTAAGTACCCTTAGGAAGAGAAAACAATAGTGATTCCGTAAGTAGTGGCGAGCGAACGCGGACAAGCCCAAACCACAGCGGTTACGGCCGCTGCGGGGTTGTAGGACCGACCATCAAATCAACTGACAAACCGGAATGTTCTGGGAAGGACATCCACAGAGGGTGAGAGACCCGTACGGGTAGTGTGAGTTGGTGGGGTTGGGATCCTGAGTAAGGGGGGGCCGGAGGAACCCCCTCTGAATCTGGCAGCACCATCTGCCAAGGCTAAATACACATCAGAGACCGATAGCGAACCAGTACCGTGAGGGAACGGTGAAAAGTACCGCAAGCAGCGGGGTGAAATAGAACCTGAAACCAGACGCCTACAAACGGTTGGAGCTCTTAAGTGGAGTGACAGCGTGCCTTTTGCATAATGAGCCTACGAGTTACCGTCACTGGCGAGGTTAACCTTTTGAAGAAGGGGAGCCGAAGCGAAAGCGAGTCTGAACAGGGCGCTGAGTCAGTGGGGGTAGACGCGAAACCGGGTGATCTATCCGTGGCCAGGTTGAAGTGGCAGTAACATGTCATGGAGGACCGCACCAGTAAACGTTGAAAAGTTTTTGGATGAGCTGCGGATAGGGGTGAAAGGCCAATCAAACCCGGAAATAGCTCGTACTCTCCGAAATGTTTTTAGGAACAGCCTTGCATGACAAATTCCCAGGAGGTAGAGCTACCGATAGGACTAGGGGGAGTCACATCCTACCAACTTCTGACGAACTCCGAATGCCTGGGAATTGATGCGGGAGTGAGGGGTCGGGTGCTAAGGTCCGACTCCGAGAGGGGAACAACCCAGACCACCGGCTAAAGTCCCCAAGTGGTTGCTCAGTTGAACAAAGGAGGTCCGGTTGCCGAGACAGCCAGGAGGTTAGCTTGGAAGCAGCTATTCCTTTAAAGAGTGCGTAACAGCTCACTGGTCGAGCGAGGCGGGCATCGATAATAAACGGGCATGAAGCAACCCACTGAAGCCGTGGACAGCAGTCTTTCGAGGCTGGTTGTGGTAGGAGAGCATTCTGATTGGGGTGAAGGTTTGGCGTGAGCCGGGCTGGACTGGTCAGAAAAGCAAATGTAGGCATAAGTAACGATAATGAAGGTGAGAACCCTTCACACCGTAAGACTAAGGATTCCACCGCGATGGCAATCAACGGTGGGTGAGTCGGCACCTAAGGGGCAGGCGATAGCCGAACCTGAGGGCAAACGGGTTAATATTCCCGTACTGGCCGGATGAGAGAAGCGGGGACGGAGTACTGAACTGGCCGCGCACTGCGGGAAATGTGCGTTGAAGGCTGAAGCTATTGTTTCCATTGGCAAATCCGTGGAGATAGGTGGACGCCGATAGTACCTGGTCACCTTCGGGTTACCGGGATAGCGCCGGGGATGGGCTTCCAAGAAAAGCCGCTATCGTTAATCGTCCGGGCAACCGTACCGCAAACCGACACAGGTAGTCGAGATGAATAATCTAAGGTGCGCGAGAGAATCATGGCTAAGGAACTCGGCCAATTGACCCTGTAACTTCGGGAGAAGGGGGACCTACTGTGCTGTTAAAGGCACGGAGGTCGCAGAGAAAAGGCCCAGGCGACTGTTTACCAAAAACACAGGACTCTGCGAAATCGAGAGATTCAGTATAGGGTCTGACACCTGCCCGGTGCTGGAAGGTTAAGGGGGGGCGTTAGGGGCGCAAGCTTCGAAGCGTTGAACTGAAGCCCCAGTAAACGGCGGCCGTAACTATAACGGTCCTAAGGTAGCGAAATTCCTTGTCGGGTAAGTTCCGACCTGCACGAATGGTGTAACGATCTGGGCACTGTCTCAGCCATGAGCTCGGTGAAATTGTAGTTCCGGTGAAGATGCCGGATACCCGCCACGGGACGGAAAGACCCCGTGCACCTTTACTACAGCTTATCATGGACGCTGGCACAGGGATGTGTAGGATAGGTGGGAGGCAGTGAAGCGGTGTCGCCAGGCATCGTGGAGCCAACGTTGAAATACCACCCTTCTCTTTGTTGGCGTCTAACCTCACTAAGTGAGGGACCGTGGTTGGCGGGTAGTTTGACTGGGGTGGTCGCCTCCGAAAGGGTAACGGAGGCTTCCAAAGGTTCGCTCAGGCCGGTTGGTAACCGGCTGTGGAGTGCAATAGCAGAAGCGAGCTTGACAGTGAGACAGACAAGTCGATCTGGTGCGAAAGCAGGGTATAGTGATCCGGTGGTTCCGCATGGGTGGGCCATCGCTCAAAGGATAAAAGGTACGCCGGGGATAACAGGCTGATCTCCCCCAAGAGCTCACATCGACGGGGAGGTTTGGCACCTCGATGTCGGCTCGTCACATCCTGGGGCTGGAGAAGGTCCCAAGGGTTCGGCTGTTCGCCGATTAAAGTGGCACGCGAGCTGGGTTCAGAACGTCGTGAGACAGTTCGGTCCCTATCTGTGGTGGGCGTAAGAAGATTGACGGGGGCTGCCCTTAGTACGAGAGGACCGGGGTGGACTCACCGCTGGTGAACCGGTTGTTGTGCCCACGGCACGGCCGGGTAGCTACGTGGGGTTTGGATAAGCGCTGAAAGCATCTAAGTGCGAAGCCGGCCCGGAGATGAGTCTTCTATGAAGGACGTTAGAGACGATGACGTTGATAGGCGGCAGGTGCAGGGCGTGAGAGCGCTACAGCCGAGCCGTACTAATGACCTGAAGGTCGCAGGATACGACGACTTGAGAGTGCTTGCTAGCGTGTTTGTGATTTCCTTTTTTCTTAAAGATACAGAAAGAAACCAGCGTTACGCTCCTCGTAAGAGGAGGTAATACTTGAAGAGCTGGGATGGTGGCAAGGGTGCGGGGGAACACCTCTTCCCATACCGAACAGAGCCGTTAAGCCCCGTTACGCCGATGGTACTGGAGTCACTTCCGGGAGAGTAGGTTGCCGCCACCACAGATTAC
>NZ_QOWE01000052.1 GCF_003334855.1 Larkinella punicea
ACAAGTGAAAGCCAAACAAGTCGGCCAAACGATCTATCAGTTGCGAACTAGTTTATTTGCTGACTATCTCCGACACGAGTTAGCCTACCCCAGAGTTCGAGCAATTTCACTCTAAGCGAAAGTCCTAATTCATCATTTAACATTTGATATTGAAAAAATATGGAGCCCATCAAACGGCCAGATCATCCAAACCGAAACGTTGGACCACCACCCCGCTGGGCCACCACACTGCTCGACTGGCTGGGCGATCCCAACACCGTCGAGGAGGTGCAGGGCGATTTGCTGGAACTGTATGCGTACTGGGTGAAAACCGTGGGGGTGCGAAAAGCCCGCTGGCGGTATGGCCTGAGTGTTTTGAACCTATTGCGGCCACTGGCCAAGCGGAAATCAGTTGCTGAGTATCCTTCACCTTTTTTACTAAGTCCTCACATGATCCGGAATTATTTAAAAATCGCCCTCCGAAGCCTCGCCAAAAGCAAAGGATATTCGTTGATTAACATCACCGGTCTGGCTGCGGGCCTGGCGTGTACGGTCGTGATTTTTCTGGTGATCAGGCACGAAACCAGCTACGACCAGAACCACGCCAACGGGAGCCGGATTTACCGCGTTGAAACCGAAAATACCAAAGAGAAACACACCTATCCGGGCACCTTTACCGGCATGGCAAACGCTCTGCGGACGGATGCTCCTGAAGCAGAACTCGTCGTTCCGCTGTTCAAGGTTAGGGGCAGCATCTTTGCCGTTCCCTCGACCGACAAACGGTTTAAAGAATCGTTCGTATTTGCCGACAACAGGCTATTCCATTTGCTGAACTATCAGTGGCTTGCGGGCAATGCCCGGACGGCTCTCTCGCAACCGAACACCGTTGTCTTAAGCCGGGCATATGCCGAAAAGTATTTTGGCACCACGGACGTCCTCAGTAAAATCATTCAGCTCGATAACAAACAGGAGTTGATGGTGGCCGGTGTGCTGGAAGATCAGCCGTCGACAACCAGTTTTCCGTTCGATATGCTGGTTTCGTTTTCCACCCTCAAAAACACCAGTCCGGATTTCGATTTAAATGCGTGGAACGGATGGGGCGACAATTTCCAGGTGTTTGTGTTGCTAAAAAAAGGCATTGACCCCACGCAACTGAACAAACGGTTTCGGTCGATCATACTCAAATACATGGGTAAAGAAGCGCTGTCCGACAAAAACTTTTTTCTGACCCCGTTATCCCAACTCCATTACAGCAGCAACCTGAGCGGTCGGACGGCCAACCTCGGTTTACTCAAAACCCTGGCATTCGTTAGCTTGCTGGTGCTGCTCATTGCCTGCTTCAACTTCATTAACCTCAGCACCGCCCAGGCATTCAAACGGGCGAAAGAGGTCGGCATTCGCAAAGCCGTGGGCAGTAACCGCCTGTCGCTGGTGTATCAATTTCTGACGGAAGCCGGGCTGATTACGTTTCTGGCGGTTTTGCTTGCCATCCTGCTCGCACAAATTACCCTCTCGACCGTAGCCGGTATGCTGGCGGTTCCCCTCACCACGTCGGATTTGTTCTCGTGGCAAACCGGTTTGTTTGCTTTCATCCTGGCGGTCCTGACAACCTTGCTGGCGGGGGGTTATCCGGCGTTCCGGCTGTCGGGCATGGCACCGATCTGGGCGTTGAAAAACAATACGCTGACGCAGGGAAAGCAGTGGTTTTCGTTGCGGCAGGGTTTGGTCGTCGTTCAGTTTACGGTTTCACTGATTCTTATCAGCAGTGCGATGTTGATCAACCAGCAGCTTACTTTCTTCCGAAATGCCGATCTGGGTTTTAACAAATCGGCCATCATTACCGTCGGATTACCCGAAAACAAACCCGAAAAACGGCAAGCCCTTCGCAATCAACTGGTCGAGTCTTCACAGATTAAGGATGTCAGTTTCTCGTTCAACAGCGCATCGGCAGAAAGCAACTGGATGCAGAGCATGCAATACCGAAAAGGAACCAAAACGATCGACATCAGGACCCAGACGAAAATGGGCGATTCGCGTTACCTGGACACCTACGGCATCCCATTGCTGGCCGGGGAAAAACTCAGGGATACCGACACCTCTTCCGCAGCGATCAAAGTCATCGTCAATGAAATATTCCTGAACCGATCGGGCATCAGCCGACCCGCCGATGCCATTGGACAGAAAGTATATTTCGGAGACAGTCAGGAGTTTGCCACGATTATTGGCGTAACCAAAAACTTCAATGTCAACTCATTGCACCAGAAAATCGACCCGACACTGATCATGGTCGTACCCAAGAATTTTTATCAGGCGGGCATCAAACTGCAAATGGAGAATCCAACGGCCGAAACCGTACAGGCGGCCTTGGCACACATCGAAAAGGTCTGGACAGCCACGTTCCCGAACCAGGTGTTTGAGTATAGTTTTCTGGACGAAACGCTGGCGCAGGCCTACAAGTCCGAAACCCGTACGGCGCAACTCATTGAAGCATCGACGTTTTTAGCGGTTTTGATTGCCTGTCTCGGTTTATTCGGCCTGGCCACGTTTATCGCCGAGCAGCGCACCAAAGAAATCGGCGTTCGTAAAGTATTGGGCGCATCCGTAGCCAGCATTATTACGATGCTTTCCAGAGATTTCCTGAAACTAATTCTGATTGCGATCGTCCTGGCGTCACCGATTGCCTGGTATGCCATGAATCAATGGCTACAAAATTTCGAGTTCAAGATTGAGATCAGGTGGTGGGTATTTGCGCTAACGGGCCTGCTGATGGCGGGAATCGCCCTGCTGACCGTCAGTTTCCAAAGCATCAAAGCGGCTTTGGTGAATCCGGTTACCTCACTGCGCTCGGAGTGAAGAATTAAGAGTTATGAATCAGTACTGTACGAAGGATTTGGCCTTACGGGATAAAAAGTTAAAAGTTTGTTGTTCTTTGATCTACTGGATTTTCAAAAGCGATGGATAAACCAATTATTCAGAGTCAGTCGGTTTTAGCT
>NZ_QOWE01000053.1 GCF_003334855.1 Larkinella punicea
TGAATATGCCACTCCAAACTGGGCCATTTACACCGATTAATGCTGGTCCACCCGCGCCGATGTAAACTGGGCCACCTGTGGATAAGTGAACATTGAAGAGACAATATTCCTAGTTTTCCAATGGGCAGACCCATCAATCCTGCCCATTGGAAACGATGGCTAACTGTCGAATCAAAATGTTCCAACTCCGACGACTGATCGAACTGCGACTTAAGGGCACTTCCAAGCGGAATCTAGCCCGCATCCTGGCCATCTCGCGCACTACGGTTCAGCACTACCTGACCCAGCTTGAAGCCCTATTTCCGACCCTGGAACCCTTACTGGCCTGGGATGATGCCCAACTGGACCGGTTGTTAACGGCTTCGGTCGTCCCCCAAGTCAAGCATCCTACACTGGCCGAGTTGTTTCCAACCTACGAACGCGAATTGGCCAAACCCGGTGTGACCCGCCAGCAACTCTGGATGGAATATCGTCTGCAACATCCGGATGGGCCGCGCTATTCCCAGTTTAATCACTTGTTCCGCCAATGGCAGGGGCAACAAAAAGTGGTGATGCACCTGGAGCATAAAGCCGGTGAGCAACTCTTTATTGACTTCGCCGGTGACAAACTTTATCTGACCGACCCGCAGACGGGGCAAATCCGGGCCGTCGAGTTTTTCGTGGCCATTCTGCCCTGTTCTCAACTGACGTATGCGCAAGCCGTAGCCAGCCAACAGCAGGAAGACTTCATTGCCGCTCTGCAAGCCGCTTTAGTGTATATCGGTGGGGTTCCTCAGGCAATTGTGCCCGATAATTTCAAAGCGGCTGTCACCCGGGCCGATCGTTATGAACCCACGATTAATCAAACCTTACAGGATTTTGCATCGCATCATCAGACGGCCATTTATCCCACTCGTAGCGGCAAACCTCGCGATAAAGCCCTGGTCGAAAGCGCAGTACGGATTCTCTATCAGCGGATTTATGCGCCCTTACGGAATCGAGCTTTCGCCACCCTGGTTGATCTCAATAAGGCTATCTGGCAGCTACTCGATGTACATAACCGTACCTGTTTACAAGGCAAAGAGTATTCCCGACGGGACCGTTTTGAGCAGCTCGAACGGGTCTGGCTACAACCTTTGCCCACGCAAGCCTATGAACTTAAACGGTATTGTATGGCTAAGGTGCACCCCAACGGTCATGCTCAACTCCAGCAGGACAAACACCATTACTCAGTGCCTTATCGGCTTGTCGGCCAGATGGTCAAGTTCATTTACACCCAGGACAGCGTGGAAATCTACCATCACTTTGAACGGGTGGCGGTCCATTCACGCCAGCATACCAGCGGTCAATACACCACCTTGCGCGAACACCTGCACCCACACCATCAATGGCTCTCGCAATGGTCTCCGCTATTTTTTGAGGAACAAGCCGCTAAAATAGGGCCGCATACGGTGCAGATTATTCAGGAACTGCTGCGACTACGGACCTATCCCGAGCAGGCTTATCGCTCCTGTGCCGGGGTCTTGTCATTGGCCAAAGGCTACGGTTCCGATCGGTTGGAGCGGGCCTGCCAACGGGCTCTTCATTATCAGGCGACCTCGTACCGATTGGTCAAAAGTATCCTGGAGCGGGAGTTAGACCGACTGGATCTGGAGCCGGTACCCATAGATGTCATTCCGCCCTGTCAGCATGAGAATATCCGGGGTGCATCGGCCTATCAATGAAAAAAAATAAAATACGAAAGGGGAATAAAAACACACGAGCCAAATGAACAACCAAGCCACTTTAGAGGCCATGCGCAAACTCGCTTTGTGGGGTATGGCCCAAAACTTTGAGCAGTTGATCCGCCTGCCGCTGGATCAACATCCCACTGCCGACCAGGTAGTGGCGCAACTCACTCAGGCTGAGCAAGCTTACCGGCAACATCGCAAAACGGTGACGGCGGTCCGGCAAGCCCGCTTCCGCTATCAGGCGGCTCTGGAAGAGATTGACTACTTACCTGGCCGCAACCTGGACAAAAACCAGCTGTTGCGTCTGGCTGATACGTCTTTCATCAATCGGGCCGAGAACGTTCTCATTACTGGAGCCACCGGTTGCGGCAAGAGCTTTATTGCTACGGCCCTGGGCTATCAGGCCTGTCACATGGGGCTACGGGTGGCTTACTTCTCATTGCCCAAACTCTTCCAAAAGCTGCATTTGGCTCAAGCTGATGGCTCGTATGTAAAAGAGTTGGCTCGCTTAGAGCGGCAACATCTGCTAATCCTGGACGATTGGGGGATGCAGGCATTGTCCTTGCATGAACGGCTCGCTTTAATGCAGTTAATTGAAGATCGGCATGGGCGGGCCAGCACCATCATTACTTCCCAGCTACCGGTGAACGGCTGGTATGATTACATCGCCGACCCCACGCTGGCGGATGCCATGCTGGATCGGCTGGTACATCACGCCCACCGGATTGAATTGAAAGGAGAATCCATGCGAAAACGAACTAAAAAAGAAGAAAAAATAGGGTAATAGTTACCTTTGTCTACTCCTCAATACCACTTATCCACAGTGGCCCAGTTTGCATCGGCGCACACGGCCCAGTATCATCGGTATAGTCAC
>NZ_QOWE01000055.1 GCF_003334855.1 Larkinella punicea
TGGGAGTGCTCGCTGAACTGTGTCAGTGGGTTTAATCAAAGCGATGTGGCTGAATTCGTTCAGTAAATATAATAGAAACTTGGGCTAAGATCTCCTTCCAATTATACGTGGTGGTTTCCCACTTGATTTGCAGATTTTGAATCACCAAATACACCAGTTTTTGTAAAGCGATATCGGAGGGAAAAGCCCCTTTCGTTTTGGTTACGTTACGCAATTGACGATGGTAGCCTTCAACTGTATTGGTCGTATACATGACCTTGCGGATAGCCGCCGGATAGTCAAAGTAAGGCGAAAGTAACTCCCACTTGTCCAACCAAGGCTGAATGGCTTGTGGATAACGCTGCCCCCAGGTTTCCTGTACCAGCAATAATTGCTCCATAGCTTGCTCACGATCCGATGCCTGGTATACCCCCTTAATATCTTTAACAAAGCTCTTGAGGTATTTGTCAGGGATAAACCGAAAGGAATTACGGAGTTGATGGACAATGCAGAGTTGAACGGTGGCGGCTGGAAAAACGGTTGCAATAGCCGTATCAAACCCTTTGAGCCCATCCACACAGGTGATCAGCATGTCTTCGACCCCGCGCTGCTTAAGGTCAGTTAGCACTGAGAGCCAAAACTTGGCCGATTCACTCTCCGCTGTGTAAATCCCTAGTACCTGCTTACGACCCGCTAAACTCAGTCCAATGACGCTGTATAGGACGCGGGTCACGACCCGGCCTTCATGACGAACTTTGTAGTAGATACCATCCAACCAGACCAATACATACAAGCTCTCCAAAGGTCGATTTTGCCACTCCCGCATGGCCGGGATTACTTTGTCGGTAATGGCTGTTAACTCGCTGTCGGATAGCGAGTAGCCATACATCTCTGAAAGATGTTGGCTGATATCCGCGTAGCTGCTACCCATTCCGTAGAGCGAGAGAATTTTCTGTTCCAGTTGTGGAGTCAGTACAACTTGCCGTTTAGGGACTAATTGGGGCTGATAACTACCGGTGCGGTCTCGGGGCGTTTGCAAGTCCAGCAAACCAGCACTGCTTTTTACTTTTTTGCTGGTTTTACCATTGCGTCGATTTTGCTCAGGCAGACGAGTTTGAACCAGATGGTGGCTCATTTCGCCTTCTAAAGCTGATTCGAGGAAGTGTTTAAGTAAAGGGGCAAACAGCCCACCTTCGCCTGTTAAGGGTTTGCCTTCGTAAAGGCCTTTGATAGCGGCCTGTTTGAAGGCCTCGAAATCGAAGTCGTTGTTCATGATAGTGAAAATAAGGTTTTTTCCTTTTTATTCACCCTTGACACAGTTTAGCGAGCAGTCTC
>NZ_QOWE01000056.1 GCF_003334855.1 Larkinella punicea
ATCAGTACTGTACGAAGGATTTGGCCTTACGGGATAAAAAGTTAAAAGTTTGTTGTTCTTTGATCTACTGGATTTTCAAAAGCGATGGATAAACCAATTATTCAGAGTCAGTCGGTTTTAGCTTCGGACTTGCTGGACTTGATCGGACAAGATTACCTACAAGCCTTGTCGGATGAACTGGGAGCCGACAAGTGGGTCATCAAACTGCAAACCAAGACCGTATTTAGTCTTCTCATTTACAGTTTATTAGAAAGTGACCGCGTCAGTTTGCGCAGCCTGCAGGAGTCCTACTCCTCGGCCTTGTTCAAAGCCGTTGAAAACCTGGCCGTGGATGCCCAAACCGCCCATAGCAGCATTCGTGACCGGCTCACGCAGGTCAATGTCACCTATTTTGAGCGCATCTATCAACGCGTCTACCAGTTGGTGAGTCAACACTACGACCAGCCCACACTGGCCAGATATAATCTCAAGCGCTACGACTCGACAATGATCCAGGTCTTTGGTCACCTGACCACCGGCATGAAAGTCGGCAACAGCAGCAACAACAAACGACAGGTGAAGCTGACTACAGAACTGGAGAATGACTTTTGCGTTCGCATGAAATTCTTTGATGACCAGCCTCACTTGTCGGAAGAGACCTCTCTGAGAGAGATCATTCAACAGGCACAACATGCTAAAAATGATCTGATTGTCTTCGATCGGGGTCTCAAATCCCGGCAAACCTTTCAGGATTTTGCCCGGAAGAACACACAATTTGTGACCCGGCTCAACGAGCAGGCCTGTTATCAGGTGCTGCGAGCCCATCAGCCCCTGCCAGTCATTGAACACAATGATTTACAAGTACTTAGTGACGAGATTGTCATGCTCTACAGCGACGGCAAAAAGCTTGTCCAGCAAGAGTTCCGACTCATCAGGGCAAAAGTCAAAACCAGTGGTCAACAGTTATTGTTTCTGACTAATGTGCTGGATTTATCAGCGTATTTGATTGCCTATATTTATCGGCAACGCTGGCAAATCGAGACGTTTTTCCGGTTCATGAAACAAGAGATGAATCTGACGCATTTTGTGAGCCACCATCAAAATGCCATTCAGGTCATGCTTTACTGCACCCTCATTGCGGCCATGCTAATTCTGGTTTACAAAAAAGGCAATGCCATTCAATCCTACAAGAAAGCGAAAATCCAGTTTTTCAAAGAACTACAAGCCAACGTCATTCTGGAAGTCCTCGACTTACCCAACGGCGTTGAGCTACTCAGAAAATACTTAGCACACCAAGCCCGAAGGAGTTAAACCAATCCTTCGTACAGTACTG
>NZ_QOWE01000057.1 GCF_003334855.1 Larkinella punicea
ACATGAGTCATCCCGAATTTTGAGTTAAGGCAAAATCGACCATAAGCGCGTTGGTGATGGCTAAGCGTAATCTGTAAATCGGCACTGAAGCAGTTCGGTGCCGATTTCCCGTTCTGGGCACCCACTGCTTGAGAAAAAGGGGAAGCCAATGGGACCAGTTCCTTAGTAAGGAAAGTAAAAAATCGTATACTAAGGCCACTATCCCCAACAGTTTAAGCCTATTTTCCCAAAACCACAGCCGAGGGGACTCCATGCCTAACTCCGCTTTGCCCGCTCGGAAAGCCTGCTCAATCTGCCAGCGGTGCATGTAACTGTGAACCATCTCCCAAGCCTCTTTCAGCGTGGTAATGCTCACCGATGTCAGCAGATACATCGGCGGCTGATGATTTCTGCGATCCCTGACCACCAGCAGAAACAGGGGATGATCTGGAAAATCAGGATGACGAACCGCTGACCACCCTACACTGACGTGTTTGGTGATCTTGCGCTCCTTATCCCGCAGCAGTTTACGACCCTGAGCCACACAACTACGTGCCAGCAGATGGGTTTGTTTCGTACCTTTCTGGGCATGGATGAGCAAATGATTTTTTTTCCAGCGCACCAGAAAGTCCTGCTCAAAGTGCAACATCCATTCGATTGTCCAGGCACTGGCATACCCCCTGTCGAGTACATGCAGTACGGATTGGGGCATAAAAGCCTGTAGTTTCTTCAGCATCCGATACATGATGTTGGTGCCCACTTCTTTATATTTCCCCCGCGTGGTCCACCAGCTCAATTGCACCACACTGGGCACTTCGCCAAGCGCGCTTAACAAAACACCGGTCCACTGAAAACCCGGTACGCAAATGCGCGTGGCAGGAGGCTTAAAAAAACCTTTCTTGATCTTGGTCAGACGCTTGCCCTTACTACTTTCGACCGAGCAAAGCCCCTCAATAAACCAACTTTCGGGCTTTTCGATCCGACTATCATCCCATAGTAGCAGGGGGCGTTTTTGGCCCTGTAGCAATTGGGCGATGCGTTGCTGAGTTCGTTGGAAAAAGAACGCATCGATCAGTGAGGCATCCCATTTTTTACAGCGCAGCAGATTACTGAGTCGCTTGGTACCCGCCGGAGCATGCGCATAGCCCGCAATGTAGCTCCCTAACTCACTCAACAACAGCCCCATTTTGCTATTGCGTAACAGCAGGATGCTGGAAAACAGGGTGGAGAAGGTAGCCACCAGTCGCTTATCAATT
>NZ_QOWE01000058.1 GCF_003334855.1 Larkinella punicea
AACTGATGTTACGCAGCCTTAGCCAATAGAGTAGATTGACTTTTGAGACTGTTTAGGTCTCGCATCGCCAATTTCATCGCGTTCATCGTCAGCAGTGATTTTAAAGCAAAATGATTTTTTGAAGTAGCAAGCCGCAAGGCTTCCAACTTAACAAAAGCTAACATGGACAAAAAAAGATGATTGCTTTGTGAGCGCACCGTATGAGCCGGAGAGCGAGAATAACCTGTATTTGATTTGATCGACTTGTGGAATTCTTCCACTTTCCAACGACGAGCGTATTGCGTCTGAATGCTGACCGGATCAGCCGTCAAGTCATTGGTTACCAGATAGAGTATTCCCTGCTCACGATCCCCGTCTTTGAAGACCTGCTTGGTTAACAAGAGTGGAAAGTCCACATCGGTTACCCAAACGGCAAGGCATTGATGCTCCTCGATACCCAACGACTCAATCGGCTGATACCGTCCCTGTTGTTGGTCAGCCTGTGAAAGAGCTACCTTGCGGTTGTTTTTCAAAGGCATAATAAATTGCTGTTCTAAGCCTGCGATATAGGTAAAGTTATCGGCTGAAGAGAACCAGCAATCAGCCAATATATACTTGAAAATAAGATTGTTAGATAGAGATTGACGAATCAGTTGACGAAACCTTTCCTGCTTACTGACCCGGCTGATCCACTTGGTCTTACCCGTCTTGTTATCGGTGATGAGCAGGTCTTTCTCGATCAATGCGTAGGCTACGGGCAAGGAACTGGTCTGACCTGTATAGAGTGCAGTAAGTTGGTTGATGCCTTTGAGGGCGACGCGCTGACAGTGGTCATAATGAAACCGAATGAGTGGATTTTGATCCATATAGGGTTTGTGTTCCACCGTATCATCCAGCGTCAGAACTGCATTCGGGTCAGCAATCTGTTGAACAAACGGTTTGACGACTTGCCAAAGTTGAGCTGAGCCATAGGTGAGTTGATGTAAGCTTCGGGTAATGGCATCGTGGGAAAGCTTACCCTCGACTAAAGCCGATAAACCGGTTGCTGTCGTTTGGCCCTGATTGACTAACAGGTAGTCCGAGTAAAGGTCGAAAATAGGTGAGACGAAGTGCATACCTAATTTTTTGTTAAATTTAATCAGTAAGCTGGCTTTCACGAAAGAGCTTGCGTAACATCAGTT
>NZ_QOWE01000059.1 GCF_003334855.1 Larkinella punicea
CCCATCCGTGGCCATCAGGTTTTCCTTCACATCAAGCGTCGTCGGTGGCTCAACACCCAAACCGGAAAAGTAGTGTACCGAGACTGGACTCAAGTAGGAAAAGGAACGCGGATGACCAGTGAGTTTGCCGCTTTTTTAAAAGATATCAGTCGATACCAACCCGACTGATATCCAGACTGTCGGGCGGTTCTATGGGGTCAACGGAAATGATTTACTTCGGCATTACCGAGGTTTTCAGAGCGGTTTTAAGGATTGGGATCAGAAAGTTCATGCGAAAAAATGGCTATTATATCCTCAAAATTTGGGTTCACACCTATCGATCGATGAGACATCGCTTTCGCAAGGCGAGTTGTATACGATTCTGACCAATAAAGCTGCCAAAGGCGGAAAAGGCAGCATTGTGGCCATTATCGCCGGTACAAAAGCGGAAACGGTGATCGCTACGCTGCGGAAAATCCCCGAAAAGCTTCGCAAAAAGGTCACCGAAATTACCCTGGACATGGCGGGTAATATGGGCCTGATTGCCAAACGCTGCTTTCCGCGAGCCACTCAGGTCACCGACCGATTCCATGTCCAGAAATTAGCGTTAGAAGCCGTTCAGGATATGCGCGTTAAATACCGCTGGGACGCTCTGGACGCGGAAAACGACGCACTTGAAGCGGCTAAGATAACGCAAGGCGTGTATGAATCCGAAGTCCTTTCCAATGGCGATACGCTCAAACAATTGTTAGCTCGCAGCCGGTATGTGCTCTATAAAAAACCGGGTGATTGGACCGACAGTCAACGGGAAAGGGCCACGTTGCTGTTCGGTCGCTATCCTGATTTGAAGACCGCTTATGAATTGAGTCAGTCCCTTAGTCACATCTTTGAAACTACCACGGATAAGCTCTACGGCTTAGCGCGGTTGGCCAGGTGGCATGAAAAGGTTCGGCAAGCCGGATTCAAGGCTTTCAACACGGTAGCCCGTTCGATTCAGAACCATTATGATACGATCTTGAACTACTTTGACAATCGCAGCACCAACGCGTCGGCTGAATCCTTCAATGCCAAGATCAAAGCCTTCCGG